>NZ_CP108025.1:5488368-6176737 GCF_041435095.1 Kitasatospora sp. NBC_00315 | reverse complement strand
AGAGCGGGTGAGACCTTCACCTGTCCGACGGATCTGAGCGAGCAGGACGGCCGCGACTGGTGGCTCCTGAGCGCCCCCCACCGAACGGTCGTCGCCGTCGACGACGCCGGTACGGTCCTGGGCACGGCGAAGATGAACACCAACCACCTGGGCAACGGCTCGCACATCGCGAGCGCTGGCTACATGGTCGATCCGGCGTACTCCGGGCGCGGCGTCGGACGGGCGCTCTGCGCGTACACGGTGGAGTGGGCCCGCACGGCGGGCTTCCGGGCGATGCAGTTCAACGCCGTCGTGGAGACGAACGTCCATGCGGTGAAGCTGTACCGCTCTCTCGGCTTCGAGATCCTGGGCACCCTGCCGGAGGGCTTCCGCCACCCGTCGAAGGGCTACGTCGGCCTCCACATCATGCACCGCACCCTCTGAACGCACCGCACCCGAGTACATCGCTCCCTCCGGCTCCGGGCCGGACCCTCATCGGAGCGGCTGCGCCGACTCGACCAGTCGGTCCGCCGACCGCCTGACGACTGACAGATAACCGATAGCCGATAACGCCTGACAGATGACAGATGACAGCCGATGACCGGCGTGCCGGAGGCCCCGGGCCGTCCCGGCCCTCCGGCCGCCGCGCCCAGCGAGCAGCGAGCCGCGCGCGAGCCGCCGCGTCGGTCAGCCGTCCAGTTCGGCCAGGAAGGCGAGCGCGCCGGCCCAGGTCTGCTCGGCGGCCTCGGCGTCGTAGTCCGGGAGTTCGGGGTCGGTGAAGAGGTGGCCGGCGCCCCGGTAGCGGTGGACCTCGACGTCGGCGCCGGCCTTGCGCATCTGCAGGTACCAGGCGTTCAGCCAGTCCTCGGACTCGAACGGGTCGGGTTCGGCGACGTGCAGCTGGACCGGGACCGTGGTGGCCGCGTCCTCGCGGATGTCCGAGGTCCCGTGCAGGAGCAGCAGGCCCTTGGCCCGCTCGTCGGCGAGGGCGAGGTTCTGGGCGAGCGCGCCGCCGAGCGAGAGGCCGGCGTAGACCAGACCGTCCGGCGGCGCGGTCGTGCCGTTGGCCGAGGTGAGCAGCGGCGCCACGGCGGTGACGGCGCGGCGCAGGAGTTCGTCGGTGGTGAGCTCGTCCTTGTACGCCATGCCGTCCTCGACGGTGTCGAAGGTGCGGCCGTCGTACAGGTCGGGGACGTGCACCCGGTGCCCGGCGGAGCGCAGCCGGTCGGCTGCCTCGTGGACGGCCGGGCGCAGGCCGTAGGCGGAGTGGAAAAGGACGATGTGGGCCACGGGTACGGGCTCCTTCGCGAACTCGGTCGGGGGTACGCCCCATCCTCTCCCATGCCGGCGGGCGGGCGCGGATGGCCGCCGGGTGGCGTGCCGGGCGCCGGGGGGTGTCGGCGGCCGAGCCCTGGGTGACGGCCGGACGAACAGTCAGTCGGTCCTCTCCACAACAGAATTACCAGCGGGTAGCCTGAACGCCGTGACTGATCCCATACATGACAAGTCCGTGGCGCTCGCCACCCCCCGCCCGCGTCGCCGTCAGGTACTGAAGGCCACCGCCATCGCCGCCGGGGCCGCCGCCCTGCCGCTGGCGCTCGCCGACCGCGCCGCCGCCGGCACCGGCCAGGGCGCCGCCTTCCTGCACGGCGTCGCCTCCGGTGACCCGCTGCCGGACGGCCTCCTGCTGTGGACCAGGCTCACGCCGACCCCGGACGCCGTACCCGGCTCGGGTGCCGGGGCGGACACCGAGGTCCGCTGGGAGCTGGCCACCGACAAGGCCTTCACGGCCGTCGTGGCGAGCGGCACGGTGACCACCTCCGCCGCGACCGACCACACCGTCAAGGTCGACGCCCGGGGCCTGCGCGCCGACACCGCGTACTGGTACCGCTTCTCCGCCACCGGTGCCGCCTCCCCGGTCGGCCGGACCAGGACCGCCCCCGCGAGCGAGGCCGCGGTGCAACGGCTCCGACTGGGCGTCGCGTCCTGCGCGAACTGGGAGGCGGGCTACTTCTCCGCCTACCGGCACCTGGCTGCCCGCGGCGACCTGGACGCCTTCCTCTTCCTCGGCGACTACATCTACGAGTACAAGTCCGGCGAGTTCTGCGCCGCCGGCACCGTGGTCCGCCCCCACGAGCCCGCCCACGAGATCCTCGACCTCGCGGACTACCGCACCCGGCACGGCCGCTACAAGACCGACCCGGATCTCCAGGCCCTGCACGCGGCCGTCCCGACCATCGCGATCTGGGACGACCACGAGTTCGCCAACGACGCCTCCTCGGTCGGCGCCGAGAACCACACCCCCGCCACCGAGGGCGACTGGGCGGCCCGGGTCGCCGCCGCGAAGCAGGCGTACTTCGAGTGGATGCCGGTCCGACCCTCGATCGCCGGCACCACCTACCGCCGCCTGCGCTACGGCAGGCTGGCCGACATCAACCTGCTCGACCTGCGCTCGTTCCGCTCGGCCCAGGTGAAGGTCGGCAACGGGGACGTCGACTCGCCCGACCGCACGATCACCGGTCGTACCCAGCTCGACTGGCTGAAGGCCGGCCTGTCCGCCTCCGACACCATGTGGCGCCTGGTCGGCAACTCGGTGATGATCTCGCCGGTCGCCTTCCTCTCGCTCCCGGACTACCTGCTGCGTCCGGTCGCCAAACTGCTCGGCCTGCCCGGGGAGGGGCTCGCGATCAACCCGGACCAGTGGGACGGCTACACCCACGACCGGCGCGAGCTGCTCGGCCACCTGACCTCGCAGGGCATCCGCAACACCGTCTTCCTGACCGGCGACATCCACTCCGCCTGGGCCGCCGACGTACCGAACGAGGCCGCCACCTACCCGGCTTCGGGCAGTGTCGCCACCGAGTTCGTGGTCACGTCCGTGACCTCCGACAACGTGGACGACTTCCTGCACGTCGCGCCGCAGACCGTCTCGCTGGTGGCCGCCGCCGCACTCAGGAGCGCCAACCGGCACGTGAAGTGGATCGACCTGGACTCGCACGGCTACGGAGTCCTGGACGTCACCCCCGACCAGGTGCAGATGGACTACTACATCCTCTCCGACCGCACCCGCCGGGACGCCACCAGCACCTGGACCCGCTCCTACCGCAGCCGCTCGGGCACGCAGAGCCTGGAGCGGGTCTGGGCACCGGTGAAGTAGCGCCGGAGGTGAAGCGACGCCGGACGACCGTGACCGGGGCCGGACCACCGTGACCGGGGCCGGACCACCGTGACCGGGGCCGGACCACCGTGACCGGGGCCGGACCACCGTGACCGGGGCCGGACGACCGGCCGCGCCTCCCGTCGAGGCGGCGGCCGGTCGCCGCCTCGACGGGCCCCGGGGACCGAGCCCGCCCAGCAGACCGACGCCCGCCGGCCCGCCCGCCACCGGACCGGCGCTCGCCGGGCCGGGACGGACGGCCCCGGCGGCTACGACCCGGGCCCGAAGCGGGCGACCAGGTCACCCGCCGTGAGACGTTCCAGCTCCTCGGGCGCCGCATCGAAGGGGCCGGGGTAGAGGCGGTACGCCACCCCGGAGAGCTTCTCGGGCGCCGGCACGTCCCCGTCCACCAGGGCCACGAACGCCCGTCGCGCCGAGAGAAGTTCGGTGATCCCCGCCGCGGCCGGCCCGTCCTCGCCGCGCCGGTTCCGGAGCCTGGCGGCGAAGTCCTCCACCGACTCGCCCGCACCGCGTCGCCAGATCCGGGGGCTCCCGGCCGCGTCCCGGCCCCGCACCAGTACCTCGTCCGTGGTCGCGGCGGCCGTGGCGCAGGCGAGGTCCCAGAGCGTGGCGCGGCTGCCCGGGGAGAAGTGGGCGAGGACGTCCCGGGAGAGCTGCCCGACCTCCTCGTGGTACCGGCGGACGCTGTGGAACCCCCCGTCGGCACCGGTGTTGAGGTCGGTCCAGGTGTAGCGGCGGTCCGCCAGGTCGATGATCATCGGCACGCAGACCTTGGCGTCACCGGCCAGGTCCATCCGCTGGCGGACGGCCTTCGGGTCGTAGTGCCCGGCGCCCCGGTCGGCTCCGGCCAGTTGGATGAAGCCCGCGAAGGCGTCGGTGAGCTGCTCGAACGACACGTCGTTGTAGCTGAACACGATCATCACGGCGTACCGTGACCCGCCGGCCGCCAGCCGCCCGAGGTCCAGGTCCACGAACTCGGTGGCGCCGTGCGGCGGCGGGGCCGACACCAGGTCACCGGAGTGGACGGCCGCCCGGTCGCCGTGCACGAGGGCGGTGTAGTCGCAGAGCCCGGTGAACCGCCAGTCGGCGTCGTACAGCGCGACCGAGAGATCGAGGTCCACCCGCAGGTGCTCCGGCTGCATCCAGTGCAGGAAGAGCCGCAGGCGATCGCCGGCCGGGAGCCGCTGCCGGGAGCCGCGCGGCACGGAGACCAGGGTCCGGGCGGCGGCCCGCTCCGCGAACGGGGCCACCAGGTCGGCCAGCCCCTCGTCGAGCACCGCCAGGTCGTACCGCTCCCCGGCGCACCGGCGCAGCAGTTCCGATTCGATCGACTCGACCACCGGGGCGCTCAGTTCCACCGGGACCAGGGCGCCGTGGTCCTCCCGGGCATGCGCCAGGGAGACCGTCCCACGCGGGAAGTACAACCGCCGCTCGCCCTGCTCACGGGCCCCGCGCAGCCGCCCGTACGCACCGAGCAGCGGGCCGGGCGCGGCGCCGCGCAGGCCCGCGTCGATCGTTCGCAGGACGTCCCCGGGCAGCGCCTCGCCGGGTGCGGTCGCGGCCCGCACCCGCAGGAGGTGGTGCAGGCGGCGGGCGAGTTCGCCCGGGCGGGTGGCCAGGAGCCCGGCCGCCCCGGACACGTCCCCGGCCGCCAGCAGGGTCTCGACCCGCCCGGCGAATCCGGTGTGGGCGAGCCGGGTGCGTCCTGCGGACTCCACCACCCGCAGCGGGGCGGCCGGTTCGGCGAACTGCGTGCCGATCGGATGGGTCCGCAGGTCGGTCCCGCGCAGCAGCGCGAACGCCGCGGCCACGGTCGGGTGGCGGTGCCGGTACTCGAACGGGTGGAGGAGTTCGCCGGCGCGCAGCCAGGCGGAGCGGTGGCGCCGGAGGTCCTCGGCGAGCGCGGCCGGATGCAGGGCGTCCAGTATCGCCAGCAGGTCACGCCGCAGCGGGCGCGGAAGGTTGGCCAGCCGTAGTCTGCGGGCGGTGGCCGGCAGCAGGTCCGGCTCCGCGCCGGACCAGGCCCAGAGCAGCCGCAGGACGTCCGTCGCGGTGTCGATCCGCGCCGCGAGCACCGGCAGCGCCCGGGCCGGGTCGCGGCGCAGCAGCGCGGCGAGCACGACGGCCTTGGTCTCACGGACGGGGATCCGCGCGGGCAGTCGTTCGGGCAGGTCCTCCGGCGCGAGGGCGAGCAGGGCGCCCAGGTCCTCGCGGTCCTCCGGGCCGAGCGGGGTACGGCGGGCGAGCAGCCGGTCGAGTCCGGCCAGCGCGACGGTGAGGGTGTCGCCCTCGGCGAGGCGCAGCGGGCGCAGCGTCCGGTCCCCGCCGAACTCCTCGGCGGCCAGTCGGCCGGCCCGGTGGTCCTCGCCGAGGTACGGCCGGTCGGCCAACGCGGCGCCGCACAGCGGGCACTGTCCGGCGCGGCCCTCGGCCTCCAGCCCGTCGTAGCATCCGCCGCACACCAGGTGGGCGCACGGCGCGAGCGCTCCGATGCCCGCCTCGGCGCCCGTCCGCCCGCAGTGCGCGCACGGCTGGCGGGGCTGGTTGAGCAGGAACGCCCTGATGCTCCGGGAGTAGAGCAGGTGGGCGTGGTCCGGCACGGCGTCGGGGAAGCGGTGAAAGAGCGTCAGGTGCCTTCGGTCGGAGCCGAGGCGGTGGTCGATCCGGGCCAGCAGCGCGCCGCCGGTCGCGGCCAGCGCGGGCGGTGCCAACCGGCCCAGCGCCGTGCGCAGTCCGCTCGTCAGCAGGTAGCCGCGCTGGATCAGATCGGCGTCCAGGGCCAGCAGGCCGTCCGCGTTCCAGGGATCGGCCACGGGGAGGAGGTCGCCGGGCGGGACGCAGACGACACCGCGCCGGCGGAGCAGGAAGGAGTCAAGGTCGACGTCGACGACGGTCGAGGCGACTCGGGTCAAAGAAATCCCCCGAGGAGAGGAAGGCAGAGGAAAGAGGGGGCGGAGAGGGGGCACACTGATCGTTGTCAGGGTGAGTGGAGAAGGAAGCACGCCGCGGAGCCGCCCGCACCCGGAACAGTAGCTGGGCCGCCCGGAGTTGCCCACCGATTAATTCGCGGCCGCTCGTCCACCGGTGCACCCGTGGCCACGGGTGCGATCCGCCGGGCCGCGGTGACCGCAGGGCCGGGGCACGCTCCCCCGGGAGAGGCCCGGCGGCGAGCACGCCGAGCGCGACCGCGCGGGGCCCGCACCGGGCCCGCCGGCCGCCGCTCGCGCGGAGGACGGGTGGGGGCGCGGCGACGGCCGCCGACACCCACCCGGGACGGCCGGGGCCGGCCCCCGGGCGCGCCCGCGGCGAGGGACCCTCCCGGGGCGCGCCGGCGAGTTCGGCCCGGGAGGCCGGACGCCGGCGGACCGGACCTGCCGGGCCGGGCGGCGCCGGACCACGAACCCGCTCCGATATCCGCCGAGCGATCGGCGGCGGATACTCCCCAGCGGCGACCGACAGCGGAATGCGACCCTTCGCCCACGTTCGGTCACCGCCGCCCCGGCGGGCCCGGGCGCCACCAGCCCCGAGCGCCGGAATTCACCCGGCCGACCGGCGGCCGACCGACAGCGGGCCGGAGGGCGGCGCCCGGTGGAACATCCCCGGGGGTCCGCGCCACGACCGGCCGGCCACGCGGCCACGGGGACCCCGGCCCGTCCGACCGACCCCACCCCGACCGGCCCGACCAGCCGTCGTGCCACCGTCCCCGGAGGCCCGCGGAGCAGGCCGTCGGCCGGCTCGCATCCCGTCACCGGGCCCGCGCCGAGACCTCCGGACGACCGGCGAATAGCCTCCCCCGCCTTCACCGATCGCTTTTTTGTTTTCGAATTACACATAATGCGTCCGCGCACCGATCTCGATTAGCAGCCCTTCTCGCAGCCCTTCCGAATGCCTGTCGCGGCATCAATTCACAGTTCCGACACGCATGGAGGCGAGTTACCCGCCGGAAAGGGTTGACGCCGAAAGTTGGTCTAGTCCAATGTAGAGACACGAGTCGTGAGGGCGCCTGTTCCCACCGGGGGCGGAATACCGGCGCGCCATACCCTCCGACAACCATCAGCTGCACGACGGGGCTTCCGACGCGCCCGCGGCGCCCTGCCCGGCGTCGGCCGGCACCGGGCCCCGCCGTGCCCTCGATCCGCCCTCCGCCCGTGACCGAATCCGGAGAGACCTCATGACCGCGCCCGACCGATATCTGCACCGAGCCGCTTCCAGCCGCCCGTACTTCAGCGCGGACGGTGAGAGCTACCTGGCCCAGACTCCCCTGAAGGACATCCGCAAGGAGCAACCGCTGCGCGTGCTGTCCGAGGCCGATCTCGCCTTCTGGCAGACCTACGGGTACGTCGTCGTCAAGGAGGCGATCCCCGCCGACGCCGCCAGGCGCCTGCTGGACTTCGCCTGGGACTTCCAGGGGTTGGACCCGCAGCGGCCCGACAGTTGGTACCAGGAGCGTCCCTACCGCGACGAGCTGGACCGCCACCTGCACGTCTACGGCTTCGTCGAGGCCTACCACCACCAGCTGATCTGGGACAGCCGGCAGGCCCAGCGCGTCTACGACGCCTTCGTCGACGTCTGGGACTGCGAGGAACTCTGGGTCACCCTGGACCGCCTCAACCTCAACCCGCCCAACGTCCGCAACCGCGACCGGGCCCTGATCGAACCCACCGACACCGGCTTCGACATCGAACTCCACTGGGACATCGACAGCACCCTCGCCGTCGTCCCGCAGCGCGTGCAGGGCATCATCGCCCTCTCCGACACCGAGCCCGACCACGGCGGCTTCCAGTGCAACCCCGAGCTGTTCCACCGGTTCGACCACTGGAAGCTCGACCAGCCGGACGACCGCGACCCGATCCGCCCGGCCGTCGACCGGGACGAGTTCCCCGTCATCAGGCCGGAGTTGTCCGCCGGCGACCTGCTCATCTGGAACGGCGCGCTGGCCCACGGCGTGGCCCGCAACACCTCCCGCGACGGCGTCCGGGCGGTGCAGTACCTCTCGATGATGCCCGCGCTCGAGGAGCACCGGGACATGCGCCGCTCCCGCATCAACTCCTGGTACACCCTCAGCACTCCCGACTGGAACCGCACCCTGGTCGGCGACGCCGTCACGCACGAGTCCCTGCGCTACCCCTCGGCCGAACTCAACGACCTCGGGCGGAAGTTGCTCGGCCTGACCCCCTGGCACGAAGGGTCCGAGGACTCGGACCCGCTGTCACGGGCGGGCGGCGCCACCGGCGCCGACCGGGCGCGGCCGTGAGCGGCGCCGGAACGGCCCCGCTGAGCGCGGCCCTGCACGCCGCCCTGGCGGCCGCGTCCGAGGACCGGATCATCTACGACCTCGCCGGCATCGGCGCGCGGTACACCTCACTGACCGAGGAACTCCCCGGCGTCGCCGTCCGGTTCGCCATGAAGGCCTGCCCCGTGGACGAGGTGCTCGCCCATCTCGCGGCCCAGGGAGCCGGATTCGACGCGGCGAGCCCCAACGAGATCGCCCAGGCGCTCCGCACCGGCGTACCGGTCGGCCGGATCCACTACGGCAACACGGTCAAGTCCGACCGGAACATCGCCGAGGCGTACCGCCTGGGGGTGCGGGACTTCGCGACCGACAGCCTGGAGGACGTCGCGGCCATCGCCACGGCCGCTCCCGGCGCCCGGGTGTTCTGCCGGCTGGCCACCAGCGGGGAGGGCGCGCTCTGGGGCCTCAGCCAGAAGTTCGGCTGCTCGGACACCGACGCGGTGCGGGTCCTGGCGGCGGCACGGGCGGCGGGTCTCACACCGGCCGGCCTCTCGGTGCACGTCGGCTCGCAGCAGATGACGACCGAGGCCTGGCAGGACGCCTTCGAGCGCATCGAGGGCGTGCTGGTCGCCCTGCAGCGCCTCGGGATCCACCCGGACCACGTCAACCTGGGCGGCGGGCTGCCCGCGCTCGGCTACCTCGACCGGCGCGGCAATCCGCTCGACCCGCCGCTGGACAAGATGTTCGCCGTGATCCGCGAGGGTGTGCAGCGGCTCCGGGAGGTCTCCGCCTCCGCGCTGGACTTCGTCATGGAGCCGGGCCGCCACCTGGTCGCAGACCAGGGCGCGATCAAGGCCCACGTCTCGCGCCTCTCCTCGCGCCAGCAGCTCAACGGCGAGCGGCAGCACTGGCTCTACCTGAGCTGCGGGAAGTTCAACGGCCTGTACGAGATGGACGAACTGCAGTACCGGCTGGTCTTCCCGGCGCACCTGGACGCGGAGTACGTCCCGGCCGTCGTGGCCGGGCCCACCTGCGACAGCGACGACGCGTACGCCCACGAGCACAGCCGCGTCCAGGTGCCCAGGACGGTCGGCTCCGGGGATCCGGTCTGGATCCTCTCCAGCGGTGCCTACGCCACCAGTTACACGACCCAGGGCTTCAACGGTTTCGACCCGCTTCCCTACACCTGGCTGCCGGACACCCCGGAGACCGCCGGTGAGCGGCGGGGCGCGGGCGCCACGCTCCGCTAGCGCGGCCTCCGGCGCCGGAGGCCGCGACCGGCGGGGGGCGCGCAGGCGCTCCCGCCGACACCGCGCCCGTCCACCCGCCCGAGAGCCACCGCGACGCCCTGACCCACGACTCCCCTCCGCCACCGAAGCGCCGAACCCACCGGGTTCGGCACGAGACGGCCGGGCCGCCCCCGGCACGGAACGGACACCGCACAGTGAACCGGGACACCGACATGCGCAGGATCTGCCTGACCCTCCCCACCAACCGGGCCTGTACCGCGACCATCGCCGACATCGGCGAGGAGGCCGCCTACGCCGCCGAGCACTTCGGCGTGGAGGTCCGCCTGCTGATCCTCGACTCCTCCGACGGGTCGACGTTCTCCGAGCACGCGAAGGCCGTCGAGGAGCTCCCCGCCGTACCGAACGTGATCGTGCACCACCTCGACGAGGCGCGCCAGCGCGACTTCCTGCGGGAGGTGATCCGGCGCGCCGGGGTCGCCGGGCCCGAGCTGCTGCTCGACCTGATGCTTCCGGACGCCGTCTCCTACGGTGCCTGCACCAACCGGGCGTTCCTGCTGGCCGCCGCCCTCGGCTGCGAGTCGATCCACCGCCGGGACTCCGACAGCGGCTACCAGCGCCTGGACGGCGAGCCGGTCTTCCCGATCCACCACGAACTGCTCTCCCTCGGCAGGTCGGGGGCCGACGCGGCCGACGGCGTCACCGAGAACACGTTGGACCGGGCGCACGGCGCGAAGCCGGTCTCGATGGTCGGGGCCTCCTTCGTCGGTGAACTGTCGGTCGACGTCGGCGAGATCAAGGAGCTGGACGCCGGTGTGTACCACGAGGTGGTCAGCCTCTGGGCGCCGCCCGAGTGGTCCGCGGAGGAGATCGGGGAGCTGGTCCAGGAGTCGTTCGTCGGGGCCGGTACCGAGCCGTTCGGCGCCGACCACTCGGTGCTGGACATCCCCGACATCTGGCGGCTGGACATGTGCAACATCGGCTTCGACCGGGAGCTGTACGAGCGCGTCCCCCTGCCGCCCGCGACGGCCACCATCGGCAGCGACTACTTCCTGCTGCACGTGGTCCGCCACGCCCCGCTCCCCGCGGTCGTGCACAACCGCCACATCGTCAACTACTACACCGCGGAGCGGCGGACCGGCCCCGGCTTCCTCGCCTACCAGCTGCGGTTCGTGAAGTTCCTGCTGTCGATGCTCTACTTCCACCCCGTCTACTTCGACCTGGAGGCGGCCGGCCCGGAACTGCTCGACGAGCAGCACCACGTCCGTGCCGCGACGATCGCCGGATTCGCCCGGCGGACGGCCGGGGCGGACCGCGCGGAGAACGTCCGGCGACTGGACGTGGTGGACCGCTGCTACCGGCGGCTGGGCGGAAAGTACGCCGAGTTCGCCGACCACCTGGCGCCGCTGCGGGAGCGCCTGCTCGACGAGGCCCAGGCGGACATCGAGTACTTCGCGCTGCTGATCGACGCCTGGGCCCCGCTGGTCGCGGCGAGCCGGGCCACCGGCCTCGCGCAGTCGCCGGTGCCGGACTCGGCCCGCCCGCACGGGGCGGCGGGCACGCCCGGCGCCGTGGCGGCTCCGCCCGCCGACACCGGCTCCGCCGCGGAAGAGGTCTGAGCGATGGCCGAGGACACCATCCGCCTGCGCCGCCTGGCCGAGAGCGACTGGGACGAGGTCGTGGCGCTGGAGGCACGCGCCTACGCCGAGAGCGGCCTGTCCGAGGGACGGGAGGTGCTGCGCTCCAGGGGCCGCGTCTCACCGGCCACCTGCTACGTGCTGGAGTACGCCGAGCGGTTCGGCGGCTACCTGCTGGCTCTGCCCTACCCGCCCGGCCGTTGCCCGGAGTTGACCCTCCCCGAGACCGAGACCGAGACCGAGACCGAGACCGACGACGCCGATGACGCCGACGGCTCAGACGGCGCCGACGGCTCCGACGGCCTCGGCTCGGCCAACCTGCACGCGCACGACTTCGTGATCACCGAGGACCTGCGCGCGCGGGGCCTCTCGCCGCACTTCGTGCGGCAGTTCGAGCAGGAGGCGCGGTCCCAGGGCTTCGACCGGATCTCGATGGTGGCCGTCCAGCGCAGCTGGATCCTCTGGCGCCGCCTCGGCTACACCGCCCATGCCGACGTCACCCTCCCCGAGAGCTACGGCCCGAAGGCGGTCTACATGTCCAAGGAGCTGTAGACCCCCCGGACCGGGACATCGCCGTACCCAGCGATCCGCTGCGCGGGTCACCACCGGAAGACAGTAGGCAGATCAATGTTTCGCAACCAGGATCCATTCCGAAGAGCTCAGCTGGCCATCGCCGCGCTGTTCCTCTTTCTCGGGTTCCAGTACGCCACCTGGGTCTCGCGGCTCCCCGCGCTGAAGACACGGCTCGACCTGAGCGAGGCACAGCTCGGCCTGCTGCTGATGGCGGGCGGCATCGGGGCGGTGGCCTCGTTCCCGCTGGTGCCGATCGTGATGAAACGCCTGGGCTCGCGGCGGTTGTCGCTCTGGTCCGTACTGGTCCTGGGTCTGATCCTGCCGGTGCTGGCGGTGTCACCCGACTACCCGGTCACCCTGCTGGTCATCTGCCTGGACGGCGTGGCCGTGGGATTCCTCAACGTCGCGATGAACGCCCAGGGCGCGGCCCTCGAAGTGGCCCACGAGCGCACGGTGATGGCCAGGTTCCACGCGACGTTCAGCGCCGGCTCGCTCTGCGCCGCGCTGCTCGCCTCCGGCGTCAACCTGTTCACGTCCTCCCTGGGGGTGCATCTGACGGCCGCGGCCGTCCTGGTGCTGCTGCTGGTCGGGGTGACCCGGTCCGGCCTGCTGACCGAGGACCAGCAGCCGCCGACGGCGCCGCAGGAGCAGGAAGCGGGGCAGCCGGAGAAGGCGCCGCGCAGGCTGCCCCTGCCGTCCCGGCTGACCGTCTGGATGGGCCTGGCGATGGTCTTCGGCACCGTCACCGAGGGCGCCATGAACGACTGGTCCTCGCTGTACATGAAGGACGTCGCGGATGCGGCGCCCGAGATCGCGCCGCTGGGCATCGCCGTGGTGTCGGGGATGATGGTGCTCGCCCGGATCTTCGCCGACGGCCGGCGCGCCCGCTGGGGCGACGGCCGGATCGTCGTGGCCGGCAGCGCGTTGGCCGGGCTCGGGCTGGCGACCGCCCTGCTGGTCGGCGGCGTGGCCCCCGCGCTGATCGGTTTCGCCTGCGTCGGCCTGGGGGTCGCGGCCGTGACGCCCTGCGTCTACGTGGCCGCGGCCAAGCAGGGTCCGGACGCGCTGGCCCTGGTCGCCGCGATGGGCACCACCGGCCTGCTGGCGGGGCCGGCCCTGATCGGCTTCATCGCGAGCGCCGGCAGCCTGGTGTGGGGCATGGGCGCCGTCGCCGTCTCGGCGGCCCTGGTCTCGCTGTGCGCCACCCGGATCCGCTGGACGGCGCCGGTCCCGGTCTGACCGCGGATCCGGCGGTGGGCCGCCGACCACCGCGATCTGCCGTCGGCCGCCCGGGCGACACCCCGGGCGGCCGACGGCGGGCGGCATCCGCCATGTGCCGGTCACTCTAAGGTTGGCCCCGGAGACCTCGTCCACTGTTCCGCCTGCCGTTCCGAGGCCGGCGTGGTCCGGACGGGTCCGCACAGAGGGGACCACCGATGCGGTACGTGGGCAGCGACAGACTACGGGCGATCCTGGCGGTGACGGCGGCGGCACTGTTATGGAGCAGCTCGTACGCGGTCACCAAGCGGGTGCTGGACGAGGTCGGACCGCTGACCATCGGCGCCATGCGCTTCACACTCGCCGCCGGGCTGCTCGGCCTGATGGTGCGGCTGCGCCGCAAGCCCGGCGTACGCCCCGACGCCCGGCGGCGGCGCCTGATCTGGCTGAGCGGACTGCTCGGCATCACGGCGTACTTCGTCCTGGAGAACATCGGCGTCGAACTGTCCACCGCCTCCGACGCCTCGCTGATCGTGGCCACCTACCCGCTGATGACGATGCTCCTCGAACTGGCGGCCTTCCGGGCCAGACTGGCGCCGACCCGGATCGCCGGGGTGCTGCTCGCCACCCTCGGCGCCGCCCTGGTGGTGCACAACGGCGCCCAGATCGGCGGCAGTTCGCGCTGGATCGGCGACTTCCTGCTCCTGCTCGGCGGCCTGGTCTGGGCCGGGTACAACATCCTGGGCACGCACGCCGGCAGGGGACAGGACGCCCTCGGCCTCACCTACCACCAGACGCTGGCCGGAGCGGGCGGGTTCCTGCTCGCCTCCGTGATCGAGGTACGGGACTTCCGACTGCCCGGCACGGTCGCCTCGGTGCTCCTCGCCTACCTCGCCGTCGCGTGCTCGGTGGGCGGCTTCCTGCTCTACAACTACGGCCTGCGCCGGATGACGTCGAGCGTCGCGGTCAACATCCTCAACCTGGTGCCGGCCTTCGGCGTGCTCGGCGCGGTGCTGGTCAACGGTGAGGTCGTCCGGCTCGCCCAGGTCGTCGGCGGCGCGATCATCGTCGCGGGGGTGGCACTCGGGATGGTCGAGCGCGGCGGAAGCGCTCCGTCCGCCGAGGCCGACGGAGCCGACGGCGCGGACGGAGCCGCTGAGGAGGACGCACCCACCCCCGTGCCGGCGGGCACCCGGATCTGAGAGCCGAGGCCCCGGCCGGCCCGGACGCTCCGGCGGACCGGCCGGCCGGCCCCGCGCCGGGGCCCCGCGTCAGGACACCGCGTCAGGACACCACGTCCTTGCGGGCGAACCCCCGGAAGGCGAGGGCCAGCAGCACGATCGCGTACGAGAGCGAGAGCGAGGCGCCCTGGATCATCCCGCCCCACTCCAGGTTCGGTTGGAGGGCGTCCGCCCAGGCGTACTGCCAGTGCGCCGGCAGCCACTCGCGCAGGCCGCCGAGGGCGGTGACGGCGTCCAGCACGCCGGTGATGATGGACGCGAAGACGGCCCCGCCGACCGCCCCGAGCGGTGCGTCGGTGGCGGTGGAGAGCCAGAACGCGAGGGCGGCGATGACCAGTTCGCTGAGGAACACGAACGCCACGGCGATCGCCAGCCGGGGCAGCGCGGCCGAGGCGGGCAGGCTCGCCCCGGCCGGCAGCCGCAGATCCCCCCAGCCGTACGCGGCGGTGCCGACGGCCAGGCCGATCAGCGGCAGCAGGACGATCGCGGCCGCCGAGAAGGCCAGCCCGACGGCGAACTTGCGGGCCAGCAGCCGGGCCCGGGGCACCGGGGCGGCCAGCAGGTAGCGCAACGAGGACCAGCTCGCCTCCGAGGCGACGGTGTCGCCGCAGAACAGCGCGACCGGGATGACCAGCAGGAAGCCGGTACCCATGAAGAGCATGGTGGTGGCGAAGTTGGGGCCGGAGGCGGTGGCCAGCTCGATGAAGGTGGTCCGGTCGGCGCGGCTCGGCGTACCGCCGATCTGGAAGGCCAGCAGGATGACGAACGGCATCGCCGCCAGCACCCCACCGATGATCATCGTCCGCCGGCGGCGCAGCTGGCGCATCGCCTCGACCCGCAGCGGCAGGGTGCGGCCGGCCCGGTAGCCGGCCGCGTGGTCGGGGGCCGGGGCGACGGCGGTGGGGGTGCTCACGCGGAGCCTCCGATCAGGGAGAGGAACGCGTCCTCCAGGCGGCGGTGCGGCCCGGCGCGCTCCACCGGGACGCCGAGGCGGACGAGTTCGGCGATCAGCTGCCCGGCCGTCATGCCGTCCAGCCGGACCAGCAGCCCGCCCTCGACCACCTCGGCGGAGCCGACCCCGGCCAGCGCGGCCGTCTTGTCGGCGGCCACGGCCAGCTCGTCGGCTCCGTAGCCGGCGGTGGTGCCGACCAGCAGCAGCTCCCCCGCGCCGACGATCTCGGCGACGGCGCCCGCGCTGACCAGCCGGCCGTGATCCATCACCACGAGGTGCGTGCAGGACTGCTCGACCTCGGAGAGCAGGTGGCTGGAGACGATGACGGTGCGCCCGGCGGCCGCGTAGCGGATCATCACCTCGCGCATCTCGCGGATCTGCGGCGGGTCGAGCCCGTTGGTGGGTTCGTCCAGGATCAGCAGGTCGGGCAGACCGAGCATCGCCTGCGCGATGGCGAGGCGCTGGCGCATGCCCTGGGAGTAGGTGCGGACCGCCCGGTCGAGGGCCTCGCCGAGGTCGGCGATGACCAGGGCCTCCTCCAGGTGCGCGTCCTCGGCCGGGCGGCCGGTGGCCTGCCAGTACAGGTGCAGGTTGGCCCGGCCGGTGAGGTGCGGCAGGAAGCCCGCGCCCTCGACGAAGGAACCGACCCGGGAGAGCACGGGGGCGCCGGCCCGGATCGGATGGCCGAAGATCCGGATCTCACCGGCGTCGGGGCGGATCAGCCCCATCAGCATCCGCAGGGTGGTGGTCTTGCCGGCACCGTTGGGGCCGAGCAGGCCGAGCACCTGGCCCCGCTCGACCCGGAAGCCCAGCTCCCGGACAGCGTAACGGTCCTCGGCCCCCTTGTAGCGCTTGCTCAGGCCGGTGATCTCCAGCGGTACGTCGGCGAGCGCGGGATCGGGCGCCGGCCGCCGTCCGCGCCGCCGCAGACCCCGCCCGCCGAGCAGCAGAGCGGCGGCGGCGAGCGCGATCAGCGGCAGCAGCCAGGTGCGCGCGGGCAGCGGTGCGGGCTCGGTGACCAGGGCCTCGACGGTCGGCACGGTGAGCTGACCGGCGAGCGCGGCCCGGTAGGTGGCGGGCTCGGCCGGCGAGGCGTACGCGAGGTCGGTGGCGGCGAGCACCAGCCGCAGCCGGTGCCCGGCGGGGAAGTCGTGGTCGACGGCGGGCAGCTCGACCTGGACGGTCCGGCCGCCGGGTGCGTCGGCGCCGGTGACCCGCAGGGGGGCGACCAGTTGCTGGGGCAGGGTCTGCTTGCCGTCCGTGCCGAGGTCGTAGAGCTTGGCGAAGAGGACGGCGTCCGGCCGGTCGGCGCTGACCTGGACGGCGACCGTGGGCCGACCGGTCAGGTGCAGCGCGCTCCCCAGCGGCGCGGAGTCGAAGGTGGCGTGCTGGCCGGGGAAGTCCAGCGAGAGCCCGGCGCCCAGCGAGGCCGCCTGGGAGAGCGCGCCGATACCGGGCAGCGAGGAGATGTTCGGCGGGGAGCCGCCGGGCGGGTTGGCGAACGCCTGCTCCGTGCCGGTGAGCGGGACGCTGCGCGAGCCGGTGCCGCCCAGGCCGGGGTAGGCGTCGGCGGTGGCGCCGCGCAGGACGGCCTGGAAGCCGGTGGAGTCGACGCCGCCGGTACGGGTGACCCGGAATGCGGGGTCGGTGCCGCCGGCCGCGCCCTTCAGGTAGTGGTCGAACCAGCCGGTGACCCGACTGTCGACGCGCTCGCTGGTCTCGGTGCCGCCGTCGTGCCCGCCGGCGAACCAGTCCACCGCGACCGGCGCGCCGTTCGCCGCGACCGCCTTGGCGATGGCGTCGCCCTGGTCGAGCGGGAAGAGCGAGTCCTGCTGCCCCTGGACGACCAGGGTCGGCACCTTGAGCCGGGCCGCGACCGAGGAGGGACTGGAGCGGTCGAGCAGGGCGACGGCGTCGGCGTCCGCGTGCCCGGTGGTGGCCACCCGGTCGTACATCGCGCAGAGGTCGTCCAGGAAGCGCCCGCACCCGACCGGCCCCGTCGGCGTGGCCGCCTGCCCGGTGTCCGGGGCCGAGAGGTCGCCCGCCGAGCCGGTGGTGAAGAAGATGCCGGCCCAGAGCTTCTTGAAGACCCCGTCGACCGCGGCCCCGCCCTGCACCTCCTGCGGGAACAGCGCGTCGGCGAGGTTCCACCAGGTGATCTGGCTCGCCACCGAGTCGATCCGGGGGTCGTACGCCGAGCCGAGCAGGGCGACCGCGCCGCCGTACGAGGCTCCGGTGATCCCGACCCGGGGGTCGCCGGGTGCGTCGAGCTGGACCTCGGGGCGGTGGGAGAGCCAGTCGACCAGGTGCTTGACGTCCTCCACCTCACGGTCCGGCGCGTTGAGCCCGATCCTGCCGCCGGAGTGCCCGAAGCCCCGGGCCGACCAGGTCAGGACGGCGTAGCCGGAGCGGGCGAGCTGCCGGGCCCGGTCGCGCTCCCCCTCCTTGCTGCCGCCGAAGCCGTGGGCGAGCAGGACGGCGGGCCGAGGAGTGGTCCCGGTGGTGAAGTACGAGGTGTCGATGGAGACGGTCCGCGCGCTGCCGGGCGTCTCGGGCATCGCCAGGACCTGGTCCTCCTGGCGGACCGCCGCCCCGCCGCCGGCCGCCAGCGCCGTCCACGTCCCCGCTCCGGCGAGCACCACCACCGAGGCGGCGGCGACCGCCAGTGCACGGGTCGTGAATCTCCTGCGTGCCCGCCGACGTCGCCATGCCCCACCGAACCTCATGAACAGCGATCCTATGGGCGGTTCCGGTAGGGAAGCCGTAAAGGCGGTCCGGGCCGTCGGCCGAGGTCGGGTGGTGGGCCTGGCCGTCGCGCGGCGCCGGGAGAGCGGCCGACGGGCCGCACCCGGCCGGGGGCTCAGAGCCCCCGGGTCATCGTCCGGTGCGGGATGCCGGCGTCCAGGTACTCCGGCCCCTCGGCGACGTAGCCGAGCCGTTCGTAGAAGCCGAGCGCCTGGACCTGCGCGTGCAGCTCCATCGCGGTCGCGCCGCGCTCGCGGCCGGCCTGCTCCACGGCGCGCACCAGGGCGGCGCCCAGGCCCGTGCCCCTGGTCTCCTTGAGGACCGCGAGCCGGCCGAGCAGGACCCGGCCCTCGACGCCGCCGGTGACGGCGAGCGCCTGCTCCCCGTGGATCAGCCGGGCGGTGCCGAGCGCGGCGCCGTCGGCGCCGAGCGCGAGCAGGTGCTCGGAGGTGGCGTCGAGGTCGTCCCACTCCTCGTCCTCGGAGATCTCCTGCTCGACGATGAAGACCTGGCGCCGGACTCCGTGCACCAGCGCCATGTCGGCCTCGCCCGCGGCGACCCGGATGTCGGGCACGTCAGGACTCCGAGGAGATGACGTCGAGGGCCTTCTGCAGGTCGGCCGGGTACTGGCTGTCGAACTGCACCCACTCGCCGTTCGAGGGGTGTTCGAAGCCGAGCGAGACGGCGTGCAGCCACTGCCGGGTCAGGCCGAGCCGCTTGGAGAGCGTCGGGTCGGCGCCGTAGGTCAGGTCGCCGACGCAGGGGTGGCGCAGCGCCGACATGTGCACCCGGATCTGGTGGGTGCGGCCGGTCTCCAGCTTGATGTCGAGCAGCGAGGCGGCCCGGTAGGCCTCGATCAGGTCGTAGTGCGTCACGGACGGCTTGCCGGCCTGGGTGACGGCCCACTTCCAGTCCGAGCTGGGGTGGCGGCCGATCGGCGCGTCCACGGTGCCGCTCATCGGGTCGGGGTGGCCCTGGACGAGCGCGTTGTACTTCTTCTCGACCACGCGGTCGTGGAACTGCCGCTTGAGGTCGGTGTAGGCGCGCTCGGACTTGGCGACGACCATCAGCCCGGAGGTGCCGACGTCCAGGCGGTGCACGACGCCCTGGCGCTCGGCCGCGCCGGAGGTGGAGATCCGGTAGCCGGCGGCGGCGAGGCCGCCGATGACGGTGGTGCCGGTCCAGCCGGGGCTGGGGTGGGCGGCCACGCCGACCGGCTTGTCGACCAGCACGATGTCGTCGTCGTCGTGGACGATGCGCATGCCCTCGACGTGCTCGGCCACGATCCGTACGGGCGCGGCGGGGGCGGGGATCTCGACCTCCAGCCAGGATCCGGCCATCACCCGGTCGGACTTGCCGGCCGTCGTCCCGTCGATGGTCACCTTGCCGTCGGCGGCCAGCTCGGCGGCCTTCGTCCGGGAGAAGCCGAACATCCGGGCGAGAGCGGCGTCGAGTCGCTCGCCCTCCAGGCCGTCGGGAACGGGGAGGCTGCGGGTCTGCGCTGCGGTACTCACTCGTACGAGTATGCCGGACGGCGGGGCCGGTCCTGACGCACCCGCCCCGCCCCGCCCGGCTACTCCTCCGTGCCCGCGCCCTCGGAGCCGGTGCCCTCGGCGGCGGAACCGGCCTTGGCGTTGCCCTGGTGGGCGGTTCCGTCCGGGTTGCTGCCGCGGAAGGAGAGCAGCACCACCAGGATGCCGCCGCAGACGATGGCGGAGTCGGCGAGGTTGAAGACGGCGAAGTGCTGGACCGAGATGAAGTCCACGACGTGCCCGCGGAACACCTGCGGTGCCCGGAACAGCCGGTCCGTGAGGTTCCCGAACGCCCCGCCGAGCAGCAGCCCGAGCGCGACGGCCCAGGGCAGGCTGTACAGGCGGCGGGCGATCCGCCAGATGACCACGATGACGGCGGCGGCGATCATGGTGAAGACGATGGTCATCGCCTGGCCCATGCCGAACGCGGCGCCGCCGTTGCGGATCACCTGAAGGGTGACGACGTCGCCGACCACCTGGATCGGCGAGTGGCCCTCCAGCCGGGCGACGACCAGCAGCTTGCTGCCGAGGTCGATCAGGTACGCGAGCACCGCCACCAGCAGCAGCACGCCGATCCGGCGGCGGCGGGCGCCGCCGGTCGAGGCGGTGGCGCCCGCCGGGGCCTCGGCCCCGGCGGTCGGCGCGGGTTCGGCCACGGCTGCTTGCTGCACGGCGTCCTCCGGTGCGGTGGCGGGCGTCTGCGCCGGGGCAGCGGTGGTCGGGACGGAATCGTCCCGCGTCTTGGGGGAACCTGGCGTACTGATGATCCGCTCCGCTGCCGATGGGGCTCCCCGGCCGAAGGTTGGGGAGGGCCGACGTTACGGGGTCGAGCGTACGGCAAGCCCGGCCCCGTTCGACGCCCCGGTTACCGCCGTTCCTGCTTCGCCTTGCACTGGACGCAGAGTGTGGCCCGCGGGAACGCCTGCATCCTGGCCTTCCCGATCGCCTGGCCGCAGGACTCGCAGACGCCGAAACCGACACCCTCCAGGCGGAGCAGGGCTCGCTCGGTCTGGGCGAGGCTGTCGCGGGCGTTGTTGGCGAGCGCGAGCTCGCTCTCCCGCGAGATGTTCTTCGTCCCCGCGTCGACCTGGTCGTCGCCGGCCCCGTCGTTGGAGTCGCGCATCAGGCCGGTGATCGCGGCCTCGGAGGCGTCGATCTCGGCCTGCAGCCGCTCCATCTCGCTGATCAGCTCGGCGTGCAGGTCGGCCACCTCCCGTGAGGTCCACGGGTCCTCGCCGGGGCGTACCGGCAGCTCCGCCGGATCCACCGACTCCGCGCCGCCGCCGCTCGCTCGGGCGCCGGTGGCAGCGGGTGTGCGGGTACGGCCGGGCGCTGCCACGCGTCCGGCTCCGGTGCTGGTCGTGCGCCGTGCGGTAGTGGTCACGGTCCCCTCCCCTGGGTCGCCTGCCACGGCCTTGCGGGCCCGCTTGGTGGCGGTGCCCGCGCCGGTTGCCTTCTCAGCCATGGCTTCGACCCCATCTACGAATGAATCGAGCCGCCGGTTCCCGGCGGCCTCCAGTGCCGGAACGATAATCCCCATCAAACCCGGCCACAATGTGACATACCGATACGCCCTGTCGTTCCCACCCGGGCGGCCTCCCCGGCCGCCACCAGCAGCGCGCTGTCCAACTTGTGCCCAGATCGTCATCCGCTAATCACCGGCGGCCCGGGCCGCCCCCGCCGGCCGGGGCCGCGAACGGACGAACGCGGGCCGAATCGGCTTGCCGGGGCCGATACACTGGGCCTGCAAGGCGCAGATGGGACGAGTACCGACGTACGCAGCCACCAGCGACCCGGGGACGGTGCGAGCCCGGGGGTGTGCACGGCGGGAAGATCACCCCGGAGCCGCCGGAAGAACGGCCCGCAAGGGCCCGGTAGACCCGGCAGCAAGCCCAAACAAGTGGGTCGCAGGCAGTATCGCGGCCAAGGAGGGTGGTACCGCGGGACGGCACGCCGTCTCGTCCCTCCGTCGGAGCCAGTCAACGCATCCGCCGGAGGTAGACGCCCCGTATGAACAGCTACAACCCCGTACCCGCCCAGGTCGACCTGCCGGCCCTGGAGCACCGGATCCTGAGCTTCTGGCAGGACAACAAGGTCTTCCGGCAGAGCCTGGAGCAGTCCGAGGGCCGCCCGGAGTGGGTCTTCTACGAGGGCCCGCCGACCGCCAACGGCATGCCCGGCGCGCACCACATCGAGGCCCGCGTCTTCAAGGACGTCTTCCCCCGCTACCGGACGATGAAGGGCTACCACGTCGCCCGCAAGGCCGGCTGGGACTGCCACGGCCTCCCGGTCGAGCTCGCCGTCGAGAAGGAGCTGGGCTTCTCCGGCAAGCAGGACATCGAGCGCTACGGCATCGCCGAGTTCAACGAGAAGTGCCGCGAGTCCGTGACCCGGCACACCGACGCCTTCGCCGAGCTCACCACCCGGATGGGCTACTGGGTCGACCTCGACGAGGCGTACCGCACGATGGACCCGTCCTACGTGCAGTCCGTCTGGTGGTCGCTCAAGCAGATCTTCGACAAGGGCCTGCTGGTCCAGGACCACCGCGTCGCCCCCTGGTGCCCGCGCTGCGGCACCGGCCTGTCCGACCACGAGCTGGCGCAGGGCTACGAGACGGTCGTCGACCCCTCGGTCTTCGTCCGCTTCCCGCTGACCTCGGGCCCGCTGGCCGGCGGGGCCGCGCTGCTGGTCTGGACGACCACGCCCTGGACGCTGGTCTCCAACACCGCGGCGGCCGTCCACCCGGACGTCACCTACGTGGTCGCCACCGACGGCGCCGAGCGGCTCGTGGTCGCCGAGCCGCTGCTGGCCAAGGCGCTGGGCGAGGGCTGGGAGCCCACCGGCGAGCGGTTCACCGGCGCCGAGATGGAGCGCTGGGCGTACACCCGCCCCTTCGACCTGGTCGAGATCGAGAACGCGCACTACGTCCTCAACGCCGAGTACGTCACCACCGAGGACGGCACCGGCATCGTCCACCAGTCCCCCGCCTTCGGCGCGGACGACCTCGCGACCTGCCGCAGGTACGGCCTGCCGGTGGTCAACCCCGTCCTCGCGGACGGCACCTTCTCCCCCGAGGTGCCGCTGGTCGGCGGCGTCTTCTTCAAGAAGGCTGACGAGGCGCTGGTCAAGGACCTCCAGGAGCGCGGCCTGCTCTTCCGCCACCTCCCCTACGAGCACAGCTACCCGCACTGCTGGCGCTGCCACACCGCGCTGCTGTACTACGCGCAGCCGTCCTGGTACATCCGGACCACCGCCGTCAAGGACGCGCTGATCCGGGAGAACGAGGCGACCAACTGGTTCCCGGAGAACGTCAAGCACGGCCGCTTCGGCGACTGGCTGAACAACAACATCGACTGGGCCCTCTCGCGCAACCGCTACTGGGGCACCCCGCTGCCGATCTGGCGCTGCGAGGAGAACCACCTCACCTGCGTCGGCTCGCTGGCCGAGCTCTCCGAGCTGACCGGCACCGACCGGAGCGGGCTGGACCCGCACCGCCCCTACATCGACGACGTCACCTTCGACTGCCGCGAGTGCGGCGGCACCTCCACCCGGGTGCCCGAGGTGATCGACGCCTGGTACGACTCGGGCTCGATGCCGTTCGCGCAGTACGGCTACCCGTACCAGAACAAGGAGCTGTTCGAGAGCCGGTACCCGGCGCAGTTCATCTCCGAGGCGATCGACCAGACCCGCGGCTGGTTCTACACGCTGATGGCGGTCGGCACCCTCGTCTTCGACCGCAACGCGTACGAGAACGTCGTCTGCCTGGGCCACATCCTGGCCGAGGACGGCCGCAAGATGTCCAAGCACCTGGGCAACATCCTGCAGCCCATCCCGCTGATGGACCAGCACGGCGCCGACGCGGTGCGCTGGTTCATGGCGGCCGGCGGTTCGCCCTGGTCGGCCCGCCGGGTGGGCCACGGGACCATCCAGGAGGTGGTCCGCAAGACCCTCCTCACGTACTGGAACACCGTCGCCTTCCAGGCGCTGTACGCCCGCACCGCCGGCTGGGCGCCGTCCGCCGCCGACCCGGCCCCGCAGGCGCGGCCGCAGCTGGACCGCTGGGTGCTCTCCGAACTGCACACCCTGGTCCGCGAGGTGGACGCCTCGCTGGAGGCGTACGACACCCAGCGGGCCGGCAAGCTGCTCTCCGGCTTCGTCGACGACCTCTCCAACTGGTACGTGCGCCGGGGCCGCCGCCGCTTCTGGCAGGGCGACGCCGCGGCGCTCGCCACGCTCCACGAGGCGCTGGAGACGGTCACCCGGCTGATGGCCCCGCTGACCCCGTTCATCACCGAGCAGGTCTGGCAGGACCTGGTCGTCCCGGTGGAGGTCGGCGCCCCCGCCTCGGTCCACCTGGCCTCCTGGCCGGTGGCGGACGAGAGCCTGATCGACACCGAGCTGTCCCGGCACATGGCGCTGGTGCGCCGGCTGGTCGAGCTGGGCCGCGCCACCCGCGCGGAGTCCGGCGTGAAGACCCGCCAGCCGCTCTCCCGCGCGCTGATCGCGGCCCAGGGCTGGGAGGAGCTGCCGGCCGATCTGCGGGCGCAGATCGCCGAGGAGCTGAACGTCTCCGCGCTGGAGTCGCTGGCCGGGGTCGGCGCCTCGCTGGTCGACACCACCGCGAAGGCCAACTTCCGGGCGCTCGGCAAGCGCTTCGGCAAGGGTGTCCAGGACGTCGCCAAGGCGGTCGCCGCCGCCGACGCGGCCGTGCTCGCCGCCGACCTGCGCGGCACCGGCAGCGCGAGCGTCGAACTGAACGGCGAGAGCGTGGCCCTCTCCCCCGACGAGGTGATCATCACCGAGACGCCGCGCGAGGGCTGGGCGGTGGCCAACGAGGCCGGCGCCACCGTCGCGCTCGACCTCCACATCACCCCGGAGCTCAGGCGCCTGGGTATCGCGCGGGACGCGATCCGCCAGATCCAGGAGGCCCGTAAGAACTCCGGCCTGGACGTCGCCGACCGGATCGTGCTGCGCTGGCGGTCGACCGACCCGGCGACCGCGGAGGCGATCGCCGAGCACGGCGCCCTGGTCGCCGAGGAGGTGCTGGCCGTCGACTTCGCCGACGGCGCCGCCGACTGGCAGTCCGAGGCGTTCCAGGACGAGGCCCTCGGCCTGGTGTTCCAGCTGCGCAAGGCCTGACCCGCACGGCCCGCGGCGGCCGTCCGCCCCCTCCCGGGGCGGGCGGCCGCCGCGTCGTTCGCCCCACGGGCCGGGCGCCGTTCCTCCGAGGGCCCCGGCCCGGGCTCGCGCCCGGCCGGTGGCACCGCGCACCCCGCCCGGCCACGGCGCCACCGGCCGCGGGCGGACACGAAGGCGCCCCCTCCACCGGGAGGGGGCGCCTTCGGTTATCGCTGGGCGACTAGTTGTCGCCGTCCTCGTCGATCAGGAAGCCGCGCATCGGCGCCGGCGCCTGCTGCATCGGCTGCGGGGGCTGCGGCCGCACGGCGGCCATCGGCTGGGTCATCCCGGCCGGGGCCATCTGCGGCGCACCCGATCCGCCGGACGCCTGGCCGGCGCCGCCGAAGGAAGGCTGGTTCCCGCCGCCGAAGGAGTTCCCGCCGAAGGAGGGACCGCCGCCGAACGACTGCTGGCCGCCACCGAAGCTCGGCTGACCGCTGCTCATCGCCGAGGCACCGGCCGGAGCCATCGACGACGCTGCCGGGGGCAGCGAGGCGGTGGCCGGGATGCGCGGCGGGGCGAGCGAGTCGTCCGCCTGCGACTCCAGCTGGCGCAGCTGGGTCTCCAGGTACGACTTCAGACGCGTGCGGTACTCGCGCTCGAACGCCCGCAGGTCCTCGACCTTGCGCTCCAGCGTGGCCCGCGCGGACTCCAGGGAGCCCATCGCGACGCGGTGCTTCTCCTGCGCGTCCCGCTCCAGGGCGTCGGCCTTGGCACGGGCGTCGCGCTCCAGACCCTCGGCGCGGCTGCGGGCCTCGCCGACGATCTTGTTGGCTTCGGAGCGGGCCTCGGAGATCGCCTGGTCGGCGGTCTGCTGGGCGAGCGCGAGCACACGGGCCGCGCTGTCGCCGCCGGGAGGCTGCTGCTGCTGCATCGGGCCGCCCATCGGGCCGCCCATCTGCTGCTGCTGGCCCATCGGGCCGCCCATCGGCTGGAGCTGCTGGCCGCCCATCTGCTGCTGACCGTGCTGCTGGCCCATCTGCTGGCCGTGCTGCTGGCCCATCGGGCCGCCCATCGGCTGCAGCATCTGGCCGCCCATCGGCTGCACCAGCTGCTGCTGGCCGCCCATGGTGCCCATCTGCTGCTGGCCGCCCATCTGCTGCGGCTGGCCCATCTGCTGCTGCTGCTGTTGCTGGCCCATCGGGCCGCCCTGGCCGGAGGGCAGCTGCGGAGCGCCGGAGGGCAGGCCCAGCGGCTGGTTGCCCATCTGCTGCTGCTGGTTGCCCATCTGCTGCTGGCCCATCGGGCCGCCCATCGGCTGACCGGGGCCCTGCTGCTGGCCGGGCACCGGCGGGCCGGATATGGCCGCCGGCACGGGGGCGCCGGGACGCGAGTCCTGCGGCGGCTCCTTGCGCATGTTGGCCTGGTTCTGCGCGGCGGCACGGGTCGCGGCGGCCAGCTTGGCGCGCAGGTCCTCGTTCTCGCGGAGCAGCTTGGTCAGCTCGGCTTCGACCTCGTCGAGGAAGGCATCGACCTCGTCCTCGTCATAGCCTTCGCGCAGGCGGACGGTCGTGAACTGCTTGTTCCGAACGTCCTCGGGGGTCAATGGCATCTCTTCACCTCAACGTGATCGTCGGCACACCGGCATCCTGTCGCATCGCTCACCTACGACAGGCGCTGCACGAGCGAGATCAGGACATACACAATGATCATCAGTACGAAGAAGGACAGGTCGAGCGCCACGCCCCCGAGACGCAACGGCGGGATAAACCGCCGAAGAAGCTTGAGTGGCGGATCCGTGACAGTGTACGTGGCCTCCAGGACCAGAACCATGGCCTTGCCGGGCCGCCACGAACGCGCGAACTGGAAGACCCAGTCCATGACCAGCCGGAAGAGCAGGAACACCAGGAAGACGGTCAGTGCGTAACCGAGCACCGCCCCCACGATCCCCATCCGTCTCCCTCTCCCTGACTTCGGCTCGCGCCTGCTGAACTGTCGCTAACTCACTGTCGATCAGATCCACACGTACAGTCGTGGCCGGGTCAGCTCTGGTTGAAGAACCCACCCTCGGCGATACGAGCCTTGTCCTCCGCCGTGACATCGACGTTAGCAGGCGACAGCAGGAACACCTTCTGTGTCACGCGCTCGATACTGCCGTGCAGACCGAAGACGAGTCCAGCGGCGAAGTCTACGAGGCGCTTCGCGTCGGTGTCGTCCATCTCGGTCAAATTCATGATCACAGGAGTACCGCCACGGAACTGTTCCCCGATGGTACGGGCCTCGTTGTAGGTCCTGGGGTGCAGCGTCGTGATGCGGTAGGGCTCTCGTTCGTTCACGACCTTGGGCATGATCACCGGGGCGCTCTTCTCCAGGTTTTGGCGGCGTTCGGGTGTGATGGACGACACTGGGGCCATCCTCGGGGTCTCCTGACGGATCGGGACCGCGGCCGGAACGGGCTGCGGGGCGATCTGGGCGACCGGGGCGGGCTGTGCGGCGGCGGGCCGGGGGATGTCCTCGGTCCGGCCGGTGCGCATCGGCTCGGGGTCCGCGTCGTAGTCGTCGTCGGGGTCGTACCCCTGACCGTCGTACGTCTCGTCCTCCACGAGGCCGAGGTAGACCGCCATCTTGCGCATTGCGCCGGCCATTCTCCTGTCTCCTCCGCTCTGTGGTGGATCGGCTCCGTCACCGGCGGCCTTCGCCTGCGGATTCCGCGACCCCGGGGCCCGACCCGGGAATCGACCGAGCGGGCTGGTGGGGTCGTGAAGCTGCGATCCACGGTTCGCTAGCGCTCTGGAAAGCTGCTAGGTTCTGTCCTGTTTTGTCCTGCAGTCTGATCTACTACCCGGTGACGTTACCCGAGGGGTGACCGCACTCCGAGTACCGCCGTTCCGACGCGCACATGTGTCGCTCCGGCGGCCACGGCCTGCTCCAGGTCGCCGCTCATTCCCGCGGAAACCATGGTGGCAGCAGGATGGGTCGCCCGTACGACGGTTGAGATTTCCGCCAGCCGCCCGAAAGCCCGGGCCGGATCACCGGCCAGCGGCCCGGCGAGCGGAGCGACCGTCATCACACCGTCCAGGCGCAGCCCGGGCGCGGCGGCGATCGCGTCGGCCAGCGCCTCGACGTCCGCCGGGGCGACGCCCGCCCGGCCCTCGCCCTCGCCGGCCTCCTTGTCCAGGGCGACCTGGACCAGGCAACCCAGCTCGGCCCGCTCGGCCTTGAGCACCGCCGCCGACAGCGAGCCGACCAGGCGCGGCCGGTCCACCGAGTGCACCCGGTTCGCGTACCGGACGACCGAGCGGACCTTGTTGGTCTGCAGCTGGCCGACGAAGTGCCACTCCAGCGGAAGGTTCGCGCACAGTTCGGCCTTGGGCGCCGCGTCCTGGTCGCGGTTCTCCGCCACGTCCGTGACACCGAGTCCGGCCAGGAGTGCGCTGTCCTCGGCGGGGTAGGTCTTGGTCACGACGATCAGCCGGACCTCGCCCCGGGCCCGGCCGGCGGCGTCGCAGGCCGCGGCGATCCGGCGCTCGACCGCGTCGAGGTTGGCCCCGAGCTCCTCAGAGCGAGCCCGCTGACCGTCCGTCAGGGCGTCCAGGAAGGCGGGCCCGCCGGGGAACGGACCGTAGATGTCATTCGTCATGAGAGTTCAGAGCCCAACCAGACGTAGCTCGCGAGCCGGCCGGTGCGCTGCTCGCGGCGATAGGAGAAGTGATCGGCGGATTCCAGGGTGCAGACAGATGATCGCACCAACTCGGTGACTCCCGCACCGGTCAACTGCTCCTCGACCCCGGCCGCGATGTCCAGGGCCGGCGTCCCCCAGGAGGTCTCGCCGTGGGCGGCGGGCACCAGGGCGGCCACCTCGGCGCGCAGTGCGGCCGGAACCTCGTAGCACCGGCCGCAGACCGCCGGGCCGGTGGCCGCGGTGATCCGCTCCGGCCGGGCGCCGAGATCGACCATCGCCCGCACCACCGCCGGGACGACACCCGCCGCCAGCCCGGGCCGCCCGGCATGGGCCGCGCCGACCACACCGGCCGCCGGGTCCGCCAGCAGTACGGGCGTGCAGTCGGCGGTCAGCACCGCCAGCGCCAGCGGCCGGTCGGTGACGATCGCGTCCACCGTCGGGGCGCCGCCCTGCGGCTGCCGCTCGGTCACCACCGCCACGTCCGCGCCGTGCACCTGGTTCATCCAGACCACGTCCGCCGGATCCAGGCCCAGCGAACGGGCCGCGATCCGCCGGTTCTCCCGGACGGCGAGCGGGTCGTCGCCCACCGCGCCGCCGAGGTTCAGCTCCCCGTACGGCGAAATGCTCACCCCGCCCCACCGGTCGGTGAAGGCGAAGTGAGCACCGTTTCGCGCGTCGAGCTGCCTCACTTCAAGAAGTCGGGCACGTCGAGTTCCTCGGCGGGACTCTCCACGTAGGGCTGCCGGGCCGGCTGCACCTGCGGGGGAACCGGCGAGGCGGTCGTGGTGGACGGGCCGTCGGAGTGCCGGGATCCGGACTCGCCCTCCGAGCGCGAGGTCACCGAGCCGATGCTCCCGTACGAGGGCCGGGTGGCCGGGCGCTCGGGGGCGGCGGGCGAGGCGGCCGGGGTCGACTTGACCACCGGGTCGCGGACGATCGCCGGCGGCTGGCCGCCGTCGAACCCGGCCGCGATGACGGTGACCCGGACCTCGTCGCCGAGCGCGTCGTCGATGACCGCGCCGAAGATGATGTTGGCCTCGGGGTGGGCGGCCTCGCTGACCAGCTGGGCCGACTCGTTGATCTCGAACAGTCCGAGGTCCGAGCCGCCGGAGATGGAGAGCAGGACGCCGCGCGCGCCGTCGATGGAGGCCTCCAGCAGCGGCGAGGAGATCGCCATGATGGCGGCCGCCTTGGCGCGGTCCTCCCCGCGGGCGGAGCCGATGCCCATGAGCGCCGAGCCCGCCTCGGACATGACCGACTTGACGTCGGCGAAGTCGAGGTTGATCAGGCCGGGGGTGGTGATCAGGTCCGTGATGCCCTGGACGCCGGAGAGCAGCACCTGGTCGGCGGAGCGGAACGCGTCCAGCACGCTGACCTGGCGGTCCGAGATGGACAGCAGCCGGTCGTTGGGGATGACGATGAGGGTGTCGACCTCTTCGCGCAGGCCGGCGATACCGTCCTCGGCCTGGTTGGCGCGACGGCGGCCCTCGAAGGTGAAGGGGCGGGTCACGACGCCGATGGTCAGGGCGCCGAGCGAGCGGGCGATGTTGGCCACGACGGGCGCGCCGCCGGTGCCGGTGCCGCCGCCCTCGCCGGCGGTCACGAAGACCATGTCGGCCCCCTTGAGGACCTCCTCGATCTCCTCGCGGTGGTCCTCTGCGGCCTTGCGGCCGACCTCGGGGTTCGCGCCGGCGCCGAGGCCCCGGGTGAGTTCACGGCCCACATCGAGCTTGACGTCGGCGTCGCTCATCAGGAGGGCCTGCGCATCGGTGTTGATCGCGATGAACTCGACGCCCTTGAGACCGACCTCGATCATCCGGTTGATGGCGTTGACACCACCGCCGCCGATGCCGACGACCTTGATGACTGCGAGGTAGTTCTGCGGTGCTGCCACGTCGAAGGCCTCTCGCCTCGAATTTCCGGGTCGGCCCGGCGCCCGGGTGCGCGCCGTTCCGACGGATGTCGATGGGTGGGGAGCCTGGTTCCTGACTGAATGTCCGAAATGCCGACCGCCGACCCGAACCCTAAACTTGACCTTTAGGGTTACTGCTGTGCCTCTGTCACATCACCGTAGGACACAGCCTGGTGACACAGGACACTAGGTCGCGGCGAGCCCGTGTTCAACGAACACGCCGAGCTTCCCTTTTTTCTTTTGAGCCTATGTGATCATCAACCGGCCTGGGAAACCGGGGTGACCGACAAACGGCCGTAGAGAGAACCTACCGGATCATCCCGACACCGCCGGCGCCTCCGGCACGCTCACGTCATAGTTCGTGGCCTTCCGATTCAGCAGCGCGGTCAGCACCTTGGCTTTCCGATCGGTCCGTTCCGGACTCCCCCAGCGCACCGTCGTGCCCCCGCCGAGCTGGAGCCGGATGTCGTCGTACGAGTGCACGGTGACCGCACCGGCCCGCTCGGCGACGGCCGGCGGCAGGCCCGCCGCCACCGCCACCGCCCCCTGGACCAGCTGTTGGCGGGTGATCACGCCGATCGCGTCGTTCGCCTGCTGACTGAGTTGCAGCTCGACCACCGGCACACCCGCGGGGGCGGTCGCCTCGGTGGCGAAACTCACCCCGCCCGCATCCATCTGGGTGAACTGCCCGTCGTCACCCTTGACGGCGGCGACGGGCTTGCGCTGCACCACCTTGACCTGGAGGGTGTGCGGCCAGCCGCGCCAGACCTCGGCCGAGGCCACCCGCGGGATCGACTCCACCCGGCGCCTGGCGTCCGCGAGGTCGACCCGCGCGAGCGGCCCGTCCCCCAGGTTCCCCAGCACCTGGCGGACCTGGTCGGCCGTCAGCCGGTCGTCCCGCACGCCCTGCACCGAGACGCTGCGCACGTCGAGCACCGAGGAGAAGAAGACCAGCCAGGACAGCGCGCCCAGGACAGCGGCGATCAGCACGCCCAGCACCGTGAAACCGCGCCGGGAGAGGCGCAGGCGGGGAGCGTACTCCTCGGCCTCCTCCTCGTCCCCGTACGCCCCGGTGCCGGGCGAGCCGTCAGCCACGGCGGCGGCCGCCCCGGGCTGCCTCGATCGCCTCGTACACCATGCCGACCAGCAGGTCGTCCGCGTCGCGGCGGCCGAACTCGGCGGCCGCCCGGCTCATGTCCCAGAGTCGCTGCGGGTCGGTGAGCACCGGCAGCACGTTGTTCAGCACCCAGTCCGGGGTCAGCTCGGCGTCGTCCACCAGCAGACCGCCGCCCGCCTTGACCATCGGCTGGGCGTTCAACCGCTGCTCGCCGTTGCCGATCGGCAGCGGGACGAACGCGGCCGGCAGGCCGACGGCCGCGAGCTCGGCGACGGTCATCGCGCCGGCCCGGCAGAGCATCAGGTCCGCGGCGGCGTACGCGAGGTCCATCCGGTCCACGTACGGCAGCACCCGGTACGGCGGCATCCCGGGGATGTCGTCGATCACCGGCAGCTCGTTCTTCGGACCGACGGCGTGCAGGATCTGGACGCCGTACTGCTGCAGGCGCGGCGCGATGCTCTGGACCGTCTCGTTCAGGCGCCGGGCGCCCTGCGAGCCGCCGGAGACCAGCAGGGTGGGCAGCCGCTGGTCGAGCCCGAAGTACTGGCGCGCCTCCGGGCGGGCCGCGTTGCGGTCCAGGGTGGCGATGGTGCGGCGCAGCGGGATCCCGATGTACCGCGAGTCGCGCAGCTTGCTGTCGGGCGTGGAGACCGCCACGAAGTCGCTGTACCGCGCGCCGATCTTGTTGGCCAGGCCCGGGCGGGCGTTCGCCTCGTGCACCACGATCGGCACACCGGCCCGCTTGGCCGCCAGGTAGGCCGGCATCGCGACGTAGCCGCCGAAGCCCACCACGGCGTCCGCCTTGACCCGCTCGATGATGTCCTGGGCGGCCCTCACCGTCCCGCGGAGCCGGCCCGGGACGGTGATCAGCTCGGGTGTGGGCTTGCGGGGCAGCGGCACCGCGGGGATCAGCTCCAGCTGGTAGCCGCGTTCGGGCACCAGCCTGGTCTCCAGGCCGCGTTCGGTGCCCAGGAGGGTGATCCCGATGGTCGGGTCGTGCCTGCGGAGGGCGTCCGCGAGGGCGAGGGCCGGTTCGATGTGACCGGCGGTCCCCCCGCCGGCGAGTACGACATGCACCGAAATTCACCGCTCCCTGCGCGCCGGCCGGGAGGCCGGGCGTGCTGTGGTTCGTCGTCGTGGCAGCACCCGGGCCAGTCGTGTCCTGAACCGGGAGTTGGTGGTCCGAGCGGCCAGGGCCGCCTGGGCCCCCGGCGTGCTGCGTGCGAAGCAGAGCAGCACACCGACGGCGCACATGGCCGACAGCATGGCGGAACCGCCGTAGGAGAACAGCGGGAGCGGGACGCCCGCGATGGGCAGCAGTCCCAGCGCCGACCCCAGGTTGACCATGGCCTGAGCCATGATCCAGGTGGTGGCGGCTCCCGCGGCGTACCTGACGAAGGGGTCCTTCGTACCGATGGCCACACGGATACCCGCGTAGCCTAGTGCCGCGAAGAGGCCGATGACCGACAGCGTCCCCACCAGTCCGAGTTCCTCGCCCGTCGCGGCGAAGATGAAGTCGGTGTGGGCCTCCGGCAACTGGCCCCATTTCTCCACGCCGGCGCCGAGGCCGGAGCCGAACGGACCGCCCAGGGCGAACGAGTAGACGCCGTGCAGCGCCTGGAAACAGGCGCCCTTCGCGTCCAGTCTGGTGACGCCGATACAGCTCAGCCGCTCGGCCCGGTGCGGCACCGTGACGACCAGTGCCGTGCAGGCCACCACGGCGACGCCGAGGGTGGCGACGAACAGCCGCACCGGCGCCCCGACCATCCAGAGCAGGCCGAACAGCATGGCGACCAGGATCATCGAGGTGCCCATGTCGCCGCCGAGCATGATCAGCATCAGCAGCAGCAGGGCTCCGGGCACGAGCGGGATCAGCAGGTGCTTCCACTGCTCCAGGGTGCCGGTCCGCTGCTTGCGGGCCAGCAGGTCCCCGCCCCAGAGCACCAGCGCGAGCTTGGCGAACTCCGAGGGCTGGACCTGGAAGAAGCCGAAATCCAGCCAGTTGCGGTTGCCGTTGATCTGCACCCCGACGCCGGGGATCGCCACCAGCACGAGGGCGCCCACCACCACGCACAGCAGCGGGTACACCAGCACCCGCAGCACCGCCGCCGGCGTCCGGGCCAGCAGCACCAGCATGACGGTGCCGAGCATCGCCGCCACCAGCTGCTTGCGGAAGTAGAACAGCGCCGAGCGGTGCTGGCCCATGGCGAGGATCTGGGAGGACGAGAAGACCATCACCAGGCCCAGGACGAGCAGCAGCAGCACCGACCCGAGGATCAGGTAGTACGGCGTCAGCGGCCGCTCCAGGGCGTACCGCAGCCGGGCCCGGAAGGCCCGCAGACGGGCCAGCGGCCCGGCCGACTTGAAGGTGGTGGAGGTCGCCGAGATCAGCTTCAGCGGGGACTCGCCGCGCTCCGGCGGAGCCGTCGCCGCGCCCTTGCTGCCCTGACCCGCCACCCCTGCACGCTCCCAACGTCTTGTGGCCCGGCTCGCTCCCGGTGCCGTCACGAGCCCCGCCGGGGCTCTCGCGTCGTACCGACGGCGGCCCGACGGCCCGCTCGCCGGAGCAGCTGTCACGGGCCCCTGGCGGCGCCTTCCCGCCGGCCGGGCCGGGGCTCGCCCCGGCCCGGCCGCGGGGCGCGCGGTAGCGCGGGTCCTACATGTCCGCCAGGTCCCGGACGGCCGCCGCGAACAGGTCGCCGCGCTCGCCGTAGTCGGCGAACATGTCCATCGAGGCGCAGGCCGGGGCCAGCAGGACCGTGTCACCCGGTCGGGCGATCCCGGAGGCCGCGGCGACGACCTCCGCCATCGCCACCGCGCCAGTCTGGCCCTCGGCCGCCTCGATCACCGGCACATCCGGCGCGTGTCGCGCCAGCGCCTCCCGGATCAGCGCGCGGTCCTCGCCGATCAGCACGGCGGCCCGCAGCCGCTCCGCGGCGCCCTGGACCAGGTCGTCGAAGGTCGCGCCCTTGGCGAGGCCGCCGGCGATCCAGACCACCGGGCGGTAGGCGGCCAGCGAGGCCGCCGCGGCGTGGGTGTTGGTCGCCTTGGAGTCGTCGACGTACGTGACCTCGTCGACCACCGCCACCTCGTCGATCCGGTGGGCGTCCGGCCGGAAGGCCCGCAGACCCTCGCGGACGGCCTTCGGGTCGACCCCGTACGCCCGGGCCAGCGCCGCCGCCGCGAGGGCGTTGGCGATGTTGTGCGGGGCGGGCGGGTTGACGTCCTCGACCGAGCCGAGCTCGGCGGCGTTCTTCTGCCGGTCGGGCACGAACGCGCGGTCCACCAGGAGGCCGTCGACCACCCCGAACTCGGACAGTCCGGGGGCGCCGAGGGTGAAGCCGACGGCGCGGCAGCCCTCCTCGACGTCGGCCTCGCGGACCAGTTCCTCGGTGGCCGGGTCGGCCGTGTTGTAGACGCAGGCCACGGCGTTGCCCTGGTAGATCCGACCCTTGGCGCCGGCGTAGGCCTCCATCGAGCCGTGCCAGTCCAGGTGGTCGGGGGCCAGGTTGAGCACGGCCGCCGAGTGCGGACGGAGCGAGGGGGCCCAGTGCAGCTGGTAGCTGGAGAGCTCGACGGCGAGCACGTCGTACGGCTCGTCGGCGAGCACCGCGTCCAGCACCGAGACCCCGACGTTGCCGACGGCGGCGGTGCGCCTCCCGGCGGCGGTGAGGATCGAGGCGAGCATCCGGACGGTGGTGGTCTTGCCGTTGGTGCCGGTGATGGCCAGCCAGGGGGCGGGCTCGCCGGTGGCCGCCAGCGGCCGGCGCAGGTGCCAGGCGAGTTCGACGTCGCCCCAGACCGGCACGCCGGCCACCTCGGCGGCGGCGAACAGCGGGCTGCTCGGCGGCCAGCCGGGCGAGGTGACGATCAGCCGGGTGCCCTCGGGCAGGCTGTCGCCGTCGCCCAGGCGGACGGTGACCCCCTGGGCCTCGACGCCGTCGGCGCGGGCCCGCAGGCCCTCGCCCGAGCCGCCGTCGACGACGGTGACCCGGGCGCCGAGTCCGTGCAGGACGCGCGCGGCGCTGATGCCGGAGAGGCCGAGGCCGGCCACCACGACCGGCAGGCCGTCCCAGTCGGGGGTCGAGGTCATCCGGTCACCCATCCCGCGTAGAAGAGGCCGAGGCCGACGGCCACGCAGAGGCCCTGGATGATCCAGAAGCGGACCACGATCAGGACCTCGCTCCAGCCCTTCAGTTCGAAGTGGTGTTGGAGCGGGGCCATCTTGAAGACACGTTTGCCGGTCATCCGGAACGAGCCGACCTGGATGATCACGGACAGCGTGATGATCACGAACAGGCCGCCGAGCAGGGCGAGCAGCATCTCGGTGCGCGACAGGATCGCCAGGCCGGCCAGCGCGCCGCCGAGGGCGAGCGAACCGGTGTCCCCCATGAAGATCTTGGCGGGCGAGGTGTTCCACCAGAGGAAGCCGAAGCAGGAGCCCATCAGCGCGGCGGCGACGACCGCCAGGTCCAGCGGGTCGCGTACGTCGTAGCAGCTGTTGGTCGCGGAGTGCACGAACGCGCAGCTCTGGCCGTACTCCCAGACGCCGATGAAGACGTAGGCGCCGAAGACCATCACCGAGGCGCCGGTGGCCAGGCCGTCCAGGCCGTCCGTCAGGTTCACGCCGTTCGACATCGCGGCGATCATGAAGTAGGCCCAGATCACGAACAGCACCGGGCCGATCGTCCAGCCGAAGTCGCGTACGAACGACAGGTGCTGGGAGGCTGGAGTGAGTCCGCGGCTGTCGCTGAACTGCAGTGACAGGACCGCGAAGGCGAGGCCCACGAAGGACTGTCCGAGCAGCTTCGCCTTGGCGCGCAGCCCGAGCGAGCGGCGCTTGACGACCTTGATGTAGTCGTCCAGGAAGCCGACCAGGCCGAGGCCGGTGGTCAGGAACAGCACCAGCAGACCGGAGGCGGTCGGACTCTCCCCGGCTATCACCTTGGTCGCGGCGTACGCGATGAGCGTGGCCAGGATGAAGGCGATGCCGCCCATGGTGGGTGTGCCGCGCTTGCTGTGGTGGGCCTTGGGACCGTCGTCGCGGATGTACTGGCCGTAGCCGCGCTTGGCCAGCACCTTGATCAGGGCGGGAGTGCCGAGCAACGACAGCACCAGGCCGATGAGCCCGGCGATGAGCACCTGTTTCATCACAGGGCAGCACCGCCCGTCAGCGGCGCCACGTCGGCGAGCAGCGCCTCGGCCACCCGCTCCAGACCCACCGAACGGGACGCCTTCACCAGGACCACGTCCCCTGGCCGCAGCTGACCGCGCAGCAGTTCGACCGCCGCGTCCGCATCGGACACCAGCACCGACTCCTCACCCCACGAACCTTCGTTCCTCGCGCCCAGTTCCATACAGGCCGCGTCGCGTCCACCGACCGCCACCAGTTTGGTGACGTCCAGTCGGACCACGAGGCGCCCGATGGCGTCGTGCTCGGCGAAGCTCTCCTCGCCCAGCTCCCGCATCTCGCCGAGCACCGCCCAGGTACGGCGGCGCCCCGGGCCGCGGCCTCCCATCGACACGAGCGCCCGCAGCGCGGCCCGCATCGAGTCCGGGTTCGCGTTGTAGGCGTCGTTGACGACCGTGACACCGTCGGCCCGTTCGACGACCTCCATGCGCCAGCGGGACAGCGCGCCCGCCTCGCCCAGGGCGGCGGCGGTGTCGTCGACGGACAGCCCGAGCTCCATCGCCACCGCAGCGGCGGCGAGGGCGTTCGAGACGTGGTGCTCACCGTACAGGCGCAGCCGCACCGCTGCGGAACCGGCCGGGGTGGTCAGCGTGAACGACGGCCTTCCGGTGGCGTCCAGGCGAACATCGCTCGCCCGGACGTGCGCGTCCGCGCTCTCGCCGAACAGCACGATCCGGGCCCGGGTGCGGGCGGCCATCGCCCGTACCAGCGGGTCGTCGCCGTTCAGCACCGCGACGCCCTCGGCGGGCAGCGCCTCGACCAGCTCGCCCTTGGCCTCGGCGATCGCCTCCTTGGAGCCGAACTCGCCCACGTGGGCGGTGCCCACGTTCAGCACGACGCCGATCCGCGGCGGGGTGATCGCGGTCAGGTACTCGATGTCGCCCTTGTGCCGGGCGCCCATCTCCAGCACCAGGTGACGGGTGGTCGGCTCGACCCGCAGGGCCGTCATCGGGTGCCCGATCTCGTTGTTCAGCGAGCCGGGCGGAAAGACCGTTTCTCCCAGGTGCCCCAGCAGCTGGGCGATCAGGTCCTTGGTGCTGGTCTTGCCGGCCGAGCCGGTCAGCGCCACCACCGAGACGTCCTCGGCGCGCAGCACGACGGCGCGGGCCAGCTTCCCGAGCGCGTCCAGCACGTCGTCGACCAGCACGGCGGGCACGCCGACCGGGCGGGCGGCGAGCACCGCGACGGCGCCGGCCTCGACCGCGCGCCCGGCGTACTCGTGGCCGTCGACGTTCTCGCCGGCGAAGGCCACGAACAGGCCGCCGGGGCGCACCTGCCGGGAGTCCACCACGACCGGTCCGGTCACCGTGGCGGCCGGGTCGGCGCCGTCCAGGGTGCCTCCGACGGCGGCGGCGACCTCGGCGAGGGTCAGTGCGATCACGGCTGTTCCACTCCTCGGGTGCCCCGGGCGGCCGAGGAGCGGGAGATGACGTCCCGGAGGACTTCCCGGTCGTCGAAGGGGCGGATCTCGTCTCGTACGTACTGGCCAAGTTCGTGGCCCTTGCCGGCCACCAGGACGGTGTCGCCGGCGTGCGCGCGGGTCACCGCGTCCGCGATGGCCTCGGCCCGGTCGGGCACCACCAGGACCGCGCCACGCTCGGTCTCGGGGACGCCGGCGGCGCCGGTCAGCATGGCGGCCAGGATCGCGAGCGGATCCTCGCTGCGCGGGTTGTCGCTGGTCAGCACAGCGGTGTCGGCCAGGCGCGCCGCGATGGCGCCCATCGGGGCGCGCTTGTGCGGATCGCGGTCGCCGCCGCAGCCGACCACCACGTGCAGCCGGCCCTTGGTGACCTCGCGCAGCGACTCCAGGACGGCCTGCAGGGCGTCCGGCTTGTGGGCGTAGTCGACCACGGCGACGTACGGCTGGCCGGCGTCGACCCGCTCCAGCCGGCCCGGCACTCCGGCCACCGCGGCGATGCCGGCGACGGCCCGGTCCAGCGGCAGCCCGGCGGTGACCAGCACGGTGATCGCGGCCAGCGCGTTGGCGACGTTGAAGGGGCCCGGCAGCGGCACCGAGGCGTCCGCGGCCGCGCCGTCGGGGCCGAGCACCCGGAAGGTCGAGCCGACCGGTCCGAGCTGGACGTCCACCGCGCGCCAGTCGGCGTCGGCGGCGCCCCGGGCGGAGAAGGTGGTCATCGGGATCCGGGCCTCGGCGACGAGCCGGCGGCCGTAGGCGTCGTCCGCGTTGGCGACCCCGGCCCTGGACCTGCCGGGGGCGAAGAGCCGGGCCTTGGCCTGGAAGTAGTCCTCCATGTCGGGGTGGAAGTCCAGGTGCTCCGGCGTCAGGTTGTTGAACAGCGCGACGTCGTAGGTCACCCCGTCCACCCGGCCGAAGACCAGCGCGTGGCTGGAGACCTCCATGGTCACCGCGTCGGCTCCGCGCTCGCGCATCACCTCGAGGATGGCGTGCAGGTCGGTGGCCTCGGGGGTGGTGCGCTCGCTCTTGATCCGCTCGGTGCCGACCCGCATCTCGACGGTGCCGATCACGCCCGGGGCGCGGCCGGCGCCCAGCAGACCGCCCTCGACCAGGTACGAGGTGGTGGTCTTGCCGTTGGTCCCGGTCAGGCCGATGGTGAGCAGCCGGTCGGCGGGGTGGCCGTAGACGGCGGCGGCGAGCTCGCCCATCCGGGCCCGGGGGCGGTCCACCACCAGCAGCGGCAGGCCCGCGCCGGCGGCGAGCTCCGCACCGGCCGGGTCGGTGAGCACGGCGACGGCGCCGGCCGCGGCGGCCTGGGCGGTGAAGGCGGCGCCGTGGTGGTTGGCGCCGGGGAAGGCCACGTAGACGTCGCCGGGGCGCACCGCGCGGGAGTCGTGGGTGACGCCGCTGACCGGGCCCCCGTCGACGGGCGGCAGACCCAGCAGGCGGGCCACCTCGGGCAGCGGCAGCGCCGCCACCCGGTCGGGGCGGGGCGGGCTCACGGTGGTTTGATCGGGTTTCGGCACGGCGGGCAGGCTATCGGCCTCGGGCCGCCCAGGGCCAAACCGCGACCGCGCCGCCCCGGCCGGCGCGGGGGCCGCTGTGACCGGGAACACATCGTGGGGCTCGGTGGTCATCGTTGATCACGGCTTCCAGTCGACGGGCAGGTTGGGCGCCGCGCTGCCGCTCGGCGGGACCTGGAGGGTTTTCAGCGAGAACTCCATCACCTGCTTGAACACCGGCCCGCAGAGCTGGCCGCCGAAGTGGCCGTTGACCGGGTCCTGGATGACGCAGGAGACGGTCACCCGGGGCTGGTCGGCGGGGGCGAAGCCGATGAAGGAGGCGGTGTAGCCGGAGTAGCCGCCCTTGCCGTCCGCCCGGTTGGCCGTGCCGGTCTTGCCCGCGACCCGGTAGCCGGGGATGGCCGCCGCGCCGCCGGTGCCCTGCTCGTCCGTGACGACCGACTCCAGCATCCCGGTGAGCGTTCTGGCGGTCTGCTCACTGACCACCCGGCTCTGCGCGGCGGGCGCGGCCGGGGTGTAGTGGCCGTCCGGTGCGGTGGTGCCCTGGACGACGCTCGGGGCGACCCGCACACCGCCGTTGGCGATGGTGGAGTACACCGAGGTGGCCTGCAGGGCGTTCAGCGACAGGCCCTGGCCGAAGGGGATGGTGTACTGCTTGGAGGCCTTCCAGTCCTCGGGCCTGTCGAGCAGGCCGGGGGTCTCCCCCGGAAAGCCCAGGCCGGTCGGCTGGCCGATGCCGAACTTGCGCAGGTAGTCGTAGAGCACCTTGTTGGACTCGGGCTGGGTGGCCCCGAGCTGCTCGGCGGCCTCGATGGTCCCGATGTTCGAGGACTTGGCGAGCACCCCGGCCAGCGTCAGGTACCAGGTCGCGTGGTCCACGTCGTCGTGGAACACGTGGTCCGAGCGCTGCAGCGTGTTCGGGACGGTGACGTGGGTGTCCCAGGTCGCCTTGCCGGTGTCCAGCACGGCCGCCATGGTCATCAGCTTGGCCGTGCTGCCGGGCTCGTAGACGTCCTGCAGCGCGGTGTTGCCGAGCTGGTCGGCCTTGGCGGAGCGCAGGTCGTTGGGGTCGAAGCCCGGCGAGGTCGCCATCGCCAGCACCTGACCGGTCTTCACGTCCTGGACGATGACGTAGCCCTTCTGCGCCCCGGCGTTGGCGACCTGGTCGGTGATGGCCTGCTGCGCCGCCCACTGGATGTCCCGGTTCACCGTCAGGCGCAGGTCGGTGCCCGGCACGGCGGCGTCCATCGAGCCGCCGGAGGTGGGCACCAGGCGGCCGCCCGCCTGGGCGTAGCTGCTGCGCCCGTCCTTGCCCGCCAGCTGCTGCTGGTACTGCTGCTCCAGGCCGCCCGAGCCGACGCCCTCGGCGTTGACGAAGCCGACCAGGTTGGAGGCGAGGCCGCCGGAGGGGTACTCCCGGCGCTGGGTGTCCCGGTTGAAGACGCCGGCCAGCGGGTTGGCGCACTCGTTGTCGACCCTGGTCCGTCCGCCCTGGTCGGCGGGCAGGCGCAGGAGTGCCTTCTGGGCCTGGCACGCCTTGGAGCCGGCCTGCTTGTCCAGGCCGGCCTTGAGGTCGCTGATCTGGTTCTTGGTGTCGGGCGTCTGCTGGGCGGCCAGCCGCTTGTACCGGGTCTTGGGCGTGTGCAGGTCCGAGGCGAGCTGCTCCTTGGGCACGCCGAGGATCGGCGCCAGCAGTGCGGCCGCCTGCTCGGGCGCGTCGGGCACACCGGTGGCGGCCGGGGTGAACATCTGCGGGTCGGCGGTGATGTCGTACGCGTCGACGGTGGTGGCGAGCGCGACGCCGTCGGAGGACGTTATCGAGCCGCGCTCCGCGGTGAGCGGGATCTCCTGGTAGCGGTTGGTGTTGGCGTCGGCGGCCAGCGCGTCGGAGTCGATCAGCTGGAGCTGGACGAGCCGGCCCGCGAAGACCGAGAACACCAGCGAGAGCACCACCGTGACCAGGCGCAGCCGCTTGCGCGGGTCGGCCAGCCGGATCTTCCTGGGCTGCGGCCGGGCGGCCGGGCGCGGACGGGGCCCGGCTGGTCCGGAGCGCAGTTCGGACCGCTGCGTCCTCCCCGGCCGGCGGGCCGTGGAGCCGGCGGCGGGGGCCGGGCGGCGCTGCTGGTCCCCGGAGCGTCCCGCCCCGGGCTGCCCCGGCGTGGACCGCCCGGCCTTGGGCTGCGCCGCCTTGGGCTGCCCCGGCCGGGGCCCGGAGCGGGCCGGCGGCTCGGGCGGCTGCCCGGCGGCGCGGCGCGGACCCGGCGCCCTGGGGGTCCGCGGGGACTGTGCGCGCGGGCGCTCGCCGGAGCCGCGGGGCGGCGGTTTGCGGTCGCCCGGGCCACCGGGCGGCTGACGGGGCGTGCTCATCGGGCCGGGCCTCCGCTCGGAACCGGCGTGGCCGGGCCTGCCGGGTTGATCTGGACGGTGGTGTCCCCGGGCGGAGCGGGGGAGCCGGCCGGGGAGGCCGGCGCGGCGGCGGCCGGCGAAGCCGCGGGAGCGGCCGGCGAGGCCGCCGGGGACGGCGCGGGCGCCGCCGGGGCGCCGCCGCCCGGCTGGGCGCCGCCCCACGGCTGCGCCCCGGAGGGCTTGACCGGCGGGCTGTCCTGGGCGGTCCCCGGCTTGCCGAGCACCGTGCCGTCCTCCTGGAGGAACGCCAGCCCACCGGTCGGGACCATGCCCAGCTCCCGGGCCCGGCGCTCCAGCGCGTCCGGGGCCGACCCCTGGTCGATCTGGCGCTGGAGGGTCTGCTCCTGGTCGGTCAGCGCGGTGGTCTGCTTCTGCAGCCGGGAGAGCTCGAAGGAGCCCTCGTTGAGCGCCGTGTTGAGGGCCAGCAGCCCGAGCAGGCCGCCCGCGAGCAGCACCACCACCAGGACGGTGAAGGGCGTCCGGCCCCGGGCGGACGCCCGGCCCGGCCGCACGGTGATCCGCGCTCTGCCGCCCTGACCGGGCAGCAGCCTGCCGCCCGCCCGGGCCTCCCCGCCGGCCACTGGCACCACGCCCTCCTCGCCCGCGTCTGTCGCTCTCGTCCGTCGATCCGGTCCACCGCCCCCGACCTGGTCAGCGGCGGTTGCCCCGGTCCCTGATCCTCTCCGCCACCCGCAGTCGGACGGGCGCGGCACGCCGGTTCTCCTCGATCTCCTCCTCGGTGGCCTGCTCGGCACCGCGGGTGATGAGCTTGAGCCAGGGCTGGTGCTCCTCGGGGATCACCGGCAGCCCGGGCGGCGCGGTGTTGGTGGCGCCGGCCGCGAAGTACTGCTTGACCAGGCGGTCCTCCAGCGACTGGTACGACATCACCACGATCCGTCCGCCCGTCGCGAGCACGTCGAGCGCTCCCGGGACGGCCCGGTCGAGGACCTCCAGCTCGCCGTTGACCTCGATCCGCAGCGCCTGGAAGGTCCGCTTGGCGGGGTTGCCGCCGGTACGCCGGGTGGCGGCCGGGATGGCGTTCCTCACCAGTTCCACCAGACGCGCGCTGTTGGTGAACGGTTCCTTCTCGCGCTCACGCAGGATCACCGAGGCGATCTTCCCCGCGAACCGCTCCTCGCCGTAGACCTTGAGGATCCGGGCGAGCTGTCCGTGGCCGTAGGTGTTGAGCACCTCGGCGGCGCTCAGGCCGCGGGTCTGGTCCATCCGCATGTCGAGCGGGGCGTCCTGGGAATAGGCGAAGCCGCGCTCCGCCTCGTCCAGTTGCATCGAGGAGACGCCGAGGTCGAACAGGATGCCCTGGACCCGCGGGATGTCCAGGCGCTCCAGCACCTCGGGGATCTCGTCGTAGACCGCGTGCACCAGGGTGGCGCGCTCGCCGAACGGGGCGAGGCGCTCGGCGGAGAGCTTCAGCGCGGCCGGGTCGCGGTCGACGGCGACCAGCCGGACGTCCGGGAACTGGGTGAGCAGTGCCTCGCTGTGCCCGCCGAGACCGAGGGTGGCGTCCACCACCACCGCGCCGGGACCGGAGATCGCCGGGGCCAGCGCGTCCATGCACCGCTGGAGCATGACCGGGACGTGCTTGGGTGCCGGATCGTTGGTGCTCATGTGCGCTGTGGCGCCCTTCCTCGGTGCGAAGCCTCCCTCCCTGGCCGCCGCCGGGAGGAGGGGCCCGGGGCGCGGGGAGGCTGGGACCATTTTGGCCCACTCCGCGCCCGGCCCACCGCATGGGGCCCGCACGCCGTCCGTGGTCCCCGCCCGCTCGCTGGGGAAGACCGTGACCGCCCGGCACCGGGGAAGGTGCGCCAGGTGGCACTGAGCGGGAGGAGGCCGCGGACTGCGTACGCCTGCGCCGGGACCGTCCGGAAAGACCCGGTTGACGGTGATCGGCGGCTGTGCTGCACTGCGCCGCAACTCTATCGCGGACACCTTGCCCGTCAATGGCCCGCTGCGGCGCGCCACCCGAGCGGCGGTACGGATTCCCGCAGGCCGCCACCGGTGCGGGCCGCGCACTCGGGGGGCCCGCGCGAGCTCACGGCGCGACGCGCGCCGGTGTGAGTACGCGCCGGACAAGACCGGGCATAGCGGGACACTCCACCATCGACGCCCCGCCCCGGCGGTATGCCATCGATCACAGCTGCCGCTCAGCGGGCCCGTCCCCTCACCACGGCGGCCGGAATCGCACTAACGTCGGAGCTATGACAGTGACCCCCGACCGGCCCGCGCCGACCGCCGCTGCCGCCCCCGCGTCCTCCACCGCCGCCTCCGAGGACGTGGCCGCGGCCCAGGTCCGGCCCGGCATCATCGACCGCTTCGTCAGCGCCAACCGCGCCTACGCCGTCGACTTCCGCGACGGCGGCATGGATGCCCGCCCCGTCCAGAAGGTCGCCGTGGTGGCCTGCATGGACGCGCGACTCGACCTGTTCGCCGCGCTCGGCCTGCAACTCGGCGACGCCCACGTGATCCGCAACGCCGGCGGCGTCGTCACCGACGACACCATCCGCTCGCTCACCATCAGCCAGCGCGGGATGGGCTCGCGCTCGATCGCGCTGATCCACCACACCGGCTGCGGTCTGCTCGGCCTCACCGAGGACTTCCGCCACGAGCTGGAGGTGGAGGTCGGACAGCGCCCGCAGTGGGCCGTCGAGGCGTTCGCCGATCTGGACGGCGACGTCCGCCAGTCGATGCAGCGGGTGCGCACCTCACCGTTCCTGCTGCACACCGACGACGTGCGCGGCTTCGTCTTCGACGTGCACACCGGACTGCTCCGCGAGATCCACTGAGCACACCTCGTCCTCCAGGGCCCGGCCAGCGCCGTCCGGGCCCTTTTTCCACGCCCGCCGCCGGGCCGCCGCCCACCTCCCGGCGCCCACCTTCCGGCGCCCACCTTCCGGCGCGCCCGGCAAAGCCCGGGGCCCTTGCCGGGGACGGTTCGGACACCGCCGTACCCGCTCCCACCGGCGGCGCACCGGGGACGAACCGGGACACTGCTCTCTTGTCGCCCACCCCGCACCACCGGCAAAGCCCCGGTCAAGGGCGGAGAGTGACTTCTGGCCACCCGACAGGGAAGAATGCGACGGCAGGCCTGCCCCGCACCACCTGGGGCGGCCTGGCCGCAGGCTCCGCCCGGCACCGGCCCCAGTCGGAACCGCGTCCGGGCGCGCCGCGTCAGTCACGGGGTGGGGGCCGTCCTCGGGGTGAGGACCGGCGCAATGCCAGGGAGCGTACGGGTGACGAGCACATACGATCAGGCCGGTCAGAACAGTCGCGGCGGCGACCGGCAGCCCGAGGCTTACCAGCGGGGCGGCCTGCAGGAGCTCGGCGCCGTCGTGGACCGGGTGCGCGCCTCCGTGGAGAGCGTCATCGAGGGTAAGCCGGAGGCCGTCCGGATCGCGCTGACGGTCCTGCTCGCCGAGGGCCACCTGCTGCTGGAGGACGTGCCGGGCGTCGGCAAGACGATGCTCGCCAAGGCACTCGCCAAGTCGCTGGACTGCACGGTGCGCCGCATCCAGTTCACGCCCGACCTGCTGCCCTCGGACGTGACCGGCACCAACATCTTCGACCAGCACCAGCGTGACTTCGAGTTCCGGCCCGGCGCGATCTTCGCGCAGATCGTGGTCGGCGACGAGATCAACCGGGCCTCGCCCAAGACCCAGTCCGCGCTGCTGGAGTCGATGGAGGAGCGCCAGGTCACCATCGACGGCACCAGCTACGAACTGCCGTCCCCGTTCATGGTGGTGGCGACCCAGAACCCGGTCGAGATGGAGGGCACCTACCCGCTCCCGGAGGCCCAGCGCGACCGCTTCATGGCCCGGATCTCCATCGGCTACCCGAGCCCGGACGCCGAGCTCGCCATGCTGGACGTGCACGGCGGCGCCAACCCGCTGGACGACCTCGCACCGGTCGCGCACGCGCACGACATCCTCAAGCTGATCGAGCTGGTGCGCACGGTGCACGTCGCCGATCCGGTCCGGCGCTACGCCGTCGACCTGGTCGGCGCCACCCGCACCAGCCCCGAGCTGCGCCTGGGCGCCTCCCCCCGGGCCACCCTGCACCTGGTCCGGGCCGCCCGCGCCGCCGCCGCCCTGGACGGCCGCGACTACGTGACCCCCGACGACATCCAGGCCCTCGCCGTCCCGGTGCTGGCCCACCGCCTGATGCCGACCGCCGAGACCCAGCTCAGCCGCCGCACCTCCGAGCAGATCGTGCTCGACCTGGTCGCCCGGCTGCCGCTGCCGCGCCCGCAGGGCCCGGCCGTCCGGAGGGGCTGAGGTGGCCTCGTCCGACACACCGTCGGGCCTGCGCGCCGGCCTGGCGGGCCTGACCACCCGGGGCCGCTCCTTCCTCGCCGCCGGGGTCACGGCCGTCCTGTGCGCGTACGTTCTCGGCCAGGACGCCCTGCTCCGGGTCGGCGTCCTGCTCACCGCGCTGCCACTGGTCGCCGCGCTGCTGCTGCTGCGCACCCGCTACCGGGTCGCCAGCGGCCGCCGGCTCAGCCCGCACCGGGCGACGGCCGGCCAGGAGGCCCGGGTGCACCTGCGGGTCGACAACGTCTCCCGGGTGCCCACCGGCCTGCTCCAACTGGAGGACAAGGTCCCGTACGTGCTCGGTCCGCGGCCGCGCTTCGTGCTGGACCGGATAGAGCCGCACGGCCACCGCGAGGTCTCCTACCGGGTCCGCTCGGACCTGCGCGGGCAGTACCCGCTCGGCCCGCTGCAACTGCGCCTGTCCGACCCGTTCGGCATGTGCGAGCTCAACCGGGCCTTCGCCGCCTCCGACCTGCTGACCGTCGTCCCCCGGGTGCAGCCGCTGCCGGAGGTCCGGCTGCGCGGCGCGTGGTCGGGCCAGGGCGAGAGCCAGGCCCGGTCGGTCGCCCTGGCCGGCGACGACGACGTCATCCTGCGCGAGTACCGGCACGGCGACGACCTGCGCCGGGTGCACTGGAAGTCCACCGCCCGCTACGGCGAGCTGATGGTCCGCCGCGAGGAGCAGCCCCAGCGGGCCCGGGCGAGCGTCCTGCTGGACACCCGGGAGAGCGGCCACCGGGGAACCGGCCCGGCCTCCTCCTTCGAATGGGCGGTCAGCTGCGCCGCCTCGGTCGGCGTGCACCTGATGGAGCGCGGCTACCAGGTCCGGCTGCTCACCGACACCGGCCTGTCGGTCCCCGGCCCGGACGGCGGCGCCAACACCGTCTCCGAGGCCTCCGGCATGCTGCTCGACGCGCTCGCCCTGGTCGACCTCTCCGAGGGCACCTCGCTCTCCCGGGGCGAGGAGGCCGTGCGGCTGGGCGGCGAGGGCCTGCTGGTCGCCGTGCTCGGCACGCTGGACGAGCAGCAGACCGCCCGCCTCGCCCGGCTGCGCCGCCGCACCGGGACCGCCGTGGCCTTCCTCATCGACACCGACACCTGGGCCGGCCTGCGGCTGCTCGCCCCGGAGACCGGCGGCGCCGAGCTGCGCGCCCGGGTCCGCCAGTTGCGCGAGGCCGGCTGGACCGTGCTGCCCGCGCGGGCCGGCGACTCCGTGCCCGACCTGTGGCGGGCCGCCGACCGCGCCGACTCCGCCGCCGCCCACCGAGAAGAGGCCGACGCGTGACCACCCGGGCCAAACTGACCGTCTACTCGGCGCTGGCCTGCGCGCTCGCGACCCTGTGCCTGACCCCGCTGCTGGTCTCCAACGCCTGGCTGCTCCACGCGTTCGCGCTGATCGCGCTGATCGCGGCGACCGGCGCGGGCCTGCGCCGGCTGCCCCTGCCGCGCTGGCTGGTCCCCGCCGGCCAGCTGCTGGTGCTGCTGTACACGCTGATGCTCACCTTCGCCGGGTCGGCGATGACCCTCGGCCTGCTGCCCGGCCCGAAGGCGCTGGACGCCCTCGGCACCCTGCTGAACAGCGGCGTCGAGGACATCCAGGTCTACGCCATCCCCGCGCCCTCCTCGGCCGGCCTGCGGCTGATCCTGGTCGGCTCGGTGACCCTGATCGCCGTCCTGGTGGACGCCGTCGCGGTCACCTTCCGCCGGGCCGCGCTGGCCGGGCTCCCGCTGCTCGCCCTCTACTCCGTCGGCACCGGCATCGGCGCCGACGGCGGCAGGGCCTGGCTCTGGTTCCTGCTCGCGGCCCTCGGATACCTGCTGCTGCTGTTCGCCGAGGGGCAGGACCGGCTCTCCCGCTGGGGCCGGGTCTTCCACGGCGGCCAGGGCGGCGGCGGCGGCGCTCTCTCGCTCGGCGGCCACCGGATCGGCCTGCTGGCACTGGCCGCCGCGCTGGCTCTGCCGATGGCGCTCGGCAGCCTGGACCACGGCCTGATCGACGGCCGGGCGGGCAGCGGGCCCGGCCTGGGCGGCAGCGGCGGGGTCACCACGCTGGACCCGCTGGTCACCCTCTCCGCCTCGCTGAGCCGCCCCACCGGCAGGGAACTGCTGACGTACACCATGTCGGGCGACTCGGCCGGCAGCACCTACCTGCGGACGGCCGCCCTCGACGAGTTCGACGGCACCGCGTGGAAGCTCGGCGCCAAGGACGTCGTCGACAACCCCGGCACGCTGCCCGCGCCCGACGGGCTCACCGGCGCGATCGACACCTCGGCGGTCACCACCGCGTTCACCGTCGGCAGCGGGACGGACTCGGTCTGGCTGCCGATGCCCTACCCGGCGACCAGGGCGACGCCCCCCGGCAAGTGGAGCCTGGAACGCTCCACCCGCACCCTGGTCGGGAACGGCAAGCAGACCACCCAGGGGCTGTCGTACCAGGTCAGCAGCCTGGACGTGCGGCCCACCGCGGATCAGCTGCGAGCGGCCGCCCCCGCCCCGGATGCGATCGGCAGCCGCTACCTGAGCCTGCCCGGCAACCTTCCGACGGTCGTCGCGGCCACCGCCGCGGACGTCACCAGGGGCAAGCGGACGGCGTACGACAAGGCGGTGGCCCTGCAGACCTGGTTCTCGTCCACCGGCGGCTTCCACTACGACGCCGAGGTGGCGGAGGGGACGGGCAACGACGCCATCGTCACCTTCCTGCAGAACAAGCAGGGCTTCTGCGTCCACTTCGCCTCCACGATGGCGGCGATGGCCCGGTCACTCGGCATCCCCGCGCGGTTGGCCGTCGGCTTCACCCCGGGCAACCCGACCGGGCCCAACAGCTACTCGGTGACGGACCGCGAGTACCACACCTGGCCCGAGCTCTACTTCCAGGGCGCCGGCTGGCTGCGCTTCGAACCCACCCCGAGCCGGGGCAGCACGCCGGAGTACTCCGAGCCGGTGGCCGCTCCCAGCACCACGCCGACCCAGCAGCCGACCACCGCCGCGCCGAGCGGCACGGCGGCGCCGTCCGCGACGGCCGGCACCGGCTGCACCGGCGGGCGGCCGAGCGCCGACTGCCCCGGCAGCCCGAAGAAGAACGCCGCCACGGCGCCGGGGGACCGGTCCTGGCTGCTGTCCTGGCAGGTGCTCGGCACCGCGGCCGGTGCGGCCGTCCTGCTGGCGCTGCTCGCCACCCCGATGCTCTGGCGCGGCGCCCAGCGACGCCGGCGCCTCGGCGCGGGCGGGCGGCGCGGGCCCGGCGGCGCCGGGCCCACCGGGCCGACGGACGCCGAGGTGCTCGCCGCCTGGGACGAGCTGGTCGACTCCGCCTGGGATCTCGGCATCCCGCCGGACGACTCCCGGACCCCGCGATCCGCCGCGCGGCGGATCGCCGAGGCGGGCGAGCTCGACGAGAGCGCCACCGCGGCCGCCGGGCGGGTCGCCCTCGCCACCGAGCGGGTGCTGTACGCCGAGGCCGGCGGTACCCGGACGGGTGGCCCGCTGGCGCCGGACGTGCGGGCCGCCCGGGACGGCCTGCGGGCCTCCGCCCGGCGCTCGGGGCGCGCCCGCGCCCTGCTGCTGCCGCCGTCCTCGGCGCGGCTCTGGTGGCGTACGGCCGACCGGGCCGAGAACCTCCGGGCGGCGGCCCGGGGCCGGGTGGCACGGGCCGCCGGGGTGGTCACCGGGCCGGTGCGCCGGGCCTGGGCGCGGGTGCGTCCCGACCGGGGCGAGTAGGGCCCCGCAGGGTGGGACGACGCCGAGGGCGGGCAGTCGCCGCGACTGCCCGCCCTCGGCACAGGTTCTTCGGTTCCACCTCGTCGCCCGCCGCGGCGGGCAGATCTCAGAGGCCGCTCTGCTCGTCCCTGCGGCGCTGCCAGCGCTGCTCCATCCGGTCCATGACCCCGGCCTTGCGGCGCGCGGCCGGGGGTGAGCCCGGACGTGCCCCGCCGTGTCCGGCCGGACTGCGCTTCCACCCGGTGACGGCGAGGACCGCGCAACCCAGCATCACCAGGAACCCGACGACACTCACCCAGATCAGTTGGGCGACCATGCCCCCCATCAGCAGGGCGATGCCCACCACGAACCCCGCGGCGGCCTGGTAGACCCGACGACGGGTGTAGGCGCGCAGCCCGGTTCCCTCAAGCGCTGACGCGAATTTGGGATCTTCGGCGTACAGCGCTCGCTCCATCTGCTCGAGCAGACGCTGCTCGTGCTCCGAGAGCGGCACGGAGTCCTCCTACTCGTCGGTCGCGGGGCGACCGGTCCGCCGCCCCGCACAGGGCGGCCAGTCCATTCAGCTTTCAAGACACGCAGTCGGACGCTTGTGTGCCGGCCGGGGCCGAGGCGACGGCCGCCTCCGCCCCATACCCGTCACCACGGGACCCGGACGATCGTGGTGCCTGCCCCTGAGAGCTCCGCCGTCCCGGTCCTGTGTCGTCCATATGCCCCATGCGTCCGGCTGTCATGCTTTCCGGCTTTACCCAGATCATACGGTCCACCGCCGCTTTCCGGAGTGGTCAACGGCTCGTGGGTCGGGCCACGTCGGCACACCGGACACGCACCGATCCCAACGGCGGAGGCCGCGTACAAGTGCCCGAGACCCTGGAATCACCCCGGACATGGGCGGATGCACGGGAGAACGGGAGGAGTACCGCACACGGAGGAGAAGTCAGGCGAGCGTGGCCAACAGGTGAAGCTGGGTGGCGACGGCGTGGAAGGCCGGCTGCTCGGCGGCCGCCTGCTCCAGCTTCAGCAGCGCCTCCATCGCCCCCGGCTCGGTGTCCACCAGCACGCCCGGCACGAGATCCGCGAAGACCCGCACCCCGTGCACCGACTCCACCCGCAGGCCGGCGGCGGCGGCCAGCAGGGCCAGCTCCTCGCCGGTGAAGCGGCGGGGCATCGGGTCGCCGGTGCCCCAGCGGCCCTCGGCGGCCTCCAGCACCGCGCGGGCCTCGTTGAAGTGGCCGGCCAGCGCCCGGGCCAGCACCGCGCCGTTGCGGTTGGCGGCCAGCAGGCTGACCACGCCGCCACCGCGCAGGGTCGCGACCAGGCTGCCGAGCGACTCGGCCGGGTCGTCCACGACCTCCAGCACGCCGTGGCAGAGCACCGCGTCCACGCTGCCGGGCTCGACCAGTTCGGGCAGCGTCTGGGTGTCCCCCTGGACGGCCCGGACCAGCTCGGTGACGCCGGCCTCGGCGGCCCGCCGCTCCAGCGCGAACAGCGCGTCGGGGCTCGGGTCGACCACCGTGACCCGGTGACCGAGCCGCGCCACCGGCACCGCGAAGTTGCCCGTCCCGCCACCGGTGTCGACGATGTCGAGGACCGGCTGCCCGAGCTCCCCGGCCCGCTTCTCCAGGGCAGCCCGCACCACCTCCCAGACCACGGCGGTACGCAGGGCACTGCGGGGACGCGTCGGGTACAAGGTGAGGACTCCTTGGCGCGGGGAGGTACGTCGGGACTGGCACCACCCTAGCCGGATCGGCGGGCGGGGTAGGGCGGGCGTGGCACCGCCGCACCGGTGCCCGCCCGCCGTACCCCGACCGCTACTCCTCGTGCACCCCCTCCAGCGGCAGGCGCGGGGCCGGGGGCGTCGGGTGCAGGCCGAGCAGCCGCTGGACGATCCGCAGGAACAGCGCGGTGTTGCGGATCAGGTCGTCCGCGTCCCTCGGCCCGGCGGCGCCCGCGATACCGGCCTCGGCGGCGGCCCGGCGGCGGGCGCCGGCCGCGAAGTACACCGCCCATTCGGCGAGCTCGGGCGCGACCTCCGGCAGCACCTCCCAGGCGCTGCGGATGGCCTTGCGCCGCCTGGGGTTCTTCTCCGGCCGGCCACGCACGGCCAGCACCGCCGCGACCGTCCGCAGTGCGGCGAGGTGGGCGGTGGCGTACCGCTGCAGCGGATCCTCGGTACGACGGGCCTGGAGGAGCGTGCGCTGCGCGTGCAGCAGCAGATCCAGCCCGGCGGGCGGCGCGCCGACCCGGCGCAGCACGGGGTGCACGTCGCCGGCTTGGCCGGCGGCCGGCACGGCGGGTGCGCCCGGGGCCGCCCGGGCGGCCTGGGGCAGGAGGGACGGTGGCAGGAGGGACGGTGGCTGGAGGGACGGTGGCTGGACGGAGGGCTGGACGGGGGGCACGGCGGGCGGCGCGGCCGCGGGTCGGGCACGGCCCGGCTGCGGCTGTTCGTCGGCAGGGTGGCGGCGGCTGGCGGTGACGGGCTCAGGGTGGCTGATGGTCATGGTCTCCCCCGGTCCGAGGCGAGTCGCGCGGGCCGGTCGACCCGTGCGGGTCCATGGTGACAAGCCCCACTGACAATCGGCCGTGCGCGGAGCGACCCCGCAGGCCGGGGCCGCCGGGCCGTTCGCGCGGGACACCCCGGCGGCCGGCCCGGCGTCTCCCCCGTCCCGGCCGGCCACCCGGTGTCACCCCGCGCGCCCTCCGCGTGCTCCCGACACACCGGATCCCCCACCGCCGGCCACCCGGCCGTGCTCCGCCGCCCCGTACCGGCAGTGCGCGGCCCCGGGGCCGGCTCGTGTGCACGGCGCGATCGCCCCCCCGCCGCCGACACCCCCGTGACCGGCGGCTCCGATCGTGGCCGCTCCCGGGACCACAGCCTCGCGGCCCGTCCTCCCGGTCCGCACAGCTTCTCGTCCCCGCAGGTCGGAGGGCTATCCGTCCGGGTACTCAATCCGGGATCTGAGTACCCGTACTCAGATCCGCGCCGGCCGGGGCAGGGTGGAACCGGCGGGCTCCCGGACGCGTCCTCAGAGCGCCGGGCGCGGTGACGGCACGACGGCGCGGGCCGGTACGGTGTGGCGCGGCCGGGTGGAACCGGCCGGGGTTCCTGGGAGGGGCGAAGAGGCATGTCGATCATTCCGCTGATCTTCACCAGCGGCTGGGCGAGCGGGATCAACGCCTACGCGGTGGTGCTGCTGCTCGGCCTGCTCGGACGTTTCGGCGGCGCGGACACCGTGCCGCCGGTCCTGGAGCGCCCGGACGTGCTGATCGCCGCCGCCGCGCTGTTCCTGCTGGAGGCGGTGGCCGACAAGATCCCGTACGTGGACACCGCCTGGGACGCCGTCCACACCCTGATCCGCCCCGTCGCGGGCGCCACCGTCGCCGCCCTGCTGGCGAGCCACGACCCGGGCTCGCTCGGCTCCGTGGCGGCGGGCGCGCTGGGCGGCACGACGGCGCTCGTCAGCCATGGCGTCAAGGCGTCCCTGCGGATGGCCGTCAACACCTCGCCGGAGCCCGCGAGCAACATCGTGATCAGCCTCGCCGAGGACCTCTCGGTGGCCGGCCTGGTGACGCTGGCGATCTTCCACCCGTGGGTGGCCGCCTCGATCGCCGCGGTCCTGCTGCTGACGGGCCTGCTGCTGGTCGGGTTCGCCGTCACCCGGATCCGCCGCTTCCTGGCCCGGCGGCGCGAGCGCAGGGCCGCCCGCGCCGCCGCCCGGACCACGGGCGGCCGCCCCCGGCCGGTGCCCGACCGGGGCGGTTACTGACCCGTCCGGTCGGGGCACCTCGGGGCGCCCCCTAGGATCGGATGCCATGGCAAGGATCGTCGTCATCGGCGCAGGAATGAGCGGGCTCGCGGCAGCCGCCCGACTGGCGACCCTCGGGCACCGGGTGACCGTCTGCGAGGCCACCGGCACCTACGGCGGCATGGTCGGCCGGTACGAGCGGGACGGCTTCGCCTTCGACACCGGCCCCGGGCTGCTCACGCTGCCGGCCGTCTACCGCGACCTGGCCCTGAAGACGGGCCGGCAGCCGCTGGAGGAGCTGGTCGGGCTGGCCCCGGTCGATCCGGAGAGCCGGCACCTGTTCGCGGACGGCACCGACCTGCTGCTCCCCAACGCCTCCCGGGGCGGCGTCGCCCAGGCGCTGGACGCCGCCTTCGGCGCGGGCTCGGGCGAGCGCTGGAGCACGGTGATGAACCGTGGCCGCGCCGTCTGGGAGGCCACCCGGCGCCCGCTGCTGGAGGAGCCGCTCCCCGCCGACCCCGAGCCGCTGCACGCCGACCCCTACCCCGCGCCGCCGCGCCGGGGGCTGGCCCGGCTGCGGCGCGCGCCGTGGACGCTCGCGGACGTGGCCGCCACCGAACTCGGCGGCCACCCCGGGCTCACCGCGCTGCTGCACGAGCACGCCCTGCGGTTCGGCTTCGATCCGCGCACCGCCCCGGCCGGCGCCACCGTGCTGCCGTACATGGAGCAGTCCTTCGGCGTCTGGTACGTCCGAGGCGGCATCCGGGCGCTCGCCGACGCGGTGTACGAGCGCTGCCTGGAGCGCGCGGTGGAGTTCCGCTTCGACGCCCGCGTGGTCGAGGTCACCGGCGAGGCCGGCCGGGTCGACGGCGTGGAGCTGGCGGACGGCAGTCGGCTGGCGAGCACCACGGTGGTGTCCGCGATGGACGCCCGGGTGCTCCCCACCGGGTGGACCGGCCCGTCCCGGCCCCGGGGCGAGCGGCCGGATCCGCCGGGGGCCCGTCGCGGCGTCCCGGGCCGGGTCGGCGTCCTGCTCGCCCTGCGCGGCGCCCGCCCGCCGGGCACCGCGCACCGCACGGTGGTGCACGCGGCGGACCCGGCGGCCGAGCGGGCCGGGGTGTTCGACCCCGGCGCTCCGCTCACCGACCGGCCGACCGTCCAGGTCCTGCGCCCCGACGACCCGACGCTGCACCCGGGCGGCCACGAGAGCGTCGTGCTCACCGCGACCGCGCCCTCGATGGACCTGGACTGGACGGCGCCCGGCGTCGCCGACGCCTTCGCCGACCGGATGCTCGCCCAGGCGGACGCGGCCGGGCTGGGCCTGCGCGAGCGCCTGCTGTGGCGGGTGGTGCGCACCCCGGCGGACACCGCGCGCGAGAGCGGCTCGTTGCTCGGCTCCGTCCCGAGACCCGCGCTGGCGGGGTCGGGCGGCGGACACCTGCAGACCGCCAACGAGAGCTCCCGCCCCGGCCTCCACCTCGTCGGCGGCGCCGCCCACCCGGGCGGCGGCCTGGCCCGGGTGGGGATGTCCGCCTCGATCACGGCAGGGCTGATCGGTCCGGCCTGACCGGTCACCGGCCCTCCCGCCGTGCCGGCCTGACTGACAGTCGGCGGCCCTGGCCGCTAGCATCCGATGCGCCACCGCCCGTCCAGCAACCCCGCCGCCCCGGAGGTCCACATGCCGAGAGTCACCGCCGCCGAAAAGCGGCCGGCCCTCGCCGAGCGGTCCGCCGGCCCCACGATGCTGGCACTCGGGGTCGTCCTGCTCGCGATCGTGGTGCGGCAGATGATGTTCCGTTACGAGTCGGACGACTACCACTACTTCCTGCACCCCTGGTACGAGCACATCAGGACGCACGGCGGCTTCGCGGCGCTCAAGGACAGCGGCTTCGCGGACTACAACGTGCCGTATCTCTACGTCCTGGCCGGGCTGACCCACCTGCCGGTGCAGGACCTCGCCGGCATGAAGACCGTCTCCACCCTGTTCGATCTGATGGCGGCCCACCTCGCCCGTCTGATCGTGGCGGTACGGCACCCGGAGAGCACCTGGCGGCCGCCGCTCGCCGGCGCCGTGGTGCTGTTCCTGCCGACCGTCGCGACGAACAGCGGCTGGTGGGGGCAGGCCGACTCGCTGTACACGGTGTTCGTGCTCGCGGCCGTCCACGCCGTCCTGCGCCACCGGCCCTGGTGGGCCTGCGGTTTCCTCGGGATCGCGCTGGCCTTCAAGCTCCAGGCGGTCTTCGTGCTGCCCTTCCTGCTGGTCCTGCTGCTCACCCGGCGGGTGCCCTGGCGGGCGCTGCTCGCCGTGCCGGCCGTGTACCTGCTGCTCGACGTGCCGGCCCTGCTGCTCGGCGCCGATCCGGTCCGGCTCCTGACGGTGTACGCCCGGCAGACCGGCACCTACCAGGAACTCACCATGAACGCGCCGTCGGTCTACCAGCTCTTCCAGGCGGGCGACCACGCGGACGGCGTCCGGCAGGCGGGGGTCCTGGTGACCGGCGCGGTGGTGCTCGCGCTGACCGCCTGGGTGGTCCTGCGCCGCTCCGGCCGGGGGCCGCTGCGGCCCGGCGGCTGGTCCCGGGAGCTGACCGCCACCCAGATCGTGCTGCTGGCCACCGCCTCGGTGATCCTGGTGCCGTTCCTGCTGCCCTCGATGCACGACCGGTACTTCTACCCGGCGGACGTACTCAGCGTGATCGCCGCCTTCTACCTGCCCGGCCGGCTCCGGTACCTGCCGGTCCTGGTGCAGGTCGCCTCCTTCGGCTCCTACCTGGAGTACCTGGCGCCGGACGTCGGCCGCTACCTGAAGATCGAGCTCTACGCCGCCCTGATGGGCCTGGCCCTGCTGACGGTGCTGCGCGCGGCCGCCCGGGAGCTGCGGGAGCTCCCGCCGGCGCCGGCGGGCGAGGCCGTCGTACCGGCGCCGGCGGGCGAGGCCGTCGTACCGGCGCCGGCGGGCGAGGCCGTCGTACCGGCGCGCGAGCGCTCCTGACGCCCGGCCCCGTATGCCGGGGGCGGATGGCCCGGGGGGAGGGCCCGGCCGGGCCCTCCCGGCCGTCAGCCCTGCTGCTGCCAGCCGCCCTGCGGGTACTCGTGGCCGGCCTGCTGCTGTTGTTGTTGCTGCTGCTGCTGCTGCGCGGGCTGCTGCCACTGCTGCGTGCCCGCGTCCCAGACCGGCTGCTGCTGCGCGTAGCCCTGGTACCCCTGGTCCTGCTGCTCGTAGCCGGTCGGCTGCTGCTGCCACTGCTGGCCGGCCTGGCCGTAGAGGTCCTGCTGGTAGCCGCCGTAGCCCTGGTCGTACCCGTAGACCTGCTGCTGCGCGGGCTGCTGCCACTGCTGCGTGGCCGCGTCCCAGACCGGCTGCTGCTGGACGGCCGCGTAGGACCCGTCCTGCTGCCCGCCGTACGCCTGCTGCCCCCCGTAGTGGGTGTCGTAGCGGGCGTCGGCGTAGACGCCGTCCGTGCCCAGCTCCTGCATCTCGAATGCGGAGGTCTCCTGGACGGCCGGGGCCTCGTCGGCCGCGGAACCGGCCGCGGAACCGGCCGCGGAGCCGCCGAACGACCCGCCGAAGGACCCGGCGCGCGGGCCGGGCAGCACCGCGCCGACCAGCGCCGGCTCCGCCTCGACCGCGCCGACCTCACCGACCTGGCGCACCACGACCGGTTCGGCCACGTCCTCGCCGCCGGTCGCCGCGCTCAGCAGCGGCACCTTGGCCAGCGGGCCGGGCAGCCCGCCGTCGGACCTGCGCAGCGACCAGCCCGTGCGGTAGCCGCGCTTGACCGACACGGTGACGAAGACCTGCCCCAGCGCGAAGAGCACCGCACCGGCGCCGATCACCACGACCGAGCCCAGCGCCATCCCCGCGACCACGGTGAGAAAGCCGCCGAGCGCCACCGCGCGCCAGTGCAGCGGCGCACGGTTCTGCAGCAGCAGCTCGGCGACCAGCCAGAGCGCCACCACCGCCAGAGCGGCGTACAGGAGCAGGTATCCGATGCTCATTCGCCGCTACCTCCAGTCGCGTGCGCGCCCGCCGCGCGTGTGCCGCGACTGTACCGGTTCCGCCCTTCCCGGCCCACATTCGCGGGCGGCCGGGATCAGGGCCGGTGCAGGCCGAGGTTCTGGTAGATCTCCAGCGTGGAGGTGGAGTGGTTGAGGGTGATGAAGTGCAGCCCCGGGGCGCCCTCGGCGAGCAGCCGCTCGGACATCGCGGTGGCGTGGTCGATGCCGACCGCGCGGACGGCCGCCGGGTCCTCCTCGACGGCGCGGAACCGGCGCACCAGCTCCACCGGGAACTCCGAACCACTGAGCTGCGGGAACCGCTCCAGCTGCTTGATGTTGGTGACCGGCATGATCTCCGGGATGATCGGCACCTCGCAGCCGGCCGCCACGACCCGGTCGCGCAGCCGCAGGTAGTCGTCCACCTCGAAGAACATCTGGGTGATCGCGTAGTCCGCGCCGGCCCGGCACTTGGCCACGAAGTGACGGATGTCGTCGTCCCAGTCGGCCGAGCGCGGGTGCATCTGCGGGAAGGCCGCGACGCCGACGCAGAAGTCACCGATGCCCTTGATCAGCTCGACCAGCTCGGCCGCGTAGCTGACGCCGTCCGGGTGGCGGACCCACTCGCCCAGCGGGTCGCCGGGCGGGTCGCCGCGCACCGCGAGGACGTTGCGCACGCCCTGGTCCGCGTACTGGCCGATGATGTTGCGCAGCTCGGCGATCGAGTGGTCGACGGCGGTGAGGTGGGCGACCGGCGTCAGGGTGGTCTCGGTGGCGATCCGGCCGACCAGGTTGACCGTGCGCCCGCGCGAGGAGCCGCCCGCGCCGTACGTCATGCAGACGAAGTTGGGGTCGAGTGCCTCGACCCGGCGGATCGCGTCCCAGAGCCGCTTCTCGGCGGCCTCCGTACGCGGCGGCATGAACTCGAAGGAGAAGGACCGGTTGCCCGCCGCCAGTAGTTCGCGAACGGTCAGTGCGCGGTCGGTTCTGGTGGAAGCGATGCCGAGTGCCATGCTGGCAGGTTAACCGTCGCCCTGAGAGAGCGGACACCTTATGTCCACCGACTGAGACGAACGGACGGACAACAGTCCTGTGGCCGGCCGTCTGTTCGGCGGAGCCCGGTTAGGCTGACCGGTATCCCCAGCGACTCCGGAGCCTCATCGTGACCTCGTCCAGCAGCCGACCGGCCAACCCCATCGATGTGGAGGCCGTGCGCGAGCGTGTCAACGGCGCCCTCACGGAGTTCATGGACGGCCAGGCGGTGCTGCTCGGAAAGATCTCCCCCCAGCTGGTGCCCGCCGCCGACGCCCTGCGGGACTTCCTGCTGGACGGCGGCAAGCGGCTGCGCCCGGCGTTCTGCTACTGGGGCTGGCGCGGGGCCGGCGGCCTCGCCGACGGCGACGGGATCGCGAACGCGGCGGCGGCCCTGGAGCTGCTCCAGGCCAGCGCGCTGGTGCACGACGACCTGATGGACCGCAGCGACACCCGCCGGGGCCTGCCCTCGGTGCACCGCCGGTTCGAGGCGCTGCACCGGGAGAGCGGCTGGCGCGGCGACCGCGAGCAGTACGGGGCCTCGGCCGCCGTCCTGCTCGGCGACCTGCTGCTGATCTGGTGCGACGAGCTGTTCCTGCGCTCGGGCCTGGACCCGGCCGCCGTCCTGGCGGCCAAGCCGGTCTTCGACCTGATGCGCACCGAGGTGATGCTCGGGCAGTACCTGGACGTCCTGGAGCCGGTCGCGGGCGACTCCACCGACGAGGGGGCGCTGGAGCGGGCGCAGACCGTCCTGCACTACAAGTCCGCGAAGTACACCATCGAGCGGCCGCTCCAGATCGGCGCGCTGCTCGCCGGGGCGGGCCCGGAGCTGGTCGAGGCGTACTCGGCCTTCGGTCTGCCGCTCGGCGAGGCGTTCCAGCTCAGGGACGACCTGCTGGGCGTCTTCGGCGACCCGGCGGTCACCGGCAAGCCGGCCGGGGACGACCTGCGCGAGGGCAAGCGGACGCTGCTGGTCGCCCATGCCATGCGCGGTCTGCCGGCCGCGGACGCCCGGCACCTGGACGAGCGGCTCGGGGCGCCGGACCTGGCGCCCGAGGAGGTCACGGTGCTGCGCGGGCTGGTCGCGCGCAGCGGCGCCGCCGAGCGGGTGGAGCAGCGGATCGAGGAGCTGATGCGGCAGTCGCTGGCGGCGCTCGACGCCGCCCCGCTGGCGGACCCGCGGGCCCGGGCGGTGCTGCTGGCGCTGGCCGAGGCCGCGACCGTCCGGCGGTACTGAGCAGGGCCCAGGACCCGCGGGCACGGGCGGTGCTGCCGGCGCCGGCCGAGGCCGCGACCGTCCGGCGGTACTGAGCAGGGCCCAGGACCCGCGGGCACGGGCGGTGCTGCCGGCGCCGGCCGAGGCCGCGACCGTCCGGCGGTACTGAGCAGGGCCCAGGACCCGCGGGCACGGGCGGTGCTGCCGGCGCCGGCCGAGGCCGCGACCGTCCGGCGGTACCGAGCGGGGCTCAGCAGCGGCGCCGGACGGTCCGCGGTGCGGTCAGAGCTCGCGGACCCGGCGGGCCAGCTCGGCCGCCGCCGCTCCGGGGTCGTCGGCCGCGGTGATCGCGCGGACCACCACCACCCGGCGGGCACCGGCCGCCAGCACCTCGTCGAGGTTGCCGAGGTCGATGCCGCCGATGGCGAACCAGGGACGCCCGGTGGCCTGCTTCGCCGCGTACGAGACCAGGCCGAGGCCGGGGGCGTGCCGCCCGGGCTTGGTCGGGGTCGGCCAGACCGGGCCCGTGCAGAAGTAGTCCACGCCCGGTTCGGCGATCGCCGCGTCCACCTCGGACTCGGCGTGGCAGGACCGGCCGACGATCACGTCCTCGCCGAGGATCGCGCGGGCGGCCGGCACCGGGAGGTCGTCCTGGCCGAGGTGCAGCACGTCCGGGCGGGCGGCGTGCGCGACGTCGGCCCGGTCGTTCACCGAGAGCAGCCGGCCGTGGCGGCGGCAGGCGTCGGCGAAGATCTCCAGGTACTCCAGCTCCTGGCGGGCCTCCAGGCCCTTGTCCCGGAGCTGGACGACGTCCACGCCGCCGGCCAGCGCGGCGTCCAGGAACTGCGCCAGGTCGCCCTGTTCGCGGCGGGCGTCGGTGCACAGGTAGAGCCGGGCCTCGGCCAGCCGCGCGCGGGCGCCGGCGCCCGGGGCGGTGTCGGCCGGGGCGGTGTCGGCCGGGGCGGTGTCGGCCGGGGCGCCGGCGCCCGGGGCGGTGTCGGCCGGGGCGGTGCCGGCCGGGGCGGTGTCGGCCGCCATCAGATCAGCATCGCCTGGGCGCGGCGCTTCACCTCGGTGCCCCGGTTCTCCTGAAGGGCCTGGATCGGGCTGCCGGGCAGCGACGGGTCCTCGGTGAAGAGCCACTCCAGGATCTCCGCGTCGTTGTACCCGCAGTCGCGCAGCACGGTCAGGGTGCCGGACAGGTGCTTGACCAGGCCGGGACCGTCGATGAAGGCGGCCGGCACCTGCAGCGACCTGTTGGGGCCACGCCGGACGGCGATCAGGCCGCCGGTCTTGACCAGGTCACGGACTTCGGTGACCCGGACGCCCCACTGCTCCGAGATGTCGGGCAGGTACATCCACTCGGGGACAAGGTCTTCAATCTTCGCTTCGATCTCGCTCACGTCACCAGACTGCCACCTCGCCGGGCCGCCGCGCACCACCCGCACCCCGGACGGGCACACCGATGACCGAACGTGACCGGGCGGATCAGGGCGTGACGGCCGACTTGAGCGGCACCGCCGGATCGGCGGCCCGGAGCGGGTCGAGGGCGGCGCCCCGCTCCAGCAGGCGCCGGCCCTGGGCGAGGTCCCGCGGCCGGTCGACGGTCAGCAGGGCGGTCAGCCGCCCGCCGCGTGTGAAGAGCACCGTCCAGGAGGGGTCGCCGGGGGCGCCGCGCCAGAGCATCCGGTCACCCTCGGCGTGCCGCCCGGCGTACTGCACCATCCGGCCGAACTGCTCGGACCAGAAGTACGGCACCGGGTCGTACGGGGTGTCGTCGCCCAGCAGCGAGGCGGCGGCGGCCGCACCCGAGCGCAGCGCGTGGTCCCAGTGCTGGACGGCCAGCCGGGTGCCCGCGCGGGCCGAGGGGTAGGAGAGGCAGTCACCGGCCGCCAGCACGCCCGGCAGCGAGGTGCGCAGCCGTTCGTCCACCAGGACCGCGCCGTCGGCCGCCCGCTCCACCGGTGACCCGGCCAGCCAGCCGGTCGCGGGCCGGGCGCCGATGCCGACCACCACCTCGTCGGCGGCCAGCCGGGTGCCGTCGTCGAGCAGCACCTCGTGCGGGCCGACCGAGGCGACGGCGGCGCCGAGCCGCAGGTCGACGCCGGCCTCCTCGTACCAGGCGGCCATCGCGCCGCCGACCGCCGCGGGCAGCGTGCCGGGCAGCGGTGTCGGGCCCGCCTCGACCACGGTCACCTCGCAGCCCAGCGCGCGGGCGGCGGTGGCGGTCTCGGCGCCGATCCAGCCTGCGCCGACCAGGACGATCCTGGCGCCGGGCCGCAGCAGGACGCGCAGCGCCAGCGCGTCGTCGACGGTGCGCAGCAGGTGCGCGCGCTCCGCGCCGGGAAGTGCGGTGGCGGCGGCGCCGGTGGCGATCACCAGCCTGTCGTAGCGCAGCCCGCCGCCGTCGGTGTGCAGCACGCCGGGCTCCAGCCCGGTGGCGCGGCGGCCGGTGAGCAGGTCCACGCCGAGGGCGGCGTGGTCGACGTCCAGCGTGGTGGCGTCGGCCCTGCCGAGCAGGACGTCCTTGGAGAGCGGCGGCCGGTCGTACGGGGCGTGCGGCTCGTCCCCCAGCAGGGTGATCCGGCCCGGCCAGCCTCCCGCCCGCAGCGCGCCCGCGCACTGCGCGCCGGCCAGTCCGGCTCCGACGACGACCACCGTGTCCGTGCTCAGCAGCTCTCCCACGGCGTCACCCTATCGGCCGGGCCGGCCACCCCCGGTACGCGCCTTCGGGGCCGGTGGCACGCGGAGTTATGGTGGGGGCACTTCACACGGGAGCCCGGCGGACCGGGCTGAGAGGCGGGCTTGCACGGCCCGCGACCGTCCGAACCTGATCCGGGTCATACCGGCGAAGGGAGAGCAGCGACTTTGACACGCTTCGAGAGCGGTACGCCCGCGGACGTCCTGGTGATCGGCGGCGGCGTCATCGGCCTCGCGGTCGCCTGGCGGACGGCGCAGCGCGGGCTGCGTGTCGTGGTGGTCGATCCGGCGCACGGCGGCGGGGCCGTCCAGGTGGCGGCCGGGATGCTGGCGCCGGTCACCGAGCTCCAGTACGGCGAGGAGGCGCTGCTGCGCCTCGGGATGGCCTCCAACGAGCGGTACGCGGCGTTCGCCGCCGAGCTGGAGGAGGCCTCCGGCCTCTCCACCGGCTACCGGGCCTGCGGCACGCTCGCCGTGGCGCTGGACGCGGACGACCGGGAGGAGCTGCGCGAGCTGCACGCCTTCCACCGGCGGCTCGGCCTGGACTCGCACTGGCTGACCGGCCGCGAGTGCCGCAGGCTGGAGCCGATGCTGGCCCCGGGGGTGCGCGGCGGCCTGCACGTCACGGACGACCACCAGGTGGACGGCCGGCGGCTGGCCCGGGCGCTGGTGGTCGCCTGCGAGCGGGCCGGGGTGGTGCTGGAGCGCGCCGAGGTGACCGAGCTGGTGGTGGCCGACGGCCGGGCCGCCGGGGTGCGGCTGAGCACCGGGGAGGCGCTCGGCGCCGATCGGGTGGTGCTGGCCGCCGGCTCCCGCAGCCACCTGCTGCCGGGCCTGCCCGAGGGCGTGCTGCCGGCGATCCGGCCGGTGAAGGGGCAGATCCTGCGGCTGCGCGTCCCCGAGGCGTACCGGCCGTTCCTCTCCCGCAACGTACGCGCCGTGGTGCGGGGGCAGCACCTCTACCTGGTGCCGCGCGAGGACGGCGAGCTGGTGATCGGCGCCACCAGCGAGGAGCAGGGGTACGACACCACGGTCACCGCCGGCGGGGTGTACGAGCTGCTGCGCGACGCCCACGACCTGGTCCCCGGGATCACCGAGCTGCCACTGGTGGAGACCTCCGCCGGGCTGCGTCCGGGGTCGCCGGACAACGCCCCGCTGCTCGGCCCGACCGCGCTGCCCGGCCTGGTGGCGGCGACCGGCCACTACCGCAACGGCGTGCTGCTGACCCCGGTGACGGCGGATCTGCTCGCCGAGTACCTCGCCACCGGCGCGACGCCGGAGCTCGCCACCGACTTCTCCCCCACCCGTTTCACCGCAAAGGCCCTGGTATGAGCGACATCTCCCTCTCCGTCAACGGCGAAGCCCGGCAGGTGCCCGTCGCGAGCACCCTCGCCGAGGTGGTCGCCACCGTGAGCGGCGCACCCTCGGGGGTCGCCGCCGCCCTCAACGAGGCCGTGGTGCCGCGTGGCGCCTGGTCGCGCACGGCGCTCGCCGAGGGCGACCGGGTCGAGATCCTCACCGCCGTCCAGGGGGGCTGAGCCGTGACGACCGACAGCCGTCCCGCGGACGACAAGGACGTCCTGACCATCGCCGGCACCGCCTTCGGCTCCCGGCTGATCATGGGCACCGGCGGCGCGCCGAGCCTGGAGATCCTGGAGCAGGCGCTGCGGGTCTCCGGCACCGAGCTGACCACGGTGGCGATGCGCCGGGTGAACACCACCACCCAGGGCTCGGTGCTGGACGTGCTCACCCGCAACGGCATCCGGGTGCTGCCCAACACGGCGGGCTGCTTCACCGCCGGGGAGGCCGTGCTGACCGCCCGGCTCGCCCGGGAGGCGCTCGGCACCGACTGGGTCAAGCTGGAGGTCATCGCGGACGAGCGGACCCTGCTGCCCGACCCGATCGAGCTGCTGGACGCCGCGGAGACGCTGGTCGACGACGGTTTCACGGTGCTCCCGTACACCAACGACGACCCGGTGCTGGCCCGGAAGCTGGAGGACGTCGGCTGCGCGGCGATCATGCCGTTGGGCTCGCCGATCGGCTCGGGTCTGGGCATCCGCAACCCGCACAACTTCCAGCTGATCGTGGAGAGCGCGGGCGTGCCGGTGATCCTGGACGCGGGGGCCGGCACCGCCTCGGACGTCGCGCTGGCGATGGAGCTGGGCTGCGCGGCCGTCATGCTGGCCTCGGCGGTGACCCGGGCCCAGGATCCGGTGCTGATGGCCGAGGCGATGCGGCACGCCGCGGAGGCCGGCCGGCTGGCCCACCGGGCCGGGCGCATCCCGCGCCGCTTCCACGCCGAGGCCTCCTCCGCGATGGCCGGCCGGGCCGACCTCGACCACCGGGAGCGGCCGGCCTTCTGAGCGGGGCCCTCGCGTACGTGTCACAAGCCGGGCACAAGCGGCCCCGGGGGTGGCGTCCGCCCGGGGCCGGCGCCGTCCGCGCCCCTAGACTGCCCTGGTGGACATGGCACTGCACGACCCGCTCATCGGTACCCTGCTGGACGGCCGGTACCGGGTCGAGCAGCGCATCGCGACCGGCGGGACGGCCACCGTCTACCGGGGCACCGACACCCGGCTGGACCGGGTGCTGGCGCTCAAGGTGATGCACCCCTCGCTCGCCGGGGACGCCGACTTCACCGGCCGCTTCATCCGCGAGGCCAAGGCGGTCGCCCGGCTCTCGCACCCCAACGTGGTGAACGTCTTCGACCAGGGCGCCGACGGCACGACGGTCTTCCTGGCCATGGAGTACGTGCCCGGCCACACCCTGCGCGACCTGCTGCAGGACCGGGGCGCGCTGTCCATCCGGGCCGCGCTGGACGTCCTGGAGCCGGTGCTCGCGGCGCTCGGCTCCGCGCACCGCGCCGGGCTGGTGCACCGGGACGTCAAGCCGGAGAACGTGCTGATCACCGACGACGGCCTGGTCAAGGTCGCCGACTTCGGGCTGGTGCGCCTGCTGAACGCCGCGGACGCCCAGGCCACCGGCGGCGCCGAGGCGACCGGCGTGGTCCTCGGCACGGTCTCCTACCTGGCCCCCGAGCAGATCCGGCCGGGCGGGGAGAGCGACCAGCGGGTGGACGTCTACGCGGCGGGCATCCTGCTGTACGAGATGCTCGCCGGCCGGCGGCCGCACACCGGCGAGAACAACGCCCAGGTGATCTACCGCCACCTGCACGAGGACGTCCCCGCGCCGTCCCTGGCCGTGCCCGGCGTCCCGCCCGCGCTGGACGCGATAGTGGCGGCCGCGACCGCGCGCGACCCGCGGGGGCGGCCGGGCGACGCGGTGGAGCTGCTGGCCGCGCTGCAACGGGTGCGGCGCGGCCTGACCCCGGCCCAGCTGGACGCCGAGCCGCCGGCCTCCGCCCGGCCGAGCCCGGCGTACCCCACCACGGAGGCCACCTCGGTGATCCGGCCGGTGCAGCACACCAGCGTGCTGGACGTACCGCCGGAGCTGCTGGACGGCCTGCTCACGACGCCCCGCCCGTACAACGAGCCGCCGCCGGCCAGGGCGGCCCGCCCGCCCCGGCGGCGACGCTCGCTCCGGCCGCTGATCTGGGCCGGCGTCCTGGCCGCCGTGCTGCTGGCCGTCGGCGGCGCGACGTACGCGCTGTCCGGCGCGCTGTACGCGACGGTGCCGAGTGTGATCGGCCAGAGCCAGGCCCAGGCGGTCACCGTGCTGGACGGCTCCGGGCTGCGCGGCCGCTTCACCCAGGCGTACAGCGAGAACGTGCCGGCCGGCGAGGTGATCGGGACCGATCCCGGCGTCGGGCAGCGGGTCCGCAGAAGCGACGCCGTGGCGGTGACGGTCTCCCGGGGGCCGAAGCGGATCGCCGTGCCCGACCTCGCCGGCAAGACCGCCGAGCAGGCCCGGCAGGCGCTGACCGACGCGCGGCTGACACCGGGGAGCAGCACCGAGGAGTACGACGACACGGTGGCGCAGGGGGCCGTGATCAGCAGTTCCCCGGCCGCCGGGGCGCTGCTCCCGGAGAACTCCCCGGTCGCCGTGGTGGTCAGCAAGGGCATGGTGCCGGTCCCGGACGTCGGCGGGATGTCCAAGGACGACGCGACGAAGGCGCTGCAGGCCGCCGGGTTCCAGGTGCAGAGCAACGGCCTGAACCTGTTCGGGACGGGCAAGGTGTCCGGCCAGGCCCCGGCCGCCGGCCAGCGCCGCCCGCAGGGCACGACGGTGGTCATCAGCTTCCCGCTGATCTGACGGGCCCGGGCGCCCCGGGTTGAGGGGTCGCCCGATCGGCGTAGCGTGGAACCAGGCCCCGCCGTGCCGCTGCGGGCGGCTCCGATCCCCCCAGCGCCGGGTCTTCCGGACGGGGCGTCGCAGGCCGGTACCCGAGGAGTGGTCACCATGGCCGGGCCCACCACGATCGACGACTTAAGAGAACGTACCCGGGGCGCCGTGATCACCCCCGGGGACGACGGCTACGACGAGGCCCGCACCGTCTACAACGCCGCGATCGACCGGCGGCCGGCGGCCGTGGTGCGCTGCGCCAACGCCGGCGACGTGATGGCCACGGTCGGGTACGCCCGCGAGAGCGGCCTCGATCTCGCGGTACGCGGCGGCGGTCACAGCGGGCCCGGCTTCGGTACCTGCGACGGCGGGGTGGTGGCCGACCTGTCCGGCCTGCGCGGGGTGCGCGTCGACCCGGAGAACCGGACGGCCCGCGCCGAGCCGGGCGCGACCTGGGGCGACTTCAACGCCGCCACCCACGCCTTCGGCCTCGCCACCACCGGCGGGATCATCTCCACCACCGGCATCGCCGGGCTGACCCTCGGCGGCGGCTTCGGTTACCTGACCCGGTCGCTGGGGCTGACCTGCGACAACCTCCTGTCCGCCGATGTGGTGACGGCCGACGGCCGGTTCCTGACCACCGACTCCGAGCACCACCCCGACCTCTTCTGGGCGCTGCGCGGCGGCGGGGGCAACTTCGGAGCCGTGACGTCGTTCGAGTACCGGCTCAGCCCGGTCGACACGGTGGTGGCCGGCCCGATGCTGTTCGAGCTGGAGCACATGGACAGCGTCCTGCGCTTCTACCGCGAGTTCGTCGGGGGCGCCCCCGAGCAGCTCTTCCTGTTCCCCGGCTTCCAGACCGCGCCGCCGCTGCCGTTCATCCCCGAGAACCGGCACGGCGACGTCCTCGGCATCGTGGTGGTCTGCTGGTCCGGGCCGCCCGAGGAGGCGGACGCGGTGCTGCGGCCGCTGCGCGAGCTGGCTCCCCGGGTCGCCGAGGCGGTCGGACCGATGCCGTATCCGGCGATCAACGGCGCCTTCGACGCGCTGCTGCCGCCGGGGCTGCGGGAGTACTGGAAGGGCAGCTTCGCGACCGGGCTGACCGACGAGGCGATCGCGGTGCACCTGGAGCACGGGCCCCGGGTGCCGACGCTCAGCTCGACCGTGCACATCTACCCGGTCGACGGCGCCCCCCAGCGGATCGCCCCGGACGCCACCGCCTACTCGTACCGGGACGCGTCCTTCTCCACCGTCGTCCTGGGTGTCTGGGAGGACCCGGCCGGCGGCGCGGCGGAGACGGCGTGGGTACGGGACTACCACGCGGCGCTGGCGCCGCACTCCGAGGCCGGCGGGTACGTCAACTTCATGGGCGCCGACGACCAGCACCGGATCGAGGCGAACTACCGGGGCAACTACGCCCGGCTGGCGGCGGTGAAGCGGGACTACGACCCGGGCAACCTGTTCCATCTCAACCAGAACATCGAGCCGGCCGCCTGAGCCGGCACCCGGTGGACGGGCCGGGGCCTCAGCGCAACGGCCCGTCGCCGGGCTCCTCCTGGTAGGAGTACCGCTTCTCCGCCCAGGGGTCGGCACGGTTGTGGTAGCCGCGCTCCTCCCAGAAGCCCCGGCGGTCGGCGCGCATGTACTCGACCGCGCGCACCCACTTGGGGCCCTTCCAGGCGTACAGCTGGGGCACCACGAGCCGGACGGGGAAGCCGTGCTCCACCGTGAGCGGCTCGCCGTCGTGATGGGTGGCGAAGACGGTCCGCGGGTCGGCGAAGTCCGCCAGGCGCAGGTTGGCGCTGTAGCCGTACTCGGCCCAGACCATCACATGGGTGACGCCGGGGGCGGGGGGCACCTGTTCGAGGACGACCGCGGCCGGCACGCCCGTCCATTCGTTGCCGAGCATCGAGAAGCGGGTCACGCAGTGCAGGTCGGCCTGGACCGTGGTGCGCGGCAGCGCGTGGAAGCCGGTGAAGTCCCAGCTGTGCTTCTCGGCCGAGGCGGTCGCCCCGAACACCTGGAAGTCCCAGGTCGACGGCTTGAACCGGGGTACCGGCCCGTAGTGCAGAACCGGCCAGCCGCGCTGGAGGCGCTGGCCCGGGGGGAGCCTCGGGTCAGACGGCGGAGGTGCTTCTTGTTCGGACTGACCCATGCATCCATGGTGACAGACGGCGCGCCACGCCAGACGCGCGCCCCTCGACGGGCCCCTGCGCCCGCCCGATCAGCGCAATGGGGCGCAAATCGTATATTCCGACACATGTCCGAGTGAGTGTGAACTTACTGGAATTACGTCCCATATCGGTGCCAGGATGCGAGCAGCCGTGGTTCCCGGATGTACAGCAGGAAGGCAGCCCCATGAAGGGTGACCCCGAGGTCATCGAGTTCCTCAACGAGCAGCTCACCGCCGAGCTGACCGCGATCAACCAGTACTTCCTGCACGCCAAGATGCAGGAGAACTTCGGCTGGACGAAGCTCGCCAAGTACACCCGGCACGAGTCCTTCGACGAGATGAAGCACGCCGAGCTGCTCACCGACCGGATCCTCTTCCTCGACGGGCTGCCGAACTACCAGCGGCTCTTCCACGTCCGGGTCGGCCAGACCGTCCAGGAGATGTTCGAGGCGGACCGCCAGGTCGAGGTCGAGGCGATCGACCGGCTGCGGCGCGGGATCGTGGTGATGCGCGCCAAGAACGACGTCACCTCGGCGAACATCTTCGAGTCGATCCTGGCCGACGAGGAGCACCACATCGACTACCTCGACACCCAGCTGGAGCTGCTGGCGAAGCTCGGGGAGCCGCTCTACCTCGCCCAGCTGATCGAGCAGCCGGAGTCCTGACACCGGCCCGGCCGGCGACACCCGCCGCGGCGCACGCCCGGGAGGCCGTCAGGCCGCGCGCAGCGGGCCGGCGCCGAGGCCGCGGACCACCGACAGCGGTGACTTCACGGTCGGCACCGGGGCGCAGGCCCCCGCCGTCACCGGCACCTGCGCGGGCGGCGGCAGCTCGGGCTCGGCCAGGCCCAGCCGGGCGGCCAGCCGGGCGGTCGGGCAGGGCCGCGCCCCGTGCTCGCCCAGCAGCGCCTGGATCCGTCGCACGCACGAGCCGCAGTCGGTGCCGGCCTTGCAGCCCTTGGCTATCTGGCGGGGGCTGTCGGCGCCGGCGTCGATCGCGCGCTTCACCTGGTCCTCGGTGACCGCATGGCACATGCACACGTACATCGCGGATTCTCCCGGGTGGCTCGGTGTGCCCGGAGGCGCGCTCCGGAGGCGGATGATCAAGCAAGGCTTACCTCACTAAGCCTCACCTTACCCGGGGATCCGGGTACGAAAAAGCCCCTCCGGGTTCGGGAATCCCGAAACCGGAGGGGCCTTCGTCACATCGGGGGCGGTCAGTGACCGCCGCGGTACATCTCCGCCACCAGGAACGCGAGGTCCAGCGACTGGCTGCGGTTGAGCCGCGGGTCGCAGGCCGTCTCGTAGCGCTGGTGCAGGTCGTCGACCAGCACCTCGTCGCCGCCGCCGACGCACTCGGTGACGTCGTCGCCGGTCAGCTCCACGTGGATGCCGCCCGGGTGGGTGCCGAGCGCGCGGTGCACCTCGAAGAAGCCCTTGACCTCGTCGAGCACGTCGTCGAAGCGGCGGGTCTTGTGGCCGCTGGAGGCCTCGAAGGTGTTGCCGTGCATCGGGTCGCAGATCCACACCGGCTGGGCGCCGGACGCGGTGACCTTCTCCACCAGGGTGGGCAGGTGGTCGCGGACCTTGCCCGCGCCCATCCGGGTGATGAAGGTGAGCCGGCCGGGCTCGCGCTCGGGGTCGAGCCGCTCGATCAGCGTGAGCGCCTCCTCGACCGTGGTGGTCGGGCCGAGCTTCACGCCGATCGGGTTGCGGACCTTCGAGGCGAACTCGATGTGCGCCCCGTCCAGCTGGCGGGTCCGCTCCCCGATCCAGACCATGTGGCCGGAGACGTCGTAGAGGTCGCCGGTCCGCGAGTCCACCCGGGTCAGCGCGGTCTCGTAGTCGAGCACCAGCGCCTCGTGCGACGAGTAGAACTCGACGGTCTTGAACTCCTCGGGAGCGACCCCGCAGGCCTGCATGAAGGCCAGCGCGTTGTCGATCTCCTTGGCCAGCTTCTCGTAACGCTGCCCGGACGGGGAGTTGCGCACGAAGTCCTGGTTCCAGGCGTGCACCTGGCGCAGGTCCGCGTAACCGCCGGTGGTGAAGGCACGCACCAGGTTGAGCGTCGCGGCGGACGCGTTGTACATCCGCTTCAGGCGCTCCGGGTCGGGGATGCGGGACTCGGGGGTGAACTCGAAGCCGTTCACCGAGTCGCCACGGTAGACCGGCAGGGTCACCCCGTCGCGGGTCTCGGTCGACTTGGAACGCGGCTTGGAGTACTGGCCCGCGATCCGGCCGACCTTGACCACCGGCACGGAGGCGGCGTAGGTCAGCACGGCCGCCATCTGGAGCAGCGTCTTGAGCTTGTTGCGGATCTGCTCGGCGGACACGCCGTCGAACGCCTCGGCGCAGTCGCCGCCCTGGAGCAGGAACGCCTCACCACGCGCGACGGCACCGAGCCGGGCGCGCAGCTGGTCGCACTCGCCGGCGAAGACGAGTGGCGGATAGGAGGCGAGGTCCGCAAGAGCCTTGCGCAGCGCCTCAGAATCCGGCCATTCAGGCTGCTGCGCCGCGGGCAGGGACTGCCATGTGTGGAGATTTGTCACGGTCACAGAGCCAGGCTACGGGGTGTGACAACCGAATTGTGTCCCCTGCCCGATGGATGAGACGCGTCGTGGACATATCCGTGACCGGGCTCACGTCCGCGGGGCATCCGCTAGGCTCTCCCCCATGAACGCGCCGCGCACCTTCTCCTGGTGGTGGACCATCCCCGAGGTGGCCCACCGATAGCGCGTCCCTGACGACACGACGGCCGCCCCTCGGGGCGGCCGTCGGCGTATCGCGAGCAGACGGCCTTCCCGGACAGCGGACCTTGCACCGCACCCCGAAGCCTTCCCGGAAGGAAGCCGTGAACGTGACCAGTCCCACGCATCTGCTCGCCCGCCTGACCGCCCCCGGTGCCCCGGCCTTCGCCCTGCTGCACCGCCGCGCCCCCCGGCTCGCGCCGGACACCGTGGAGGTGCTGCTCGGCACGGTCGCCACCCACGAGCGGCTCGCGGACCTGCCGGTACGCGCCGGGATCCCGGCCGAGGGGCCCCGGCACGACCTGCTGGCCCTGGTCCCGTACCGGCAGATCCGCGAACGCGGCTTCGAGGCGCACGACGACGCCACCCCGTTGCAGGCGCTGAGCGTCGACGAGCAGTACGTGTACCCGCTGGCCGAGGTGCTCGACGCCCTCCCGCGGCTGCCCGTCACGCTCTCCGGCGGCGGCTTCGACATCGACGACGAGCAGTACGCGAGGATCGTCCGCCGGGTGATCCGGGACGAGATCGGCCGGGGCGAGGGCGCGAACTTCGTGATCCGGCGCGACTTCACCGCCACGCTCGACGACTTCTCCCCCGAGCTGGCGCTCTCGCTCTTCCGGCGCCTGCTGGAGCAGGAGCGGGGCGCGTACTGGACCTTCCTGGTGCACACCGGGGAGCGCGTGCTCGTGGGCGCCTCCCCCGAGGTGCACGTACGGCAGTCCGGCGGGACGGTCGTGATGAACCCGATCTCCGGCACCTACCGCTACCCGGCCGCCGGGCCCGGCCTGGACTCGCTGCTCGACTTCCTCAAGGACCCCAAGGAGCTGGAGGAGCTCACCATGGTGGTCGACGAGGAGCTCAAGATGATGTGCACCGTGGGCGACCTCGGCGGCCAGGTGCTCGGCCCGCGCCTCAAGGAGATGGCCCACCTCGCGCACACCGAGTACGAGCTGCGCGGACGCACCTCGCTGGACGTCCGGGAGGTGCTGAAGGAGACCATGTTCGCGGCCACCGTCACCGGCAGCCCGGTCCAGAACGCCACCCGCGTGATCAAGCGCTACGAGTCCACCGGCCGCGGCTACTACTCGGGCGCGCTGGCCCTGATCGGGCGCTCCGGCAGCGGCGGGCAGCTGCTGGACTCCCCGATCTGCATCCGCGCCGCCGACATCGACCCGGCCACCGGGGAACTCGTCGTCCGGGTCGGCGCGACCCTCGTACGGCACTCCGACCCGCACTCCGAGGTGGCCGAGACGCACGCCAAGGCGGCCGGCGTGCTCACCGCGATCGGCGCCCGGCCGGCGCCGGCCCACCGACTCCCCCGGCCCGGCGGGCCCCGGCTCTCCGACGACCACCGGGTGCAGGCCGCCCTGGACGCCCGGCGCGCGGGGCTGGCGCCGTTCTGGCTCCGGATGCAGGACCCCACCGAGGTCACCGAACCGCTGCCGACCCTGGTGGTGGACGGCGAGGACACCTTCACCGCGATGCTCGCCCACCTGCTGTCCTCGCTCGGCCACCAGGTCTCGGTGCTGCGCCACGACACCCCCGGGCTGCGCGAACGGGTGGCTGCGCACAACGGTCCGCTGGTGCTCGGCCCCGGCCCCGGCGACCCGGCCGACCCCGCCGACCCCAAGATGGCGCTGCTGCGCCCGATCGTCGCCGACGCGCTGGCCGCGGTGCGGGCCGGCACCCGCGGTGCGCCGCTGCTCGCCGTCTGCCTCAGCCACCAGCTGCTCTGCGACGTGCTCGGACTGCCACTGGCCCGCAAGGCCGTCCCCTACCAGGGCGCCCAGGAGGAGATCGACCTCTTCGGGGCCCGCCGCACCGTCGGGTTCTACAACACCTTCACCGCGCGCTGTTCGGACGAGGCGGCCGCCCGGCTCGCCGCCGAGGGCGTCGAGGTCGCCCGCGACCGGGTCACCGGGGACGTGCACGCGCTGCGCGGGCCGGGCTTCGCCGGGCTGCAGTTCCACCCCGAGTCGGTGCTCACCCGCGAGGGGGTCGAGATCGTCGCCGGGCTGCTGGGGGCGCCGAGCGCGGCGCTCCGGGCGGGGGCCTGACCACGGCCGGCTCCCCCGGGCCACCCGGCCGGGGGGGGAGCCGGCCGTCGCCGGGGCCCCGGTCAGGCCCCGTCGTCCAGCCCCTGCTCGATCGCGTACCGCACCAGCTCCACCCGGTTGTGCAGTTGCAGTTTGCCGAGCGTGTTCTGCACGTGGTTCTGCACGGTGCGGTGCGAGAGCACCAGCCGGTCGGCGATCTGACGGTACGACAGCCCCTTGGCGACCAGCCGCAGCACCTCGGTCTCGCGCGCGGTGAGCTGCGGGGCGGCCGGCGCACTGGCCGGCGCCGGCTCGGCGGCCAGCCGGCGGAACTCCCCCAGCACCAGACCGGCGAGGCCCGGGGTGAACACCGCGTCGCCGACGGCGGTGCGGCGCACCGCGTCCAGCAGTTCCTCGCGCCCGGCCGACTTGACCAGGTAGCCGGTCGCGCCCGACTTCACCGCCTCCAGGACGTCCTGGTGCTCCCCGCTCGCGGAGAGCACCAGGACCCGCACGGAGGGGTCCTGGCCGACCATCCGGCGGCAGGCCTCGACGCCCGGCAGTCCCGGCAGGTTGAGGTCGAGCACGACCACCTGCGGGGAGCAGGCGCGCGCCCGGCGGACGGCCTCCTCCCCGTCCCCGGCGGTCGCGACCACGTCCAGGCCCGCCTCGGCGAGATCCCGGGAGACCGCCTCGCGCCACATCGGGTGGTCGTCCACCACCATCACCCGCAGCGCGGCCGGCTGCTGCCCCGTCATGCCGTCCTCCACCGTCGTCCGCTCCCGACCCGTCATCCGTCGCTCCTCGGCACCACCAGCTCCACCTCGACGCCCTCGCCCGGCGTCGAGTACAACTCGGCCGTGCCGCCGAGGTCCAGCAGCCGCCCGCGGATCGACTGCGAGACGCCCAGGCGCCCGGCCCGCTCCGCCTCTCCGAGACGCCCGGCCTCGAAGCCGGGGCCGTCGTCCCGGATGCCGACCGTCACCGCCCCCGGCTCGTCCTCCAGCAGGATCCACGCCCGGGCGGCGGGACCGGCGTGCCGGCGTACGTTGTCGAGCGCCGCGCCCACGGCGGCGGCCAGCTCGTCGGCGACCGGGCCGGGCAGCAGCACCGGGGTCCCGGGCGCCGACACGGTCACCCGCTCGGTGGCGTAGGGGGCGATCAGGGTGCGCAGGTCCGCCGGGCCGGGCGGGCCGTCCTGGGCCTGGCGGGGGATCGGGCCGCCGGTCATCAGCGTGCGCAGCGCCCGCTCCTGTTCACCCGCCAGCCGGCCGAGCTCGGCCAGATCCGGGCCGGGCCCGCCGAGCGCCGGGGCGCCGGCGCCCTGCTCGCTCCCCCGGCGCTGGACCAGGGCCAGCACCTGGAGCACCCCGTCGTGGATGTCCCGCGAGAGCCGCTCGCGCTCGCGGGTGGCGGACTCCACCCGCAGCGCGCGGGTGAGGGCCGCCTCGCCGGCGCGGGCCAGCTCGATCACGTAGCCGATCGCGCAGCCGGCCACCATCAGCAGCACGATGTTGTGGACGTTGTCCCCGGTGAACCCGCCGTGGGCGAAGATGTTGGCGATGCCGATGACCGTCCCCGCGAAGGCCGCCGGCCGCCAGCCGCCCTTCGCCGCGAAGCCGAGGACGGTGCCCGCCGCCCAGATGGTGGGCAGCGTGAGCGAGCCGTGGTGGATCCGCGCGGGGTCGTCCACCAACCCGCTCATCACCACGCCCGTCACCGCGACGGTGAGGTCGACGCCGAGCACGGCCCAGGTGCACCGCTGGGGGCCGGCGAAGGCGCGTACGGTCGCGAGGGTCCAGAGGACCAGCGCGCCCATGTAGATCCAGCCCGCGACCGGGTGCCGGAAGTCCAGGTAGGCGTCGAGGTAGCGCAGCACGGCGTAGCCGAGCGCCAGCACCCTGAAGTACGAGATCGCGCGCCAGAGCGGCAGCTCGACGGACATCCCCCCGGCGGCCACCGAGGCGCCGACGCCCGGGAGGCCTTCGAGCCCGGCTCCGGCCCGGGCGGCGGGCGCCGCCACGGGCCCGGGCGGTCCCGGCCGGGCGAGCCCGGTCGGGGCGGGTCTGCCGGTGCCGTCCATCTGTGCCCTCCCCCGGCGGGCCGGCGGTCAGGCCGGCCCGTCCTCCTGTTCGGCTCCGGCGGCGTCGGCCTCGGCCTTCTCCGCCTCGGCCTTCTCCGCCTTCAGCGCGGCCTGCTCGGCCTTCTGCGCCGCCTTGCGCTCGGTGTCGGCCCGCTTCTTCTCGTCCGCGATCTGCCGCTTGGCGGCGGTCGCGTAGATGTCCACGTACTCCTGGCCGGACAGCCGCATGATCTCGTACATCACCTCGTCCGTCACCGAACGGAGGATGAAGCGGTCGTTCTCCATGCCGTGGTAGCGGGAGAAGTCGAGCGGGCGGCCGATCCGGATGCCGGGGCGGATGCCGAAGTTGGGCATCACCTGGCCGGGCGGCTGGACCTTCTCGGTGTCGATCATCGCGACCGGGATCACCGGTGCGCCGGTGGCCAGCGCGACCCGCGCCAGGCCGCCGACCTTGCCCCGGTAGAGCTTGCCGTCGGGCGAGCGGGTGCCCTCGGGGTAGACGCCGAACAGCTCGCCCCGGTCGATCACGGCCACCGCGCTGCGGATCGCCGCCTCGCCGGCCCCGCGCACGCCCGAGCGGTCCACCGGGAGCTGGCCGACGCCCTTGAAGAAGGCGGCGGTGAGCTTGCCCTTGATCCCGGGGGTGTTGAAGTACTCCGCCTTGGCGATGAACGTGACTCGACGCTTCATCAGTGCGGGGAGGAAGAAGGAGTCCGAGAAGGAGAGGTGATTGCTCGCGATGATCGCGGCGCCCTCGTCGGGGATGTTCTCCACCCCCTCCATCCACGGCCGGAAGAAGATCCGTAGCAGTGGCGCGACGATCATCTTCATCAGTCGGTAGAACAACGCCGGGCCTCCATGTTCAGCGGACCGGTCGATCCTAATGCCCAGCGGAGCGCCCACGCGCCGCGCCCCGCCCCCGGCGGGCTCCGGACGGCCTCCGGGCGGGGCTCCGGCGCGGGCTCCGTGCGGGCTCCGGGGCGGGGCTTCGGCGGCCCCGGCGGGCTGTACGGCGCGCACCGGCGCGTGGGACGATGCGGCTCCAGCGCTCCCGCCCGGGCCATCCGCGCGGTCGCGCAGTCCGCAGACGCGAAGGAGCCCCCGCGCATGCCGCTGCTGCCCGGTGCCGAGCCGTACCGCCACCAGGGCGGCCCGGTCGGCGTCCTGCTCTGCCACGGCTTCACCGGCTCGCCCCAGTCCCTGCGCCCGTGGGCGGACGAGCTGGCCGCGGCGGGCCTGACCGTCTCGCTGCCGCTGCTGCCCGGCCACGGGACCCGCTGGCAGGACCTCCAGGTCACCCGCTGGGAGGACTGGTACGCCGAGGTCGAACGGGAGTTCCTGACGCTCTCCGAGAGCTGCGATCAGGTCTTCGTGTGCGCGCTGTCGATGGGCGGCGCGCTGGCCCTGCGGCTGGCGGCGGTGCACGGCGGCGCGGTGGCCGGTCTGGTGCTCGTCAACCCCTCGGTGCGCTCGGACAACCCGGCGACCGTGCTCCTGCCGGTGCTGCGGCATCTGGTGCCGAGCCTGTCGGGGGTGGCCAACGACATCGCGCTGGAGGGCTCCAGGGAAACCGGCTACGACCGCACACCCCTGCACGCCGCCTGGTCGTTGTCCCGGTTGTGGCGGGACGTCCGGGGCCGGCTGGCACAGGTGCGCCAGCCGGTGCTGCTGTTCCACAGTCCGCAGGACCACGTGGTCTCGCCGGCCAACTCGGAACTGGTGCTCGCCCGGATATCCTCGACGGACGTGACCGAGCGGCTGTGCGAGCGCAGTTTCCACGTCGCGACGCTCGACCACGACGCGACGGAAATATTCGGGGCGAGTCTGGACTTCATCCGACGACTGGCGCCGGCGAACGCGGCGGGCGCCACCCGGGTCGAATCCGACGATCACCGAGGCTGAGCTGAAGGGCCGGAAGTGCACGAGAGCAGCACGGCGGGCGGCGAGGACGAAGCACCCCGCGAGGACGGTCTGAAGAAGGCCGCCGAGGAGCCGTCCGGCCAGCACGCGGACGGCGTCGCCTCCGATGCCGCGGGCGGCGCCCCCGGCCGGACGGACGACGCCCCGCCGGCCAGACGGGTGCCCGAGCGCAGCCAGGCCGAGCAGGACGAGATCTTCGCCGCCCTGATCGCCCAGTTCGACGACCCCGTCGACCTCAACGACCCCGACTGGCCCGAGATCGAGAACCTGCGGGCCAGGGGCGAGTCCAAGGGTGACTTCAAGGGCGGCGGCTTCAGGGGCGGCGCCGACGTCTCCGACCTCGCCCCGCAGCCCCGGCCCCGGCCCCCGGCCGGTCCGCGCGACTTCGAGGTGGCCGAGGACCCGGACGAGGGGCACTTCGTGCCGCCGGAGCCCCCGCCGCTGCCCGAGGCCGACGCGACGGCCAAGTTCGCCTGGCTCGCCGTGCTCGGCGGGCCGGCGCTGCTGCTGTTCGACGCGGTGGTCTGGCAGGAGGTCGCCGGCTGGCCGGCCTGGGTCGGCGTGACGGCCTTCCTCGGCGGCTTCGTCACCCTGGTGGTCCGGATGAAGGAGCGCGACGAGGACGAGCCGCCGGACCCGCACGGCGGCGCGGTCGTCTGACGGCCGGGGCGGCGCGGCCACCGGGGCGACGGCGGCAGGCGCGGGACGGCCGGGGCCGGCCCGTCGATCCGCCGGCGCACCCCGCCGGCGCACCCGGCTCTACCAGGCGGCCGGGATCTCCAGCACGGCGAGCACGGGCAGGTGGTCGGTGGCGGCCCGCAGATCGGCCTCGGCGACGCCGGGCAGGTCGTGCGGGACGCCACAGGCCAGCACCCGGATGCCGGCGGTCGCGAACACCCCGTCGATCCGCTGGTAGGGGTTCTCCGGGACGGACGTGAAGGTGCCGCCCCAGGGCGCGGTGGGGTGCGCGTCCTGGAGCCGCCCGGCGAGCAGCCGCCAGCCGGGACCGTCGGGGTGCTCGTTGAGGTCGCCGGCGATCACGGCGTGCTCGGCGACGGCCGACCCGTCCAGCAGCAGGGAGAACTGGCCCCGGCGCTCGGCCGCGTCCAGGCTGAGATGGCAGCTGGTCACCGAGAAGGGCGCGCTCGCGCCGATCCGCACCACCGCGCTCGCGAAGCCCCGGGCGTGCAGGCCCCGGGTCTTGGGCAGCAGACGGTCGTGCCGCGCCAGCACCTCGACGCCGGGCGTACCGAGCAGCAGCGGCCCGGCCGCCCTGCGCCCGCCGCCGGAGAGGACCACCGTGCCGGTGCTCCGGGCCAGCCACCGGGCCTGGCCCTCGGGGCGCCAGTACCGGGGCGCCTCCTGGACGCAGACGAGATCCGGCTCGCAGGCGCGGACGACCCGGGCCAGCGCCCGGCGGTCGTCACGCAGCGAGCGGATGTTGTAGCTGAGCAGCCGCACCCGCCGGCTGCCGTCCGGCCCGGGCCCGGAGGCCGGAAGCACGGCGGGCACGGCGGGCACGGCGGGCACGGCGGCCGGGGTGTCCGCCGGGGGTTCGGTCACGCGCTCTCGTCCCTCCTGCGCTCGGGCGGTCCGCCGGGCGGGGCCTGCACGGCCCCGGCGGTCCGCCCGTCACGATAGGCCCGCGCCGCTCCCGGCCGGGGCCCGAAACGCCGCGACGGCGGGGCGGGGGTGAGGGCTCCCCGTCCCGCCGTCGGCGGAGTGGACTGCGTGGACCGTACGGCCGGGCCGTACGGTCAGAGCGTGCGGGCCAGGTCGGCGGCACCGGAGATGCCGGCGGCCGAACCCATCGAGGCCAGGACGACCTCGGCGCGCGGGCGGTGGACACCACCGGTCAGGTAGCGCTGGAAGGCCTTGGCGACCGGGTCCAGCAGCAGCCGACCGGAGTCGGAGACGCCGCCGCCGAGCACGAAGACGCCCGGGTCGAACAGCGCCGCGAGGTCCGCCATGCCGCGGCCGAGCCAGTCGGCCAGCTCGTCGTAGCACTCCAGCGCCAGCGGGTCGCCCGCCTCGGCGGCCTCGGTGATGTGGATGCCCCGGATCGTCTCGGCGACACCGTCGTTGAGCTCCAGCATCCGCTTGCCGCGCACCGGGTCGGCGGCGGCGCCCTCGCGACCGTAGCGGCGCAGCGCGCGGCCGGAGCCGTACTGCTCCCAGCAGCCCTTGCCACCACAGCCGCAGAGCAGGCCGTCCGGGACCATGTTGAGGTGGCCGATCTCGCCGGCCACCCCGAACCGGCCGCGGTGCAGGCGGCCGTCCAGGACGATGCCGCCGCCGATGCCGGTGCCGACGGTGATCAGCACCATGTCGCTGTGCTCGGCCGCCGCGCCGAACCGGAACTCGGCCCACGCCGCGCAGTTGGCGTCGTTCTCGATCACCGTCTCAAGGCCGGTGAGCTCCTCGATCCGGGCCTTGAGCGGCTCGTTCTCCCAGTCGATGTTGGGCGCGAAGATCACCGTGGAGCGGTCCCGGTCGACGAAGCCGGGGGCCCCTACGCCCACCGCCGCCACGTCCGGGTGCAGCTCCTTGAGCTCGCGTACTGCCTGCGCGATGGCATCGACCGCCCACTGGGGGTCGGCCGGGGTGGGTACCCGGGTCCGGGCCAGGATCTCGCCTGCCTCGTCGACCACGCCGGCCGCAATCTTGGTACCGCCGACATCGACGCCGATGGTCAGAGCCATGTGTCCCTCAGCTATTCATCTCGTTCCCGCTGCACGGAAAGGTACCGTCCAGCGCCGCTCCCGTACACACCGGCGCCTACATTATCCGAAAGCAAGTGCCGAGGAACATGGCCGAGCGCCTTCAAAAGTCGTACGTTTCGAATCACTGCGTCAGCTAGCTCCTTCCCTGAGTAACCATGCCTGACCTGGGGATTCACTCCTTGGCAGCATGCTCGCTCGGCGTGTCGAGGTCGATGTGCTCACTCGGGGAACGCTCTCCGGCTGACCATCGGCGCTCATGACCCGAGACGGCGGCCCGATACGCGGCGAGCAGCTCGCCCCCGGCCGCGGACAGGTGCCCGTAGACCTCGGGGTGCTTCTCGCGCAGCGTGCCCGGAAGTTCGGCCAGTGCGGCGAGCGAGCCCAGGGCCGCGGCGGCGAACTGCTGGGCGCCGGCCTCCTGGGCCTTCGCCCCGACCGCGTCGGCGAGCCGCCGGACCTCGTCCACCAGCGGGCCGAGCTCCGGCCCGAAGGGGTGCTCCGCCCCGTCGGGCGCCTCGGCGCTCGGGTCACCGGTCCGGTCGTCGGCAGTGGTCATCGCGGGTGCCTCCTCAGCTGCGACCGCACCTGCGGCCGCCACCTCCGACGCTACCCGAAGCGCGCCGGTCAGCCCCGGGGCCAGAGCGCGGGGTCGGGCGCGAAGCGCACCGCGAGCACACCGTCGGTGAGGCCCGCGCCGGTGACGGTGCACCGTCGCAGCGCGGACGGCAGCGACAGGATCCGACGGTACGCACCGAGGCCGACCACCAGCTCGTCGCCGCGCCGGACGAGATCCAGGTCGGCCCGGTCGGCGCCGGGCAGCGTGAGCCGCCAGACCAGCAGGCCCTCCTCGGCGAGGCGGTCCTCCACCGTCCAGGGCGCCGCGGCGAGCGGCGCCGGGTCGGGGCGGCCGCCGTACAGCTCCTCGGCGAGGTCCTGCGGCGCGGCCTCGGGATCGCCGCCGAGCAGCAGGGGCACGTCCAGCTCGGCGGCCAGGCCGGCGAGCACCTCCCGCTGCCGGGCGGCCCTGGCGGCCAGCCAGGGGTCGGCCGAGCTCAGCGCGGCCGCCGGCAGCGCCCGGTGCGCGACCACCGCGTCCGTCCGCAGCCCGTGCAGGGCGAGGCCGGAGCGGATCCGCCGCAGCTCCTCGGCGGGCCGGGCGTCGGCGTCGACCACCAGCCGGACGGAGGTGCCGGGCGCGGTGATCGCCCGCCGGGCCTCGGCGAGCGCCGCGGTGGCCGAGGCCCGGGCCTCGAAGAGCCACTCGGCGGGCATCGGGACGCCGGCCACCGCGGCCAGCAGCGGACGCAGCGCGCGGGCGGCCTGGCGCTGCTCGGGGACGAGCCGGGCGAGGTAGCGCTCCAACTGCTCGGGCAGCGCGAGGGTGGCGATCAGTTCGGCGGGCGGCGGAGCGGCGACGACCAGGACGTCGGCGTCGCAGTCGTGCAGGGCCCGCAGCAGGGCGAGCCGGCCGGTGCCGGGGAGGGCGGTGAGCTCCTCGGGGTCGAGCGGATCGGCGCCGAGCAGGTCGAGGGCGGGCTTGATCCGCCCGCCCACGGCGTCAAAAGCGCGGCGGAAGGCCGCCTGCTCGTCCGTGCGCGCCACGGTGAGCCCGGGGGCGTGGTCGAGGGGCTCGGCGCTCAGGCGGGCGCCGAGCAGCCGGTCGAGGGTGCGGTGCGGGTCGTCGGCCGCCAGCAGGCGGGTGCGCAGGCCCCGGCGGGCGAGGTGCAGCGCGGTGGCGGCGGCCACGGCGACCGCCCCGGGGGCACCGGTGACCAGGACGGTGCGCGCCGCGGTGGGGCGGGGTGTCTCGCTGCTGGTCGCCGTCATGGCCGGTGCTCCGCCGTCCTGGGTCGCTCGTCCTGGTCCGTCGTCCCCGGCGGGCCGCCGCGGCGGCCCGCCCGGCGGGTGGTGGTCAGCCTTCGACGCGCTTCTTGAGACCGGCCAGTGCCCGGTCGATGATGACCTTCTCGGCCTTGCGCTTGATCATGCCGAGCATCGGGATCTTGACGTCGACGGCCAGCTGGTAGGTGACCTCGGTGCCGTCGCCCAGCGGGGCCAGCGCGTAGGAACCGTCCAGCGTGCGCAGCATCTGGCTCTTGACCAGGGTCCAGCCGACCTGGCGGTCGCCGTCCCAGGTGTAGGCCAGCACGTGCTCGTCGCGGATGGCGCCCGCGTCGAGCAGCAGCCGGACCTGGGCGGCCCGGCCGTCGGCGCCGGTCTCCAGCACCTCGATCTCCTTGACCTCGCCGGTCCAGGCCGGGTAGGCGGCGAAGTCGGCGATCACGGCCATCACCTCGGCCGGGGTCGCCTCGATGGTGATGCTCGCCCTGGTGTGCTCCGCCATGGAACGGCCCTCCGCGTGATCCGGTGCGTGCTGGTCGGGTGCGCGGCCGGACGGCCCTGGCCGCCCGTCGGCTGTGCGCCCAGGGCAGGCTATCGCGCCCGGGGAACAGCTCGGTCCACAGGTCGTCAGGTCGGCCCGGGGCTACCGGCAGGTCACCGCGCCGCTGTCATAGGGTGCCAATCGAACGATCCGGCCCGGTACCGGCCCCGCCTGCGAAGGTGTGACACTTCGAACACCGGGGCCGACCCCCCTGGTCCAATCCGCCTACCGGGCAGTAACGTCCTGGCGTCCCGCAGCGTCGCGAACGAGGAGCAGTCTTGCTCGACTTCAGTCTTCCGGCCCTCTACCAGGTACCGAGCGGCGGTAACCTCTCGGACCTGGTGCACCAGAACGCCGAGCGGCATCCGGATGTCGCGGTGCTCAGCCGCAAGGTGGACGGGAGCTGGACCGACCTCACCGCCGCGCAGTTCCTCGCCGAGGTGCACTCCGCCGCCAAGGGCCTGATCGCGGCCGGCATCGAGCCCGGGGACCGGGTCGGCGTGATGTCGCGCACCCGCTACGAGTGGACGCTGCTGGACTTCGCGATCTGGTCGGCCGGGGCGGTCACCGTGCCGGTGTACGAGACCTCCTCCGCCGAACAGGTGCAGTGGATCCTCGGTGACTCCGGGGCCGTCGCGGTGCTGACGGAGACGGACGGGCACGCGGCGCTGGTCGAGCAGGTGCGCGGCGCGCTGCCGGAGCTGAAGCACACCTGGCAGATCGAGCGGGGCGCGCTGGCCGCGCTCGCCGAGGCCGGTACCGGGGTCGCCGACACCACGGTGACCGAGCGCCGGTCCGTCCCGGGCGCCGACTCGATCGCGACCATCGTCTACACCTCCGGCACCACCGGCCGGCCGAAGGGCTGTCAGCTCACCCACGGCAACTTCATGGCCGAACTGGGCAACGTGACGGCCCGGTTGGAGCCGCTGTTCCGGACCGGCGAGAGTTCCGTCCTGCTGTTCCTCCCGCTCGCGCACGTGCTGGGCCGGATCGCCGAGATCGCCGCCGCGATCACCCCGATCAAGCTCGGCCACGTCTCGGACATCAAGGACGTCACCGCCGAGCTCGCCTCGTTCCGCCCGACGCTGATCCTGGGCGTGCCGCGGGTCTTCGAGAAGGTCTTCAACACCGCCCGGTCCAAGGCCCAGGCGGACGGCAAGGGCAGGATCTTCGACCGGGCCGCCGACACCGCGGTGGCGTACAGCCGGGCCCTGGACCGGGGCCGCGTCGGGCTGATGCTGAGACTCCGGCACACCGTCTTCGACCGCCTCGTCTACAGCAGGCTGCGGGCGGCGCTCGGCGGCCGGGCCACCCACGCCATCTCCGGCGGCGCCCCGCTGGGCGAGCGGCTCGGCCACTTCTACCGGGGCATCGGCTTCACCGTGCTGGAGGGCTACGGCCTGACCGAGACCTGCGCGGCCACCGCCTTCAACCCGCACGACAAGCCGAAGATCGGCACCGTCGGCCAGCCGCTGCCCGGTTCCGCCGTGCGGATCGCCGAGGACGGCGAGGTCATGCTCAAGGGCCCGCAGGTCTTCACCGGCTACTGGAACAACCCGCAGGCCACCGCCGAGGCGTTGCGCGACGGCTGGTTCGCCACCGGTGACCTGGGCGCCCTCGACGACGAGGGCTACCTGTCCATCACCGGGCGCAAGAAGGAGATCATCGTCACCGCGGGCGGCAAGAACGTCGCCCCGGCGGTGATCGAGGACCGCATCCGGGCGCACGCGCTGGTCGGCGAGGTCATGGTGGTCGGCGACCGCAAGCCGTTCATCGCCTGTCTGGTCACCGTGGACGAGGACTTCTTCCCGAAGTGGAAGGAGATGAACGGCAAGCCGGCCGGCGCCACCGTCGCCGAGCTGCGCGAGGACGCGGACCTGCTGGCGGCCCTGCAGAGCGCGGTGGACGAGGGCAACGCCGCCGTCTCGCACGCCGAGGCGGTGAAGAAGTTCCGGCTGCTGGACACCGTCTTCTCCGAGGCGAGCGGCCACCTCACGCCGTCGCTCAAGCTCAAGCGCAACGTGGTGCTGAGGGACTACGCGGTCGAGGTGGAGGCGCTCTACCTGCGCTGACCCCCGGACCGCGCCGCCGACGGCCGGACGCACGGACGGCCCGCCCGGTCACCCGACCGGGCGGGCCGTCCTCGTGAGCCGGCCGTCCGGCGTGAGCCGGGCACCGTCCGGCGTGAGCCGGGCACCGTCCGGCGTGAGCCGGGCACCGTCCGGCGTGAGCCGGGCACCGTCCGGCGTGAGCCGGGCACCGTCCGGCGGGCGCGTCCGCGCGTCAGGAGGCCAGCAGCGAGGTCAGCCGCCCGGCCAGCAGGTCCCAGCGCCAGGAGCGCTCGACCCAGCGGCGCCCGGCCGCGCCCATCCGCCGCCGCAACCCCTCGTCGTTCAGCAGCCGGACGATCCGCTCCGCCGCCGCCGGGGCCGAGCCGCCCGGCACCACGTACCCCGTCTCGCCCTCCAGCACGGCGTCCGGCGCACCGCCGGAGTCGCCGGCCACCACCGGCAGACCGGTTGCGGACGCCTCCAGGTAGACGATGCCGAGGCCCTCGACGTCCAGGCCGCCCCTGCGGGTGCGGCAGGGCATCGCGAAGACGTCCCCGGCGCCGAAGTGCGCGGGCAGCTCCGCCCAGGGCACCGCGCCGGTGAAGCGCACCGAGGCGCGCACCCCGCGCGCGTCGGCCAGTTTCTCCAGATCCCCCCGGTAGGGCCCGTCCCCGACGATCAGCAGGACGGTGTCCGGCACCGCCGCGAGGATCTGCGGCATCGCCTCGATCAGCGTGTCCTGCCCCTTGCGCGGCACCAGGCGCGAGACGCAGACCACCACCGGCCGGTCGGCGAGGCCCAGGCCGCGGCGCAGCTCCACGCCGCCCGAGCCCGGGTGGAAGGTCTCCTCGTCCACGCCCGGCGGCAGCTGCACCATCCGGCCGGCCGCCTCGGGCCCGACGGCGGCGGCGATCCGGGAGCGGGTGTACTCCCCGAGGTAGGTCAGGGTGTCGGTGCCGGCGCCGATCCGGCGCAGCAGCTGCCGGGAGCCGGGCAACTGCGCCCAGGCCGCCTCGTGCCCGTGCGTCATGCCGAGCAGCCGCCCGGCGCCGGCCCGGCGCAGCGCGGGGGCCATCAGGCCGAGCGGCGCGGCGGCGCCGAACCAGACCGACTCGCACCCCTCGGCCCGGAGGATCTCGGCGGCCCGGCGGGTGACCCGGGGTGTGGGAACCATCACCTTCGTGCGGTCGCGGACGACCGGGAAGGGCTGTTCCGCGTCGAACCGGGCGCACTCGGCGCCGTCACGCCAGGAGGAGGCGTACACCACGATGCTCCCGGCGGGCTGACGTATCGCCATATTGTGGACGAAGGCCTGGATACCGCCGGGCCGGGGCGGGAAGTCGTTGGTGACGATCAAGGTCTTGTGCATCAGGCCACGGCTCGCTCGGTCGGGGGGTGCTCGGTGTACCGCTCGGTGATCCGTACGATAGGTCAACACCACGACCCGCCGGGAACGGAACGACGTACGGCAACCGTTTCCTCCCCGGGTCCGTCCTGGTAATCGGTGGGCCCCGGGCGGCCGGTACGGGTGTCGGTCGCAGGTGCCCGGCGTCGTGCGCGACACCTGCGGCGGGACGTACGAGACGAACGAGGGAGCGCAGTGGAGTTGGCCCCGGCCGGCGAGTCCGGCAGATCCAGCAGCGCCGACGACCCCGGGGCCGGGACGACGACCGCGGAGCCGGCCGTCCCCCCGCGGGCCGCGGGCGGGGCGCTGTGGGCGCTCGGGATCGGCTGGGCGGCCTCCCGGACCCTGCTGCTGCTCACCGTGACCGGTGTTCTCAGGCTGGCCGGGGAGGTGAGCACCGACGTCTGGGTGATCTACCACGGCTGGTACGGCGTCCTGCAGACCGGCACCTTCCCGCTGGACGACGTCACCTGGCAGTATCCGCCGGGCGCGGCCCTGGTGATCCTCCTGCCGGGGCTGCTGCCGTGGTCCTACCTGGTCTCCTTCTGGGTGATCTGCGGCGTGGTGGACGCCCTGACGGTGGCGCTGCTGATGCGCGCCGGCGGGCGCCGGGGCCGCAGTTTCAGCGGGGCCTGGGTCTGGGTGGTCGGCGTGCCGCTGCTCGGCCCGATGATCTACAACCGGTACGACATCCTGGTCACCGCACTGGCCGTGGCCGGTTTGCTGGCCGTCCTGCGGCGCCCGGCGATCGGCGGGCTGCTGCTGGGCCTGGGCGGGATCATCAAGGTCTGGCCGCTGCTGGCGCTCATCGGCACACCGTCCGGCCGGCGCACCCGGCGGTCCTGGACCTCGGCCGCGGCGACCGCTGGCAGCCTGGGGTTCCTGCTGGCGGCCGGTATGAACGGCGCCTTCGAGTTCCTCAAGTTCCAGAAGGAACGCGGCATCGAGGTCGAGTCACTGGGCGCCATGCCCTTGCACTTCGCCCGGATGGCCGGGGCCTGGACGGGCGAGGTGAAGATGAACTACGGCTCGAACGAGATGCTCGGGCCGTGGGTGGACGTCATCTCCAAGGTCATGGTGGCCGGCACCCTGGGCGGCTTCGCCTGGCTGCTGTTCTGGCGCCTGACCCTGAAGCACCGCACCGCCGCCACCACGTACGACGCGGCGCTCTCCGCACTGCTGATCTTCACCGTGACCAGCCGGGTGATCAGCCCGCAGTACATGGTCTGGTTGGTCGGCGCGGCCGCGGTCTGCCTGACCGTCCGTGCGACCGGGCAGCGGCCGGTCGCCGTGCTCATCCTGCTGGCCACCCCGCTGACGCTGCTGGAGTTCCCGCTGCTGTTCGTCCAGGTGACCGGCAGCCACACCTGGGGTGTGATCGTCCTGGGCCTGCGCAACCTGCTCCTGCTCGCGGCCGCCGTGCTCTCCTGCGTCCGGCTGTGGCGCTCCACCCGGGTGCCGACGGCCGCGATCGTCCCGGTCGCGCTGCCGGCCACCGTGGTGGACGCGCCGGCGGGCACCGGCTACCCGGTGCGGCCGGGCATCGCGTACGAGCAGGACCTGCTGGACGGCATCGACCGCCGGACCGCGGGCGCCGAGCGCTGAGGCGGCGGTCGGCCGTCCTCAGCCGCCGGCCAGCTGCCGTCGGGTCTCGGCGATCCACAGCGCGGTGAAGTCGGCGAGGCCGGTCCCGAGCGTCGCGCGCAGGGCGAGGTCCAGGCGCCGTTCGGGCGCGGCGCCGGCGCCCGCCGCGCCGACCGCCCGGTAGAGCCCGACCAGCCGCTCGGGCCCGTACCGGCGCGCGATCAGCTCGCAGGCCAGCCAGGAGAGTTCGTAGGCCTGCGCGATGTCCTTCGCGCCGGGTGCCAGGTCGGCGGCGGTCGGCAGCGCGGTGGGGAGCCGCCCCGCGGCGACGTCCCGGGTGAGTTCCGGCGCGATCTGCCGGGCGGTGCGCCCGGTCTCCCGGTAGGCCGTCCAGTCTGCGACGCCCTCGGAGAGCCAGAGCGGGGTCCACGGTCGGGTGTCCGCGCGGGTCGCGACGTGGGTGGCCTCGTGCGTGACGACGACCTGCCGGCCGAGCTCACTGAGCCGCTGGTACGCCTCGGGGTTGATCAGCACCCGGTCCGCCGGGGTGCCGGCCGGCGCGCCGGCCGCGGCGCTGGTGACCGCCGCCATGCCGGCCCAGTCGGCCGGCGGGACGTCCAGCAGCCGGGCGAAGCCGTCCTCGGTGGCGGGGACCTCCAGCAGCAGCCGGCCGGCCCAGCCGGTGCCCCAGGCCGCGCTGACCGCCGCCACCGCGCGGTCGGCGACCGGCACCAGGGCGGCCGGCGCGGTGGCGGCGCCGGCCGTGCCGAGCACCAGGCAGTGCGTGCCCGCGGCGGCCTCCACCGTGCCGAGGTCCCACAGCGGTACGGCGCCGCCGGCCGCCTCCTCCCGCTCGACCCGCCAGGGCCGGGCCCCGCGCGGCCCCGCCCCGCGTATCAGGGTGATCCGGCGGGAGAACAGCGCCGGATGGTCGTCGTACCCCTCGACGCGCACCGCGAGGACGGCGTCGACGACCGGCCGTCTGTCCGGGCCGGGAGCGGCGCGGGTGGGCGTGCGGTACTCCAGGGCGGCCAGCGGGACGGCTGCGATCCTGGCCACCGGCTCCGACCCCTCGGCCCCGGCGGTGGCGCCGCCGACCGGGAGGGCCGCGGCGTCGTGCGTCCGCAGCGCCCCGGCGCGCGCGGCCAGCAGGGCGGCCACCTCACCGGGCGTCGGCGCCTGCGCCGCCCGGGGCACGGGCGTGGCCGGGGGGAGCGAGAGCTGGGTCAGCGCGCCGGCCGCGAGCAGCAGCGCGCCGCGCCGGGACAGCACGGGGCGACCCGCCCCGGGTTCCTCACGGGGCGGGTCGCCGATCGCGTCCGCCGGATCCGGCCGGGTGCGGCTCAGAGCCGGACCACCTCCGCGACGGGCATCGCGTTGACGCTCTCGTACCGCACCCGGGCGCCGGGGTAGGGCGCGTGCACGACGACTCCCCCGCCGGCGTACATGCCGACGTGGTGCATGTCCCTGTAGAAGATCACCAGGTCTCCCGGTTGCGCTTCGGCGAGGCTCACCCGCCGGCCGGCCGAGGCCTGCCCCTGCGAGGTCCGCGGCAGGGTCACTCCGGCCTGCCGCCAGCTCCAGTACATCAGACCGGAGCAGTCGAACGCGCCGGGCCCGGTCGCCCCGAAGACGTACGGGGAGCCGATCTTGGCGACGGCCGCGGCGAGCGCGGCGGCCGCGCGCTCGGAGGCGGGCGGGGCGGTGCCGAGGTCGAGCCGGTCGGTGCCCCGGGTGACGCGCTGCTCGGCCTCCCGGGCGTCCTGCGCCACGAACCTCGCCCGCCCGCCGACCCCGAGACCGTTGAGCAGCCGCTGGGCCTGCGCCAGCCGCTGCTGGATCTGCTGCTTGTTGTCGGCCAGCGCCCGGCGGGCCTCCTCCAGCTCCGCGAGCTTGGCACCGGTCTCCGCGCGCCGCTGGTCCAGTCTGCGCTGGTGGTCGGCCACCTCGCGCAGGGCGTCGCTCTGCCGCTCGGCGGCCTGGTCCAGGCTGCTCACCCGGGAGAGGTAGCCGGCCGGGTCGGAGGCCAGCATCAGCTGGGCGGTCGGCGCGATGCCACCGGCCCGGTACTGGGCGCCCGCGACCACAGCGAGGTCGCCGCGGAGCCGGTTGAGCTCGTCCTGCCCGAGCGCCACCTGCTGCTGGAGCGCGCCGGTCTCGGCGATCAGCCTGCGCTGGTACTCCTGGGCCGCGTTGTACTTCTCCGAGGCCTGCTCGGCCTCGCCGTAGAGCTGGTCGACCTGGGCCTTGACATCGTTGCGGTCGGGCGGCCCACCGGGGGCACCCGGGTTGGCGAAGGCGCTGCCGCCGGCCGTCACGCCGAGCGCGGTACTGGCGGCGGCGGTGAGCACCAGCGCGCGGACCAGTGTGTGCACACCTGGCAGTTGGTGACGGTGCATCGCCATACGGCGCGGCTCCATTCCTGCGGCCCGGCCACCGCCGCCGCCCGGGCTGGGCGGCCGTCCGTGCGGGGGCCAGGTGGCAGACGTTAGCGAGTCAGCGCGACCGAGTCCAAACCCCTCTCAACACGAATATTTGACCCCTAATCGGACATCCACTCGGCTCCCCGGAAAGCCGCAGGCCCGGCCCCCCGGGGATCGGGGGCCGGGCCTGTCGGTACCGCCGCTTCGGCGGGAGGTCAGATGCGCACGATGGCCGCGATCGGCATCACCGTGGCGGACTCGTAGCGGACCACCGCGCCCGTGTGCGGGGCGTGGATGATCTGGCCGCCGCCCACGTAGAGGCCCACGTGGGTCATGCCGCTGTAGTAGATGATCAGGTCGCCGGGCTGCGCGTTGGCGATGTTGGTGCCGATCCGGGTGCCGGCCGAGGCCTGCGCCTGCGAGGTGCGCGGCAGCGTGACGCCCGCCTGGGCGTAGGCCCAGCCGGTCAGACCCGAGCAGTCGAAGGAGCTCGGGCCGGTGGCGCCGTAGACGTACGGCGAACCGAGCTTGCTCTCGGCGGCCGCGATGGCGGCGGCGGCACGGCCACTGGCCGGGACGGAGGAGGCCGGCGCGGAGCCGGTGGAGGCGCTGAGCGAGCTGCGGCCGCTGTCGCGCGAGGCGCGGTCGGTGTTGGCCTTGGCGGCGTCGGCCTGCGCCTTGGCGTCCGCGGCGGACTTGGCCTCGGCGGCGCGCAGGGCCTGGCGCTCCTGCTCGGTCAGCGTGTTGAGCAGTTCGGTGGCCTTGGCCAGCTTGCCCTGGACCTCGTCCTTGCTGGCCTTGAGCTGCTGGGTGGTGGAGTCCAGCTCGGCGAGCTTGCCCTGCGCCTCGGACTTGTCCTGGTCGAGCTTGCGCTGCTGAGCCTGGAGCTCCTTGAGCGCGCTGCTCTGCGAGTCGCCGACCTGGTTGAGCGAACCGGCCTGGGTCAGGAAGTTGTCCGGGCTGCTGGAGAGCATCAGCTGGACGGTGGGCGAGATGCCGCCGTTGCGGTACTGCTCCGCCGCGATCTCGGCCAGACCGCCCTGCAGGTCGGTGACCTGGGACTGCTGACGGGCCACCCTGTCCTGCAGGTCACCGACCTGCTTCTGCAGCTCCTGCTGCTTGGCCTGCGCACCGTTGAACTGCTCGGTGGCGACCTCGGCCTGCTCGTTGAGCTGGTCGACCTGCTCCTTGACCTGGTCCTTGGTCGGCGCGGGGTCGGCGTGGGCGCCGGACTGCGCGGAGAGGGCCACGGCGGCGGCGGCAGCAGCGGTCATGATCGACACGCGGGCACGGCCGGCAGGCTTGGGACGACGATGGGACGCCACGAAGGCGGACTCCTTCTTCCTACGTCCGCCTACCGGGTGAGCTGACGGGTTCGGGCTGGAAGACATGCCCTACGACGCCTCACCGGCCGCACGCGGCCGACCTGGCGCCGATTCACCCCGAGGAACATGGTTCCCCGGCTCCGTTCCACAGCACCCCCACAGGGGCTTCCCCGTGAGCAGTTGACTGCCCGGCTGTTTCGCGGACTCGGCGGTAACCCCCGCCGCCACCCGGACTGGGTGATCGACTGTGCGGTGGTTCGAGGCATGACCCTAGTAACGAAACCGTGATCCGTTCAAATCGTTGTAGGAAAAAAGTTGGAATGACGGCCGAGTTCGGTGGCACATATGACCATCCGTGACCGGAATCCCACGGAGGGCTGATTGTTTTTCATCAGCTGGTCACACGGAGCGCCGGCCGGGGGTGTTCCAGATCACAGAACGATTTCCCCGGGTTCGGGCGTGTTGGATGTGGCGAACGGTCAGCAAATGTCCGTTATGCGGGCGTTGTCCGCTCGCCGCGACCGAGGGCGGCCGGCCCGCAGGGGCCGAGCGGGAGAGGCCCGGGGCGCCCGGCACCGGGCGCCTCCCGGTGCGTCAGACCCGGCGGATGGTGTTGATCGGCATGGCGTCCGCCTTCATCACCTTCACCACGTCACCGGTGTGCGGTGCGTGCACGACCAGCCCGTTGCCGATGTACATCGCCACGTGGTGCCGGTCGCTGCCGTAGACGATCAGGTCGCCGGGCTGGGCGTCCGCGAGCGAGGGGACCCGGGCGCCGACGTTGCCCTGCTCCTGGGAGGTACGCGGCAGCGAGACCCCGGCCTGGCCGTAGGCCCACACCATCAGGCCCGAGCAGTCGAAGGTGCTGGGGCCGGTGGCGCCCCAGACGTACGGCGACCCCTGCTTGCTCATCGCCTTGGCGACCGCGACACCGGCGTAGCCGGCGGCCTGCGGGAGCGCGGAGAGGTCGACCCGGACGGAGTCGCGCGAGGCGCGGCCGTCCCCCTGGGTGATCGAGGCCCGGTCGGAGGCGCTGAGCTGGCTCAGCAGCGCGTTCGCCTCCTGGAGCTTCTTGTTGACGTCCGCCTTGGCCTGGTTCAGGTCCTTGGTGGTCTCGTCCAGCGAGGCGAGGACGGCGGCGGCCTCGATCTTCTGCTGGTCCAGGCGGCGCTGCTGGTCCTGGAGGCCCTTGAGCGCGTCCGCCTGGCTGGAGGTGGCCTGCTGGACGCTGGCCGCCTGCTCCAGGTAGCCGGAGGGGTCGGAGGTGAGCATCAGCTGGACGGAGGGGTCGATGCCCCCGGTGCGGTACTGCTCGCCGGCCACCTCGGCCAGACCGGCCTGAAGGTGGGTCATCTGGTCCTGGCCACGCGCGACCTGGTCCTGCAGCTGGTCCGCCTGCTTGCGCAGCTGGTCGGCCCGCTCCTTGGCGCCGTTGTACCGCTCCGCCGCCTGCTCCTGCTCCGTGTTGAGCTGGTCGACCTGCGCCTTGACGTCCTCTTTCTTGGGCGCCGGCGCGGCGTGGGCACTCATCTGGGCGGAGAGGGCGACCGCGGTCGCCGCCGCAGCGGTGAGCACGGAGACCCGTGCGCGGCTCGGCTGCTTAGGACGGCGGTGGGAGGCCAAAAGACCCGCTCCTTCTTTCTGCGGACTCACCCGAACGAGTGAGTATCCGGAAATAGGTTTGACGCCAGACCCTAGTGAAGATCAGAGCTTTCCGCCACTCCCACGGGACCATGAACCTGGAGCTCCGGCGGGGATTTCACGTGACCCACACACCCGCGTCACCAAGCCGCTGACCAGCTGTCACTCCGGGCGCCCCCGCCCGCCCCCGCCGGGCCCGCGCACCGGCCCCGCGACGGTCCGAGGGGCCGGACGTCTCAGGACCGCGCCAGCCGGTTGAGCAGCAGAATCGACGCCACCGGCCGGGCCCCCGCGTCGCGCACCCCGTCGGCCACCTCGCGGTCGGTGGAGACCACCACCACCGGACGCCCCTGCGGCTCCGCCCGCACCAGGCGGCGGATCAGCTCGTCCGCGGTCTCCCCGGTACGGCTGAACCGCACCCGGACCCCGCGCGGCGGCGCCAGGATCACCGGGACGTCCAGGTCCTGGCCGTCGAAGACACAGGTGACCTCCGCCTGGGTGCGCTGCGCCAGCATCGCCAGGCCGCCGAGCAGCCGGATCCGCTGCTGCTCCAGCGGCAGGGTCGGATAGCCGGTCTTGGTCACGTTGTAGCCGTCCACCAGCAGATGTACCTGCGGGATCGCCAGCAACTGGTCCAGCAGCGCCGGATCGTCCTCCGCCAGCGCCCGCCGGGCCACGTCGTGCGGCGAGGCCGAGGCCGGCTGCACCGCCTCGACCAGGTCGGCCGGATGGATCTGGGCGACCGGCAGCGCCAGCTCCCGCTGCAGCCCCTGGGCCGACTGGAGCACGGTGTCCAGCAGCAGCCGCAGCCGCATGTCCTCCACGCTGCGGCCCTCGCGCGCGGAGCGGCGGCCCTGCTCCACCGCGGTCTCCAGCTCCGAGATCCGGTGCCGCAGCCGGCGCGCCTCGCTCTCGGCGGCGCTGCGCTCCGCGGCGGCGGCGGCCCGGACCGCCTCCAGCTCGGCGGCCAGCTTCCGCGCCTCGGCCTGGGCCCTTCGGGTGTCGCTCTCCAGCGAGCGCGCCTTCTTGCGCAGCGACTCGGCCTCCCTGCGCACGCCCTCCGACTCGGCCCGGCGGCGGTCCAGGTCGGCCCGCGCGGCGGCCCGCGCCTCGGCCAGCTCCGCCTGGAGCTTCTCGTTCAGCCGGGTGGCCTCGGCGACCGCGCCCTCGGCGCCGGCCCGTTCGGCCTGCTCGCCGGCCTGCGCGACCAGCCGCGACCAACCGGGCGGGCGCAGCAGGTAGGCGGCGGTGGCGACGTCCATCGGGTCGGCCGCGCCCGGTACGCTGCCCGCCTCCAGCGCGGAGACCAGGTCGGGCTGGCCCAGGCGCAACCGGTCCGCTATCCGCACCCGGAAGGCAGGCTCCGCCTCCAGGGCCGCGGCCAGCGCGGTGGCGGCGTACTTGGCCCGGCGGGCCGGGGTGAACTTGGCGTACTGACGCAGCGACAGCGGCAGCTCGCCGACGGGCAGGCCGCCCAGCGCGTCGGCGGCGATTCCGACCACCCGGCGGCGGACGCCCTCGGGCAGCGGACGGTCGAGCTGCTCGGGTGCACGGCCCTCGGGCACCGGCCCGGCGGCGTCCGGCCCGCCCGGCTCGTCACCGGTGGCACGGCCGCCCGGCTCGTGGCCGTCCCGCTCGTGGCCGTCCCGCTCGGCAGCGGTGCCCGCGGCAGCGTGGCCGGTGCCCGTCGTGGCATCGCCGCGGGCGCCGGCCGGGGCGGCCCCGTCCGCGTCCGGGGGGCTCGTGTCCACAGCGGGCGGCTGCCCCTGCGACTCGGCGGGCTCCCTCGCTGCGTCCACCACGTCCTCGGCTCCGATCCTCTCGCGCGGGGTGCTCACGGCCGGCTGCCGCTGCCCCGAAACTCACCGCTCTCTGCAATTGTCCCGTCTACCGTGCCCCACACCGCGCCGCGCCACACTCCCCCGGGCCCGGCGGCGCCCCGGCCGGGCGCCGCCGGCCAGGCCGCGGGTCAGGCCTGCGCGCCGCCGGCCTCGGCGCTCTCGGCACCCGGCCGGTCCACCAGTTCGATCTGGTCCACCGCGTTGCACCAGCGGCAGCGCACCGACTCGACCGTCTCGGCCAGCACCTCGGTCTCCTCGACCTTGGACTCGCCCGCCAGATCGAAGTGCAGGTACTCGACGACCCTCGCGGAACGGGTGACGTCGAAGCGGGTCAGGTTGCCGCACAGCGTGCAGCGCCAGCGGGTCTCTGCGGTCAGGGCGGGGACGGTCATCGGGGGGTCCTCTCGGCTGTTCCCTGTCTGGGCGGGAGGCGCTCCCCCCGGTGTCCCGGCGTCGACGGCGGGAGGCGGGGAATGCCCGCCCCAAGCCTATTGCCTGGGTCCCGCGCACCGGCCACCGGTCCTGATCTCTCTCCGTGGAGCACCGGTGGCGCTCCGCCGCCGTCACCCGCACGCAGTACGCCGCGGTGTCGCCGGGGCCGGGCCGAGGAATGCTCCGGGGCATGGCGATCCCGGTCCTGGACCACACCGGCGCGCAGGACGGCGGCCCCGCCGTGCCCGTGCCCGCCGTCACCTATGCCCTGATCGCCCTCAACGTGCTGGTCTTCCTGCTGGGCCCGGCCGCCGGGCTGAACCCGCTGTACGGCACCGGCCCGGCCCGGGTCTGCGCCGAACAGCGGTACGAGCAGCGCTGGGGGGCGATTCCGGCCGAACTGCTCGACCACCGGCCGCTGACCGCCGACCGGATCGAGCAGCCGCAGGGCGGGGCCGGCTGCCCGCCCGCTCCCACCCCCGGCAAGACGCCGGCCCTCTCCGTGCTCAGCTCCCTGTTCGTGCACGCCGGCTGGCTGCACCTGCTGGGGAACATGCTGTTCCTGTACGTCTTCGGCGCCGGGGTGGAGGAACGGCTGGGACGCTCCCGCTTCCTCCTCTTCTATCTGGTGGCCGGCGCCGTCGCCACGTACGGGTACGCGCTCGCCGAGTCGCACTCGGCGGACTCGACCCGGGTGCTGATCGGCGCCTCGGGAGCGATCGCGGCCGTCCTCGGCGGGTACCTGCGGCTGTACCCCCGGGCCCGGGTCACCACGCTCGTCCCGGTCCTGCTCTTCCTGCCGCTGCGCTTCCCGGCCTGGCTGGTGCTGGGCCTGTGGTTCGCACTGCAGTGGTGGTCGGTGCGCTCGGGCGGCACCGGGGTGGCGTACCTCGTGCACGTCATCGGCTTCACGGTGGGCTTCGCCTTCACCTGGGCCGCCCACCACCGCCCCCGGCGGCTAGGCTGACGACACCCCACGAAGGAGCATCAGCGTGATCACCGCCATCGTCCTGATCAAGACCAGCGTCGACCGCATCCCCGAGATCGCCGAGGCGATCGCGGCCATCGAGGGCGTCAGCGAGGTCTACTCGGTGACCGGTGGCTACGACCTGGTGGCGATGGTCCGGGTGCGTCGGCACGACGACCTCGCCGACGTGATCCCCGGCCGGCTCAACAAGGTGCCGGGTGTGGCGCACACCGAGACCCAGATCGCCTTCCGCACGTACTCCCAGCACGACCTGGAGGCCGCCTTCGACCTGGGGCTGGACGAGTAGTCAGCCGTCCCGGCGGGTGTCCACGACGCACCGGCCGCCCTCGCTGCGGTAGCTCCAGGCGGCGCCGTCCGTGACCAGCTCGCGGACGGCGGTCAGGAAGCGCTCCAGGTGCTCGTCCGGGGTGCCGGCCCCGAAGCTGACCCGGATCGCGTTCAGGCTGCGCTCGCCGGGCAGGGACGGCTCGGGCGCACCGCACTCGGACGGCTCCGTGTCCTCGCCGCCCAGCAGGGTGCGCACCAGCGGGTGGGCGCAGAACAGGCCGTCGCGCACGCCGATGCCGTACTCGGCGGAGAGCGCGGCGGAGAAGTGCGAGCTGTTCCAGCCCTGCACCACGAAGGAGAGCACGCCCACCCGCGCGGAGTCGGCGCCGAACAGGCTGAGCACCTTGACCTCGGGGATCTCGGCCAGCCCGGCCGTGAGCCGGCCGATCAGCTGCTGCTCGCGGGCCTCCAGGGCGTCGAAGCCCGCCTCGGTCAGCGCCCGGCAGGCCGAGGCGACGGCGTAGGCGCCGATGACGTTCGGGGAGCCGGCCTCGTGCCGGGCCGGGCCGGAGTTCCACTCGACGGCGACCGAGCCGTCCGCCTCACGGGCGACCGTCCGGGTGGCGCCACCGCCGGCCAGGTAGGGCTCGGCCGCGTCCAGCCAGTCGCTGCGCCCGGCCAGCACGCCGGCGCCGAACGGGGCGTAGAGCTTGTGACCGGAGAAGGCGACCCAGTCCACGTCGAGCTCACGGACCGAGACCCGGTGGTGCGGCGCGAGCTGGGCGGCGTCCAGGACGATCCGGGCGCCGTGCCGGTGGGCGGTGGCGGCGAGCTCGGCGACCGGCCACAGCTCGCCGGTCACGTTGGAGGCGCCGGTGACGCAGAACAGCTTCGGGCCCTCGCCCGCGCCGGCCAGCGCCTCGTCCAGCGCGGCGACGGCCTCGGCGTGCGAGCGGGGGGCGCGCAGGTAGTCGACCGTCAGGCCCTCACGGCGCCACGGCAGCAGCGAGGCGTGGTGCTCGGTCTCGAAGACGAAGATCCGGGTGCCGGCCGGCAGTGCGCCCGCCAGCAGGTTCAGCGAGTCGGTGGTGGCGCGGGTGAAGACCACCTGGTCGTCCTCGCGCAGGTCGAGGAACTCCTCGACGGTGCGGCGGCTCTGCTCGAACAGGTCGGTGGAGAGCTGCGAGAGGTAGCCGGCGCCGCGGTGCACGCTGCCGTAGTACGGGGCGTACGCGGCGACGTCGTCCCAGACCCGCTGGAGCGCCGGCGAGCTGGCGGCGTAGTCGAGGGCGGCGTAACCGACCTTCTCGCCGCTGGCGAGCGGGACCTGGACGTCGTGGCCGAGGACGGCGAGCGGGGCGCAGATTTCGGTGGAGATCACGGACATCGGAATGCACTCCTCTGAGGTCTGGACCCCGGGAGTGCAGAAATGCCGGTGGTCCGCGCTTGCCGCGCGGACGGATCGCCGCGAAGCCCGGTCCTCACCCAGGGCACCCCGCCACGGACGGAGGGTTGCCGGACAGCAAGCTGGGGCTTGTCGCTGCCACTCATGACCTGGCCCAGACTCTACGGAGGAGCCACCCGGTGGTCAAACAGGTGTCCGCCATCCGGACCGCACGGCTCCGCCGGAGCCCGGGGCGGATCGCGGACCACCCCGGGCCTTGAGGGAGTTCAGGAGCGGGCGGTGGCCTCGGTCCACTGCTTCAGCAGCGCCTGCGCCGCGCCGGAGTCGATGGCGGCGGCGGCCCGCTCGATGCCCGCGGCGAGCTGACCGGCCAGCGGCGCGTCGGTCAGGTCCAGGGCCGCCAGCGCGGTCGCGGTGTTCAGCAGGACGGCGTCGCGCACCGGCCCCCGCTCGCCGGCCAGCAGCCGGCGCGCCACCCCGGCGTTGTGCTCGGGGTCCCCGCCGCGCAGCGACTCGATGCCGGCCAGCTCGATGCCGACCTCGCGCGGGTCGAAGGTGCTCTCGGTGACGGTGCCGTCCTTGACCGTCCAGATCCGGGACGTGGTGGAGATGGTGAGCTCGTCCAGGCCGTCGTCGCCGCGGAAGACCAGGGCGGTGGCGCCGCGCCGGGCCAGCACTCCGGCGATCAGCCCGGCCAGCCGGGTGTCGAAGCAGCCGATGGCGTGCGAGGTGACCTTGGCGGGGTTGGTCAGCGGGCCGAGGATGTTGAAGGCGGTCGGTACGCCGAGATCCCGGCGGGCCAGCGCGGTGTGCCGCATCGCCGGGTGGAACTTGGCCGCGAAGCAGAAGGTCAGGCCCACCTCCTCGGCCACCTCCGCGACCCGCTGCGCACCGAGGTCCAGTCTGATGCCCAGCTTCTCCAGCACCTCCGAGGACCCGCTCGCCGAGGAGGCGGCCCGGTTGCCGTGCTTGACCACCTTCGCGCCCGCGGCCGCCGCGACGATCGCCGACATGGTGGAGATGTTGACGGTCTTGGCGCGGTCGCCGCCGGTGCCGACGATGTCCACCGCCGGGCCGGGGATGTGCAGCGGCTCGGCGTGCGCGTACATCGCGTCCACCATGCCGGAGATCTCCTCCACGGTCTCGCCCTTGGCCCGCAGGGCCACCGCGAAGCCGGCCACCTGGGCGGGGCTCGCCTCGCCGCTCATGATGCAGTCCATCGCCCAGGCGGTGTCGGCCTGGGTGAGGTCCTCGCCCCTCAACAGCGCGGACAGGAGATCCGGCCAGGCGCGGACCACCTGCACGGGGTCGTTGCCGCCGTTCGCAGGGTGCACGTTCACCATGGCTGACTCCAGCTCTCGTGGGTGTCACCGGAGGAGCTCCGGAACCTTGAGGTCAGCCTATCGAGCGCCGCCTCGCGGCCGCCCCCGCCCGTTCCCCTCTTCTCTCCTGTTGAGACGGCGGGAGAGAGAAGGGGAGCGGACGGGGGCGGCCGGGCGGCGGCGCCGGCGTCAGCGGGTGGCCGGGGCCCGGCCCGCGGTACGGCTGCGGAGCAGGGTGGCCGCGGCCTCGGCGAGCGCCACCGGGTCCACCGGCCGGGAGATCGCGGCGTCCGCCCGGCTCCAGGCGGCGAGCCAGGAGTCCTGCGGCCGGCCGATCAGCACCAGGACGGGCGGGCAGCCGTAGATCTCGTCCTTGAGCTGGCGGCCCAGGCCCAGACCGCCGACCGGCACGGCCTCGCCGTCCAGGACGCAGAGGTCCACCCCGCCCTTCTCCAGCGCGCGCAGCACGGCGGGCGTGGTCGCGCACTCCAGGTAGTCGAGCTCGGGGAGATCCGCGGCGGGGCGCCGGCCGAGGGCCGTCCGCACCTGCTCGCGGGTGTTGCGGTCATCGCTGTAGACGAGGACGGTGAGCGTCTCGTCGGTCGTGTGCGCCATGGGGCCCTGCTCCCTCAGATGTGATCCGGACCACGTCCACCTGTTCCGGATGCTACTCCCGATCACCCGCCCCCGAGCCCCTCCGGCGTGATCCCGCCGAACTGCGTCCGGCGGGCGGGCGGACCGGGCCCCGCTCGCGCTCCCCGCCGCGCTGTGCTCCGGGGCGGCCCGCCCGCCCCTCACCCGTTCGGGGGGCGCGGCGTCACCCTCCCGATCACAGTCCACCCGTACGGCGGACCCGCTAGCCGCCGCGAGGGCCGACGGGCTCCGCGACACGCAGGGCAAAGGAGTGCTCGAAGCTCCCGGGCGCCCGGATGCCGCACCGAACAACCGTCAGAAAACGGACATAGCCTCGCCGACCGACCGCTTCGGGGCGCCGTCGGCCCCCGGGGGGGCATACCGCACGCACCGGACACTCCGAGGGACACCCCCCGGCGTGAAGACGGAATAAGGGACCGACATAATGTCCGTCGTGGCGACAGCAACAGCAGTAGAAACCGGGCACGCGCACGGATCGGTCAACCGGCCGAACATGGTCAGCGTCGGAACGATCGTCTGGCTGAGTTCCGAGTTGATGTTCTTCGCGGCGCTCTTCGCGATGTACTTCACTCTCCGCTCCGTCAAGGGGCCGGAGTTCTGGAGCGAGAAGGCGCACGCGCTCAACGTGCCCTTCTCCTCCGTCAACACCACGATCCTGGTGCTCTCCTCGCTGACCTGCCAGCTCGGCGTCTTCGCCGCCGAGCGCGGGGACGTGAAGAAGCTCCGCTCGTGGTTCACCATCACCTTCGTGATGGGCGCGATCTTCATCGGCGGGCAGATCTTCGAGTACACCGAGCTGGTCAAGAAGGACGGCCTGTCGCTGTCCTCCGACCCGTACGGCACGGTGTTCTACCTGACCACCGGCTTCCACGGTATGCACGTGACGGGTGGTCTGATCGCCTTCCTGCTGGTCCTGGGACGGACGTACGCAGCCAAGCGCTTCACGCACGAGCAGGCCACGGCCGCGATCGTCGTGTCGTACTACTGGCACTTCGTCGACGTCGTGTGGATCGGCCTGTTCGCGACCATCTACCTGATCAAGTAACCAGCTGATCAGGTCGCTGGCTGCCGGCCGCGAGGGGCGCCCTCACCGAAGACGACCCTGCTGCCGGTGAACGACGCTCCCACCGACCGACCGCGCGCGCAGCCCTAGCAGGCCGCCTGCCGTACCGGCCAGACCGGCCGCCGGGCGCACCCACCAGTCGACCAGATCCTGACACCGGGGTTATTCCGTGAAAAAGCTCTCCGCACGACGGCGCCACCCACTGGCGGCGCTGGTCGTTCTACTTCTCGCCCTGGCGGCCACCGGGGGGCTGTACGCCGCGTTCGCGCCCGCCGAGAAGGCCCAGGCCGACACCTCCGCGCAGTCGCTCGCGATCGATGAGGGCAAGAAGCTCTTCGCCGTCGGCTGCTCCTCCTGCCACGGCCTCAACGGCCAGGGCAGCAGTGACGGCCCGAGCCTGGTCGGCGTCGGCTCCGCCGCGGTCGACTTCCAGGTCGGCACCGGCCGGATGCCCGCGCAGCAGCCCGGCGCCCAGGTGCCGAAGAAGAAGGTCATCTACACCCAGCCCGAGATCGACCAGCTCGCGGCCTTCGTGGCATCGCTCGGCCCCGGCCCGGTGACGCCCACGGAGGAGCAGTACAAGTCGACCAACCCGGACGACGTGGCCGCGGGCGGCGAGCTGTTCCGCACCAACTGCTCCCAGTGCCACAACTTCGCCGGCAAGGGCGGTGCCCTCACCCAGGGCAAGTACGCCCCCTCGCTGGAGGGCGTGGACGCCAAGCACATCTACGAGGCCATGCAGACCGGCCCGCAGAACATGCCGGCGTTCCCCGACACCACCATGCCCGAGGAGCAGAAGCGCCAGATCGTGGCCTTCGTCCGCCACACCAACGAGGAGCCCAGCCCCGGCGGCCTCGCGCTCGGCAGCCTCGGTCCGGTGACCGAGGGCCTGTTCGGTTGGATCTTCGGTCTCGGCGCACTCATCGCGATCGCGATCTGGGTCGCCGCCCACACCACCAAGGCCAAGAAGTCATGAGCCACGACATGTCAGCTGAGAAGCTTCCGGAGTCCCACGGCTCCGAAGGGCACGAGGTAGCCGGACACGGCGACCCCTTCGCCGACCCGGGCCTGCCGGCCCACGCGCCGCGCCGTACCGACATCGACGAGCGGGCCGCCAAGCGCGCCGAGCGCCAGGTCTCCCTGATGTTCGTCGTGTCGATGCTCGCCACCGTGGGCTTCATCGCCTCCTACGTGGCGATCGACCCCGACAAGATCGTCTACATCTTCCCGCTGGGGCACGTCAGCGCGCTCAACTTCGCGCTCGGCCTGACCCTCGGGGTCGCGCTGTTCTGCATCGGCGCGGGCGCGGTCCACTGGGCCCGCACCCTGATGTCCGACCACGAGCTCCCCGCCGAGCGCCACGCGATCGAGGCCGACGACGACGTCCGCGCGGACGTCATCGAGCAGTTCACGACCGGTGCCGCGGAGTCCGGCTTCGGCCGTCGCAAGATGATCCGCAACACCCTGATCGGCTCGATGGCGCTCGTCCCGCTGTCGGGTGTCGTCCTGCTGCGCGACCTGGGGCCGCTGCCCGAGGACAAGCTGGACCACACCGGCTGGCGGGTGGCCACCGAGGCCAAGCCGCTGCCGCTGATCAACATGAACACCAACAAGCCGATGAAGGCCGAGGACATCGCGGTCGGCTCGCTCACCTTCGCCAAGCCCGAGGGCCTGGAGGAGGACGACGAGGACTTCCAGCAGCAGATCGCCAAGGACGCGCTGATGCTCGTCCGGATCGCGCCGGAGGACATCAAGGACAACGACTCCCGCGAGCTCGGCTTCGAGGGCATCCTGGCCTACTCCAAGATCTGCACCCACGTCGGCTGCCCGATCAGCCTGTACGAGCAGCAGACGCACCACGCACTGTGCCCCTGCCACCAGTCGACCTTCGACCTGGCCGACGGCGCCCGCGTGATCTTCGGCCCGGCCGGCCACCCGCTGCCGCAGCTGAAGATCACCACCAACCAAGAGGGCTTCCTGGTCGCCACCGGCGACTTCGCGGAGCCCGTCGGCCCGAGCTTCTGGGAGCGCTCCGCATGAGTTCCGCGAGCAGCGCCAGCAGTGGCGCGTCCAAGCCGGCCAGCACGCGTGCCAAGCCCGCCAACAAGGCGGAGTCGGCGGCGGACTGGGTGGACGGCCGGCTGGGGATCTACTCCCTGGCCAAGGCCAACCTGCGCAAGATCTTCCCGGACCACTGGTCCTTCATGCTCGGTGAGATCTGCCTCTACACCTTCGTGATCATCATCCTGACGGGCGTCTACCTGACGCTCTTCTTCAAGCCGAGCATGGGCGAGGTCGTCTACCACGGCTCCTACGCCCCGCTCAACGGCATCCGGATGTCGGAGGCGTACGCCTCCACGATGAACATCAGCTTCGAGGTCCGCGGCGGCCTGCTGATCCGGCAGATCCACCACTGGGCCGCCCTGGTCTTCGTGGCCGCGATGCTCGTGCACATGATGCGCGTGTTCTTCACGGGCGCGTTCCGCAAGCCGCGTGAGATCAACTGGGTCTTCGGCTTCCTGCTGCTGGTCCTGGGCATGTTCGACGGGTTCTTCGGCTACTCGCTGCCCGACGACCTGCTCTCCGGCACCGGTATCCGGTTCATGGAGGGCGCGATCCTGGCCGTCCCGCTGGTCGGCACGTACATCCAGATGTTCCTGTTCGGCGGGCAGTTCCCCGGCACCGACATCGTGCCGCGGTTCTTCACCATCCACGTGCTGCTCATCCCGGGCATCATGCTGGGCCTGCTGGTCGCGCACCTGATCCTGGTCTTCTACCACAAGCACACCCAGTGGGCCGGGCCCGGCAAGACCGAGCAGAACGTCGTCGGCATGCCGCTGATGCCGGTCTACATGGCGAAGGCCGGCGGCTTCTTCTTCCTCGTGTTCGGCATCATCTCCGCGATGTCGGCGATCGCCACGATCAACCCGATCTGGGCGTACGGCCCCTACCGTCCCGACCAGGTGTCCACGGACGCCCAGCCGGACTGGTACATGGGCTTCTCCGAGGGCCTGATCCGCATCATGCCGGGCTGGGAGATCCGCGCCTGGGGCCACACCCTGAACATGGGTGTGATGGTCCCGCTGGCGATCTTCCCGATGGTGCTCGCCGCCATCGCGGTCTACCCGTTCATCGAGGGCTGGATCACCGGCGACAAGCGCGAGCACCACATCCTGGACCGGCCGCGCAACGCCCCGGTCCGTACCGGCCTGGGCGCGGCCTGGATCAGCCTGTACCTGGTGCTGCTGGTCGGTGGTGGCAACGACCTGTTCGCGACCCACCTGCACCTGTCGATCAACGACATCACGTACTTCGTGCGGGTCGGCTTCTTCGTGGTCCCGATCATCACCTTCTTCATCACCAAGCGCTGGTGCCTCGGCCTCCAGCGCCGCGACAAGGACAAGGTGCTGCACGGCCGCGAGACCGGCGTCATCAAGCGCCTGCCGCACGGCGAGTTCGTCGAGGTGCACGCCCAGCTCCCGCCCGCCAAGCTGCACACCCTCACCGCCCACGAGCAGGTGCAGCCGGTGGAGCTGCCGGCCGAGGTGGACGAGAACGGCGTGGCCGCCAAGGTCGGCGTGGTCACCAAGACCCGCGCGAAGCTCTCCGAGAGCTTCTACGGCGAAGGCAGCCAGATCGCCAAGCCCACGGCCGAGGAGCACCACGAGATCACCAGCGGCCACGGCCACCACTGATCCCGTACTCCACACGAGAGGGCCCCTGCCCGGCATCCGCCGGACGGGGGCCCTCTCTCCCGTTTCCGCCCCGGCCGCCCCGCACGGCGCCCGGCACCGACCACTCGTCAGGAGTACCCGTGCACCTGTCCGTCGACCACGACGCCGCCACTCCCCCGTACGAGCAGATCCGCACCCAGATCGCCGACCGGGCCCGCAGCGGCGACCTGCCCACCGGGTTGAAGCTGCCCACCGTCCGGGCCCTGGCCGAGCAGCTGGGGCTGGCCGCCAACACGGTGGCCCGGGCCTACCGGGAGCTGGAGGCGGACGGCGTCGTGGAGACGCACGGCCGGCGCGGCACCCTGATCGCCGCCACCGGCGACACCGCACACCGCCTGACGGCCGCCGCCGCCACCGAGTACGCCGAGCGGGCCCGGCGCCTCGGTGTCACCCGGGCGGACGCCCTGGCCGCCGTGCAGACGGCCCTGGGGCTCGCGTACGGGGCCTGACCTGCGCCCCGGGTCAGACGGCTAGAGCTGCGGCAGGGCCACCGACGCGACCTGGCCCTGGCCGCTCCGGGCGGCGGTGCTGACGGGCTGTCCGGTGGCGCTGTGCTTGAGCCAGTCGTCCCAGGAGACGTTCCAGTCGCCGAAGCCGTTGCCGAACGGCTCCATGCCGGCGCCCAGGCTGTTCACGACCCGGACGATGTCACCGACCCGGGTCTGGTCGTAGAACCACTTGGCGTTCTCGGTGCTCATGCCCGTGCAGCCGTGGCTGACGTTGTCGACCCCCTGCGAGGCCACCGACCAGGGAGCGGCGTGCACGTACTCGCCGCTCCAGGTCACCCGGGTGGCCCACTCGACCTGGAGGTCGTAGGACTCCTGGCTGCCCGCGGCTATGCCGATCGTCTCGCCGCTCATCCGCACCACGCGCTCCTGTCCCAGCACCACCTTGGTGCCGTTGCGGGTGGAGAAGCCGGGCTTGCCGGTGGTCACCGGGATGGTCCGCACCGGTACCCCGTTGCGGCTGAGCGTGAGCTCGTGGGTGGCCGCGTCCACCAGGCTCTCCACCCGGTCGCCGGTGCGCAGGGCGAGTGTGGCGGGCGCGCCGCCGTAGAGGCCGTCCGAGATCCGGCTGCCCTCGCCGTCGAAGGCGAGCGAGACCTTCGCGTCGGCCGGCCAGTAGTCCTTCGGCCGGAAGTGCAGGTTGCTGTCGTCCACCCAGTACCAGGCGCCGACCACGGCGGGCTGGGAGGTGACCGCCAGGGACCGCTCGACCTCCTGGCGGGCCGCCGGGTCCTTGACCGGCTCGGAGAGCTGGACGGTGAGCGGCTGGCCGACGCCGTAGACGCCGCTGCCGGAGGAGTCCGGGCCGAGCTTGGCGGTCAGCAGGCGCTGCGCGGCGACGGTGCTGAACGAGGAGCTGGTCTCGCCCCGGCCGCCCTTGCCGTCGTCCGCGGCGACCCGCACCGCGTAGCTGGTGGCCGCCTTCAGGTGCCCGGTGCTCTGCCAGCTGCGCTGGTCGTCCGCGAGCTTTCCGGCCACCAGCCGCCCGTCCGGGCCGGCGACGGTGACGTCGGTGAGCCGGCTGCCGGGCTCGGCCGTGACGGTGAAGGGCTTGGACGGGTCCACCTGGCCGGTGGCCGAGATGTGCACCAGGGCCGCCGCGTCCACCGCCCGGGCCGGCTCCACCGTGGCCTGGTCCCCGCCGCCGCCCGAGGAGCAGGCGGCCAAGGGGGTCATGCACGCGAGTGCGAGGGAGATGCTGCCTATACCTGAGATTCCGCGCCTGCCGGTCATGCCCGCCTCCGAGGGGTCGCACGATTGATCAGATCGTAGGAACACCCGTGCGGATGGCGACATCCGAAAGGCCCGCGACTGCGCCGGCGGAGTGACGTCGCACCCGCCCGGACGCAGCGGGGCCGGGCCCCCCTTGCGGGAGACCCGGCCCTGTGCGGTGCCCGGTGAGGGGCGGCGGGACTACTGGTTCTGGTCCTCGCCCCGGTAGAACTCGAACACCCAGCCGTACAGGCCGATCAGGATGATCGGGATCGACCAGTAGAGCAGCCACCAGCCGAAGATCACGCCGAGGAAGGCGAGCGCGCCACCGATCCCCAGCGAGAGCGGCTGCCAGCTGTGCGGGGCGAAGAAGCCCTGCTCGCCGGCGTCGTCCGCCACCTCGGCCTCGGGGTTGTCACCCGCGCCACTGTCCACCCGGCGGGCGGTGAAGGCGAGGTAGTACCCGATGAACGCGCAGAGACCGAAGGCCAGGAACAGCGCGGTGGTACCGGCCGCCTCCGTGCCGTGGTCGCTGTGCGAGGTCCAGAGGCCGTAGGTGATGGCCATCGCGAGGATGAAGACCGCGAAGCCGAGGAAGATCTTGCCCTGTTCCCTCATCAGGCGTCGCCCTCCTTCTTGCCCTTGGTGAGCTGCGGGTTGTCGTACTTCGCCGGGGTCACACCGGCGAAGTGCTTGGCGGGCTCACCGTGAGCCTCCAGGTAGTCCAGCGCGGCGATCTCCGGGTGGTGCAGGTCGAACGCCGGGGATTCCGAGCGGATACGCGGCAGCGTGAGGAAGTTGTGCCGCGGCGGCGGGCAGGAGGTCGCCCACTCCAGCGAGCGGCCGTAGCCCCACGGGTCGTCGACCTCCACCTTCTCGCCGTACTTGGCGGTCTTCCAGACGTTGTAGAGGAACGGCAGGATCGACAGGCCGAGCAGGAAGGAGCCGATGGTGGAGACGGTGTTCAGGGTGGTGAAGCCGTCCGAGGCCAGGTAGTCGGCGTAGCGGCGGGGCATGCCCTCGGCGCCGAGCCAGTGCTGGACCAGGAAGGTGGCGTGGAAGCCGATGAACAGCGTCCAGAAGGTGATCTTGCCAAGGCGCTCGTCGAGCATCTTGCCGGTCATCTTCGGCCACCAGAAGTGGAAGCCGGCGAACATCGCGAAGACGACGGTGCCGAAGACCACGTAGTGGAAGTGGGCGACGACGAAGTACGAGTCCGAGACGTGGAAGTCGATCGGCGGGGAGGCGAGCAGCACGCCCGTCAGACCACCGAAGAGGAAGGTCACCAGGAAGCCGACCGTCCAGAGCATCGGCGTCTCGAAGCTCAGGGAGCCCTTCCACATGGTGCCGACCCAGTTGAAGAACTTCACCCCGGTCGGGACCGCGATCAGGAAGGTCATGAAGGAGAAGAACGGCAGCAGCACCTGGCCGGTGACGTACATGTGGTGCGCCCACACCGTCACGGACAGGCCGGCGATCGCGATGGTGGCCGCGATCAGGCCGGAGTAGCCGAACATCGGCTTGCGGCTGAAGACCGGGATGATCTCCGACACGATGCCGAAGAACGGCAGCGCGATGATGTACACCTCGGGGTGGCCGAAGAACCAGAAGAGGTGCTGCCAGAGCAGGGCCCCGCCGTTCGCCGGATCGAAGACGTGTGCCCCGAATTTCCGATCCGCCTCCAGCGCGAACAGCGCGGCGGCGAGCACGGGGAAGGCCAGCAGGACCAGCACGGCGGTCAGCAGGACGTTCCAGACGAAGATCGACATCCGGAACATCGTCATGCCGGGCGCGCGCATGCAGATGATGGTGGTGATGAAGTTGACCGCGCCGAGGATCGTGCCGAAGCCGGAGAAGGCCAGGCCCATGATCCACATGTCGGCGCCGACGCCCGGCGAGCGGACGGCGTCGGAGAGCGGCGAGTAGGCGAACCAGCCGAAGTCGGCGGCGCCCTGCGGGGTGACGAAGCCGGCCACCGCGATGGTCGAGCCGAACAGGTAGAGCCAGTAGGCGAACATGTTCAGCCGGGGGAACGCCACGTCAGGCGCGCCGATCTGCAGCGGCATGATCCAGTTCGCGAAGCCCGCGAAGAGCGGCGTCGCGAACATCAGCAGCATGATCGTGCCGTGCATCGTGAACGCCTGGTTGAACTGCTCGTTCGACAGGATCTGGGTCCCGGGACGAGCCAGCTCGGCGCGCATGACCAGGGCGAGGATGCCACCGATCAGGAAGAAGGCGAAGGACGTCCCCAGGTAGAGGGTGCCGATCGTCTTGTGGTCGGTGGTGGTCAGCCACTTGATGATGGTGGAACCCGGCTTGCGGGTGCGCTGGCCCCCGCCGACCGTGACGGCCCCGGCGCCCCCGCCGGCCGCGGCGGGCTCGTTGAGGATGGTCACTTGTTTTCACTTCCCGTGGTCCTGAAGATGCCGGAAGGCAACGCGCCGGTCTGGCCCTTGGCCCGGAGGTCCGCCAGGTGCTTGTCGTACTCCGCGCGGTCGACGACCTTCACGTTGAAGAGCATCCGCGAGTGGTCCTCGCCGCAGAGCTCGGCGCACTTGCCCCGGTAGGTGCCCTTGACGGTCGGGGTGACCTCGAACCTGTTGACCACGCCCGGCACGACGTCCATCTTCATCAAGAAGTTGACGGGCCAGAAGTCGTGGATGACGTCCCGCGAGGTGAGGACGAACTTCACCGACTCGTTGACCGGGAGCCAGAGCGTGGGCTCCTGCTCCGGCGTGCCCACGTCGTACGCGGCCGTGGTGCTGGTCGGGTCCGGGGTCTCGGTGTTCTCGTAGTTGAACGCCCAGCTCCACTGGAAGCCGACCACGTTGACCGTGTGGTCCGGCTTCGCGCTGACCGAGGTCAGCCTCGTCTCGTCGCGGGCGACGAAGTAGAAGAGCACCGAGACGATGACGATGGGGACCGCGGTGTAAAGCGCCTCGATGGGCACGTTGTACCGGGTCTGCGGAGGGATCTGGATACCGGTGCGGCTGCGCCGGTGGAAGATCACGCTCCAGATGATCAGACCCCACATCAGTGCGCCCACTGCCAGCGCCGCGATCCAGGAGCCCTGCCACATGTGAAGGACCAGGGGCCCTTCCTGCGTGACGGGGCTCGGGAGGCCAAGCCTGGGGAGGTCGTTGGCCGAGCAGCCGGTAGCGGTCGCGATGACGAGGCCCAGTGCCAGCGCCTGAGGCAGCTTCCGCCGCATCGTGCGCCGCGGCGAGCGGTCGGAGCCGTTGGGACTCACGTAGCGCCTTCCCGAAGTCTCGCCCGCCTTCGCGTCGCTCCGGGGAGGAGGTGACCCTCCCCGGCGACCCGTCCACGGGCACGGTTTGAATGCTTATGCGGGCCAAACCCTACTCCAGCCTTATGCGCTGCTGACGGGCAGGTCCCGGTAACGCGCCGCCCGGTCGCCCGATCAGGCCCCGCAGGGGTGGATTCCCAGGTCACGGCAGGCTTTCGAGGACCGTACGCCCGATCGGGGGACGGCTCGGCACCACCCGGGTGACGACCCGTCGAGTACGGACGAAACGGACAAAGAGGATGATCGACTGACGGGTGGTGAGACCGTGGAGCGCGGTCGGCTCTGTAGTTGAATGGCAACCGTGTATTTCGACGTCGCCTCGACCGCCCCGCTCCACCCCGTCGCCCGGCAGGCACTGACCGCCGCACTGGACGAGGGCTGGGCCGACCCGGCCCGGCTCTACCGCTCCGGCCGGCAGGCACGGATGCTGCTGGACGCGGCGCGCGAGAGCGTCGCCGAGGTGCTGGGCGCCCGCCCGGACGAGGTCTCCTTCACCGCCAGCGGCACCCAGGCCCTGCACCTGGGGGTGCTCGGCGCGCTGGCGGGCAACCGCCGCCGGGGCGCGCACCTGGTCCACTCCGCGGTCGAGCACTCCGCCGTGCTGCACGCCGCCGAGCGGCACGAGGCAGCCGGGGGCGAGGTCACCGTCGTGCCGGTGGACCGGCTCGGCCGGGCGGCTCCCGAGGGGTTCGCCGCCGCGCTGCGCCCGGACACCGCGCTGGCCGTACTGCAGTCCGCCAACCACGAGGTCGGTACCGTCCAGCCGGTCACGGAGACGGCGGCCCGCTGCGGCGAGATCCCGCTCCTGGTGGACGCCGCGCAGAGCACCGGGCGGGCGGCCGTCCCGGCCGGCTGGTCACTGCTGACCGCCAGCGCGCACAAGTGGGGCGGCCCGGCCGGGGTCGGGGTGCTCGCCGTGCGCAAGGGCGTCCGCTACGCCTCGCCGCTGCCCGCCGACGAGCGCGAACGGGGCCGGGTGCCCGGGTACGTCAACGTGCCGGCCGTGGTGGCCGCCGCCGCCTCGCTGCGCGCCGTCCGGGCCGACGCCGAGCGGGAGAACGCCCGCCTGCACGGGCTGGTGGAGCGGATCAGGGCCAGGGTGCCGCAGCTGGTGCCCGAGGTCGAGGTGGTCGGCGACCCCGTCCACCGGCTGCCGCACCTGGTCACCTTCTCCTGCCTGTACGTGGACGGCGAGGTGCTGCTGACCGAGCTGGACCGGGCCGGCTTCGCCGTCTCCTCCGGCTCCTCCTGCACCTCCTCGACCCTGACCCCGAGCCATGTGCTGGCCGCGATGGGCGTGCTGACCGAGGGCAACGTCCGGGTGTCGCTGCCGTACGGGACGGCCGAGGCGGACGTCGAGCGCTTCCTCGCCGTGCTGCCGGGGATCGTGGCCGGCGTCCGGGCGCCGCTCGGGCTGGACCTGCCGGCGCCTGCGGCGGCCGGGTCGGACGGGAAGACCGGGTCGGACGGGGAGGCCGGGGCGGACCGGCCGGGGACGGGCGGGCCGGCCGTGGTGCTCGACGCGCTGGGCAAGCGGTGTCCGCTGCCGGTGATCGAGCTGGCCCGGCGGATCGGTGAGGTCCCCCCGGGCGGCACCGTGGTGGTGCTGGCCGACGACGAGGCGGCCGTGCTCGACATCCCGGCCTGGTGCGCCATGCGCGGGCAGGAGTACCTCGGCACGGCTCCGGCCGCCGACTACGGCGGCGACCGGGGCCGTGCCCATCTGGTGCGCAGGACCTCGTGAGCGGCCGGCCGCCCGGGACTACTTGATCAGGTGGGCCCGGATGTCGGCGGCCGCGCCCGCTCCGTACGCGTCCTCGAAGCGCTGCAGGAAGGCGGTGGGGCGCAGCTCGTACTCCTGGGTGCCGACCGTCTCGATGACCAGGGTCGCCATCATGCAGCCGAGCTGGGCCGAGCGCTCCAGCCCGAGCTCCCAGGACAGGCCCGCCAGGAAGCCGGCCCGGAAGGCGTCGCCGACGCCGGTCGGGTCGGTCTTGCGCTCCTCGGGCGCGCAGCCGACGGTGATGGTCTCCTCGCCCTTGCGGTCGATCCGGACGCCCTTGCTGCCCAGGGTGGTGATCCGGGTGCCGACCCGGGTGAGGATCTCCTCCGAGCCCCAGCCGGTCTTGCTCTCGATGAGCGCGGCCTCGTACTCGTTGGTGAACAGGTAGGCGGCGCCGTCGACGATCTCGCGGATGTCGTCGCCCTCCAGGCGGGCCAGCTGCTGGGAGGGGTCGGCGGCGAAGGCGTAGCCCCTGGTCCGGCACTCCTGGGTGTGGCGGACCATCGCCTGCGGGTCGTCGGCGCCGATCAGGACCAGTTCCAGGCCGCCGGTCCGGTCCGCGACCGGCTTCAGCTCGATGCTGCGGGCCTCGGCCATCGCACCGGTGTAGAAGGAGGCGATCTGGTTGTGGTCCTCGTCCGTGGTGCACATGAACCGGGCGGTGTGCCGGGTCTGCGAGATGTGCACCGACTGACAGTCGACGTTGTTGCGCTCCAGCCAGCTCCGGTACTCGTCGAAGTCCGCGCCGGCCGCGCCGACCAGGATCGGGCGCAGGCCGAGGACGCCCATGCCGAACGCGATGTTCGGGGCGACGCCCCCACGCCGGATGTCGAGGGTGTCGACCAGGAAGGACAGCGAAACCGTGTGCAGTTGCTCCGCGACCAGCTGGTCGGCGAAGCGGCCGGGGAAGGTCATCAGATGGTCGGTGGCGATCGAGCCGGCGACGGCGATACGCACGGGGTCTCCTCTGGGTGACGGCATGATGGGAAGACGGCGGACGAACCTCCTCACGGTACCCGGCGCGGACGGCCCGGCTGCAAGACCGCCGGGTTTGGCTCGAACAGGTACTACCTTCGGGTAGCTCTGGCCGCCTTCCGGAGCGCACCCTAGGGTCACGGGCAGGGGCCCGTGTGCGGCCCCGTCCACGTCCGCGGCAACGTCGCCGCGGCATGCTGATCGGAGCGATGGCCGATGAACCCCACCCAGCACTCCCCGCGCGTCTCCCCCGCCCTGCGGCCGGACGCCGACCCGGACACCCTTGACGCGCTGGTGAGTTCGTCCCGGTACCTCGGCCGGTTCTGGCCCCCGATGGCGGTCGGGGTGGAGCCCGCGACGCCGGCCGGATCGGGCTTCGCGGTGTCCTCCGGGGCCCAGCAGCTGGTCGCCGCGATGACCGAGTACGGGGCCTAGCCGTAGTGACCACCAGCGTCCGGCGCGGTGCCGCCGGGCACTCCCGGCGGCACCGGATGGAACCGGACTCCTCCGGAGCACGTCAAACCGGCGCGGTGCCGCCGGGGAGGCGGCGCCGCACCGACCCTCGGGAGGAAGTCGTGATGGAGATGCAGACGAAGGCCCGGCCGGTGCGCCGCCCGCGCGGACGGCGGGCGGCGGTGGCGGTGGCCGGGTTGGCCCTGGCGCTCGGCGCGGTGGCCGGCTGCGGCAGCGGCGGCGCGCCCGGCGCGGACGGGGCCACGGCGCAGCCCTCGGCCGTGGCGGGCAGCACCGCCCCGACGGCCTCACCCTCGCCTGCCGCGTCGGATCCGGCGGCCGGCGGCCCGACGGCGAGCCCCTCGGCGAGTTCCGCGCCGAGCCCCGGCACCGGCGCGACGACCGAGCCCGGCCCCGGCGGCCCGAGCCGCCCCGGGATCGCCCCCGGTGAGCCCGCCCCGGTGCCGGGCGGCCGGCAGACGATCAGCTACCAGCTGAGCGGCAACCGGCTGACCGTCTGGTTCTACGGCGGCGTCTGCGAGAAGTACGGCCTGAAGGTGGACGAGAGCAAGCCCGGCCAGGTCGGCATCCGGATCGTGGTGACCACCCCCGCGCCGGCCGGTCAGGCCTGCCCGGCGATCGCCAAGCGGCAGTCGGTGACCGGGGACCTCGCCAAGCCGCTGATGGGCCGCACCGTGGTGGACACCGACCGCGGCGCGGAGGTGCCGCTGGAGTCCGAGTACCACGGCGGCCCCGTCCCGGCGGACCAGTAGGGCGCAGCCGACGCCGGACGAACGGACGGCGAACGGCAGACGGCGCACGGCAGACGGCGGACGGCGCACGGCGCACGGCAGACGGCAACGCCGAAGGCGGCCCCCGGGTGATCCCGGGGGCCGCCTTCTGGGTGCTGCTGGGGCCTAGCTGAACGAGTCGCCGCAGGCGCAGGAGCCGGTGGCGTTCGGGTTGTCGATCGTGAAGCCCTGCTTCTCGATGGTGTCCACGAAGTCCACGGTGGCGCCGCCGAGGTAGGGGGCGCTCATGCGGTCGGTGACGACCTTGACACCGTTGAAGTCCTTGAGCACGTCGCCGTCGAGCGAGCGCTCGTCGAAGAAGAGCTGGTAGCGCAGGCCGGAGCAACCGCCGGGCTGGACGGCGACGCGCAGCGCCAGGTCCTCGCGGCCTTCCTGCTCCAACAGGCCCTTCACCTTGGCCGCGGCGGCATCGGTAAGGAGCAGACCACTCTCGACGGTGGTCTCGTCCTGGACGGTCATCTCGGTACTCCCGGTCGTTGACGACAATGTGCCGCCAGTGCCAACCAGCGGCCACCCGGATTCAATTCCCGGGCGGAGGTTCTGTCTCGGTTCCTGCCGGTGAAAGGGCTCCTCGCCCGCTCCCCGCGCTTCCCATGCTCGCACACCCGGGAGACCTGGTCACCGTCCGATCCTGGCAAAACGGTCACCCCGGCAGGGGTCGGCGGCCAGGATGGACCCATGATCCTGCGCCAGGTGAAGGACACTGCCGCCGATGCCGAGACCGTCCGGCAGATCGCCCGATCGGCCTTCGCGGGCCTCCCGGGAGCGGCCACCCCACCCGCTGAGGGGCCCCGCCTCGTCCAGCAGCTCGCCCGGACCAGGCACCTGGTCCGGACCGACCCGGAGGGCTGCTGGATCGCCGAGCACGACGGGGAGGCGGTGGGCGCGGCGCTCTCGCTGCGGCGGGAGGGCGTGTGGATCCTGGCACTGTTCGTGGTGCTGCCGGGCGCCCAGGGCAAGGGCGTCGGGCGGTTGCTGCTGGAGCGGGCGGCGGCGTACGGGCGGGGCTGTCTGCGCGGGATGCTCTGTGCCTCGCCCTCCCCCGCCGCGGCCCGGCGCTACCGGCGGGCGGGGTTCACGCTGCACCCCACGATGGGGCTGCGCGGTCCGGTGGACCGCGCCGGGCTGCTGGACCCGGGCGACATCCCGGTGCACCCCGGCGGCCCCGTGCACCGGCATCTGCTGGACTCGGTGGACCGCCGGGCGCGGGGCGCCGCGCACGGGCCGGACCACGACTTCATGCTGGCCCACTACGAGGATCTGCTGGTCGCCGACACCCTCGCCGGCAGCGGCTACTGCTACCGAGACGGCGGCGAGGTCAAGCTGCTCGCCGCGACCTCCAAGCGGATCGCCACCCGGCTGCTGCGGGAGGCCCTGGCCCGGGTGCCCGACGGCGAGGAGGCCGTGGTGCAGTTCCTCACCGCCGAGCAGGAGTGGGCGGTGGACGTCGGTCTGGAGGTCGGTCTCACCCTGGAGAACCGGGGATATCTCGCGGTGCGCGGGATGCGGCCGCCGACGCCCTACCTGCCCAGCGGCGGCTTCCTCTAGCCGGTCGTGGCAGGGGCGCCCCGGCCAGGGGCGCCCCGAGGGGATCGGCCCTCACACCATGGTGTCGAGGATCTCCCGGACCATCTCCATCGTGGTGCCCGGGTGCAGGAAGGCGAAGCGGGCGACGGTCTCGCCGTCCCAGCCGGTGGGGGTGACGAAGCCGATCTGGTCCGCGAGCAGCCGCTGCGACCAGCGGTAGTAGTCCTCGGAGCTCCAGCCCCTGCGGCGGAAGCAGACGGCGGACAGCTGCGGGTCGTGCAGCAGTTCCAGGTGCTCGGTGTCCCGGATGACCTGCGCGCTCTCCCTGGCCAGCCGCAGGCCCTCCTCGATCGCGTCGGTGTACGCCTGGGTGCCGTGCACCGCGAGCGAGAACCAGAGCGGCAGGCCGCGGGCGCGGCGGGTGAGGTGGTAGGCGTAGTCGGTGGGGTTCCACTCGTCGCCCTCGGTGTGCAGGACGTCCAGGTAGGAGGCGTCCTGGGTGTGCACGGCGCGGGCCAGCTGCGGGTTGCGGTAGAGCAGGGCGGCGCAGTCGAACGGCGCGAAGAGCCACTTGTGGGGGTCCACGACGAAGGAGTCGGCGTGCTCGATGCCGTTGTAGCGCTCGCGGACCGAGGGGGCGAACAGGCCCGCGCCGCCGTAGGCGCCGTCCACGTGGAACCAGAGGCCGCGCTCGCGGGTGACCTCGGACAGGCCCTGGAGGTCGTCGACGATGCCCTCGTTGGTGGTACCGGCGGTGCCGACCACCGCGACGACGGTCTCGGGGTTCGGGTCGGCGGCCAGGGCGGCGCGCAGCGCCTCGCCGGTGAAGCGGCGGTCCACGGTCGGGACCACGAAGGCCTCGACGCCGATGATGTTGAAGGTGTTCTTGACCGAGGAGTGCACCTGATCGGCGACGGCGATCCGCAGCGTGGTCTCCCGGCCGACGCCGAGCCTTCGGCGTGCGGTGTCGCGGGCGACCACCAGGGCGGAGAGGTTGCCCGCCGAGCCGCCGGAGACGAAGGTTCCGCCGGCCTGGTCGGGCAGGCCGGCGCGGTCCGCGATCAGCCGCAGCACCTGGTTCTCGGCGGCGATCGCACCGGCCGCCTCCAGCCAGGAGATGCCCTGCAGCGAGGCGCAGGAGACCACCATGTCGAAGAGCAGCGCGGCCTTGGTCGGCGCGCAGGGGATGAAGGAGAGGTAGCGCGGGCTGTCGGCGGAGATGACCGCGCGGGACAGCTCGTGGTCGTAGAGCTTGAGCACGTCGGCGGGGCTGTTGCCGGTGGCGTTCAGCAGGCCGGCCAGCGAGGCGCGCAGGTGGTCGCCGTCGCCGGGGTGGTCGAGCGGTACGGGGTCGTACTGCAGCCGCTCACGCATGTAGTCGAACACCAGGTCGACCAGCTCGTTGTCGGGCCGGTGCATGCGGTGGGGAGCTGCGGACACGGGTGTCCCTCTCGGCTTCGGGTGTCGGGGAGGCCGGGCCGCGGGGCTGGAGGGGCGGGGCGGACCGACATGATCAGCCTAGGCAGCGGGCGGCCCCGGCCGCGCGTCGGAACCCGGCCGGTCAGGCAGCTTTCGGGCGTGTTCGGACGGGTCCGCGCAGGATTCCTGCGTGGCGGATGCGACGGGTGCGGTCGGTGGGGCCGACGGGGCTCGGCCGGCGGTTCGGCACCCCGACGGCGGGCGGCGGCGAGGCACCCGGCCGGGGGCCGGTCGGGCGCCGGGCGGCCGGGGGCCGGTCGGCAGGTCAGCCGATCAGCCGGGAGAGCACCACCGAACTGCGGCTTCGCTGGACGCCCGGCTCCTTGCGGATCCGCTCGATCACGGCCTCCAGGTGCCGGGTGTCGGAGGCGCGCAGGTGGACCAGGGCGTCCGGGTCGCCGGTGACCGTCCAGGCGGCGACCACCTCGGGGAACTGCCGCAGACTGGCGAGGATCTCCTCCGGCGCGGTCCGCTCCCGGCAGTAGACCTCGACGAAGGCCTCGGTGTGCCAGCCGAGCAGCGCCGGATCGAGCACGACGGTGAAGCCGCGGACCACCCCCCGGGCGCGCAGCCGGTCGATCCGGCGCCGGACTGCGGTCGCGGAGAGGTTCACCAGCAGGCCGATCTCGGCGTACGAGGCGCGCCCGTCGCGGCCGAGCTGGGCCAGCAGCAGCCGGTCGGTCTCGTCCAGCGAGACGTCCAGGGCGGCCCCGCCGGGCTCGGGCGGTCGGCTGGTGCTCATCGGTGCGGGGCTCCACGGGTCGTACGGGGTGCGGAACGGGCGGTGATCCGCAAAAACGGTTCACCGCCCATTCTGGCGGATCGCGGGCGCGGGCCACCCCCGCCCGGAGCCGCCCGCCCGCGCGGACCAGGGCCGAACGGCGCGGAGCTCGGCGCGGACGGCACGGGGCAGGGCCGGACAGCACGGGGCAGGGCCGGTTCAGCCGGCCAGCAGTACGATCTTGCCCCGGGTCCGGCCCTCCGCGCCGAGCTCCTGCGCGGAGGCGGCCTGCGCCAGCGGAAAGGTGGAGGCGACCGTCACGGTGAGCCGTCCCTCGTCGGCCAGCCGGGCGAGCGCGGCGAGCGCGGCGGCGTCCGGACGGCACCACACGTAGTGGCCGCCCCGGGCCACCACGCCGTAGTCGGCGACCGAGGCGATCCGGGCCGAGTCGGCGACCAGTCCGGCGGAGACCTCCACGGCGTCGCCGCCGACCAGGTCCAGCGCGGCGTCCACCCCGTCGGGGGCCAGCCGGCGGACCCGATCGGCCAGGCCCTCCCCGTGCGCCACCGGCTCCGCGCCGAGCTCGCGCAGGTAGTCGTGGTTGCGCGGCCCCGCCGTGCCGATCACCCGGGCTCCCAGTGAGCGGGCGATCTGGACCGCGAGGTGGCCCACGCCGCCCGCGGCCGCGTGGATCAGCACCGTCTCGCCCTCCCGGATCTTCAGCGCCCCGACCAGCCCCTGGTGGGCGGTCAGCCCGGCCAGCGGCAGGCCGCCGGCCTGGGCCCAGCTCAGCGCCGCGGGCTTCCTGGCGAGGGTGCGGACGGGAGCCGCGACCAGCTCGGCGTACGTGCCGTGCTCGACGGAGTCCTTGCGGACGTAGCCGATCACCTCGTCGCCGGGGGCGAACTCGGTGACCCCACCGCCGACGGCCCGCACGACACCGGCCAGGTCCCAGCCCATGACGAGCGGGAAGTGCGCGTCCAGGACGCCGTCGAGGTGTCCTTCCCGGATCTTCCGGTCCACCGGGTTCACGCCGACCGCCCTGGTCCGGACGAGCACGGAGTCCGGCCCGACCCGGGGGTCGGGGAGGTCGGTGAACTCGACGACCTCGGGGCCGCCGTACCGCCTGATCGCGATTGCCTTCATCCCGCCAGCCAACCAGCAGCGGGGCCCGACCGCGCTCCGGCACGCCCCGCGGGCACCGGAAGGGGGCGGGGAAGACGCCGCTCGGGCGAGCGGTGCTCGTCACATCGACACGGTGTCCATCGTCAATCTGACGCTAACCGGGTTATGATAGATAACGTCAGATAGACGAGAAGGCCGCTTCGACGGACCCGGCCGCACCAGGAGGGCACCCGCCCGTGACCACGACCACTGAGACCTACGGCGTCGATCCCACTCCGACGCCGCTCGCCCTGCTGCTCCTCGGCCGCGAGGCCGACCCGAACAGCGAGCGCGGCGTCGAGTGCCCCGGCGACCTGCCCGCCGCCTCCGACCCCGACCTGGTCGAGCGCGCCCGCGCGGCCAAGGAGGCCCTCGGCGAGCGTGTCTTCATCCTCGGCCACCACTACCAGCGGGACGAGGTCATCGAGTTCGCGGACGTCACCGGCGACTCCTTCAAGCTCGCCCGCGACGCCGCCGCCCGCCCGGAGGCCGAGTTCATCGTCTTCTGCGGCGTGCACTTCATGGCCGAGTCGGCGGACATCCTGACCGGCGCGACCCAGCAGGTCATCCTGCCGGACCTCGCGGCCGGCTGTTCGATGGCCGACATGGCCACCGCCGAGCAGGTCGCCGAGTGCTGGGACGTCCTCACCGACGCCGGCATAGCCGACGTGACCGTCCCGGTCTCGTACATGAACTCCTCCGCCGACATCAAGGCCTTCACCGGCAAGCACGGCGGCACCATCTGCACCTCCTCCAACGCCGAGCGCGCGCTGCAGTGGGCGTTCGAGCAGGGCCAGAAGGTGCTCTTCCTGCCGGACCAGCACCTGGGCCGCAACACCGCGGTGCGGGACATGGGCCTGTCGCTGGACGACTGTGTCCTCTACAACCCGCACAAGCCGAACGGCGGCCTCACCGTCGAGCAGCTGCGCGACGCCAAGATGATCCTCTGGCGCGGCCACTGCTCGGTGCACGGGCGGTTCTCGGTGGACTCGGTGAACGACGTCCGCGCGCGGATCCCCGGCGTCAACGTGCTGGTGCACCCCGAGTGCAAGCACGAGGTCGTCTCGGCCGCCGACATGGTGGGCTCGACCGAGTACATCATCAAGGCGCTGGACGCGGCGGAGCCCGGCTCCAAGTGGGCCATCGGCACGGAGCTCAACCTCGTACGCCGGCTCGCCAAGGCGCACCCCGACAAGGAGGTCGTCTTCCTGGACCGGGCGGTCTGCTTCTGCTCGACCATGAACCGGATCGACCTCCCGCACCTGGTCTGGACGCTGGAGTCGCTGGTCGAGGGCCGGGTCCCGAACGTGATCACCGTGGATCCGGAGACCGAGAAGTACGCCAGGGCGGCGCTGGACCGGATGCTGGCCCTGCCGTAGGCGAGGCGGTACGCGTGAGGGCGGGCACCCCGGCCGGGGTGCCCGCCCTCACGCGTCGCCTTCGCCTACTCGTACTCGGGGATGCCGGGGATCAGCCCGTCACCCTCCGCCCGCAGCAGCTGCCGGACCTCGTCGATGGTCGCCTCGACGTTCGGCAGGATCAGGTCGGACGGCTCCAGGGAGTCGTCCGGCAGCGGGGTGCCGTACTGCTTCACGGCCACCAGCAGGCCGTTCAGGGCGGCCCGGAACTTCTCGTCGCTCCCCGACTCCAGTGCGCGCAGCAGTTCGTCGTCCAACGCGTTGAGCCGGTTCAGGTGATCGTCGGCCACCTGGAACTGCCCTTCCCCCATGACCCTCATGATCATGCTGCTGCGTCTCCCTGCGGTCGTGGCAGCGGCCGTGCGGCCGCCGCCGTAGGAGTGGGGATCACTTGTTGTAGTTGATCGTCCCGGGGTTGTTCTTCGTGTCCTGCGGGGCCTGGGCCCCGGGCTTGCCCGGCTCGATCGCCGGCTGCGCGGCCGGGCTGCCGCCGGTGAGCTCGGCCTTCATCCTGGCCAGTTCGAGCTCGACGTCGGAGCCGCCGGCCACCCGCTCCAGCTCGGCCTCGATGTCGTCCTTGCGACCGAGGCCGCTCGAGTCGTCGAGCGCGCCGGAGGCCAGCAGCTCGTCGATCGCGCCCGCACGGGCCTGCATCTGGGCCGTCTTGTCCTCGGCCCGCTGGATCGCCAGGCCCACGTCGCCCATCTCCTCCGAGATCCCGGAGAAGGACTCCGCGATCCGGGTCTGCGCCTGGGCGGCGGTGTAGGTGGCCTTGATGGTCTCCTTCTTCGTCCGGAAGGCGTCCACCTTGGCCTGCAGCCGCTGGGAGGCGAGCGTGAGCTTCTCCTCCTCGGCCTGGAGCTGCTGGTACTGCGTCTCCAGGTCGGTGATCTGCGTCTGCATGCCGGCCTTGCGGGTCAGCGCCTCGCGCGCGAGATCCTCCCGGCCGAGCGAGAGTGCCTTGCGCCCCTGGTCCTCGTACTTGGCGGACTGCTGCTGCAGCTGGGTCAGCTGGAGCTCCAGGCGCTTGCGCGAGGTGGCCACGTCGGCCACTCCCCTGCGCACCTTCTGCAGCAGTTCGAGCTGCTTCTGGTACGAGTAGTCGAGCGTTTCACGCGGATCTTCTGCACGGTCCAGGGCCTTGTTGGCCTTGGACTTGAAGATCAGCCCCATACGCTTCATGATTCCGTCGCTCATGGGCCTCGGGTGCCCCCTTCTCCGGCCTGCGGACTGTATCTCGTTACCAGACACGACGAGTGTATGTGCAGCGAGGCGGTCGCCGCAGTGCACCTGCCTGCAACAAGACTGCTACAGCCATACGTGCCGATGCCTCATCCCGGGGGTGGAGCCGACCCCGATTTCATGATCCGGCAGAACGGGGGGAGCCCGTACTGGACGCGCCGGAACGAGGCCGGAAAACCCCGGGCGGTTGATCGATATCTGTTTGGGTCCAAGGGCACGGGAAGAAGCGGCCGGGCACCCCGTACGCTGGGGGTGTGTTCCGACGCCGTTCAGACGATGCCTCTGCCTCCGCCGTAGTGCTGGAGAAGCAGGACGATACGAGCCAGGCCCGCGACCCGCAGGCGAAGAAGGGCCGGCCCACGCCCAAGCGCAGTGAGGCCGAGGCCCACCGGAAGACCCGGGTGGTCGTCCCCAAGGACCGCAAGGAGGCCGCCCGCCAGTCGCGCGAGCGGGCACGCTCCGCGCGGGAGAAGCAGCGCACCGCGCTGCTGGAGGGGGACGAGCGCTACCTTCCGGCCCGTGACAAGGGCCCGGTGCGCAAGTTCGCCCGCGACTACGTGGACGCCCGCTGGTCGCTGGCCGAGTTCTTCCTGCCCGCCGCCGTGGTCATCCTGATCCTCAGCGTGGTGCGGGTGCCGACCCTTCAGCTGCTCTCCACCGTGCTCTTCCTGCTCTTCTTCGTCCTGGTGGTGCTGGACTTCGTCCGGCTCGGCCTCGGACTGCGCAAGCAGCTCGGCGAGCGCTTCGCCGGGCAGAACAGCAAGGGCGCCGTCGCGTACGGCCTCATGCGCATCCTGCAGATGCGCCGCCTGCGGCTGCCCAAGCCGCAGATCCAGCGCGGGGCCAAGCCCTGACCGCCGAGCCGGTGAACTCGGGCCGGGTACCTCCCACCTGGGAGGGACCCGGCCTGTACGCGTTGCCGGGCCAGGGCGGCGGGGGCCACGACCGGCTCCCCTCGCGCAGCGGCTCGTTCGCCGGCGGCGCCGGACCCTGGCTGGAGCGCCAGGGCGGGCTGCGCAACCTCGTCCGCCAGGAGCTGGTGGCCCGCCAGCTCGCCGAGCAGCTGGCCGGCCGGACCGAGCAGCGCGTGCTGGACGTCGGCTGCGGCCAGGGCACCCAGGCGCTGCGCCTGGCCCGGGCCGGCCACTTCGTCACCGGCATCGACTCCGACCCCGTCACCCTCGGCGCCGCCCAGGGCGCGCTCGCCCACGAGCCGGACGAGGTCCGCGGGCGGGTCCAGCTGCTCAGCGGGGACGGGCACCAGTGCGGGCGCTGGTTCGGCGCCCGCAGCTTCGACGTGGTGCTCTGCCACGGCGTGCTGACCTACCTGCCCGACCCGGATCCGATGATCGCCTCACTGGCCCGGCTGCTCGCCCCCGGCGGGATCCTCTCGCTGGTCGTCCGCAACCGCGACGCGCTGGCCATGCGCCCGGGCGCGGAGGGCGACTGGCGCGCGGCCCTGCACGCCTTCGAGAGCGACCGCTACTACAACCGGCTCGGCCTCAGTGCCCGCGCCGACCGCCTCTGCGACCTGGCCGTCACGCTGTCCGAGGTGTCCGTACCGCTCAAGCACTGGTACGGCGTACGGGTCTTCACCGACAACGCGCCGGACGACGCGGCGCCGCCGGTGGACGGCCGCCGGCTCGCCCAGCTGCTGGACGCCGAGGAACGCGCCGGCCGCACGGATCCGTACCGGCAGATAGCCGCGCTGCTGCACGTGGTGGGCGGCAAGTAGCACCGCCCACCGGGCCTGTGGTGATCAGGCACCGCGCGGAGCGGGCCGGGTGCCGGACGTCCCGGGCGCCGCGCGGATCAGGCCTCGTGCAGGCTCATCGAGTAGATGACGCGGTCGTCGTCCAGCAGGACGGCGGTGTCGACACCGTCCTCCACCAGCTGCTTCCAGGACTCGCCGATCCAGGACTCCGCATCGCCCTGCCCAGGGAACTCCTCCTGGCCGCCGACCGGGTCGACCAGGGTGCCGTCCGTCTTCTCGTACCGCCACGTCCAGACCATGCCCGGCTCCTCCCGATGACCACTGCCGCCGGCGGCGCTGCCGGCTCAGCCCGACGTGCCGCTTGTCGTGCTGCGCACACTAGCCTGCCCGGCCCGGTCGTCCCTACGCCTCGTCGGGCAGGATGAACGGCATGTCACTCCCCCGAACCCTGATTCTCGGCGGCGCCCGCTCCGGCAAGTCCACCCGGGCCGAGCAGTTGCTCGGCGCGTACGACGACGTGTTGTACGTGGCGACGAGCGGCGCCCGGGAGGGCGACCCCGAGTGGGCCCGGCGGGTCGACCTGCACCGGGAGCGGCGCCCCGCGAGCTGGCGGACCGCGGAGACCTGTGAGCTGGAGGGCGTGCTGGCGGACGCGGCGGACCCGGCGCCGGTGCTGATCGACTGTCTGGCGCTGTGGCTGACCGCGGTGATGGACGGGTGCGGGGCCTGGGACGACGACACCTGGGCGGCGGGCGGCGAACGGGCGGTGCAGGAGAGGTGCGGGGCGCTCGCCGCGGCGTGGGGGGCGACCGGCCGTCAGGTGGTCGCGGTGAGCAACGAGGTCGGGATGGGGGTGGTGCCCGGCACGGCCGCGGGACGGCGGTTCCGGGACACCCTGGGCCGGCTGAACATGGCGATGGCGGACGCCTCGGAGCGGGTGCTGCTGGTGGTGGCCGGGCAGGTGATCACGGTCAAACCGGCCGGTGGCTGACCGGTGACGGCCGGTGGCCAAGGGCCGCCACCGGGCCCGGGCCGGCGCCGTGTAGCCTTCGAGGCGATGGACACGACCGTGGATCTCGATACGTTCTCCTCGCTCGTCGAGCGCCCCGACGAGAGCGCCCGCAGGGCCGCCGACGAGCGCTGGAAGGCGCTCGACCGGCCTCATGGCGGGCTCGGCCGGCTGGAGGAGCTGGGCAGTTGGCTGGCGTCCGTACAGGGGCACTCCCCCGTACGGCCGTTGGCGGCGCCCAAGGTGCTGCTGTTCGCGGGTGACCACGGGGTGGCCGCGCTCGGGGTCTCCGAGCTGGCGGCCGACGGCGGCACGGCCGCGCGGGTCCGGGCCGTCCTGGACGGCACCGCGCCGGTCGCCGTGCTCGCGCGCCGCTTCGGCGCCCGGATCCGGGTCGTCGACGTGGCCGTGGACGCCGATCCGTCCGACTTTCCCGACGAGGTGGTCCGGCACCGGGTGCGGCGCGGCTCCGGCCGGATCGACGTCGAGGACGCGCTGAGCCCGGAGGAGACCGCCCGGGCCTTCCGCGCGGGTATGGCCGTCGCCGACGAGGAGGCCGACGCCGGCACCGACCTGGTGGTGCTGGGCGACCTCGGGGTCGGCTCGACCACCGTCGCGGCGGTGCTGGTGGGCGCCCTGTGCGGGACGGACGCGGCGGCGGTGACCGGGCGCGGCTCGGGCATCGACGACCGGCTCTGGATGGTCAAGTGCGCCACCGTCCGGGATTCGCTGCGGCGGGCCCGCCCGGTCCTCGGCGACCAGTTGGCGCTGCTGGCGGCCACCGGCGGCGCGGACTTCGCCGCGATCACCGGCTTCCTGCTGCAGGCCGCCGTGCGCCGGCTGCCGGTGGTGCTGGACGGCGTCGTCTCGGCGGCCTGCGCCCTGGTCGCGCAGCGGATCGCCTTCCGGGCGCCGGAGTGGTGGCGGGCCGGGCAGGCCAGCGGCGAGCCCGCCCAGGCGAAGGCGTACGACCGGCTGACCCTGCTCCCCCTGCAGGACCAGATGATCACCATGGGCGAGGGGGTGGGCGCGCTGATGTCGCTCCCGCTGCTCCAGGCCGCGGCCGACACGCTCGCCGAGCCGACCTCCCTCGCCCCCGCGCTGCCCGAGGAGCCCCGGGAGCAGCCGAAGCTGCCCTCGGCGGCGGATCTGCTCGGCCGGATCTGACGCGGTGTCCGACGTGCCCGGCGGCGGTCCGCCCACCGAGGGCCCGCCGGCCGGCGCGCCCTCGGTGTCGGAGGCGCTGAGGTTCGCGTTCGGCACGCTGTCGGTCCTGCGGGTCCGGGTCGAGCGCTGGGACCGGCCGACGGCGGGTCGGGCGATGCTCTGCGCGCCGGTGGTCGGGGTCGTCCTGGGGGCTCTCGCGGCGCTGGTCGGCGCGTTGGTCGCCTGGCGCGCCGGCGGGCTGCTCGGCGCGGTCGCGGCGGTCGCCGTGCAGGCCGCCCTCACCCGGGGTCTGCACCTGGACGGCCTCGCGGACGTCGCGGACGGCCTCGGCAGCGGAAAGCCCGCCGAGGACGCCCTGCGGATCATGAAGCAGTCCGACATCGGCCCGTTCGGGGTGCTGACCCTGCTGCTCACCCTGCTCGCCCAGATCGCCGCTCTGGCGGGCCGGTTCGACGCCTCACCCTGGCGCGGGGCACTCGCCGTGCTCGCCGCCGCGACGGCGGCGCGCTGCGCGCTCGCCTGGGGCTGCCTGCGCTCGGTGCCGGCCGCCCGCCCCGGCGGGCTCGGCGCGACGGTCGCGAGCACGGTGGGGACCGGCGGCGCCCTCGCGGTCTCGGCCGGCGCCGCGCTGCTGCTGGGCCTGCTCGGCCTGACCGACGGCGGCTCGGCCCTGTGGCTGCCGGTGGCACTCCTCGTGGGCCTGGTCTGCGCCCGGCTGCTGCTGCGGCGCTGCGTTCGCCGCTTCGGCGGGATCACCGGCGACGTGCTGGGCGCGATGGCGGAGTGCGCGGCGACCGGCAGCCTGCTCACGCTGGCCCTGGCCGGATAGCACCCGGCGCCCGCTCGTCCTCCACCCGGCCACCGCCCGGCCCGCGCCCGGCCGCCGAAAGCCCTTCGCCCGGCCACCGCCCGCCCGCTGCCCGTCCCCGCTCGGCTCGGCGGGCGCCCTGCCGCCGCCGGACCGCTCGCCCACGACCGGCCCGGCGGGCTCGTAGAATCGGCGATGATCACGACAAGGGGGGCGAGTGAACGGGCGCGAGCACGGGATACCACCGCTGCGGGCCGGGCGACAGCCCGCCGGGCGGGCGCTGCTGGACTGGCTGGACGACCGGCGCGCGCCGAGGCTGTGCCGGGTGTCGGGCCCGCCGGGCATCGGCAAGACCCACCTGCTGGCCTGGCTCGCCACCGCGGGCGACTCCCCCGGCGCCCTCGCCGGCCGGCGGCCGGACGCCGTCCTGAACGCCGCCGGGCTCACCGTGGACGGCGCCACCTGGACCTTGGCCGGCCTACTGGGCCTGGCCGCCCGCACCCCCGCCGAACTCCTCGCCGCGGTGCGCGAGGACGGCCGGCCCCTGCTGCTGCTGGTGCGGGACCTCGACCGGGCCGTCATACCCGGCGCCGTCACCTCGGAGTTGCTCGTCCCGCTGCTGGCGGTGGCGGGCCTGCGCGCGGTCGTCGAGGCCGCCACCGGCAGCCCGGAGGGCGACGCGCTGGCGGCCACCGGCCCGCAGGCCGTCCTGGAACTGGACGACCCGCTGTGGACGGATGCCGAGCGGTTCGCGTCCTGGTACCGGCGGCTGGGCGGCGCCTCGCCGTTCGAGGCCGCCCACGTCTACCCCAGCCCCGGCCTGGCCCGGCTCGCCGCCCGGATACCGGCGCCTGCCGGGCCCTCGGCCGAGGGCCCGCCGCGGGCAGCTGCCGACCGGCCGACCGACGGACCGGCCGACGGACCGGCGGCGGCCTGGTGGGCGGCCCTGCCCGAGGAACTGCGGCCGGCCGTGACCGCGCTCGCCGACGCCCCCCGGCCGCTGACCCGGGAGGAGTGGGCCCTGCTCGCCGAACCCGGCGCCGTGCACCGGGCCGGGGAACTGCTGCCCACCGACCCGTCGCCCCGGTCCGACGACGGCCGCCCCGCCGGGGAGACCTGGTGGCTGCCGCCCGGGCCCCTGCGCGAGGCCGTGACCGCGGCGGCCCCGGCCTCCGATCCGCATGCCGTGCTCTGGGCCCTGGTGAGTGCGATGCCCTGCACCGCCGACGGCGGCCCCGACCTGCCGCGCACCGCGCAGGGCCTGCTGGGGCTGGTGCTCGGCCAGGCCGTCCGGGTGGGCACGGCCGGTCAACTCCTCGACGATGTGGGCTTCCTGGCCCACGCGGACCCGCTCGCCGTCACGGCCGCCTTCGCGGCTGTCCCGGACGGCCGGTACGCCGGCTGCTGGCGGGCCGCGGGCCCCGCGCTGATCGGTGAGCGGGCGCCCGGGGTACGGGGCGAACTGCTGCGCGCCCGGCTGTGGGGCGCCGAGCAGGCCGGACCCGGACCGGCGGCGGCGCCGGTGCGGTGGCGCGCCGAGTGGGCCCACTGGCCGGCGCTGGACGCGCCGCTGGTGGCGGCCGCCGTGGGCGAGGGCCGGTACGCCGGCCGGCTCCTGGTGGTGGACGCCAAGGGCGCCGTCGAACAGATCGACCTGACGGACGGCCAGGCTCTCGGCCCGGCGCCGTTCGAGGCGCCCGCGCAACTTCGGGCACTGGTCTGCACACCCGAGGGCGGCGTGCTCGGGCTGACCGCGACGGGGATGCCCCTGCTGCTGGACGGCCCCGCGCCGCACGTCCTGCCCGGCGGCGGGATCAGCGCACTGGCGGGGCTGCCCGCCAGTGGGGATCCGGGCGGCGCGGTGCACTGGCTCGCGCCCGGGCGGGCGGTCGGCGAGCGGCTGCACGACGGCCCGGTGACCGCGGTCGGCGCGGTCCTGCCGGCGCCCGCGCGGCCGGATGCGGACCCGCTGCCGCTGGTGCTCAGCGGCGGCCTGGACGGACGCGTCCGGGTCTGGCGGCCCGGCTTCGCACCGGCCGCTGACCCGGTGCACGAAGGATCCGGACCGGTGGTCTCGGTCGCCGTCGCCCTGCCGGTCCGGGAGGGCGACGGCCCGCTGACCGCGGCGGCCTGGACCGACGGCGTGGTGCGCCTGCGGCGGCTCGACGGCGAGGACGCCGGGCCCGGGCGGCAGGATTCGCTGGAGCTGCGGCTCGGCTCCCCGGTCACCGCCGTCCAGCTGGACGGGGCCGGACGGCTGCTGGTGCTGCTGACCGACGGGGTCGTCTGCGTCGGCGCCGGCGATCCGGGCCCCGCCGATACCCGCTGACCGGCACCCGGCGACCGGTGTCCGCGCGGCCCCGGACCGGGGCGCGGGGCCCGGCGGGGAGCGCGGCCCGCCCGCGCCCCTCACCTGACGCGGCTTCAATCACCGCTGGTCCAGGAGTCCCTGTGGCCCCGGCCGGGGCCACCGGCACCGGCGCCCCGGGCGGCGGCGGGCCGGTGGCCGAAGACCGGACCGGACCGGGGGCGGCGTGATCCCAGCATGCGGACTACCATGCGGGGAGCACCGTAGCTCTGCATCGTCGCAGGTTCCGCCCGGCCGCTCCCGCCGAGGAGCCCGGGCCCCTGGTGTGTGCGGCCGCCGGTGGCGGCGCACGCGCCGGCGGCTCCGGGCCCGGAGCCGAGTGGGCGGGCGGCCCCGGCGAGGCGGGGGTACGCCGACCCGGCAGCACCGCCGCGGCCGGCCGTGGACCGCATAAAGAACAGGACGCGAATACGTGACTGCATTGTCTGTGAGCACCTCCTCCGCCGCCTCGCTGCGTGCGGACGCCCTGGTGGTCGGCGTGGCAAAGGGCCCCAAGGGCATCGTGGTGGCCCCCGGTGCCGAGGCCGTGGCCGAGGCGTTCGAGGGCAAGCTGGCCGAGGTCCTCACCACCCTGGGAGCGAGCGGCGGCGAAGGGGAGGCCGTCAAGCTCCCGTCCCCCGCCGGCCTGAAGGCACCCCTCGTACTCGCGGTCGGCCTCGGCGACGCCGAGGAGGGCTTCTCCGAGGAGGCGCTGCGCCGCGCCGCCGGCGTGGCCGCCCGGACCCTGGCCGGCGCGAAGAAGGTCGCGCTGGCGCTGCCCGCCGAGTCGGCCGAGGACGCCGGCGCGGTCGCGCTGGGCGCCCTGCTCGGCTCGTACTCGTACGGCACCTACAAGAGCAACGGCAACGGCAAGGAGCCGGTCGCCGAGCTGGTCCTGCTGACGAGCCGCAAGGGCAGCAAGGACGCCAAGGCCGCGGTCGAGCGCGCCACGGCCGTCGGCGAGGAGATGAACCGCGCCCGCGACCTGATCAACATGGCGCCCAACGACCTCAACCCGAGGGCCTTCGCCGCGATCGCCCAGGCCGCCGGCAAGGAGCACGGCCTCAAGGTCGAGGTGCTGGACGAGAAGGCGCTCGCCAAGGGCGGCTTCGGCGGCATCCTCGGCGTCGGCGTCGGCTCGGCGAACCCGCCCCGGCTGGTGAAGGTGGCCTACACCCACCCGAAGGCGACGGCGACGCTGGCCTTCATCGGCAAGGGCATCACCTACGACTCGGGCGGCATCTCGCTCAAGCCGGCGGGCCACAACGAGACCATGAAGTGCGACATGTCGGGCGCGGCCGCGGTCTTCGCCGCCGTGGTCAGCGCCAAGCGCCTGGGCCTTGCCGTCAACGTCACCGGCTGGCTGGCGCTGGCCGAGAACATGCCGTCGGGCTCGGCCACCCGCCCCGGCGACGTGCTGCGGATGTACGGCGGCAAGACCGTCGAGGTGCTGAACACCGACGCCGAGGGCCGCCTGGTGCTCGCCGACGCCATCGTCCGGGCCGGCGAGGAGAACCCGGACGTCATCGTCGACGTGGCGACGCTGACCGGCGCGATGGTGCTGGCCCTGGGCACCCGCACCTTCGGTGTGATGTCCAACAGCGACGAACTGCGCGAGAGCCTGCACGCCACCGCGCAGGCGGCCGGCGAGCTGTCCTGGCCGATGCCGCTGCCGGCGGACCTGCGCAAGGGCATGACCGAGTCGACCATCGCCGACCTGGCGAACATGGGCGAGCGGATGGGCGGCGGCCTGGTGGCCGGCCTCTTCCTGAAGGAGTTCGTCGCCGAGGGCACCGACTGGGCCCACCTCGACATCGCCGGACCGGCCTTCCACGAGGGCGCGCCCTACGGCTACACCCCCAAGGGCGGCACCGCCAGCGCCGTCCGCACGCTCGTGCGATTCGCCGAGCAGCGGGCCGCGGGTGCCAAGGGCTGACCCGTTCCACCGTCTCCACCGGCTCCCGTGAGCCGATCGGGCCCGGCGCCTCAACAGGCGCCGGGCCCTTTTCATTCCCATTTCCTATTACCTGACGGTAATAAGCCGGATCACCGCCCGCACCCGTGTTCGCTGCGGGCGAAACTTTGTTCCACAGGGCGGAACTCCCCCGCTCCGCCCCCCTGCCCGGCCCCGCTCACCACCGCGCGGACACCGCTGTGAGCTGCGGAGATACCCTGACGTACAGGACTCTCACAGCTGCGCGACCGGCCGTGCTCCACCCCCCGAGGCGGGCCGGGACATCAGCCGCCGCGAACAAGTGCGAAGATGTATTTCCGGCATGACTGGGCGCCTTACAAGGGCATCCCGACCCACCGGACCGCGACCGGCCCGGCGATCCGCACCCCTTTGCATGGAGGACGTGACGTGGCGAACGACGCCAGCACCGTTTTCGACGTTGTCATTCTCGGAGGCGGAAGCGGCGGTTACGCCGCGGCGCTCCGCGCCGCTCAGCTCGGCCTGAGCGTGGCCCTGATCGAGAAGGGCGAGCTGGGCGGTACCTGCCTGCACCGTGGTTGCATCCCGACCAAGGCTCTCCTGCACGCCGCCGAGGTCGCGGACGAGACCCGCGAGGCGGCCGAGTTCGGCGTCCTCGCGACCTTCCAGGGCATCGACATCAAGGGCGTCCACAAGTACAAGGACGACGTCGTCTCCGGTCTGTACAAGGGCCTGCAGGGCCTGGTGGCCTCCCGCAAGGTCCACTACATCACCGGCGAGGGCAAGCTCTCCTCGCAGACTTCCGTGGACGTCAACGGCCAGCGCGTCGAGGGCCGCCACATCCTCCTGGCGACCGGCTCCGTGCCGAAGTCGCTCCCGGGCCTGAACATCGACGGCGACCGCGTGATCTCCTCGGACCACGCGCTCAAGCTCGACCGCATCCCGAAGTCCGCCGTGATCCTCGGCGGCGGCGTCATCGGTGTCGAGTTCGCGTCCGTCTGGAAGTCCTTCGGCGTCGACGTCACCATCGTCGAGGCGCTGCCGCACCTGGTGCCGCTGGAGGACGAGAACTCCTCCAAGCTGCTGGAGCGCGCGTTCCGCAAGCGCGGCATCAAGTTCGAGCTCAAGGCCCGCTTCTCCGGCGTCGAGTACACCGCCGACGGCGTGCGCGTCTCGACCGAGAACGGCAAGCAGATCGACGCCGACCTGCTGCTCGTCGCCATCGGCCGCGGCCCGGTCTCGGCCGGCCTCGGCTACGAGGAGAACGGCGTCGCGCTCGACCGCGGCTACGTCCTCGTCGACGAGTACATGCGCACCAACGTGCCCACCATCTCGGCGGTCGGCGACCTCGTCCCGACCCTGCAGCTGGCCCACGTCGGCTTCGCCGAGGGCATCCTCGTCGCCGAGCGCCTGGCCGGCCTCAAGGCCGTGCCGATCGACTACGACGGCGTGCCCCGCGTGACCTACTCCAACCCCGAGGTCGCCTCGGTCGGCATCTCCGAGGCCAAGGCCGTCGAGCTGTACGGCAAGGACAAGGTCGTCACGCTCAAGTACAACCTGGCCGGCAACGGCAAGAGCAAGATCCTGAAGACCGCCGGCGAGATCAAGCTCGTCCAGGTCAAGGACGGCGCCGTGGTGGGTGTCCACATGGTCGGTGCCCGCATGGGTGAGCAGGTCGGCGAAGCTCAGCTGATCTACAACTGGGAGGCCCTGCCCTCCGAGGTCGCGCAGCTGATCCACGCGCACCCGACGCAGTCCGAGGCCCTTGGCGAGGCGCACCTGGCGCTGGCCGGCAAGCCGCTGCACGCGCACGACTGATCGCGCTCCCCATCTCCTTCCCCCATCCCGTACGCAAGACTTGATAGGAGTCGCTGAAACCATGGCGGTCTCAGTAACACTGCCCGCGCTGGGCGAGAGCGTTTCCGAGGGCACTGTCACCCGTTGGCTGAAGGCCGAGGGTGAGCGGGTCGAGGTCGACGAGCCGCTGCTCGAGGTCTCGACCGACAAGGTCGACACCGAGATCCCCTCGCCGGTCTCCGGCATCCTGGCCTCGATCAAGGTCGCCGAGGACGAGACGGTCGAGGTCGGCACCGAGCTCGCCGTCATCGACGACGGCTCGGGCGCCCCCGCCGCGGCCCCGGCCGCCGAGGCGGCCCCGGCCGCCGAGGCGGCTCCGGCCGCTCCGGCCCCGGTCGCCGAGGCTCCCGCCCCGGTCGCCGCTCCGGCCCCCGTCACCGAGGCCCCGGCCGCGCCGGCCGCCGCCGCGCCCGCCGCCGACGCCACCCCGGTGCTCCTCCCCGCCCTGGGCGAGAGCGTTTCCGAGGGCACCGTCACCCGCTGGCTCAAGGCCGAGGGTGACACCGTCGAGGTCGACGAGCCGCTGCTCGAGGTCTCGACCGACAAGGTCGACACCGAGATCCCCTCGCCGGTCGCCGGCGTGCTGGTGAAGATCCTGGTCGGCGAGGACGAGGTCGCCGAGGTCGGCGCCCAGCTCGCGCTGATCGGCGCCCCCGGTGCGGTTGCCGCCGCCCCGGCCCCGGCCGCCGCTCCCGCCCCGGTCGCCGCCCCCGCCCCCGCCCCCGTCGCCGCCCCGGCCCCGGCTGCTCCGGCACCCGTCGCCGCGGCTCCCGCCCCGGTCGCCGCTCCGGCCCCGGTCGCCGCTCCGGCTCCGGCCGCCGCTCCGGCCCCCGTGGCCGCTCCCGCGCCGGTCGCCGCTCCGGCTCCGGCCGCTCCGGCCCCGGTCGCCGACAGCTCCGACGCGTACGTCACGCCGCTGGTGCGCAAGCTCGCCGCCGAGCAGGGTGTCGCCCTCGGCGACGTCACCGGCACCGGTGTCGGCGGCCGCATCCGCAAGCAGGACGTCATCGCCGCCGCCGAGGCCGCGAAGGTCGTGGCCCCGGCTCCGGCCGCCGCCGCGCCGAAGGCCGCTGCCGCGCCGTCCCCGCTGCGCGGCCAGACCGTGCCGATGACCCGCGTGCGCAAGGCCATCGCCAAGCACATGGTCGACTCGCTCAAGGTGTCGGCCCAGCTGACCACCGTGGTCGAGGTGGACGTCACCCGGATCATGCAGCTGCGCAACAAGGCGAAGAACGGCTTCCTGCAGCGCGAGGGCGTCAAGCTGTCGCCGCTGCCGTTCTTCATCAAGGCCGCCACCGAGGCGCTGAAGGTCCACCCGGTCCTGAACGCCAAGGTCAACGCCGACGACACCATCACCTACCACGACGTCGAGAACATCGGTGTCGCGGTGGACACCGACAAGGGCCTCTTCGTCCCGGTGATCCACGGCGCGGGTGACTTCAACATCGCCGGCATCGCGAAGAAGGTGGCCGACCTGGCCACCCGCACCCGCGACGGCGGCCTGAAGCCGGACGAGCTGGCCGGCGGCACCTTCACGGTGACCAACACCGGCTCGCGCGGTGCGCTGTTCGACACCCCGATCCTCAACCAGCCGCAGGTCGGCATGCTGGGCATCGGTGCCACCGTGCGCCGCCCGGTCGTGATCAACCACCCGGACCTGGGCGAGACCATCGCCGTCCGCGACATGGTCTACCTGGCCCTGTCGTACGACCACCGGATCGTCGACGGCGCCGACGCCGCCCGTTACCTGGGCACCGTCAAGGCCCGTCTGGAAGAGGGCGCCTTCGAGGGCGACCTCGGCCTGTAGGACCGTCAGCGGGGCCGTCCCTCGCTGCCGGAGCACCCGCCCCGTCCTCGGACGGGGCGGGTGCTCCGCGTTTCACACCCCCTTCGCATGCGTTTGCGCGAGTGAACAGGGATGCTGGAGCGGTGATGTACGAGACGGACTTCTGGCAGATCATCGACGAGACCCGGGCCGCCGCCGAAGGCGACCCGGACGAACAGGCCGATCGGCTGGTGGAGCGGCTCGCGGAGCTGACCCCTGACGACGTCATCGACTTCGCCCGGCTGTTCGAGACCCGCTTCCAGCGCGCGTACTGGACCGACCTCTGGGGCGCGGCGCACCTGCTGCTGGACGGTGCCTCCGAGGACGCCTTCGACTACTTCAGATGCTGGCTGATCGGACAGGGCCGCGAGGTCTTCGAGGGCGCCCTGCAGGAGCCCGACGACCTGGCGGACCTGCTGCCCGACTTCGACGAGGAGGAGGACGGCGACGCCGAGGACATCGGCTACGCCGCCGACGAGGCGTACGAGCAGCTGACCGGGCTGCCGCTGCCCGACCTCGGGCTGGAGCAGCCGGCCGGCCCCGAAGGAGCGGCGTTGGACTTCACGGACGCCGGGGCCATGGCGAAGCGCTTTCCCCGGCTCTGGGAGCGCTACGGCGACTAGGCCGTGGAGGGGCGGGCGGCGCCGCCGCGCAGCGCCTGCCGAGGCGGCGAGGGCCGGACCGGTCGGGTCCGGCCCTCGCCGCGTCGGTGGCCGTCACCGGCCGCCCGTCGGTGTCACGCGCCGTTGGCGGCGGCGCTGCCGTCCTGCGCGATGCTCTTGAGGATCTGCTCCAGCGCGGCCGGGCCGGGCGCCTGCGGGTCGTCGTCCACCCCGCCGTGGAAGACCACGTAGCCGCCGTGCTCGGCCGGGACCGCCGCCAGCAGGACGTAGCCGCTGAGCCCGTCCTTGGTCGTCACGTGCCAGCGTGCCGCGTAGCCGGAGACGCCGGCCACGGAGGTGGCGGCGGAGCCGGCGTCGGTGTGCGAGACGAGACCGTCGAAGATCGCCGCGGCGTAGTCGGGCATCGCCGCCTCGGCCGCCGCCCGGGCGGTCGCCCCCTGGACGGCGTCCGTCTTGACCGCGAACTGGCCGCGCACGCAGTCGCCGCCCCCCGGGCAGGTGTAGTGCCCGCTGGTCAGGAAGACCGTCGTGGAGCTGCTCGGGGTCTCCTGCGCCCAGCCCGCCAGGATCGGGACGGTGATGGCGTGCTGGGTGTCCGGAGCGGTACCGGTGACGGCGGCCGGGGCGCTGCTGCGCGGTGACGCCGACGGGCTCGGCCGACGGCTCGGCGAGCCGGAGGGCGTGGCCGGGCCGTCCGACCCGGTGGGGCCGGCCAGCGTCGGACCGGGGTGGGGCGTGGGGTTGTCGCCGCTGTTCAGGGCCAGTGCGGCGGCGATCCCGCCGACCAGCAGGACGGCGACCACGACCCCGATGACCACCGCGTTGTTGTTCCGGCGCGGAGCCGGCGGCCCGGGCTGGTACATCGCGCCCGGCGGGTAGCCGGGCTGTCCCTGGGCCCCCGGGTAGCCGTAGCCGGGCGCACCGCCGGGGGCTCCCCCGGGCGGGTACCCGTAGCCGGGTGCGCCGGCCGGCGGGTAGCCGTAGCCCGCGCCCGGCTGCGGCTCGGCCGGGCCGAAGCCCGGCTGGGGCGGCGCTGGGGCCGGGCTCTGCCAGGCCTGGGTCGGCGCGTCGGCGATCTGCGCGGCGGCGGGCGGGCGGTCCACCGGGGCGGCCGGGGCGGCCGGGCGGACCTCACTGCTCCAGGCGTTGCCGTCCCACCAGCGCTCCTGGGAGGCCGAACCGTCCGGTCCTGGGCCCGGCACGGGGTACCAGCCGGGAGGCGTCGAGTTGCTCACGGCCGTACGCTACCCGGCGCAGGCCGGTCGCAGGCGGGCCCGTCTGTGACAATCCGGCAGCAGTTGTCACGGTTCGGGTGGCGCCGGGGGCGCGGCCCCGGCGCGCGGGCGGGGCGGTCGGGATACGCCCCCGACAGTTCGGCCCGCGGAGCGGGCAGTTCGGCCCGCGGACCGGGCAGTTGCGCGTACGGGGCGTCAGCCGTCGAGCCGGCGTGCCATCCAGACGTCGTCCACGTACCGGCCGTCGATCAGGAACTCCTCGCTCAGCAGGCCCTCCACCCGGAAGCCGCAGCGCTCGTACAGCCGACGGGCGGGCGCGTTGTGGCCGAGCACCCGCAGGGTGATGCGCCGGGCACCCTCGGCGCGGGCGGCGGCGCAGGCCGCCTCCACCAGGGCCCGGCCGATGCCCCGGCCGCGTACGGAGCCGTCCACCGCGAGGCCCTGGATCTGCCGGACGTGCGTGTTCACGGCCAGCGGGGTGGGCGGCACCTGGCGCACGTAGCCGACGACCTGGGCGCCCAGCAGTGCCAGCAGGTACTGCTCCGGCGGGTGCCGCCGGTCGAAGACACCGGTTCCCTCGGCGGGCCGGGGGCCGACATCGCTCAGCACGGACCACTCGGCGCGGTTCAGATCGGCGAGCTGTCGCTCGTCCTGCACGCGTGCCGTACGGATGATCAGATCGTCGTCTCGCATGCGCGACATGCTAGCCAGCCCGGTCACCCCGGCCCAGGGCCTCGCAGCTGCGAGGATGGCGCCATGCGCATCGCTGTCACCGGCTCCACCGGCTTCATCGGCTCCGCCCTCGTCCGATCACTGCTCGCCGACGGGCACGAGGTGGTGCGGCTCGTCCGGCATCGGGGGAGGACCGGACCGCAGGCCGACGGCACCACGGCGATCGGCTGGAACCCGGCTCGGATGCAGATCGACCGGGCCGGCCTGGCCGGTGTGGAGGCCGTCGTGCACCTGGCCGGCGCCGGGGTGGGCGACCACCGCTGGACGGAGGGCTACAAGCGCGAGATCCGGGAGAGCCGGGTGCTCGGCACCGAGACCCTGGCCGCGGCTCTGGCCGAGGCCGAGCGGCCACCGCGGGTGCTGGTCAGCGCCTCGGCCGTGGGCTACTACGGCCAGACCGGCGACCGGTCGATCGACGAGGACGCGCCCGCCGGGGACGACTTCCTGGCCGACGTCTGCGTGGAGTGGGAGGCCGCCGCCCGGCCCGCCGCCGACGCCGGGATCAGGGTCGTCCACCCGCGCACCGGACTGGTGCTCGCCCAGGACGGCGGCGCCGGTGCCCGGCTCTTCCCGCTGTTCAAACTGGGCCTCGGCGGCCGTCTGGGATCGGGCGACCAGTACTGGAGCTACATCTCGCTGGCCGACGAGGTCGCGGCGCTGCGCTTCCTGATCGACCATCGGGACGTCCACGGACCGGTGAACCTGAGCGCGCCCGAGCCGGTGACCAACCGTGAGCTGACGGCGGCGCTCGGCCGGGTGCTCGGGCGGCCGACGCCCTTCCCGGTGCCGGCGGTGGCGCTGAAGGCGGCACTGGGCGAGTTCGCGGTCGAGGTGATCGGCAGTCACCGGGTCCTCCCGACCCGCCTGCTGGAGGCCGGCTTCCGGTTCCGCCACCCGGACGTCGAGTCGGCGCTGCGGGCGGCCCTGTAGGGGCTGCCGGGCCCCCGAGGGCCCGCTCCGGCCTCCGGTGCGCAGCGGATGCGGGGGCCCGGGCCGGACGCCGGGGAGCGGTGGGCGCCGGGGAGCGGTGCGGACGGTGGCGGCGACGGGCGGCGCAGCCGGGCGGTTCGCCCGGTGCGGACGGTGGCGGCGGCCCGGTGCAGGGGGCGCATGGGAGCACAAAACAGGCGCGCCGCACGCCCCCGGTGACCGAGCGCGCCCGTCGGCCCGTCCAGGAGGCGGCCGGGCGCACACTCCGTGACCGTGCCCCGGGCCGTGCCACCGAATCCCGCCGCGTCGGCGGATCCGGCCCGAACCGCCCGTCTGATCTCACCGGTGACGGGGCATCACATGGTCGGACCGTGTCCCGGCACCCCGCTGCCTCTGTCGGCCGAAGCCCCGGGACCAGGGAGGGAGCACGCCAGTGCCCGCATACGACTTCACCCGCCGCGCTCGCCGCACGTCCGACCCCGACGTCGTGGTGGTGGGCGCCGGTCTGGCCGGTCTGGCCGCCGCCCGCCTACTGACCGGCCACGGCCTGAACGTCCAGGTCCTGGAGGCGAGCGACCGGATCGGCGGCCGGATGGCCACGCGCGAGGTGGACGGGTTCCGCCTCGACCACGGCGGCCACCTGCTCAACACCGCCTACCCGGAGCTGCGCCGACGGCTCGACCTGGACCGGCTGGACCTTCGTCCGCTGGCACCGGGCGTCCTGGTGCACGCCGCCGGCCGTCGCCACCGGACCGGCGACCCCCGGCCGGGCGGCACCCGGCAGACCGCCGCCCGCACGCCCTTCGGCAGCCCGCTGGACCGCGCCAGGCTCGGCAACTGGCTGAGCCGGCTGGCCGCCACTTCGACCGGACGGCTGCACGCCAGGCCGGAGACCACCGCGGCCCGCGCGCTGGCCGACCGCGGACTGCCCGCCCGCACGGTGGACGGCGTCCTGCGCCCGCTGCTCGGCGCCCTGCTGAGCGACCCGGCGCTGGGCACCAGCAGCAGGGTCGCCGACCTGGTGCTGCGCTCGTACGCGCGCGGGCGGCTGTGCCTGCCCGCCGGCGGAATCGCCGCCGTACCGGCTCAGTTGGCGGCCGCGCTGCCGACCGGGACCGTCCGGCTCGGGGTGCGGGTCGAGTCGATAGCGGCGGACGGCGTGGAGACCGCCGCCCACGGGCGGATCGGCGCGCAGGCCGTGGTGATCGCCACCGACGCGTCGGCCGCCACCGAACTACTGCCCGGTCTGCGGCTCCCGGGCTTCCATCCGGTCACCACCTACTACCACGCGGCCGACCGACCGCCGCTGGCCGAGCCGGTGCTGCTGCTGGACGGCGACCGGCCCGGCGGGGCCCCGCCCCTGGTCTCGCACTCGCTGGTGCTGAGCGAGCTGCACCCCTCGTACGCCCCCGCCGGGCAGGCCCTGATCGCCACCACCGTGCTGGGCCGCCGCGCCTTCGACCAGGGCGGCCCGGCCGGGCTCGAACCCGCCGTGCGGGCGCGGCTGGCGGAGCTGTACGGCACGGCCACCGCGGGGTGGGAGTTCCTGAGCGTGCGCCACGTACCGGACGCGGTGCCCGCGATGCCGCCGCCGCACAACTTCCGGCGCCCGGTGCGGGTGCTCGCGGGGCTGTACGTCTGCGGCGACCACCGGGACACCGCCGGCGTGCAGGGCGCGCTGGTCTCCGGGCGCCGGGCGGCGCAGTCCGTGCTGCGGGACCTCGGGCTCCCGGCGGCGGGGCGGGAGGCGGAGGTGGCGGCCTAGGGCCCGCACCCCCGGGCGGCCGCCGCGCGGCGGCCGCCCGGGGCCGGTCAGACCACCCCCGCCTGGCGCGCGGCCTCCTCGAAGGCCCGGGCGACCGGACTGCCCCGGTACGGGGTGAGCCGCCGGTGGAAGTCCCGCACGTACTCCAGTGTGCGGGTGGAGCGCATCTCGCCGGCCGCGCGCAGGGCGTCGGTGGCCATCGTGCAGGCCTCGTCCAGATCGCCCATGCCGAGCCGGGCGGTGGCCAGCACCAGCCGGCAGAAGATCCGGCTGCGGGCGTAGGCGGGAGAGCGCAGCCGCAGCGACTTCTCGGCGTGCTGGGCGGCCGGGCGCCACTGCTGGAGGTCGCGGTAGCAGTGCGCGAACTCGTCGGCGAGCTGGGCCTCGTCGAAGAAGCGGGCCCAGGACGGCAGATCGTCGCCCGGGCGGGCGGCGGTGAGGGCCCGCTCGGAGCGCACCAGCGCCGTGGTGCAGGCGCGCACGTCGCCCAGCAGACCGTGGCCGCGGGCCTCCGCGGCGTGCAGCAGCGACTGGACGGCGGCCGGGCCGGAGGTGCCCACGCCCTGCTGCGCGACCCGGGCCAGCTGCACCGCCTCCCGGCCGTGCCCCAGGTGCACCGCCTGCTGGCTCATGGTGACCAGGACGTACCCGCCGAGCACGCGGTCCCCCGCGGCCTGGGAGAGCCGCAGGGCCTGCACGAAGTAGCGCTGGGCCAGGCCGTGCGCGGCGACGTCGAAGGACGTCCAGCCGGCCAGCCGGGTGAGGTCGGCGACCGCCGCGAACAGCGCCCGGCCGATCTGCTCGCCGTAGCGCCCGCGCAGCATCGGCTCGGCCTCGCTCTCCAGGTAGCGCACCAGCGCCTGCCGGGCGTGCCCGCCGCCGTAGGCCTGGTCGAGGGCCCGGAAGAGGTCACCGACGGCCCGCACCGCGGCGATGTCGCCGCGCCCCACCCGTATGGCCGGCCGGGGCTCGCCGGCCTGGTCGGTGGGCGCCGGCTCGACGGCGGTGGGCGGCCGGCGGCTCTGCAGCGGCACCCGGCCGAGGCCGCCCGGTGCGCCCTGACCGCGCTCCGGCGGGCGGACGGATGCCCGGGGCGGCGTCCGGTGCCCCGGCGCGGCGGGCTGGGCGGGCCCCGGCGGGGCGGCGGCCCCGGCCGCACCGCCGGGGCCCGCGCCCGGGCCCGAAGGCGCCGCGTGCGCCGCGTGCGCCGCCCCGGGACCGGCTGCGGCCGGCTCGCGAAGCCCGGGGACGGAGCCGTCCCGGGCCACCCTCTCGTCAGTGCGGCCGATCAGCCAGTCGCGGCTGGGGACGACCAGGCCGGCCGGGGTGAAGGCGATCCGGCGCAGCTCCGACTGCGGGCCGATGTCCTTGCGCCACATGCTGGCGACGATGTCCACCGCCTCCTGCGGCGTCTCGGCGAACTCCAGCCCGGCGTAGACCGGGGCGCAGGCGTCCAGGCCGAGGTCCTGGGCGGTGAGCCGGCGGCCGAGGCGGCGGGTGAAGACCTCGGCGATCAGCGCCGGGGTCGCACCGCGTGGTTGCTGGCCGCGCAGCCAGCGGGTCACCGAGGTCTTGTCGTAGCGCAGGTCGAGGCCGTGCTCCAGACCGAGTTGGTCCACCCGGCGGGCCAGCCCGGCGTGCGAGAAGCCGGCCTCGTCGATCAGCACGGCCAGCCGGCCGTTCTGCGGTCCCGAGGCGGCGGGCACCGCGCCGGTGGCGGCGGCCGGGCCGGTGGCCGTGGCCGCCCCGGGCGGGCCCGGGTCGTGCCCGGAGCCGACCGGGTGGACGGCGGACGGCACGGAGCCGTCGAGCGGGGCGGCGGCGGGCAGCGCCGCGCCGTCGGGCAGGACGGCGGCGACCGGAAGGGCCCGCCCGTCCGGCCCCTGGTGCGGGTCGTGCGGGTCGAGCGGGTCGAGCGGTCCGTACGCCGGGCTGTCTGTTGCAGGCCGTTGGGGCATAGTCAGTCAACACCTCTCGAGCGCCGCACCGGCACAATCCAGTCCCCCGGTGCCTGGGGCGGCGCCCCCTATCGGGAATCGGCGTGAATGTAGCGAGCATTCGGGCGCTATGTGCGGTTCTGGCCCGGCAATCCTCCGAACGGGTGAAGCAACCGCGCCCATTGTGTTGAAGGCGGCCAGGCCGTGGTTTGCGCTCCCGGTGCTCGCCGGGCGCCCTGCCGCCACGGGTGTCCCATGGGGTCCGCCACCATAGCCGGGCCGGACACTGTGGCGACGGGGAACATAGGACTCGGGCCCGGCGATTCCTACCGTTCTCGGCCATGGACACCTCTTCGGACCGACCCCCGGCAATCGGCCTCGCCGGCCGGACCGCCCTGGTCACGGGCGCGGCCTCGGGCATCGGCCGGGCCTGCGCCGAGGCCCTCGCCGAGGCCGGCGCCCGGGTCTACGTCGTCGATGTCGCGGCCGGAGCGGCCAAGGAGCTGGCCGACCGGATCAACGGTGTGGCCTGCGTCGCGGACCTCTCCGACCCGGCCGCGGTGGACGCCCTGCCGGCCGACGCCGACATCGTGGTCAACAACGCCGGCCTCCAGCACGTCGCGCCGCTGCACGAGTTCCCGCCCGAGCGCTTCAGCCTGATCCAGCGGGTCATGGTCGAGGCCCCGTTCCGCATCCTGCGCCGGACCCTGCCGCACATGTACGCCCAGGGCTGGGGACGGGTCGTCAACATCTCCTCGGTGCACGGCCTGCGGGCCAGCGCCTTCAAGTCCGCGTACGTCACCGCCAAGCACGGCCTGGAGGGCCTCAGCAAGACGGTGGCGCTGGAGGGCGCCCCGCACGGGGTCACCAGCAACTGCGTGAACCCGGGCTACGTCCGCACGCCGCTGGTGGAGCGGCAGATCACCGCCCAGGCGCTCGCCCACGGCATCCCCGAGGAGGAGGTGGTCGAGCGGATCATGCTCGACCGCACCGCGGTGAAGCGGCTGATCGAGCCCGCGGAGGTGGCCCAGCTCGCCCTGTGGCTCTGCTCCCCGCACGCCTCGTACATCACCGGCGCCAGCCTGCCCGTGGACGGCGGCTGGACCGCGCACTGACCCGGCGCACCCCGCAGCACGCCACCCCCGCCCCGCCCCCGCACCACCACCCCCTCAGAGAAGACAGGTGGACCCATGGCCAGTTCTCCCGACGCAGCGAGAACCAGCTCTCCCCTCTGGAAGGTCGTCGGCGCAAGCCTGATCGGCACCACGATCGAGTGGTACGACTACTTCCTCTACGGCACCGCCGCGGCGCTCGTCTTCGGCAAGGTGTTCTTCCCGAACAGCGACCCGCTGACCGGCACCCTGCTCGCCTTCCTGACCTACGCCATCGGCTTCGCCGCCCGCCCGCTCGGCGCCCTGGTGTTCGGTCACTTCGGTGACCGGATCGGGCGCAAGAAGCTGCTGGTGGTCAGCCTGCTGCTGATGGGCGGTTCGACCACGCTGATCGGGCTGCTCCCGACGTACCACCAGGTCGGCGTGCTGGCACCGGTCCTGCTCACCACGCTGCGGCTGGTCCAGGGCTTCGCGCTGGGCGGCGAGTGGGGCGGCGCCGTCCTGCTGGTCTCCGAGCACGGCGATCCGAGGCGGCGCGGTTTCTGGGCCTCCTGGCCCCAGGGCGGAGCGCCGGCCGGCAACCTGCTGGCGGCGGGCGTGCTGTCCCTGCTGACGGCCGTCCAGTCGGACGCGACCTTCCTCGCCTGGGGCTGGCGGGTGCCGTTCCTGCTCTCCGCGCTGCTGGTGATGGTCGGCATGTGGATCCGGCTCTCGGTGGACGAGTCGCCGCTGTTCAAGCAGGCGCTGGCGCAGGCCGAGGCACGCCGGGCGGCGCAGCGGACCCCCGAGCAGCCGCCGCTGGTGGCCGTGCTGCGCCACCACTGGCGCGAGGTGCTGGTGGCGATGGGCGCCCGGATGGCGGAGAACATCTCGTACTACGTGATGACCACGTTCGTGCTCGCGTACGCCGTCACCCACGTCCACCTGCCCAAGCAGACCGCGCTGAACGCCGTCCTGGTGGCCTCCGCGATCCAGTTCGCGCTGATCCCGCTCTTCGGGGCGCTGTCCGACCGGGTCGGGCGCAAGCCGGTCTACCTGGTGGGCGCGGTCGGGGTGGGCGTCTGGGCGTTCTTCTTCTTCACCGTGGTGGACGCTCGCTCGTTCGGCTCGCTGCTGGCCGCGGTGACGATCGGTCTGGTCTTCCACAGCGCGATGTACGCCCCGCAGGCGGCGTTCTTCTCCGAGCTGTTCGCGACCCGGATGCGGTACTCGGGCGCGTCCATCGGCGCGCAGTTCGCCTCGGTCGCGGCCGGTGCTCCGGCGCCGCTGATCGCCACCGCGCTGCTCAAGGACTACGGCAGCTCGACCCCGATATCGGTGTACGTGGCGATCGCGGCGGTGATCACCGTCCTCGCGGTGCTCTGCGCCAAGGAGACCCGTGGCCGGGATCTGGCCGAGGTCGAGAGCGATCCGCAGGTCGCCGCCGCCGGCGTGGCGGACGCGAAGACCGTCACGGCCTGAACCGCTCCGCCCTCACGGCGGCAGCCGGCGCCCGGCCCGGGGCGCCGGCTGCCGTCCGTCGCGGGGCGTACCATCGCGCTTGCGCCCCTGTGGCCAGACTCTGCCGATTGGCGGCTGCACCGTGAACGACCCGCTCCCCGGCGCGGCACCCGCCCTGCGCCGACTGCTCGACCTGCTCGCCTCGGGCGCCGCGACCGAGGACTTCGCCGAGGTGCTCGCCGAGGCCCGGCTGCAGGGCGCGCCCGCGGCCGTGCTCGCCGAGATCGACGACGCCACCTGGCTGGCCCTGCGGGTGCACCGGACACTGCGTCAGCACCGGCGCCGGGAGGCCGAGCTGACCGCGCTCTTCGACACCGCGGGCGACCTCGCCGCCTCCCGGGACCTGGACGCCGTGCTGCAGGCCATCGTGCGCCGGGCCCGGATGCTGCTGGGCACCGACACCGCGTACCTGACGCTGCCGGACGAGGCGGCCGGCGACACCTACATGCGGGTCACCGACGGCTCCGTCTCGGTGCTCTTCCAGAACCTGCGGCTCAGCCTCGGCGACGGCCTGGGCGGCCTGGTGGCGCAGACCGCCCGCCCGTACGCCACGCCGGACTACCGCACCGACGAGCGCTTCCACCACACCGGCCAGATCGACGCGGGAGTGCTGGACGAGGGCCTGGTCGCGATCATCGGCGTGCCGCTGCTGCTGGGCGGCCGGGTGATCGGGGTGCTGTTCGCCGCCGACCGCACGCCGAGGGCCTTCTCCCCCGACGAGGTGGCCCTGCTCTGCTCGCTCGCCGCGCACGCCGCGATCGCCCTGGACACCGCCAAGGCGCTCGCCGACACCCGGGCCGCGCTGGCGGGGCTGAACAGCGCCAACGCGGTGATCCGGGCCCACTCCGCGGCCGTGCAGCGCGCCGAGCAGGCCCACGACCGGCTCACCGACCTGGTACTGCGGGGCGCCGCGGTCGCGGACGTGGCCGCCGAGGTGGCCGCGCTGCTGGACGGCGGGATAGCGGTGCACGACGCCGAGGGAAACACCCTGGCCGGCCCGGCGGCCGGGGCCGAGGGGCTGGCCGAGGCGGTCGCCGCCTCCCGCGCCGAGGGCAGGGCGGTGCGGCGCGGGGACAGCTGGGTCTGCGTGGTGCTGGCCGGGCAGGAGCCGCTGGGCAGCCTGGTGCTGCACGGGCGGCCCGGCCTGGACGACGCGGACCGCCGGCTGTTCGAACGGGCGAGCGTGGTGACCGCGCTGCTCCTGCTGCTGCGCCGCTCGGTCGCCGAGACCGAGAACAGGGTCCGCGGCGAACTGCTCGCCGACCTGCTGGCCGCCCCCGACCGCGACCCGGCCGGCCTGATCGCCCGCGGGCGCCGGCTCGGCGTCGACCTGGGGCGCCCGCACCTCGTCCTGGTCGCCGAGGCCGCCGCCCCGACCGGCCGGGAGCGGCTGGCGGGAGCCGCCGGGCGCTACCTGTTCGGTTCCCGGGGGGTCAGCGCCGAACACGGCGAGGCCGTGGTGCTGCTGCTGCCGGACGACGGTTCCCTCGCCCCGGGCGAGGCCGCCGAACAGGCCGCCGAGCGGCTCGCGTGGCTGACCGGCGGGCCGGTCACGGTCGGCGTGGGCCGCAGCGCCGCCGGCCCGCTCGCGCTGGCCGCCGCCCACGCCGAGGGGCTGCGCTGCGTACGGGCGCTGCGGGTGCTCGGCCGGGCCGGCGACGGCGCCTCGGCCCAGGCGCTGGGCTTCCTCGGGGTGCTGCTCGGCGACGGCCACCACGTGGAGGGCTTCGTCGCCTCGACGCTGGGCCCGCTGCTCGACTACGACTCCCGGCGGGGCACCGAGCTGGTCCGTACACTGCGCGCCTACTTCGACTGCGGCGGCAGTCTGACCAGGGCGAAGGACGAGCTGCACGTCCACGTGAACACGGTGGTCCAGCGGCTGGACCGGGTCGAGGCGCTGCTCGGCCGGGACTGGAGCAGCCCCGAACGCTCGCTGGAACTTCAGCTGGCGCTGCGGCTGCGGCTGCTCTCGGACAGCTGAACGACTCTCCCCCGGTCGGGCGTACAGTGGCGAGGTTGGTCTCGAACGCCAGGGCAAGGAGCAGCGGTGAGCGAGAACGTACGGTTCGTACGCATGGGTGTCGGCGAGGGGTCGGTGCCCTACCAGGAGGCCTGGGAGGAGCAGCAGCGGCTGCACGCCCTCCGGGTCGCCGACGAGATTCCCGACACCGTGCTGCTGCTGGAGCACCCGCCGGTCTACACGGCGGGCCGCCGCACCAACCCCGAGGACCGGCCGCTGGACGGCACTCCCGTGGTCGAGGTCAACCGGGGCGGGGAGATCACCTGGCACGGCCCGGGCCAGCTGATCGGCTACCCGATCGTCAAGCTGCCCGAGCCGATGGACGTGGTCGCCTACGTCCGCCGGCTGGAGGAGGCGCTGATCCGCGCCTGCGCCGAGTTCGGCGTGGAGACCGCCCGGGTCGAGGGCCGCAGCGGGGTGTGGGTGCTCGGCGACAGCATCCCGGACGCCGTGGTCGACCCCGCACAGGTGATCGACATCGGCAGCCTCACCCTGCGGATGGGCCTGCCGCTCGGCATCGACCCGCGCCTGGCCGGCCCGGAGTACGCGCCGTCCAACGCCGGCCAGCGCGGCGGCGACCGCAAGCTCGCGGCGATCGGCGTGCGGGTCGCGCGGGGCGTGACCATGCACGGCTTCGCGCTGAACTGCAACCCGGACATGACCTGGTTCGACCGGATCGTGCCCTGCGGCATCCGGGACGCCGGCGTGGCCTCGGTCAGCACCGAGCTGGGCCGGGCCTTCCCGGTCGGCGAGGCGCTGCCGGCGGTCGAGAAACACCTCGCCGAGGTCTTCGCCGAGCTCGCCGAACCCGCGCCCGCCGCCGCAGCGGCCCGGTAGCGGAATCCCCACAGGGCGACGGACGTTGCCCGAAGAGGCCACCGCCTGGGATTCCCCGGGCCGGACCGGTCGAAGGCCGTACAACCACAGGCGTACCCTGGGGGTACCCCGTCTAGTTCTAGGAGTCGCACGTGTCCGCTGTCGCACCCGACGGCAGGAAGCTGCTCCGCCTGGAGGTCCGCAACAGCGAGACCCCCATCGAGCGGAAGCCTGAGTGGATCAAGACCCGGGCGAAGATGGGCCCGGAGTACACCGCCCTCCAGTCACTGGTGAAGAAGGAGGGGCTGCACACCGTCTGCCAGGAGGCCGGCTGTCCCAACATCTTCGAGTGCTGGGAGGACCGCGAGGCGACCTTCCTCATCGGCGGTGACCAGTGCACCCGCCGTTGCGACTTCTGCCAGATCGACACCGGCAAGCCCGCCGACTTCGACCGTGACGAGCCCCGCCGGGTGGCCGAGTCCATCGTGACGATGGACCTGAACTACGCCACCATCACCGGCGTCGCCCGCGACGACCTGCCGGACGGCGGCGCCTGGCTGTACGCGGAGACGGTGCGCCAGGTGCACGCGCAGACCGCCGGCCGCGAGGGCGGCCGCACCGGCGTCGAGCTGCTGATCCCCGACTTCAACGCGGTGCCGGAGCAGCTGGCCGAGGTCTTCTCCTCCCGGCCCCAGGTGCTGGCGCACAATGTCGAGACGGTGCCGCGGATCTTCAAGCGGATCCGTCCGGCGTTCCGCTACGAGCGCTCGCTGGACGTCATCACCCAGGCGCGCGCCGCCGGCCTGGTGACCAAGTCCAACCTGATCCTGGGCATGGGCGAGACCCGCGAGGAGGTCAGCCAGGCGCTGGCCGACCTGGTGGGCGCCGGCTGCGAGCTGATCACCATCACCCAGTACCTGCGCCCCTCGCTGCGCCACCACCCCGTCGAGCGCTGGGTGAAGCCGCACGAGTTCGTGGAGCTGCAGGAGGAGGCCGAGGAGCTCGGCTTCGCCGGTGTGCTGTCCGGCCCGCTGGTGCGCTCCTCGTACCGCGCCGGGCGGCTGTACCGCCAGGCGCTGGAGCACCGCGCGAAGGCCACGGTCTGAGACATGCGGACGGGAGGGGTGGGGCCACGGCGGCCCCGCCCCTCCCGTCCGCATGTCCGCTCCCGTCCGCGGGCCGCCGACGGCCGGTCCGGCGCTCCGGCGCACGTCTGCCGTATTCCGTTCCGCCAAAGGGGCGCCGGGTCTTCATCAGGCTTTGACGACCCGGTCACGGCCTGGTAACACCAAGTGGTGACCGTGGAACTGTCAGGACCTTCTCGACACCGAGGGGAGCTGTTCGGCATGCAGGCAAGGATTCGATCGGTCGGCGGCAACGCGCTGCGGCTGGCCGAGAGCGTGCTGCTCGGGGGCGGCCAGCGGCACGCCCGGCAGAACGCCTGGGCGGCGGTCTGCGAGAACCGGCGGCTCGCCGCCGACCGGGGCGGCCCGGCCCGCCCGGCGGGCGCCGCCACGGAGGCCGGGCGCCGCTGACCGGGCCTCCCACCGGTGCGGGCAGTGGCCGGATCCGGGCCCGGCACGGGCTCGGGATACCGGCCCGGGGTATCGACCGGGGATGTGCGCGGGCCGCGGTCGCGGGCCTTCCGGAGGGCCTGCGCTCGGCCGGAGGGATCACGGTTCGGGCCTAACAGGCACCGGGCTTGGATATACCGCGCTGCGGCCACGTACCATGAGCGTTATGGCGAGGGAAACATCCGAGAACACCGGGCGACTCAAGCAGATCCGTCTGGCGTACCAAATGACCAAGAAGGTCGACACAAAGATCGGCCTGATCATCGCCGGCGTCGGCCTGCTGACCTTCGGCGTGTTCCTCGCCATCGGCTTCGCAATCGGCCACCCGGTGTACGTGGGCATCCTGGGCTTCATCGTGGCCTTTCTGGCCATGGCGGTGGTCTTCGGACGCCGGGCCGAACGTGCCGCCTTCGGGCAGATGGAGGGCCAGCCCGGCGCGGTCGCGGCCGTGCTGAACAACATCAAGCGCGGCTGGAGCGCCAACCAGACCCCGGTCGCGGTGACCCGCAGCCAGGACGCGGTCTACCGGGCGGTCGGCCGCCCCGGCATCGCGCTGATCGGCGAGGGCAACCCCAACCGGGTCCGGCAGCTGCTGGCCGCCGAGAAGAAGAAGATGTCGCGCGTCGTCGGGGACATCCCGGTCCACGACATCGTGGTCGGCACCGGGGAGGGTGAGGTCCCGCTGAAGAAGCTGCAGGTCCACCTGATGCGGCTGCCGCGCGCGATCACCCCGGCCCAGGTCACCGAGACCAACGACCGGCTGCGCGCACTGGGCGACCTGCTCTCCAAGGCGCCGATCCCCAAGGGCCCGATGCCCAAGGGCGCCCGGATGCCCAAGGGTGGCCAGGTTCGCTGAACCGCCACCGCCCCGACACACGACACGGCCCCGCCGCGGACATCCCGCGGCGGGGCCGTTTGACTCCCGCGTTCCTTCGGTGCCGATCGCTTCCGTTCGTTCCCCGGGGGCCCCGGGGCTTCTGGGGGCTTCTGGGGCTTCGCAGGGCCCCGGGGGCTTTTCTCGGGGCTCCTCGGGCGCGGCGCCGGGCGCCCGGGGGCGTCCCGGCGCTCAGGCGCCCGTCTCCCCGAGCGGCGAGGTACTCAGATCCGGACCTCGACCGTGCCGACCGCCTTGTCGTGCAGCCCACGGGTGTCACGGTCCCAAACCAGGGCAGGCACCACGAGACAGAGCAGCAGGGTGCGCAGCAGGGTCTGCGGGATGGTGGCGCGACTGCCGTCCGGACGGACCACCCGGAGGCCGAACAGGCGCTTGCCGACGGTGGTCCCCGTGGTGGCGAGCAGGAGGGCGGTGACGGCGTAGAAGAGCGGGGTGGTCCAGAGATTGGCCTCCGCCTGGTCTCCGCGCGCGAGCAGTCCGTACGCGACCAGGCCCACCAGCCAGCCGTCGACGAACAGCGCGCCGAGCCGGCGGCCGGGGCCGGCCATCGAGCCGGGGCCCTCCTGGGGCAGTCCGAGGCGCTCGCCGCGGTAGCCGAAATCGGCACCCATCTTCTCGGCGGCCGCCTTCGGGCCGTCGATCCACGATCCCAACGCTTCTCTGGTGTCCACGAATCCACACTAACCGGGCGGCTCCGACGCGCCGCCACCGCCTCCCCCGGAGGGTGAACCGCCCTTCGGCGACTTGCCGCAAGTGGTCTGGACCACTTGCGGCGCACTCCCCGTGGGGGCGCAGCGTTTTGCCCGGAACCGTCCACCTTTGCCGCCCGTCGGACGAGGGCGGTTAACATGCAGGAAACGGCAGAGCCACCAACAGGAAACGGGCCATTCCTAGGGTTGAGCCCCGATCCGCACGCTGATGGAGGATGGATGTTCAACAACGCCGCCGAGGTCAAGCAGTACATCGCGGACAATGACGTCAAGTTCGTCGATGTACGGTTCTGCGACCTGCCGGGCGTCATGCAGCACTTCTCCGTGCCTGCGGCGACCTTCGACCCGTCCGAGACGCTGATGTTCGACGGCTCGTCGATCCGCGGCTTCCAGGCCATCCACGAGTCGGACATGGCGCTCGTCCCCGACCTTGCCACGGCCCGCCTGGACCCGTTCCGCAAGGAGAAGCACCTCAACATCAACTTCTTCATCCAGGATCCGATCACCGGCGAGGCCTACAGCCGCGACCCGCGCAACGTCGCCAAGAAGGCCGAGGCCTACCTCGCCTCCTCCGGGATCGCCGACACCGCGTACTTCGGGCCCGAGGCCGAGTTCTACGTCTTCGACTCGGTCCGCTTCGAGACCAGCGCGAACGCCTCGTACTACCACATCGACTCCGAGGCCGGCGCCTGGAACAGCGGCTCCGCCGAGGGCGACGCACGCGGCTACAAGGTCAAGTACAAGGGCGGGTACTTCCCCATCCCGCCGGTCGACCACTTCGCCGACCTGCGCGCCGAGATGTCCCTGGAGCTGGCCGCGGCCGGCCTGGAGGTCGAACGCCAGCACCACGAGGTCGGCACGGCCGGCCAAGCGGAGATCAACTACAAGTTCAACACGCTGCTGCACGCCGCCGACGACCTGATGCTGTTCAAGTACATCATCAAGAACGTCGCCTGGCGCAACGGCAAGACCGCCACCTTCATGCCGAAGCCGATCTTCGGCGACAACGGCTCCGGCATGCACGTCCACCAGTCGCTGTGGACGTCCGGCTCGCCGCTCTTCTACGACGAGCAGGGCTACGCCGGGCTCTCCGACACGGCCCGCTACTACATCGGCGGCCTGCTCAAGCACGCACCGTCGCTGCTGGCCTTCACCAACCCCTCGGTGAACTCCTTCCACCGCCTCGTCCCCGGCTTCGAGGCGCCGGTCAACCTGGTGTACTCGCAGCGCAACCGCTCGGCCGCGATCCGGATCCCGATCACGGGCTCCAACGCCAAGGCCAAGCGCATCGAGTTCCGCGCCCCCGACCCGTCCTCCAACCCCTACCTCGCCTTCGCCGCGATGCTGATGGCGGGCCTGGACGGCATCAAGAACAAGATCGAGCCGCTGGAGCCGGTCGACAAGGACCTCTACGAGCTGGCCCCCGACGAGCACGCCTCGGTTCCGCAGGTCCCGGCCTCACTGCCGGCCGTACTGGAGGCCCTGGAGGCCGACCACGAGTACCTGCTCGCGGGCGGCGTCTTCACCCCGGACCTGATCGAGACCTGGATCGACTACAAGCGCACCAACGAGATCGCCCCGATCGCGCTGCGCCCGCACCCGCACGAGTTCGAGCTCTACTACGACCTGTAAGAGGGTCCCCGACCTGCGGAAACACCGTTCGGCCCCGCGCCGTTTCCGCAGGTCAGCACCTCGCTGACCTGCGGAAACGTGGTCCGGCCACTTCGCATCGAACACTTCAGGACTCGCGATGTGAATGAGCGCGAACCGAGTTCGATCTCGGCACCGGACCCCTTGGCGGCCTGAACCGCCACAACACACCCTCGGCCGTCTTCCTCGCTGTCGTGGACGGGCAGCGGCGGCGCGTGTCCGTCCGAGTCGGTGAACTCCAGCACGCTGACGGAGCCACCGGTGCTCCGGCCGGGTACCAGGACTCGGGTCCGTCCGCCGAGGAACCAGAACGGTTCACCCGTGGCGGCGAAGGCGGTCATGACGAGCTCTTCAGGAAGTCGAGCAGGATGCCGGTCATCTCGGCGGGGTGTTCCTCGTACAGCCAGTGACCGGAGTTCCTCACCACCACGCCGGTGACGTCGGTCGCGTACTGCCGCACCTGGTCGGGCACGAAGGATCCGAGGCTGCCGTCGGCGCCGATCGCCAGGACCGGCATCGTGAGCTTGCTCTTCTGGTAGACGGCGTTGTCGACCATGTCCTGCGGCAGGGTGCGGAACCACGCGAAGCTCGCTTCGAGGTGCGCCCTGTCCTTCAGGAAGCCGGCGAACACCGAGATCTCGTCCGGGGTGACCGCGCCCTGGTTGACTTCGAGGTCGGCGATGAACTTGTCGGTCCACAACGTCTCGCGCCCCTCGATCAGCTGCTCGGGGAGGCCGTTGGTGAGCGCGAAGAAGCCGAAGTGCCAGGCTCCCGGGCCGCTGTCGGTCAGAGACGGGAAGGAGTAGATGCTCGGGTCGGGGATCGGTGCCTCGCTGAGCACCAGCTTGCTGACGTCGGCCGGATGTGCGGCGGCGTAGGAGTAGGCGACCATGGTGCCGATGTCGTGCCCGACGATGTTGACGTTCTTGTCGCGGCCGAGTTGCACCAGGAGTCCGTGCAGATCGGCTGCCATCGACTTCTTGTCGTAGCCGGTCGCCGGGGCGTCGCTGCGCCCGGCGCCGGGCAGGTCCGGTGCTATGACGGTGTAGTGCTCGGCGAGCGCCGGCATGATGTGCCGCCACTCGTACCAGGTCTGCGGATAGCCGTGGAGCAGGACCAGGGTCGGACCATGGCCGCCGACGACGTAGTCGATGCCGAGGGAACCGACATGCGCCAGGTGCTCGGTGAATCCGGGCGGCATCTGCTCATGGCGACTGGAGGCGGCCGCCGGGGGCGCGGGGGCCGCGGTCGCCTGCGCGGGGGCCGGGGTGGCGCTGACGGCGGCGGCCGTCAGCAGGACGGCCGCCGCTGCGGCGCCCAGGGCCAGGCCGGGACGCCGGAAAAGGGCATGGGGGTGTCCCATGAGTGGCTCCAAACGGTGTGGGGTGCTGCGCTACGGTGCGCCGGACAGACGGGCGCGGTTGGTCAGGGATGCAGCGACCAGGGCCGCGGGTGATCAGGAGGGCGGCGGCCAGCGCCGCGGGTGGCCAGCGCCGCGGGTGGTCAGGAGGGCAGCGGTCAGAGCGTGCTGACGAGGCCGCCGTCGATGACGAAGTCGGCGCCGTTGACGTTTCCGGCCCGGTCGCCGGCCAGGAGCAGCACCAGGTCGGCGACTTCCTCGGCAGAGGTGAAGCGGCCGGTGGGGGCATCCGCGGCGGCCTGCTCGGCGACGGCCGCGGCCGTGTTGCCCGAGGCGCGAGCGACGGTCGCGGCGACTCCGTCGTCCGCCAGCCACAGGCCGGTGGCGACGGGGCCGGGGCTGATGCTGTTGACGCGAACGCCCTGCGGTCCCAGTTCCTTGGACAGCGCCTTGGTGAAGTTGGCCAGGGCGGCTTTCGCGGCGCTGTAGTCGATGACGAGCGGGTCCGGCAGAAAGGCGTTGACCGAGCAGACGGTGACGATGGTGCCGGTGCCGCGCCGCAGCATGAGCGGGACGACAGCCCGGGTGGCGCGCACGGCGGCCAGGAAGTTGATGTTCAGTGTCGCGGCCCAGTCGTCGTCGGTCACCGTCAGGAAGCCGCCGACACGGGGCCGGACCGAGCCGACGTTGTTGACCAGGATGTCCGGGGCGCCGACGGCTTCGACGGCTGCGTCGATGAGCCTCTGGGGGCCGTCGGTCTCGGCGAGGTCCACCTCGACGGGGACGACGCGGCCGTCGGCGGCCAGCGCCGTCAGCGGCGCGGAGACCTGGCGGGCGCCGGCGACGACGCGGACCCCCTCGTCGGCCAGTGCGCGCACCACCGCCAGGCCGATGCCGCGTCCCGCGCCGGTGACGACGGCGGTCTTTCCAGAGAGTCCGAGCTCCACGGCGGTCTCCTTCGATCTCGGTGGGGAGGGTTACAGGGACTGCCGGCGCAGCCAGGCCAGCGCGGTGTCCGCGACCTCGCGCCAGCCGCTGTCGACGGTCAGCGAGTGACCCTTGTCGGGGAAGTCGGTGATGTCGGTGACCGCGTCGGAGTGGCGGTACTGCTTGAGGGTGGCCCGGGTGACGGCCTCGGGAACGGTGTGGTCCTTGCCGCCGGTCATCAGCAGCAGCGGTCCGCGCAGACCGTTGGCGGTGTCGACCTTCGCCGGGGAGTGCGGGTTGAAGTTCGCGGCGGCGGCCTCGAACAACGGCTTGCCCGGCGCGGGGATCGTCCAGCGTGCGAAGAGCAGGTTCGACTCCTCCTCGGACACCGCGTTGCCGAAGGCGAAACGGAACTGCTCGGCGGTCAGGGACACCGCGCGGTGCTTGTTCCCAGGGTTCCTGAACACCGGCAGGGTGGCCCGCAGCGCGGACAGCGGAAGCGGCAGGACCCCCTTGATCTGCGCGGCGTCGATCGCGACGGCGGCCGCGGCGAGATTCTGGCCGAGGAGCTTCTGCGCGATCATGCCGCCGAAGGAGTGGCCGATCAGGATGGGAGCGGTGTCGAGGCCGCGGATGATCGCGGCGTAGTGCTCGACGACGTCGTCGATGCCGTGGTCGGCGATGCTCTCGGGGTTGTCGCGGGAGTCCTCGACGGTCTCGGGGTCGCCGGGCCAGCCAGGCGCGGACGGCGCGTAGCCCTCGCGGGCGAAGAGCTCGATCCAGGGCTCCCAGGATGTGGCGTGCAGCCACAGTCCGTGGATGAAGATGACGGGTGTCGGTGTCGTCATGGTTGCCTCTCGGCGGGGACGGGTCGTGCTCGGATCTCCAGCACACCACGAGGACGGCGGCGCTCGCACCGGGGAAAGACCCCAGTCGCCAAGTGTCCCTCGGGAGCGGTCCTGTGATCGGTAGTCACACCCCCATGTCGTCGACCGGACGCGATATGATCATCTGATGTCCGGCGGCGTACCGGATCAGCACTTCCCCTAGGAGGCCGGGTGCCGCTCGTCGGGCGCGCGACGGAAACCGAGCATCTCAGGGGCCTGATCGACCGGGCCGGCACGTGCGGCGCCGCCCTGACGGTGCGCGGGGCACCCGGCATCGGGAAGTCCGCCCTGCTCTCCGAAGCCGGCGCCTACGCCGCCGATGCGGGGATGCGGGTCCTGACGATGTCCGGGGTGGAGGGCGAGTCGCACCTCCCCTACGCCGGACTCCAGCAGTTGCTGCATCCGGTCCGGGCGGCCGCCTCCGCGCTACCGGACCACCAGCGGCACGCTCTCACGGCGGCGGTCGGCGGCGCCGACTCGGCGGTGCCGGACATCTACCTGGTCGGCCTGGCGGTGCTCAACCTGCTCTCCGACGCCGCCGCCGGTGCCCCGGTGCTGCTGGTCGCCGAGGACGCCCAGTGGCTGGACCACTCCACCGTCAGCGTGCTCGCGTTCGTGGCCCGCCGGCTGGAGTCCGAGCCCGTGGTCCTGCTCGCGTCGATCCGCGACGGCTTCCACTCCCGACTGGACGATGCGCAGTTGCCCGAACTCGCCCTGCCGCCGCTGACCGCGGAGCATGCCGCCGAGCTCCTCGACGCCCACGCCCCGGAGCTCTCCCCCGAACTGCGGCAGCGGTTCCTGGCCGAGTCCGCGGGCAATCCCCTCGCCCTGACCGAACTGCCCCGGGCCACGCGGGACTCCGGCGGGAGCGCCATCGCGGCCGCCACCTGGCTGCCGCTGACCACCCGTCTGGAACGCGCCTTCACCGCTCGGCTGTCCGGCCTGCCCGCTCTGCCCCGCACCCTGCTCCAGGTCGCCGCCCTCAACGACGGCAGCTCGCTGGAGGAGGTGTTCAGCGCGGCGGAGGCCCTGCTCGGCGGCGCGGGCCGGGTCGGGATCGCCGACCTGGAGGCGGCCGTCCGCGCGCACCTGGTCGAGATGAACGCCACCGACCTCTGGTTCCGCCATCCGCTCATGCGCTCGGCGATCCACCAGAACATGAGCCTGCCCCAGCGCCACGCGGTCCACGCCGCCCTGGCCGAGGTGCTCACCGGCCAGGACGACCGCCGCAGCTGGCACCTGGCCACGGCCGCCTCGCGCCCGGACGAACGCGTCGCCGCCGAACTGCAGGCCACGGCGGCGCGCGCGGAGCGGCGGGGAGCGGTCGCGGCGGCGGTGGCGGCGCTGGAGCACGCGGCCAGGCTCAGCGAGAATCCCTCACTGCGGGCCGAGCGACTGCTGCGGGCGGCGGACCTTGCCGGTGAACTCGGGGACCGCACGGTGGTGGCCGGCCTGCTGAGCCAGGCCTCGGGACTCGACCTGTCATCGCAGCAGCGGGCCCGGCTGGTGTGGATCCGGGGCACGTTCGACGAGGGCCTGCGCAACCGGACCGCTGACGCGCGGTCGCTGGCCGGGCTCGCCGAGACGGTGGCCGGCGCCGGGGACCCTCAGCTGGCGGTGCGCATCCTGTGGAGTGCCGCCCAACTCTGCTTCTGGACCGAGCCGGGAGCCGAGGCCCGGCGGCAGGTGGTCGCGGTCGCCGAATCCCTGCCGGCCGACGCCGCGCTGGAGCAGTGGCTCGTGGCGATCCTCGCCTGGGCGGCTCCGATCGAACGCGGCGCCGCCGTCATGGACCGGCTGCGGGTGGCGGAGCGCCAGGCCGGCGTCGACGCGCGGGCGGAACGGTTGCTGGGGAACGCGGCGCTCATGGTGGGGGCATTCGACCTGGCGCAGAGGTTCAGCGATTCCGCGAGCGTGGATCTCAGGTCGCAGGGCCGGCTCGGGCTGCTGACCAGGGCCCTGGGCACGGAGGCGTGGGCGGCGGTCCAGACGGGTGATCTGAACGTGGCGATCCCGGTCGCCGAGGAGTCGAGCAGGCTGGCGCGCGAGACCGGCCAGCAGTTCCTCTACGGGCTGCTGCGGGCGAACGAGGCGGTGATCGCCGCCGTGCGCGGCGACCACGGGCGGGCCGAGTCCCTGGCCGAGGAGGCCGAACTGCTGGCGCTGCCGGTCGGCGCCCGACCGGTGCTGTGCCGGGTGCAGGTGGCCAGGGGCATGAACGCGCTGGCCCTGGGACGCTTCGAGGAGGCGTGTGCCCAGCTACGGCGGATCTACGACCGCGCCGATCACTCGCACCAGATCGCGCTGAGCTGCTACGCCCTGGCCGACCTCGCCGACGCCGCGGTCCACTGCGGGCAGGGCGAGGCCATCCGGGGCATCGTCCGGGACATGGAGGCCACCGCGCTCCGGACGCCCTCGCCCGCGCTGCACGCCGCACTGCGTTTCACCCGCGCCGTCCTGGCCGACGACGACGCCGACGCCTTGTTCGCCGCGGCACTGAGCGCGGATCTGACCGGCTGGCCCTTCATCAGGGCGCGGACCCAACTGGCCTACGGCGAATGGCTGCGGCGCCGACGGCGGGCCGTGGACTCCCGGACCCATCTGCGGGCGGCCAGGGAGACGTTCGACGCGCTGGGAGCCATCCCCTGGAGCGAACGGGCCCGCCAGGAACTGCGGGCGTCCGGCGAGCGCAGCAGGCGCCGCAGCCCCGACGCACGCGACCGGTTGACGCCGCAGGAACTCCAGATCGTGCAGATGGCCGCCGAAGGACTGACCAACCGCGAGATCGGCCAACGGCTGTACCTGTCTCACCGCACCGTCAGCTCCCACCTGCACCGGATCTTCCCGAAGCTCGGCATCACCTCCCGCTCCGAGCTGGCCTCGGTCGTGCGCGCGGCCGGCGGCTAGGCCCGGGCCGTCGGCCGCCCCACCCGGCGGCAGCACCGTCACATGACGCTCGCGAGGGCGCCCCGGGGCCGACTAGTTTCGCACCGCGGATCCGCCGGAACCGCCAGGGCGTACCGGCCACCGGGCCTTCCCGACCTGCGAAGGCGCCGACCGACCGGCAGCGTCCACGCCGTCGCCTCCCTGTCCTCGCTCTGCAACGTCGCCGCGACCCGCGCCTGTTATCCGTAGTGGGCCCCCGGGGCCTCTCCGTCAACGAGGAGCGACCATGTTCCCGCCCGCAACCATCTCTCCGATCCTGGGACGGCACGCCGAGGTCCTCAGACTCGACGCCCTGCTGGCGTCGGTCCAGGGCGGAGCCAGCGGCACACTCCTGCTGATCGGTGAGGCCGGGATCGGCAAGACCCGCCTACTGGACCACGCCGCGCACGAGGCCGCCGACCTGAACGTCATGAGGATCGCCGGCGTCGAATCCGAGGCGCGGCTGGGCTTCGCGGCGCTGCACCGGCTGCTGCGCCCGCTGCTCGGCGGCGTCGACCGGCTCCCCGCCCCGCAGCGCGATGCGCTGGGTTCGGCGTTCGGCCTCCTCGCCGCGGGCCCCTCGGACCGCTATCTGGTGGGCCTGGCCACGCTCACGCTGCTCGCCGACGCCGCCACGGCGCAACCGGTCCTGTGCCTGGTCGACGACGTGCAGTGGTTGGACCGGGAGTCGGCCGAGGCCCTGGCCTTCGTCGGGCGGCGGCTGCGGGCCGACGCGGTGGGGATCCTGCTGGCCGGCCGCGAGGCCGCCACCGCCGCGCCGCTCTTCGACGGAGTGCCCACCGCCCGCATAGCCGGTCTTGCGCACGACGAGGCCAGAGCCCTGCTCGCGGTCGGCGTGCCCGGGCGGCTCGACGCGGGCGTCGCCGAGCGGATCGTCGCCGACACCGGCGGCAATCCGCTCGCGTTGATCGAACTGGCCGGAGAGCTGGCCGCGGAGCAGCTCGCCGGCAAGGCCCCGCTGCCCGCCCCGCTGCCGGTCGGCCCCCTGCTGGAAGCACACTTCCTGCGCCAGGTCCGGACCCTGCCGGCCGAGACGCAGGCGCTGCTGCTGCTCCTGTCCGCGGCGTCGCCCGACGACCCGGCCCTGCTGTGGCGTGCGGCCGGGCACCTCGGACTGTCGCCCGAGGCGGCGGACCCCGCGCTGAACGCCGACATCGTGACCCACCGTCGGCATGTCGAATTCCGGCACCCGCTGATCCGGTCCGCCGTCCACCGCGGTGCCGCGGCCGAGGACCGCCGCCGGGTCCACGCGGCGCTGGCCGCCGTCAGCGACCCGGTCCGGGACCAGGACCGGCGTGCCTGGCACCGTGCCGAGGCGACGATCGGCCTCGACGAGGCCGTGGCCGTCGAGCTGGAGGCGGCCTCGGAGCGCGCGCGGGCCCGCGGCGGCTACGCCGGGCAGGCCGCCTTTCTCGTCCGTGCCGCGGAACTGTCCCCCCAGGACCGGGACTGCTCGGCGCGGCTCGTCACGTCCGCCGGCGCCTACCTGACCCTCGGCGACCCGGCCGCCGCGCAAGCCGTGCTCGACCGGGCCGAGCCCGGGCTCGGCGATCCCGTCGTACGCGCCAAGGCCCGGCAGGCCAGGGCGACCGTCGAGATCTACTTCGTCCGGGTGACCGCCGCCCCGGCGATCCTGCTGGACGCCGCCGGTTCGATCGCCGGCATCGACGCCCCACTGGCCCGGCGGATGCTGTTCGAGGCGATGGCGACGGTGCTCATCGCCAACCACCGCGCCGTGGGCACCACGCCGGAGGACGTCGCCCGCACGGCCCTGGCCTCGCCCGCGATGGACGCCACGGGTACCACGGTCCCCGAACTGCTGCTGAACGCCTACGCCGTACGCCTCGCCGTCGGGTACGAGGCGGGTGCGCCGCTGCTGCACAGGGCACTGACCGCGATCAGCTCCGACGGCGAACTCAGCGAGGCCGGCCTGCCCCTCGCCGTGATCGCCATGTTCGCGTCCGACGACATCTGGGACGACGAGCACGGTTGGGGGGCCTGCCGACGGATCGACGCCCACGACCGGGCCACCGGCGCGCTGGGCGCACTGCGCACCACCCTCATGGTCCAGGCGACCTGGGAGATCCGCGCCGGCCGGTTCGCGGCCGCCTCGGCCTGCCTCGACGAGTCCACCGAGCTCGCCGGCGCGATCGGCATCCGGCCCGACGGCCCGGTCCACCGGGTCGAACTGCTGGCCTGGAGCGGCCGGGAGGCCGAGACCCGCCAGACCGTGGAGACCATCAGGAGCGTCTGGACCGAACACTTCGAGGACACCAACTTCGGCGACCACGTCATGAACTGCCTGGCCGTCCTGGAGAACAGCCTCGGCCGCTACAGCGAGGCGCTGGCCTGCGCGCTGCCCTCGTTCGAGAAGGACCAGCCCACCTCGGGAGCCCGTGTCCTGCACGAGATCGTCGAAGCCGGCGTGCGGTCCGGGGACGAGAGCGCGGCCAAGGCGGCCCTCGAACGCCTGGAGGAGCGCGCGTCGGCCAGCGGGACGCAGTGGGCGCTGGGCCTGCTGGCCAGGTGCCGGGCCCTGATGGCCGGCGACGAGCACGCGGAGGCGCTGTACGCCGAGGCGGTCGACCGGCTCGGGCAGACCCGGATCGTCACCGAGCTCGCCCGGACCCATCTGCTCTACGGCGAATGGCTGCGCCGCCGCAAGCGCCGGATCGACGCGCGCGGCCGGCTCAGGACCGCGCACGACATGTTCACCGCCATGGGAGCCGCCACCTTCGCCGAACGGGCCCGGGTGGAACTGCTGGCCACCGGCGAGCGGGCCCGGAAGCGGGTGGCGCACACCGAGCACGACCTGACACCCCAGGAGATGCAGGTGGCGACCCTCGCCGCTGGTGGGGCCACCAACGCCGAGATCGCCGCCAGGCTCTTCATCACGGCGTCGACGGTCGAGTACCACCTCAACAAGGTGTTCCGGAAGCTCCGGATCACCACCCGGCGCAAACTGACCGCCGCGCTCGGGGGAAACGCCTGACCGAGGGGGGAAAGCCCTCGGTCGCAGGGCACGGCCGGGGCTGCCGCGTCATCGTGCGGGTCCCGGACGATGAAACCGGGTTCGGCTCCCGGCCGGTGACCGACGGCCGGGAGCCGAACCCGTCGATGCGGAACCGGCCTACGGATGCGTGCTGAACGGGCCGAGGATCCCGCTGTCGATCCGGAACGACTCGACCAGGGTGGCGGCGTTCTCCTGGGTGAAGACGTCGGCGGCGGCCAGGACACCCGTGTACTTGGCGATGACCGGGTCGGCGGCCTTCTTGGCGACCGCGTCGAGGTAGGTCCGGAAGACCGCCCACGAGTTGCCGGCCGGCCCGTACTTCGCGAAGTACGGCGTCGGGTCGAGGTTCATCGCACCTCGGACACCGGCCGCCAGGTCGGCCAGGTAGGCGAGTTGCAGGTCGGCGTCGGCGCGCGTGCCGAGCCGTCCCAGGTGCCCGCCGACGAGGGTCTGCCACGGGTAGTCCATGGCGGTGTGCTGGGACTGGAGCCAGTCCGGGATGTCCTGGGAGACGGCGAGGCCCTTGAACGGGACCCAGCCGGGGTAGAGCACGTCCACCAGCATCAGGGTGCCGTGGGCGGGCGCGTGGATGAAGATGTTGTCCGGCGAGTGGTTCGGGCCGTGGTACGCCAGTTCCAGCGTCTCGCCCCCGACGTGCAGGGTGTAACGCTCGTCGAAGGTGACCCGCGGAGCCGGGCGGTTCGGGTCGGCGTCGCGCACGAGCAGGCGGCGGCACTCGCTGTGGCCGATCCGGACGACGTCCTTGCCGAAGATCGAGGACGCCCCGGCGTGGTCGGCGTGGGAGTGGGAGTAGATCAGGTGGGTCACCCGGTTCGGGCGGCCGTTGGCCAGCGTCACGTCGTCGATGGCGCGTTGCAGGTTGTGCCCGATGGTCGGCGGCGCGTCGACCAGGACGACGCCGTCCTTCGTACTGAGGAACATCGACTGGTAGGACCCGTCGGTGACCCAGTAGAGGTGGCCGTTGATCCGGCCGACGTGGTATCCGGCGGCGTTGAGTGCGGGCCCGGACGCGGCGGGCGGGATCGGGGCGAAGTCAGGCAGGTCGAGCGGCGAGGTCGCCTCCGCCGACGTCCCGGCCACCGGAGCCGCGCCCGCCGTGCCGGCGGACACCCCGCCGATGAGCGCCGCGGCTGCCGGCACGGTCAGGGCGGCGCCCGCGGTCCTGAGAAACGCCCGCCGGTTCGCCGCGGTCGAGGGTATGGGTCCTGCGTTCATGATTCGGGCCTTTCCAAGGCTTCAGGGTTCGACAGTGGTGTTCGGGCATGGTGGTCGAGGTGGTGAGCGAGGGTGCCGTCGTGCCGGCTGCCTCACGCGGTCCGGGTGGAGGCGTCGCCGGCATGCCGCGGCGCAGGAGCACCCGGGTGAGCAGCGCCCCGACGACGCCCGGGACGGCGGCGACGGCGTTCGACCCGACCGGCCACGCCACCGGCGAGCCCCGCGCCGCCGAGGCGGTGGCTGACCTCCTGCACGCCGTGCCCGACCAGCAGGAGGCCGGTGACGATCCGTGGGATCAGGAGGCCGCTGTCCATCAGCAGAGCCCTCTCACTCGAAACAGGCGTCGGCCGGGTGAGGCGCCGGCGGGCTGTCCGGGGCGTCCCCGCGGGCCACCCGCCACGCGTGCTGGAGCCTGGACTCGGCGGCCGCCTGCGCGAGGTGGTCCGCCTGCCGGATCCCGGATCCGCCGCGAGGCGCAGCGGCCTGGTAGCCCCCGAAGTGGGCGACCGGACTCCAGTGCGGCTCGACCTCCGGCGGGGGCGCGGCCAGTCCCTCGAACTCGCCGACCGCGTGAACGATCCGGCCGCCGGCCACGGTCAGCACGGGCCCACTGGCCCTCCGGGGTCCGGGCGGCCTGCTCGCGCAGCATTCCGAGACCCTGGGCCGGCGAGGTGACGCCGTCCCATCGGAGTTCGAGGACGTAGTGCGGACCGCCGCGGATGATGTGGCAGTGCGAGTCGTCGAGACCTGGAATCACCCGACGGCCGAGTGCGTCCACGACCCGGGTGCCAGGGCCGATGTGAGCGGCGACGTCCGCGTCGTTCCCGAGGACGCCGACGACGCCGTCGACCACCGTCAGGGCGGAGGCGGACGGCCGCCTCGGATCTCCGGTGTGGATCTTCGCGTTGCGAACCACCAGGTCTGCGGGGTGGCCGGCGGCTCCGGCTCCGAGGCCCGCCACGGGCATGGATGTCACTGCTCTCCTACGACCGCTGCGTCGATGACTGTCGCCCAGCAGCACACCATCGGGCCCGTCCGCTCGCATCGAGGAAAGACCCCAGTCCCCCGGCTCCGGTCGGTCGTGCGCCGCGACCGGGGATCGCCCCGGTACCGGGTGAGCACCTTCGCCGGCAGGCAGGGCGGACCGCACGACGGCGCCGGCCCCCGGGGAGGCGGCGTTCGATCCGGGATCGCGCGTGCGGGGCGGCTCGCCGCGACCGTCGTGCGGTCCGCCCGTCCGCTCACACGTACGGGCTACTTTTTCGTGACCGGCCGCGTACGGAGCGGAGCGGCCGCCATGATGGTCCGGTGCTGACGAAGGAGATCGCCGCCGGACTGATCCACTGGGCGCGGCGGGTGGAGGACGCACGGCGGCGGGTACGGGCCGGCCACAGTCCGGACCGGCTCCGGTTCGCGGCGCAGTGCCGCCGTGAAGCCTTCACGTACCTGGTCACGGCCTGCGGAGCACTGAGGACCTGGCCGGGCACCGCCGAGGTCGGCCCGGAGGCGGTACTGGCCGCCCACGACATCCTGCTCGCCGCCGACGGCCCCGAGATCCGCCGGATCCTCCCACTCGTCACCGTGGCCGCCCAGCAGCGCCGGATCCCCGCCCTGCACCTCGCCGAGGCCGTCGACGCGCTGTGCGTCGCCGAGAAGCGCCCGCAGGTGTACGGCACCGTGGCCGAGCACCCGATCGCCGACGAGACCCGCGTACGGGCCAAGCGGGCCGCTCTCGGCCTGCCGCTGCCGCCGGCCCGCGGCGCGGTCACCGGGACCGGACAGGCGGGGCCGGCCGACCCGCCGATCCCGGCCGGCCCGGAGCCCTGGGACGGCATGGCGGTGCTGGACGGGTTGCTGGCCGACCTGCCGCCCGTCGCGCCGCTCCCGCGCACGGTGCGCCGGAGCGTCGGCCCGGACGCGGACTGGGCCTGCGCGTACTGCGGCGGCCCGGCGGGCGTCGACGCGCCGGAGATCGAGATCCGCGCACGGGTCTGGCGGATCTGCCCGCGCTGCGCCGGGTGCCCCGACACCCCCGAGGCCCGGCTGCTGGACGTCCTGCTCACCAAGGGCGGCGTCCCCGAGGAGACCGCCCGGGCCACCGCCGCGCTGGCCCGCCACCAGGGGTGGCGGCTCCCCCTGCGGTACGAGGAGCCGCGTGCCCGGCCCGACCGGCGACCGCAGCCGCGCTGGCTGCACATCCCCGAAACAGCGGTCGGCAAGCTCGTCCTGCTGGCCGAGCAGCGGCGCCCGGCCGGTCCTCCCGCGCCGGCGCCGGCGTCGACCGGCCGCGGTGACGTCCCCGGCGGGACGCACCCCGGGCTGCTCGTCTCCCCCAAGGCCCTCCTGCTGCTCGCACTGGCGGCGGACCGGCCGCTGACCGTCACGGAGGTCGGCCAGGCCCTCCGGCTCGCGCCCCCCACGCCGGCCGACCGGGGCCTGGCCGTCGGCACCGTCGGCGACCTGCGGGCCGTCTTCGCCGCGCCCCCCGACTGGCTGCTCGACCACCACCGCCGGTTGGCCGCTCAGCGGGCGGCCGACCGGGCCGGGCAACTGCGCCACCCGGCGAACCGGGCCACCGTGCCCGCCCAGTCCTCGCCGTCGCAGTCCTTGCCTGCCCGAGCCGTGCCCTCGCAGCCCTGCGCTCCGGCGGCCGAGCCGGCCTCGCCGGCGGGGCCCGTCCTCGGGCCGCCGCACCCGGAGATGCTGCTGTCGGCCAGGGCCGAGCAGGTGCTGGCCCGGCCGCTCGACGACAGCTTGCAGCCCAGCACCGTCTCCAAGACTCTGCAGACCGCCCACGCGACCATCGTCAAGCGCCGGCTCAGGGTGGACACCGTGGCCGAACTGAACGCCGTCTTCCACCGGCCGCCGGACTGGCTGCTCGACTTCCATCGCAAGCTCGCGGCCGAACGCGCCGCCAACCGGCTCAAGCAGGCCGGCCGGGCCTGAGCCCGGGCAGGCCGGGCTCGGAGCTGACCCGGCTCGGAACACGCCGGACGCGGAGCAGGCCGGAGTCGGAACAGGCCGGGCCACCCGCCGCCCGGGCTCAGAGCGGGGTGACGGCCAGCACGGCGAGGTCGTCGGAGAGCCGGCCCGCGTACGCGTGCACGTCGTGGTCGAGGAAGGCGACCACGTGTTCCGGGTGGGCTGTGCCCAGCGCGCCGAGGCGCCCGGCCAGCGGATAGAACTCGCCGGAGGCGTCCCGGGCCTCGCTGACACCGTCGGTGTGCAGGAGCAGCGTGTGCCCGGCCGGGAGGGCCACCCGGGTGAGCCCGGCCCGGCCCCCGGGCGTCCCGAGATGTCCCAGGCCCAGCGGCAGTTCGTCGGGGCAGCGCACCGAGGTCACGGCGGAGCCGGAGAGCAGCAGCGGGGCGAGGTGGCCCCGGTTGACGACGTCGACGTGCTCGGCGCCCGCCCGGTGCTGGAGCAGCACGGCCGTGACGAACAGTTCATCGTCCTCCCGGTCCACCGCCTCGCGCCGGACGGTGCGGTCCAGCTGTTCGGCGAGTTCGGCCAGGTCGGCGGTGTCGTGGGCGGCGGCCCGGAACGCGCCGAGCACCTCCGCCACCGTCCGTACGGCCTCCAGACCCTTGCCCCGGACGTCCCCCAGCAGGATCCGGACGCCGAACCGGGTGTCGCAGACCGCGTACAGGTCGCCGCCGATCGCCGACTCGGTGTGAGCGGCGCGGTACAGACCGGCCATCCTCAGCCCGCCCGCCCGGTCCGGCACCGGACGCAGCACCGCGCGCTGCAGGGTTTCGGCGACGGTCCGGGCCTCGTCCAGGTTCCGCTCCTGCCGCATCCGCTGCCAGGACAGCGCCGTCCCCATCACGCCGGAGAGCACGGTGGCGACGTAGACCCAGATGTGGTGCTGCTCGTCCAGGTGACCGGCCCGCGCCGCCAGGGCGATCTGGAGGCCGACGGCGCCGACGGTGGACAGCAGGGCGAGCACCGGGCCGTAGCTGAACGCGACCACCACCGGGAGCGCGGTGAGCAGGAAGCCCGCCGCGACGGCCGAGGGGAACAGTGCCTCGGCACCGAGGTCGAGCAGGATCAGCACCACCGGCAGCCAGCGCACCCAGGTCGGGGTTCCGGGCCGAAGGACCGGGCTCCGGAGCGGTGGACGGCTGGCTGGGGGCACGGGCGAAACCTCTCGCGGCGGGAGGGGCCGTACCGACGGCACGGACCGGCGGCCGTGGGGCCGCCTTCTCATGGTCGCGTATGGATCCCGCCGGTGGACGCCTGCTTTGGTCCCGCCGGGACGGGTCTTAGGCCCCGGTGTCCGCCGCGCCGGGCCCGGGTAGGACGGCGCGGCTCGGTGGCGCCGCCGGGCCACGGCCGGTGGGTACTCTGGCCGGATGGAGATCTGGATCAACCCTCGCTGCGGCAAATGCCGGTCGGCACTCACCGAGCTGGAGGCCGTCGGGGCCCAGTACACCGTGCGGCGGTACCTGGAGGACCCGCCGACCGCCGCCGAACTGGAGCAGGTGCTCGGGCGGTTGGCTCTCGAACCGTGGGACATCACCCGCCTGGACGAGCAGGCGGCCAAGGATCTCGGTATGAAGCAGTGGACCCGCGAGGCGGACGACCGGCCGCGCTGGATCGCCGCGCTGGCCCAGCACCCCGTCCTGATCCAGCGGCCGATCATCACGGCGGACGACGGCCACGCGATCGTCGCCCGGACGCCGGAGGCCGTGAAGTCCATCCTGCCGCCGAAGCGCTGACCGCAGGCGCCGCCGGGGCCCCGGGGCCCCCGACAGCCCCCGACAGCCCCCGGCCACCTGTGCGGACGGGCGGTCGGGGCACGGCCGGTCCGAGCACGGCCGGTCGGCCGGGCCGCCGGTCAGTGGCGCTGGACGGTCAGTGGCGCTGGACGGTCTTCACCGGCTCGCCCGGATGCCAGGAGAGGATCATCAGGTGGTCCTCCTCCACGCTGGTGAGCACCACCTGGTCCAGCTCCAGCCGGAAGGCGTGCAACGGGCCGGGCGGCGGCGGCTCGGGCAGCTCCGACTCCCACGCGGTCAGCTCGACCGCGTCGGTGATCTCGACCGCGCGGCCGGCGACCTTGGCGTCGCCGCCCTCCATCGACGAATCCCCCGGGTTGCTGTGCAACGCGAAGCGGGCGTCCCGCTGCAGGTCGCGTGCCTTGACCGCGCCGTACATCGACCCGATCGTCAGGTCCGCGCCGATGAACTCCACCTCCGTGCCGCTCACCCTGGGTGCGCCGCCGGCCCGCACCGTGGCCAGCACATGGTGCTTGTTGGCCTCGAAACGGGCCCGCACCGCGGACGCCAGATCCGGTGCCTCGTGCTCGAAATCCTGCCAGGTAGCCATGCCGTCAGTCTGGCACCGGGCACCGACAACCGCCCCGTACGCCCGACTCCGTCCGGGGCGGTTGTCGGTGCCCGGTGCCAGACTGGGCCGATGACCGAGACGACGTACATCGCGTTCCTCCGGGCCGTCAACGTCGGCGGGCACACCGTGAAGATGGAACGGCTGCGCGAGCTGTTCACCGAACTGGGGCTGAGCGGTGTACGCAGCTACATCCAGAGCGGCAACGTCTTCTTCCGCACGGACGAGACGGACCGCGCCGCCCTCACCCGGCGGATCGAGGAGCATCTGGCCGCCGCCCTCGGCTACCCCGTACCGGCCATGCTGCGCACGGTGGAGGAGGTCGAGTCGCTGCTCGCCGCCGAGCCGTTCGCCGGGTTCGAGGCCGGGCCGGACGTACGCCTGGTGCTGGTCTTCCTCTCCGAGCCGCTGCCGACCGGGTTCCCGCTGCCGCAGACCTCGCCCAAGGGCCACTACGAGATCATCGGTGCCGACCCGGGCACCGCGTACGTGGTGATGCACCTGCTGGGCGGACGGATGAACACCAACCCCGGTGCGGTGTTCGGCAAGTCCTACCCCGGGCAGGGCACCGGCCGGTTCCTGCACACCACGCACAAGATCCTGGCCGCGGCCCGGAAGGCCTGACGGCTCCGTCCGGGAGCGAGAGCCGTCCGCGGAGCGCCCGATCCGCCCGAGAAGCGAGGGCCTGCCCGACACGGCCGACCGCGCCCGCGCCCGCGCGGGTCGGGCACCACCCGTCCGGGCCGGCGCTTCCGGGCAGGACGGTGACGCGGTGGTCCGGACGAACGGGAGCGGCGGCCCCCTCGCGGTGGGGGTGACCGGCGGCCGGCTTCTGGACAGGCCCGTCCGGCGGACCCGACAATCTGCCCATGACCTCTGCTGAGTACCGGACCGGGTTGGCCCGCCCGTCGGAGGCCGAGCGGGATTCGGCGCTCGGGGCGCTGCGCGAGGGCGCCGGGAGCGGGCGGCTGTCGCACCACACCTTCATGACCCGGATGGAGATCGTGCTCCAGGCACGCAGCCGGGCCGAGTTGGACGCGGTGCTGGCCGACCTGCCGGCCGGCCCGACGTTCCCCGGCCTGGTGCTGCGCACGGTCGGCCGGATCTCGGCCTTCGGGGTCGGACTGCGGGGCGCCTGGCGGGCCGAGCGACTGCCGGGGCTGAACCTGCCGCAGGCCGGACCGGCCCTGCTGACGATCGGCCGGCTTCCCGGATCCGGTCTGCGGCTCAGCGACGCCTCGGTGTCACGCGCGCACGCCGAGCTGCGGCGGGAGGGCGCCGGCTGGGTGCTGTACGACCTGGGCTCGACCAACGGGACGCACGTCAACGGGCGACGGGTGGCCGGCGCCGTCCGGGTCGTGCCGGGCGACCAGGTGCGGTTCGGCGACCTGGAGTTCCGGCTGGCCGCCGGCTGACACGACCTCCGCCGACCGCGCGGGCATCCGCCACGGCGAAGACACCCCGCACCGCGAGGACACCCTGCTCCGCGACGGCGCCACGTCAGTGCGGGAACTGCCGGGGCGGCCGCTGTCGCGGCAGGCTCTCGCGGAAGTCCTCGATGACCGAGCTGATCTGACGGGTCTGCCGGGTGTGCTCGATGCGATCCAGATACAGGTGCTCCGAGGCCAGCGCCTCGACCGTGACGCCGAAGTACAGCGTCATCAGCGGATTGACGAACAGACTGTCGGTCTCGAGCGCGAGGGGAAGTCCCGCGTAGACGTCGAATCCGCCGCCCGCACCGGCGATCAGGATGCGCTCGGCGGCCCTGAGTCGGGACAGCAGCGGAGGCTCGAACAGGGAGGTCATCCGCCGGACGCTAACAGTGCGGACGGCACCCGGCCAGCGGGTTGTCGGCGGCGGGTGCGAGGATTCGCGCATGACCCAGGAATCGCCGCTCGCCCCCGACGTACTGCACGATGCCCGAGAGCGCGCCCGGGAGCTGATCCGCGGCGGTTTCCAGGAGCCCGACGAGATAGCCGAGGCGCTGGTCGACTACCTGGACGAACAGGGCCTGACGGAGGGCCAGGCGGAGCGGATCGTCGCACCGCTGTGGGAGGAGCGGCTCACCGAGCAGGTCGGCTGGCCGGAGATCACGGACGTCGACCGGCTGGTCGAGGCGTTCGACCAGTTGGAGTCCGACGGCGTCGTCACGGCGATGGACTTCACCTGCTGCAACAGCTGTGGCTACGCCGAGATCGGCGGGGAGGCGGACGACGAATCGCGGGGGTTCGTCTTCTTCCACGAGCAGGACACCGAGAGGGCGGCGGCCGGCGGGGGCCTGACCCTGCGCTTCGGCGGGTTCCGGCACTCCGAGGAGGAGACGGCCGAGATCGGCCGCGAGATCGTCGCCGCCCTGGCGGAGGCGGGCCTGAACGCGAAGTGGAGCGGCTCGCCGGACGAGGTGATCACGGTGGCCCCGCTGACCTGGCTGCACCGGTTGCCGGAGTAGCCGCGAACGGGTGACGAGGGGCGGTGGCGAACGGGCGGGTGCCCGCGGCCACCGCCCCTCGTGCTGTGGCGGGGGTCAGCCGACCGGCCCGAGGAGCGCCGCGACGCCGGCCACCAGGATGGCCAGGCCCTGTTCGAAGCGCCGCTCCTGGTCGGTGAAGAGCCCGCTGCCCGCCGCCGCCGCGAGCGGCCGGTCGGGGCCGATCCGCTCGGCGCGGGCCGCCAGGTCGTACGCCGGTGCGGGCGGCCCGCCCGGCAGCGGCCGGACGGCCTGCTCCTCGATCACGAAGCCGATGGTGTAGGCGTACGCGGTGAAGAAGGCCTGGACGGCGTCGTCGGGCTCGAAGCCGTCGGCGGCGAAGGCGCCGAGCAGGACGTTCTGCGCCTCGCTGTGGCCCGTGTCGGTGAGGGTGGTCCCGCTGAAGACCTTGGCGCCGTCGCGGTAGCCGAGCAGGCTGCGGCGCAGGGTGCGGCAGGCGGTGGTGAGCGCGTCCCGCCACCCAGCCGGTACGGCGCCGGCGCCGGCGCTCATCCGGCGGAGCATCTCGGTGGCCATCTCGTCGAGCAACGCCTGCTTGTTGGCGAAGTGCCAGTACAGCGCGGGTGCCTTGACGTCGAGTTCGGTAGCGATCCGGCGCAGCGTGAGGCCCTCCAGGCCGGTCTCGTTGAGGAGCCGCAGGGCCGTGTCGACCACCTGCGCCCGATCCAGTTTCTGTGCCACGTCGGCCTTTCGTCCGCTCCGCTTCGCCCCCCTTGACAATTTAACACCGTTAAGTCCAAGCTCGTGGACGTCAGCAACTTAACGACGTTAAGGAGAATGGACATGAGCACCCCCATGGCTCCGGCCACCGCCACGACCGCCGCCAGCGCCAGCGCCACCGACCGCCTCCCCGCCGAGACCGAGGTCCTGATCGTCGGCGCCGGGCCGACCGGCCTCACCCTCGCCTGCGACCTCGCCCGGCGGGGCGTGGACGCCCTGGTGGTGGAGCAGGCCGAGGCGCTGTTCCCCGGCTCGCGCGGCAAGGGCCTGCAGCCCCGTACGCAGGAGGTCTTCGAGGATCTCGGCGTGCTCGGCGCGATCCGCGCGGCCGGTGCGCCCTACCCGCTGATGCTGTCCTGGGAGGGTGGCGAGCGGCTCGGCACCTGGGATCTGATCGAGCGCGGCACGCCGGGCCCCTTCGCCCCGTACGCCGACGCGTGGATGATCCCGCAGTGGCGTACCCAGGAGATCCTGCACGCGCGGCTGCTGGAGCTCGGCGGCGCGGTCGCCTTCGGCACCGCGCTGACCGGCTTCGAGCAGGACCCCGGGCACGTCCGGGCCACGCTCACGGACGCCTCCGGCCGGGCCCGCGAAGTCACCGCCCGGTACCTGGTCGCGGCCGACGGCGGGCGCAGCACGGTACGCCGGGCGGCGGGCATCACGATGCACGGCGAGCAGGTCGACCCGAGGCCCGCCCTGGTCGCCGACCTCCGGATCGACGGACTGGACCGCGACAACTGGCACATCTGGCCGAAGGCCCCCGCCGGCGCGATGCTGCTCTGCCCGCTGCCCGGCACCGAGGACTTCCAGCTGTTCGCCCGGTACGAGAACGAGAACGAGGTGCCCGACACCACGGCGGAGGGTGTGCGCCGGGCCGTCGCGGAGCGCAGCCACCTGCCGACGAGCGCGGTGCGGGAGGTGCGCTGGGCCTCGGACTTCCGCCCGCGGGCGGCGCTGGCCGAGCGGTTCCGGCAAGGCCGGGTCCTGCTCGCGGGGGACGCCGCGCACATCCACTCCCCCGCCGGCGGGCAGGGCCTCAACACCAGCGTGCAGGACGCCTACAACCTGGGCTGGAAGCTCGGCCGGATCCTGCGGGACGGCGCCGACGAAGCGCTGCTGGACAGCTACGAGGCGGAGCGGTATCCGATCGCCGCCGCCGTCATCGAGATCAGCACCGGGCTGCACCGCACCGAGCGCTCGGGCACCGACGACCGGCAGGCGCGCCGGGGCCGGGACACCGACCAGATGAACGTCGGCTACCGGGGCGGCCCGCTGACGGTCGAGGCCCGTGACGGCCTGGCCGAGGACGCCCTGCGGGCCGGGGACCGGGCTCCCGACGCCCCGTACGCGGGGAGCGACGGCGCGTCGCACCGGCTGTTCGACCTCTACCGGGGGCCGCACCTCTCGGTGCTCGCGGTGGACTGCGAGCTGCCGGTCCTCCCGGCCGGAGTGGCCGCGCTGAGCCTCACCGGCGGGCTCGCGCGGCAGGCGTACGGGCCCGGCCTGTTCGTGATCCGCCCGGACGGGTACGTCGGGCTGGCCACGCACGATCCGGCGGATCTGCCCGGGTACCTGGCGCGGCTGGGCGCACCCCGCCCCTGACCCCGCCCGGAATGTCCCGGCCGCCGGTGGCGCCGGCCCGTCGGCCGGTGGGGCCGGTGGCGCCGGCCCGTCAGTCGGTGGGGCCCCAGAGCGGGTCGGTGCAGCGCTCGTACGTGGCGCGCCAGTGCGGCCAGTGCCGGGCCACGGCGTCGTCGCAGTCCGCCAGCAGCGCCTGGACGTGGCGCTCCTCGACGCCGTCCAGCAGCCAGGCCAGCGCGTCGGCCACGCCCGGCCCGTCGGCGGAGCGCAGCACGTCCAGCAGCTCCGGCAGGGTGCCGATCCGTGAGGTGCGAGGGAAGACCGACGCCATCCGGGGCAGCAGCTGGCGCTCCTCGATCCGAAGGTGGGTCTCCAGCCGGGCCGCGAGATCCTCGACCGCGTAGGCGACCGGCCGGGCGCTGCCCGCGTCCCGGGTGGCGATCCGGACCAGGGTGGTGACCCGGGTGAAGGAGTGGTCGAGGTTGTGGTGGTCGTCCTCCAGCCAGTTGAGCAGCAGCCGCAGCTCGGGCGCGAAGCGGCGCAGGATCGGCCAGAGCCTGCCGTCCTGCTGCTCGTGGTGGCAGGTGAGCATGGCGGTGAGGAAGTCCCAGTGGCGCTGGAGTGCCTCGCCCTGGACGTCGTCGCCGGGCTGGAGCAGGCGCAGCGCGTCGGGCAGCCTGGCCAGGTCGCGGCGGAGCGCGGCGTGCACCAGGGTGATCCCGGCGAAGCGCAGCGAGGTGTCCGGGTCGTCGGCGTCCTGCTCTCGCCGGGGTTCCGGCACGGCCGGGATGTGCGGGGACTTGACGGGCATCAGATGGCTGGGCATGACGCTCTCTTCGCAACGGCCGGATCTGGGATCACCAGGGTGGTGACAGTCGATCAGGAGCGAATCAATGTCCGATTGACGTGCAGGTCAGCGGGGTGTGGCCCTCCCGCGAGGAGGTGGACGGGCGCGGGCGGACCGGCGGGGCCGTCGTCGGAGGCCGGGCCCCGCGCCGTCCGCTCAGTCCGCCTCGGGGCCCGCGAGGTTCTTGGTGAGCCACTCCAGGGCGTCGGGGATCATCTTCTTGAAGTCCGCGGTGAGGTGCTTGCCGCCGGGCTGCTCGTAGTACTCGACCTTCAGCGGAGCGGCGGCCCTGGCCACCCAGTCCGTGACGATCTTCTTCTCGTAGCCGTTGGCGCCGCCCGCCGTCGCGAGCATCCGGACGTCGGCCTTGCCCTGGGCGACCATCACCCCCGGGCTGTTGGCGAGCCGCTCGGCCTCGTGGCCCTTCCAGAGCGGCGAGTCGGGGTTGAAGTAGCCGTCGATCGGGACGGCCGCCTTGAACCGGTCGGGGAACTGCAGGGCCAGCTTGGCACTGCAGAACGCACCGGTCGAGGCGCCCATCAGACCCCAGCCGTCCCGGCCCCTGACGGTGCGGAAGTTGGCGCGGACGAAATCCGGGATGTCCTCGGCCATCCAGGTGCCGATCCTGGGCTGGCCGGGGATGTCACTGCACTCCATGGCCTTGGCCTCGTTGGAGTCCAGGTTCTGCACCGGCATGATCATGATGAAGGGGTGGGCCCGGCCGGCCTTGGACAGCTGGGCGTCGACCTCCTGGATCGGCAGCTGGTTGTCCGTCCAGGTGTTGTAACCGGCGCTCTGCCCGCCCGCGTAGAGGGTGAGCACGGGAAAACCCGTCTTCGCGTACGCGGGGTCGTTGTACTCCGGTGGCAGCCAGACCCAGACCTTGCCCGACACGCCGGACTTGGCACCGGTCAGGGTGGTGATCAGGATCTGGCCCGCGGCGGTGTCCCGGGCCTTGCCGAAGCTCGCGGCCGGGCCGGTCGGCATCAGCACCTTGCCGGGCCTGGTCGGCGTACCGGTGGCTTTCGGCGCGGCGCTGCCGTTCGCAGCGCCCGTCGCGCCCTTCCCCGACTTCGCCGAGTCGCCGTTCGGGCCGCCGTCCGTACTCCCGCAGGCCGCCAGCGCCGCGGCCAGGGCGAGGGAGAGGGTGCCGGTCAGGACGGCACGGAAACGCGGAGACTGCGGCTGCACGGTGAGAACTCCGACCGGTGTCACGCCGGCCCGGCGTGGGCAGGCGGTGGCCCCCGGGTGGGGCCACGGCGGGACCAGGGCGGTGGGTGGCACACGCCCGGTTCTGCGCGCCCCCCGGAGGAAACCGCGCGCCGTCCCGCGATCCTATGACGTGATCCCGGGCGGCCCGGTTGCGCGCGAACCCGTGCCGGGCCAACGTTTTGCCGCAATCGGGTGAAGTGGCGGGGGGCGCCCCTGCCGTTCGGCGGGGGTGGTGCCGCCGCACCCCCGCCGAACGGCGGGGAGGGCGGCCCGGGGCCCTCGGGGCGCCGTCGGAGGGCGCGTGCCACGCCCCCCGCCGGGAGGTCTCGCCATACCGGTCCGGGCTCGGCAGGCGGCGATTCGGTGCCTCCCACCAGTGACGCCCGGCGGCCGGTCACCGATGATCGAGAGGCCCGGCCGACCGGGCCGCCGACCGGCGCCACCGACGAGGAGCCCGCCATGCCCCAGCAGATCGCCGTCATCACGGGAGCCGGCGCCGGTATCGGGCGGGCGGTCGCCCTGGAGCTCGCCGCCGCCGGCCGGCAGCTCGTCCTGGCCGGTCGGCGCGCCGAGCCGCTGCAAGAGACGGCGCGGCTCGGCGGGCAGCCGCACGCCCTCGTCGTGCCCACCGACGTGACCGACCCGGCCGCCGTGGACGCGCTCTTCGCCCGCACGGCCGAGCGCTTCGGCCGGGTCGACCTGCTCTTCAACAACGCCGGGACCTTCGGCGTCGCCGCCCCGATCGAGGAGCTCGGCCACGAGGCGTGGCGGGCGGTGGTCGACCTCAACCTGACCGGCGCGTTCCTCTGCGCGCAGGCGGCGTTCCGGCTGATGAAGACCCAGCAGCCGCAGGGCGGGCGCATCATCAACAACGGCTCGATCTCGGCGCACGTCCCGCGCCCCCATTCGGTCGCCTACACCGCGAGCAAGCACGCCGTCACCGGTCTGACGAGGTCGCTCTCGCTGGAGGGGCGCCCGTACCGGATCGCCTGCGGGCAGATCGACATCGGCAACGCGGCCACCGACATGACGGCCGCGATGAGCACCGGTGTGCGCCAGGCCGACGGCGGGATCGCCGCCGAGCCCACCATGGACGCGGCCGACGTGGCCAGGACGGTCCGGCACATGGCGGATCTTCCGCTGGAGGCCAACGTCCAGTTCGCGACCGTGATGGCCACGGCCATGCCGTACATCGGACGCGGCTGAGGGCCGACGCGCGGACGACGCGGACGACGCGGACGGTGAGCGACGGCCGTGCACCGGGACGGCCGGGACGGCGTACGGCCGGGTGGATCTCCTGGTATCCAGGACGCAGCACACCGGACACGGGCGCGGCGCCGGCCGGCGCCCCAGAGGGGATCCTCCGATGCACCCGAGCGCAGCCGACCAGCACCGCCGTGGCACCGAGTTCCGCGAACTCCACACCGGACCGGGGGCGTTCGTCATCCCCAACCCGTGGGACGCGGGGACCGCCAGACTGCTCACCGGGCTCGGCTTCCAGGCCCTGGCGACCACCAGCGGCGGACTGGCCCTGGCCCTGGGGCGGCCGGACGGCGCGAACCTGATCAGCCGCGAGGAGACCCTCGCCAACGCGCGCGACGTCGTCGGGGCCACCCACCTGCCGGTCACCGCCGACCTGGAGAGCGGCTTCGGCCCGACCCCGGAGGACGTCGCCGCCACCGTCCGGCTCGCCGCCGAGGCCGGGTTGGTCGGCGGCTCGATCGAGGACGCCGGGGACGATCCCGGCGATCCGGTGCTGCCCTTCGGTCTCGCGGTGGAGCGGGTGCGCGCGGCCGTCGAGGCGGCGCGGGCGCTGGACTTCCCGTTCACCGTGACCGCGCGGGCGGAGAACTTCTTCCTCGGCCGGCCCGACCTCAAGGACACCGTCCGGCGGCTGCAGGCCTTCGAGGAGGCCGGGGCCGACGTGCTGTACGCGCCGGCGCTGCCCGACGCCGAGGCCGTCCGCGTGGTCTGCGCCTCGGTGGGGCGGCCGGTCAACGTCCTGGCGGGGGCGGCCGGTCTCACGCTCTCCGTCGGGGAGTTGAGGGATCTGGGGGTACGCCGGATCAGCCTGGGATCGGCGCTGCCGAGGGTCGCGATGACCGCCGTACTACGGGCCGCGCAGGAGATCCGGGACGAGGGGACCTTCGGCTTCGGCCCCGGGACGCTCTCCTACCGGGACGCCAACCGGCTGATGGAGGGGTGAGCCGGGGCCCGCTCGGGGCCCCACGCCGACGGTCGCCCCGCCTCACCGGAGAGCGGGAGGCGGGGCGGCCGGTCACCCGGGGCCGACGTTCGGCGGGCGTTCACCCGGGCCGACGTTCACCGGGCCGGGCGTTCACCCGGGCCGTGCGGCGGTGGGTCAGGCGCGCCAGGTGTCGCTGAGCGTGACCCGACCGGAGGCCGGGACGGTCGCGGTGCGGTTCGCACCGGACTCCCAGGTCACCGTGCCGGCGGCGTCCTTGCGGACGTACTTGTACTCGAAGGAGGTGCCGGCCGCCAGCGAGACGTCCAGCTTCCAGACCGGGTACGCGGCGGAGGAGAGCAGCAGCGCGCTGTTCGGGTCCCAGGTGCCGAGGGCGGCGATGCTGCCGACCACGTAGAGGTTCTGGCCGACCGTGGTGGTGGCGTTCACCGCGAAGGAGGCGCCGCTGGTGGCCGAGGTGGCCGTCGCGGAGGGGCTGGCGGTCGCGGTGGCCGTGGCGGTGGCCGTGGCGGTGCCGCACGGGTCGCCGCTGCCGACCACGCCGTCCTTGACCGTCACGTTGCCGGTGCCCAGCGCGTAGTTGGCGCTGTTGTTGTTGTCCCAGGTGCCGGAGCCGTTGTTGAAGGTCGCGGCCAGGCCGGTGGCACTGCCCAGGGCGACGGTCTTCTTCACCCAGCCGGTGCAGGCCGCGTCCATGGCGACGCCGGGTGAGGTGGTCCAGGTGCCGCCGTTGGGAGCGTAGTGGATGTCGTACGCGGACCAGTTCTTGTCGGTGCTGTAGAACACGGTCGCGCTGTTGGTGCCGCTGGTCGCCGTGGCGCTGGCGGACGGCGTGGCGCTCGGGCTGGCGGTGGTGCCACTTGCGCCGACGTACAGCGCGACGGCCTCGCCGGCCGCGACGGTGGCGGTGAACTGGCCGTTGGAGCCGACGGTGTAGGTGGCGCCGGTGCAGCCGCCGCCGGCGGTCGGGTCACCGTGCTGGACGTCGCAGTAGGTGCCCGCCGGCAGCGAGGTCTGGAAGGTCTGGGTCACCGAGCCGGACTCGTCGTTGATCGCGACGTAGCCCTTGCTGCCGCGGCCGAAGCCGATCGCGTTGTTGCCGTTGGACCACCAGTTGGTGATGCCGGTGCCGGAGACCGCGTTGCGGAAGCCGACCATGTTGGCGACCTGGCGCCAGGCGTGCGTGCAGTTCCAGCCGTCGCTGTAGCAGGCGTTGACGGTGCCGCCGTTCGGCGGGCCGTCGTCGTTGGAGGAGAAGGCGTAGCCGGAGTAGACGTTCGGCGAGCCGTACGAGTTGGCCAGCAGGAAGACGTTGGCCAGCGTGTAGGCGCTGCCGTACTTGTAGTTGAGGGTCGAGCCGTTGCGCTCGGTGTCCCAGTTGTCGACGAAGGTGCGCGCCTGCGAGCTGCCCAGCAGGCCGTTGCCCCAGGTGCTCAGGTCGGAGATCTTGCCGCCGTTGAAGGCGCTCTTGAGCCAGGTCGCGGAGCGGAACTCGTCCACGTCTCCGGTACCGGTGTACTCGGACGGCTGGACGGCCTCGCCCGATCCGTAGATCACCTCCTGCACCCAGAAGGCGTTCGGGTTGCTCATCTTGGCCTTGATGGCGGCCAGGTCGGAGGCGGCGATGTGCTTGGCCGCGTCGATCCGGAACCCGTCGACGCCCATCGAGGACATGTCGCTGAGGTAGTTGGCGATGGTCTGCTGGACGTAGCTGCTGCCGGTGTTCAGGTCGGCGAGGCCGACCAGCTCGCAGTTCTGCACGTTGGAGCGGTCGGCGTAGTTGCTGATCGACGTCCGGCAGGAGTGGAAGTCCTGGTCCTGGAAGTACCCGGGGTAGTTGTACTTGGTGTAGTTGGTGCCGCCGGTGCCGGTGCCCGAGCCGGCCGACATGTGGTTGATCACCGAGTCGGCGATCACCTTGACGCCCGCCGCGTGGCAGGTGCTGACCATGTTCTGGAAGGAGGTCCGGTCGCCCAGGCGCCCGGCGATCTTGTAGCTGACCGGCTGGTAGGCCGTCCACCACTGGGCGCCCTGGATGGTCTCCTGGGCGGGCGAGACCTCGACGAAGCCGTAGCCCTTGGGGCCGAGCGTGTCGGTGCAGGCCTTGGCGACCGAGTCGAACTTCCACTCGAAGAGAGTGGCCGTGACGTCCTTGCTGCCCGGCGGGGTGGCCTGGGCGGTGGGGGCGAGCGTGAGCCCGGTGCCGATCGAGAGTGCGAGCGCCGCCGATGCGGTGAGCGCGCCGGCGACGCGTGCGCGCCGACGGGTGGGGGCGGGGGTTGGGGTGACCACGGTGTCTCCTGGGGGCTGAGGTGGCAGCCTGGCGCCGTCCATGGGTGCGGGGAGCACGGACGGTGGGGGCAGGACCGCTTGCGAAAGCTTGCTGAAACTTTCAGGAAACTTGCAGCGCCGAACTTATGACCGCCCCGACGTCGCGTCAAGACTCCGGAAGGCAACGATCCGCAGGGTCACCTGAGAGTTCCGTGAGACCTCTTCGGCCGTCGGCGCATCCGGCCAGGTGACGGGCGGGACGGCACTGCGACGACGCACACGGAGGACCGGCCGGCCGTGCGCGGCGGCCGGGGCGAAGGCCGGCGAGGCGCCCGGCTTCGAGGAGTTCGGGACCGCCGGGCCACACGGCTGCGCCGGGTGGCTCACATCACGGTGTTCCAGCCGCCACGAACGAGGTGCGGCGCCCGGCGCCGGGCCGGGGGGTTCAGGCGGATCGCCCCGGCCGGGACACCACCGCACGGGACACCACCGCACGGGGGTCGACCTGGCGTGACCGGCGCCGGCCCGCGCGGATTGCTGCTGCTGATCAGCCGACTGCGGACGACCGGAGTGCTCACGGCCGTGTCCGCCCTCGCCACCGCGCTGCTGCTCCCGTCACGGCTCCGGCGGCGCCCGGGTGGCCGTCCCGGCGCACCACGGCGGTCGGCCCGGCCCGACGGCCCGTCCCCCACCGAGCCCGGCGGGGTGGCGATTCACCGCGCCGGGCCGACCGGTGGCTGATTCTCGTCGGCGCCGTCCTGACCGGTGCACCGTCCCGGCCCGGGCCGCGACGAGCCCGGGCCGGGACGGATCAGACCGCGTCGGGGCCGCGCTCGCCGGTGCGGACCCGGACGATGCCCTCGACCGGCACCGACCAGACCTTGCCGTCGCCGATCTTGCCGGTCCGGGCGGCCGCCACGATGGCGTCCATCACCGGCTCGGCGTCCTCGTCCTCCACCACGACCTCGATCCGGGCCTTGGGGACGAGGTCGATCCGGTACTCCGCGCCCCGGTACACCTCGGTGTGGCCGTGCTGGCGTCCGTACCCGCTGGCCTCGGTGACGGTGAGTCCGTGGACGCCGATGGCCTGGAGCGCGTTCTTGACCTCGTCCAGCTTGAACGGCTTGACGATCGCGGTGATCAGCTTCATACCTTGGAGGCCCTGTCGGACGAGTGCGTGAGCACGCTGGCGTGGGCCGTCGTTCCATGACCCAGGACGCCGTGATCGTACGCGGTCTCGGCGTGCACGGCGAGGTCGAGGCCGGTCAGTTCGTGCTCCTCCGGAGCGCGGAATCCCATCACCCGGTCGATCACCCGTCCGATCCCGTACGTCATCGCGAACGCGTACCCGGCGACCGCCAGCACCGCGACCAGCTGCTTGCCGCTCTGCGCCAGGCCACCGCCGTGCAGCAGGCCGGCCGGGCCGCCGGTCATGGTGGCGGTGGCGAACAGGCCGATCAGCACGGTACCGATGACACCCGCGACGAAGTGCACGCCGACCACGTCCAGCGAGTCGTCGAAGCCGAGGCGGAACTTCCAGCTGACGGCGTAGGAGCAGACCACACCGGCCGCCAGGCCGATCACCAGCGCGCCGGGCAGGTCCACGCTGCCGCAGGCCGGCGTGATGGCGACCAGGCCGGCCACCGCGCCGGAGGCGGCGCCCAGCGTGGTGGCGTGGCCGTCCCGGCGCTTCTCCACCAGCAGCCAGCCGAGCAGGCCGGTGCAGCCGGCCGCCTGGGTGTTCAGCATCGAGGCCGCGGCCAGGCCGTTGGCACCGAGCGCGGAGCCGCCGTTGAAGCCGAACCAGCCGAACCACAGCAGGCCGGCGCCGAGCAGTACCAGCGGCAGGTTGTGCGGGCGCATGGCCTCCTTCCTGAAGCCCAGCCGGGGCCCGAGCAGCAGGGCCAGGGCGAGGCCGCTGGCGCCGCAGTTCACCTCGACCACGGTGCCGCCGGCGAAGTCCAGCGCACCGAGCCGGTGCTGGATCCAGCCGTCGGGGGCGAAGACCCAGTGCGCGACCGGCACGTACACCAGCAGCGTCCAGGCGGCGACGAAGGCCACCCAGGAGCCGAATTTGGCGCGGTCCGCGATGGCGCCGCTGATCAGCGCGGCGGTGATGATCGCGAAGGTCAGCTGGAAGGTCGCGAAGAGCAGGGTCGGCACGTGGCCGGTGAGCGAGGACGGGGTGATGCCGGCCATCCCGAGGTGGCCGAGCCCCCCGATCAGGCCGAACCCGCCCGCGTCCCGGCCGAACGCCAGCGAGTAGCCGGCCACCAGCCAGACCACCGTGACCACGGCGATCGAGACGAAGCTCATCATGATCATGTTGAGTACGCTCTTGGTCCGCACCATGCCGCCGTAGAACAGCGCGAGGCCGGGGGTCATCAGCAGGACCAGAGCGGTGCTGGCCAGCAGCCAGGCGGTGTCACCGGTGTCGAGACCGGTGCTGGTTTCAGCCAGGAGCATGTGGATCGGTGCCTTCCCAAGCGGCGGCCCGCGCGGCTGTCAGGGTGCGCAGGTCGGATGGGAGAGTGTCACCCGGCCAAATTTCTGGTTGCAGACACGGGTGTTTCCGCCGTGTTTCGTGTTGCGGCGGGGTTTCCGGTCCCTCACCGCACGACCCGGCCGAAAGGGGCCGGGGCGCCGGCCGGGACCGGGGCGGGCGGGGCGGTGCGGTGGGGCGGCCGGGCAGCGGGGGGACGGCGGACGGGGCCCGGCAGCGTGTGCTGCCGGGCCCCGCCGTCACTCAGATGGCCGTCACCCGGCCGTGGTGGGTCAGCTGGTGGCGATCGAGGTGTCGTCGATCACGAAGCTGGTCTGGAGGGAGGCGTCCTCGGTGCCGTTGAACTTGAGGGTGACGCTCTGGCCGGCGTAGGCGGAGAGGTCGAAGGTGCGCAGCTGGTAGCCGGTTGCGGCGTTGGCGTTGGAGTAGGTGGTCAGCGCGGTGCCGTTGACCGTGACGGCGAGCTTGTCGTAGACGGTGGTGCCGGTCTCGGCGGTGTCGATGTGGAGGTAGAAGCTGAGGGTGGCCTTGCAGCCGGCGGGGATGGTGACGGTCTGCGAGAGGCTGTCGGTGTGGGTGGAGCCGTAGCCGTTCAGCCAGGCCTTCCAGGAGCCGGCGTGGGCGGCCTCGCCGGTGCTGTTGTCGACGACGCCGCTGCTGGCGGTCCAGGGGCTGGCGGTGCCGGTCTCGAAGCCGGCGTTGCCGAGCAGCTGGGCCGGGGTGCAGGTGCCGCCGCCGCCGGTGCTGACCGTCCAGGTGAAGGAGGCTGCGCCGGTCTTGTTGGCGGCGTCCTTGGCGGTGACGGTGACGTTGTAGGTGCCCGCGGTGGTGGCGGTGCCGGTGATCTTGCCGGTGGAGCTGATCGACAGGCCGGTGGGCAGGCCGGTGGCGGTGAAGGTCAGCGGGGCGGTGCCGCCACTGGCCTGGATCTGCAGGTTGGCGGTGCCGTTCAGCGCGGTGGACTGGTTGCCCGGGCTGGTCACGGTCACGCCGCCGGCCGGCAGCGAGCCGACGTTGACGGCGGCCCATGCGGTGGCGACCTGGTTGTACTCGGTGCTGCCGGCGCCGTACAGGTCGGAGGCGGCGCTGAGGGTCGCGGTGCGGGCCGAGGCGTAGTTGGTGGTGGAGGTCATGTACGAGGTGAGCGCCTTGTACCAGACCTGCGCCGCCTTGTCCCGGCCGATGCCGGCGACCGCGATGCTGTTCACGGTCGGGCTGTTGTAGCTGACCCCGTTGACCACCTTGGCGCCGCTGCCCTCGGAGAGCAGGTAGAAGAAGTGGTTGGCGACGCCCGAGGAGTAGTGGACGTCGAGGTTGCCGACACCCGAGTACCAGGAGTCGGCCGAGCTGCCGTCCTTGGAGGGCTTGTCCATGTAGCGCAGCGGGGTGCCGTTGCCGTTGAGGTCGATGACCTCGCCGATCAGGTAGTCCGGGTTGTCGGTGGGCAGGTTGGCGTAGAACTCGACCATCGAGCCGAAGATGTCGGAGGTGGCCTCGTTCAGGCCGCCGGACTCACCCGAGTAGTTCAGGTTGGCGGTGGCGGCGGTGACGCCGTGGCTCATCTCGTGGCCGGCCACGTCGATCTCGGTGAGCGGGTGGGTGTTGCTCGCGCCGTCGCCGTACGTCATGCAGAAGCACGAGTCGTCCCAGAACGCGTTGGTGTAGTTGTTGTCGTAGTGCACGCGGCTGAACGCGCCGACACCGTCGTTGCGGATGCCGTTGCGGCCGAAGGTGTTCTTGTAGAAGTCCCAGGTCGCACCGACGCCGTACTGGGCGTCGACGGCGGCGGACTCCGAGTTGCTGGCCTGCCCGTTGCCCCAGGTGTCGGTCGACTTGGTGTACAGCGTGCCGTTGCCGGACGTGCCGTGGTTCATGTTGGTGGTGTACATCCCACCGCGCGAGGCGTCCTTGAGCTGGTACGTGGAGCCGCTCAGCGTGGTGGTCAGCGGCACGTTGCCGACGAAGACGCCGGTGCCGGTGCCGGTCTGGATGCCCTCGGTCTTGCCGAGCACGGAGCCGGTCGCGGCGTCGGTGATGACGTGCAGGCGGCTCGGGGTGCCGTCGCTCTCCTTGCCGGAGACGACGGTCTCCCAGGCGAGCGTCGGGGTGCCGGAGGCGGCCCAGACGACCAGCCGGGGCGCGGTGTCCAGCGCGGAGCCGGCCTCGGCGGCGAGCGCGGCGGCCTGGGCCTTCGGCGCGGCCAGCGCGGGGGTGGTGCTGATGCCCGCGAGCTGGGCCTCGCTGGCCCGGCTGACGCCGGTGGTGGTGCCCGCGGCGTTCTGGTGGACGATCAGGTCACCGCCGAGGACGGGGAGCCCGCCGTAGGTCCGCTCGTAGCGCAGGTGCCGGACGCCGTTGGCGTCCTGGACGACGTCCTTGGTGACCAGCTTCTCCTGGCTGCCCAGGCCCAACTGCTGTGCGAGGGAGGTGGTCTGCTGGTTGGCGGAGGCGATCAGCGCGGCCCGCCCGGCCACCGTCTGCGAAGCGGCGGCAGCCGGCGAGGGGCTGACCGCCTGCGCGATGGCCGGCATGCCGGTCACGAGCAGCGCAGTGGATGCGGCCATGACAACCGCGGCCTTCCGGGCATGGGTGTAGCGGGGCATTCGGACTCCTTTTCCGACCGTGCCGCGGGTTGGCGGACGGTGGAGAGAACCTGGCCGCGGGGTCGCGGCACAGTGGGGGCCCCCGCCGCCGGTGCGCGGCGCGGGTGCGGTGATCCGGGAGTGGTGCAGGAAGTGCGATGCGCCTTACCTGACCTGTTACGGCCCCAGCGGGAGGTGGGGGACCCCTCGTCTGCAGCCGGGGGAATCGTGGCAGCAAACGCCTCATGAATGACAGATGCATGCCAGTGATTGGCCGGTTCACGACCCTGCCGCCGGCCCGCCGCAGATCTCAAGTGTGTTACGGGAGAAGACACTTCTGGAGATGGGTTTCATTACTCCGGGACGGGCCGGTCAGCGGCGGAGAGCACTGACCAGCAGGCGACGCCCGCACCGGCCCCGCCGCCCGGCACGCAGCGCCGGGCGCCCCCGGCACGTCACCGGTCGCCGGGTGCCAACGACTGGATCCGGCCATTCGGCGCATACGTCCTGACGGCCGGACGGGCTCCGGACGGGCTCCGGACGGCCGCCGGACGGGCGCCGGACGGGCTCCGGACGGCCGCCGGACGGGCGCCGGACGGGCGCCGCGGGGCGGTCCGGGACGCCCCGGGTGGGCAGCCCGGACGGCATCCCTGACGACACTCCGGACGGCCGGAAACGACGGAGCGCCCCGCGTCGCACCGGAGTGCGACGCGGGGCTCCCCCGTCTGCGGGACGGCGGTTGCCGGTCCGTCAGTGCTGGACGAACACCGCCACGGTCCGGCCCGGCACGGTGAAGGTCCCCGTGCCGCCGTCGAATCCGGCCTTCTTGACCACCGGATCCGTACCGCCCGCCTGCACCGGGTGCAGGCTCTGCTGGGAGCCCTTCAGCGCGGTGACGGTCTGGCTCTGGGCGGTCGGCGTCGCGTTGAAGACCACCGTGATGCCCTTCTCCGCGCCCTTGAGGCCCGTGCCGTCCAGGTGCAGCGTGATCACGCCGGGCGTCTCGCCGGCCGTGCCGGAGAGCGGGTACGACAGGCGCTGCTGCACCTCGGCGGCCGTCGGCAGCGAGAACAGCGGAGAGGACTGCTTGATCTTCAGCAGCTGCTGGTAGATCGCGCTCGCCGCGAGGATGTCGGCGCTGCCCACCTTCAGGTTCGGGTTGGCCAGCAGCGACTTGGAGACCGGCCACAGCGACTGGTTGTCGGCCGCGAGCGGCACGCCGCGACCCCAGCCGTTGCCCTGCGAGGCGTCCCAGTGGATGGCGTTGTACCAGTCACCGGAGTCGAAGGAGTTGGCGTCCAGCGACTTGGAGCGCAGCAGGTCGCTGCCCGCCTGGGCGAAGCCGGGCCCCTGGGTGAGGGCGGTGACGGACAGCGCAAGGGCCTGCATCCGGGCCCGGTCGGCCGGCGGGGTGGTGGTCGGCAGCTTGAACGCCAGCGCGTCGAACAGGTCGGCGTTGTCGTGTGCGTCGACGTACTCCACCGACTCGCCCGGCTTGGCCGCGTAGCCGGTCGGGGAGCCGTTGTAGTCGACGCCCGCGCCGGTGACGGCCTTGCCGGTGGTGTCGGTGAACGAGTAGCCCGCCAGGTTGCCGGTCAGTGCGACCTTGATCTGGTCCATCTCGTGCAGCAGACGGGCCTTCTGCTCCTCGGCGGTGCCGTTGTCGGCCGAGCCGTTCGGGTCGGTGAACAGGCCCGAGGCGAAGCCCTGCTGGGGCGCCGAGGAGAGCTGGTAGTTGCCGCCGCGCGCCGCGTCCCGGACCCGGTCGTCGAAGGTGGCGATGCCGGTGCCGGCCATGTTCAGCTGACTGGCCTGCACGAAGCGGGCGTTGTTGGCGACGGCGCCGAAGTTCCAGCCCTCGCCGTACAGGAAGATGTTCTTGCCGTCGACGCCGTCCGAGGCGGGCGTCATCTTCCGCAGCGCGGACTGCACGTCCAGCATGGTGGACTTCGGGTCCAGGCCCATCAGGTCGAAGCGGAACCCGTCCACCTTGTACTCGCGGGCCCAGGTCGTGACCGAGTCGACGACCAGGCGGTTCATCATGGCGTGCTCCGGCGCGGTGTCCGCGCAGCAGCTGTCCGTGGTGACCTTGCCGGCCGCGTCGAGCCGCTGGTAGTAGCCGGGGACGACCTTGTCGAGCACCGACTTGTCGTCCTGCCCGGCGGCCGCGGTGTGGTTGTAGACCACGTCCAGGACGACCCGCAGGCCGGCCTCGTGCATCGCCTGCACCATCTGCCGGAACTGCACCGTCCGGGCGGTCCCGTTCGGGTCGGTCGCGTAGGAGCCCTCCGGCACGTTGTAGTGCAGCGGGTCGTAGCCCCAGTTGTACGCGTCGTCGGCCTGCACGGCCGCCACGCACTCCTGCTGCTTCTCGCTGTCGGCCGCGAGCGAGGCGAGGTCGCAGGCGGGCAGCTTCTGGTCGGCCCGGTTCTCCCGGATGGTCGCGATGTCGAAGGTCGGCAGCAGGTGGATGGTGGTGACGCCGGCCTTGGCCAGATCCCGCAGGTGCTGCATGCCCGCGGACTGCGACTCGGTGAAGGCCAGGTAGGTGCCCCGCTCGGCGACCGGGACGCTGTCGTCCTCCGAGGAGAAGTCCCGGACGTGCAGCTCCTGGATCTGCTGCTGCCCGGCCGGGATCGCCTTCGGCACCTGGTGGTTGTCCCAGCCCTGGGGCTTGAGGTCCTTGGAGTCCAGGTCGGCGACCAGGCTGCGCCTGGAGTCGGTGGACAGCGCCACCGAGTAGGGGTCGGTGACCGTGTTGGTGACCATCTGCTGGACGCTCGGCGCCCAGACCTTGACCTGGTACAGGTAGTACTTGCCGTTGAGGTCACCCGCCTTGCCGACCAGCTCCCAGACGCCCGTCTCCTCGTCCAGCTTCATCGGGACGGTCTTCGGGGTGCCGCCGGTGGGGCCGTCGAAGAGCTGGACGGAGACCTCGGTGGCGGTCGGCGCCCAGACCGAGAGCGCGACCTTCCCGTTGTAGTACTGCGGGCCGAAGTCGGCCTTGGCGGCCTTGGCCGCGTACAGGTCGTCCAGTACGCCGGGGATCTGCACGCCGGTGGCGGCCAGTGCCGCGCCGGAGGGCAGGTGCTCGGTGAGGACCAGCTGGCTGCGGAGCGCGGCGGTGATCCGGCCGGTGTCGCGCGGGTCGACGGTGAAGGCGCGGTAGCCCGCCAGGTGCGGGAACTTGGCCTGCTGGCCGGCGGTGAGGCCGCCCGCCACCTGGCTCAGCCGCAGCCAGTGGCCGGGCTCGTTGACGACGCCCTTGTCGATCTTGAGGCCACCCGCGGGGTCGTAGACCAGCTGGGCGCTGGTGCCGCCGGCCAGGGCGCCGTCGGCGGCGCCGAAGTTGGCCGGGACGACCACGGTCCTCGCGTCGATCCACTGCGCCTTGGCCGAGCCCAGGTCGAGCTGGGCGCTGGTGGCGGAGCTCTGCGGCAGCAGGTGGCCCTCCTGGCCGCCGATCAGCCACACCTCGTGGCCGCTGACCGAGAAGTCCAGCGTCTGGTCGGAGGGCAGGTCCTTGTCGCCGCCGTTGTGGATGATGTAGTTGAGGCTGGTGGCCCCGGCGGCGAGCGGCACCTCGAAGACCGCGCCGTAGGCGTCGATCCGTGCCGGCAGCAGCGGGCTGCCCCAGTCGGTCGGGCTCGCCGCGCCCGTCCAGTCGTGCAGGCCCCAGCCGTCGTACTTGCCGTCCGGGCGGTAGTAGTGGATGACGGCGGTGTCGGGGGCCTGGGTGTCGACCGGGCCGGGGTTCTCGGTGCGGACGGTCGGGTCGCCCTCCTTGATCCAGACCTCGCCGGTGGCGCCGACGTCGATGTGGCGGTCGCCGTCCACGTCCTTGGTGCCGTTGTTCTCGACCACGAACCCGACGTCGGAGGCGCCGCTGTTCAGCTTGACGTAGGCGAACGCGCCGTAGGCGTCGCGGCCTGTGAAGGCGTGCCCGGCCGGCCAGGTGGTGGCCTCACCGTCGGCTATGTCGCCCCAGGCGTAGAGGTTCCAGCCGTCGTAGTTCTTGTCGCCCCGCTGGTAGTGCACGATCGCGTACGGCCGGGCGGTGGCGCTGGGCACGGGCGCCGGCGCCGGGGTGCCGGTGGTGAAACCGCCGGTGACCGAGCGCAGGTGGCCGCTGGAGTCCTGGACCACGGCCTTGTAGCGGACCACGGTGCCCGGGGCGACGGCGCCCAGGTCCTGGGTGACCTTGTGCACGCCGTTGTCGGAGGTGCCGAGCACCTGCCAGGGGCCGTCGCCGACCTGGGCCGCGTAGGAGACCCGGTTGAAGCCGCCGCCGTCGACGTTCGCGCCGATCGTGACGGTGCCGGTGGAGCCGTCGGCGGGGGTGCTGAGCGTGACGGCGGGCGCGGCCGCGAGCGGGGCGAGCCTGCCGGCGGCCTTGTAGACCACCGAGGAGAGCGCCGGCACGGTGACGGTGATCTTCTTGTCCGCGCCGCTGACGCTCTTCTGGCCGGCGGCCGGGTAGATCCGGTCGAAGCCCTGGCCGGCCGAGAAGGTGTCCAGGGTGACGGTCTTGGCCTCGGTGGAGTTGTTCACCGCGACCACGTACTCGACCTGCTGCCCGGCGTCGATCCGGGAGAAGGCGTAGACGCCCGCGCCGTCCGCCGCGTACCGCTCGATCTGGGCGCCGTCGGCCAGCGCCGGGTTCGCCCGGCGCAGCTTGGCGAGGTCGGCGACACCCGTGTAGAGGGCGCCGCCGGTGCCGTAGCGGTCGGCGGAGCCGCTGGTGCCGCCGATCACCGGGTCGGTGTTGTACGACGGCGTCTTCGAGGCGAACTGGTCCTGCCGGGCGTCCTTGTCGCCGCCCGCGCCGGTGAAGCCCTGCTCGTCGCCGTAGTAGATCACCGGCTGGCCGCGGGTGAGGAACTGGAGCTCGTTGGCGAGCTGGTCGCGCTTGAGCAGGGTGGCGGCGTCGGCGCCCGGGTTGTCGGCCTCCAGGAATCCGCCGAACCGGCCGATGTCGTGGTTGCCGAGGAAGGTCGGCAGCTCGTAGGCGTTGCCGTCGGCGCTGGTGTAGCGGTAGTCCTGCCCGTAGACGCCGGAGAGGGCCTGGGCCGAGCCGCCCTTGGAGACGTAGGTGCGCGCGGCGTCCTGGAAGGGGTAGTCCAGCGTCGACTGCAGCTTGCCCTTGGTGACGTACGGGGCGGTGATGCCGGGGTCGCTGGAGTAGACCTCGCCGAACATGAAGAAGTTCTTGTTGCCCTGCTTGGTGGCGAAGTCCTTGAGCGCGGGCGCCCACTGCTGCCAGAAGGCCATGTTGACGTGCTTGACGGTGTCGATCCGGAAGCCGTCGACGCCGGTCTCCTTGACCCAGTTCTCGTAGACCTTCTCGAAGCCCTTGACCACCTGGGGGTTCTGGGTGTCGAGGTCGTCCAGGCCGGAGAAGTCACCCTCGGTGGCGGACTCGCCGACGAAGGTGGAGTCGCCGCGGTTGTGGTAGAGCGACGGGTCGTTGAGCCAGGAGGGGGTCTTGGCGTTCGCGTCGGCCGGGGAGGCGAAGGTGGGCGAGTAGGGGAAGGAGTCCTTGGACAGCTTCGGGTAGGCGGCGGTGGAGCCGGCGGCCGCGGCGGCCGCGGCCGCGGTCTCGTCGACCGGCACGCCGTCCTGGTCCAGGGTGGGGTAGGCGCCCTCGGAGCGGTAGCCGTACTGCTTCTGCGTGTTGTCGATGACGTCGGCGGTGTGGTTGGTGATGACGTCGAAGAAGACCTTGATGCCCTTGGCGTGGGCCTTGGCGATCAGCTCCTTGAGCTGGTCGTTGGTGCCGAAGTGCGGGTCGACCTGGGTGAAGTCGGTGACCCAGTAGCCGTGGTAGCCGGCCGAGGCGTCCGCGCCGGTGCCCTGGACGGGCTTGTTCTTGAAGATCGGCGCCATCCAGATCGCGGTGGTGCCGAGGTCCTGGATGTAGTCGAGCTTCTGGATCAGGCCCTGGAGGTCGCCTCCGTGGTAGAAGCCCTTGTCCGTGGGGTCGAGCCCGTTGTCCATCCGGGTGCCCGTGATGCCGCCGGTGTCGTTGCCGGTGTCGCCGTTGGCGAAGCGGTCGGGCAGGACGAAGTAGAACTGCTCGCGGGTGAGGTCGTGACGCGCGGCGGAGGCGGCCAGCGAGGCGTCCGAGGGCGCCGGCGGCGCGGCGGCGGCGGCGGCGAGCGGGGCGGCGCTGCCGAGGGTGGCGGCGATCAGCGAGGCGGCGAGCAGGACGGCCGCGCGGCCGGGTCTGCGATAGGTGGTCGTGCTCCGGTGCGGGCGGGGCTGGACTGCGGCCACTGAGGGCTCCCTTGGGGCGGGCAGGCGGGAAGTCGTCGAGTGGCGAGGACGCTAGTGGTTGAAAGATGTTTCAGCAAGATGCTGAAATTGTTTCCACGCACCCCTTGACCCGTCGGGGCGCAAGCCCCAGAGTCGTTACCGCGCAGCCCGCTGTACACACCGCCTCGGCCGCCCCGCCGCCCCTGCCGTCCTGCACGCCGGGGAGCGGGTCCCGTGGTGCGGAGCGTGCGCCGCACGGACTCCCGGTGAGGGTCGGGAGAATCCGCGTGGGGACCGGTCGCCCGTCGGAGCCCAACGGCATCCGGCGGGCCACTCCCGTTCACCGGCCACCCCCCGCGTCGACTCATTGATCGCGATCGCGTAACAATGGGACGTATGTCCGTCCCGTCGGCCCGCACGGGCCCCACCCGCTTCTCCTACCCCGGTGGGACACATCCCCTAAGCCTCTGGGGGGACATCCGGTGAAGAATCCACATCCACAGGATGAGCAGACGGCCACAAGCCGTCTGGCAGACTTCTCGTCCATGGGGGAACCGACCGAGATCCAGACGCCCGGAGCCACACGTACCGGGGCACCCCGCGACGGTTCCGTCGACGGCGCGGCCCTCCCGGGCCGGATGCCGGACGGAGCCACCCGCGCCGCGCAGACCCGCTCCGCGGCGCTGCGCAGCCGGATCCGCGAACAGCGCCGCTCGCCCGGCAGGCCCCGGCTCTGGTTCGAACTCGCGCTGATCGGCGTCAGCTACTGGCTGTACTCGCTGGTGCGCAACGCCGTACCGGAGCAGGCCGCGGCGGCCCTCAAGCACTCCACCTGGATCTGGCACTTCGAGCGTGCCCTCGGCGTCGGCGTCGAGCGCTCGGTGAACCACTGGGTCAACTCGGTCACGTGGCTGATCGTCGGGATGAACTACTACTACGCCACGCTGCACTTCATCGTGACGATAGGCGTGCTCGTCTGGATCTACCGATGGCATCCGGGCCGCTACGCGGCGGCCCGCACCGTGCTCTTCGTGACCACCGGCATCGCCCTGGTCGGCTTCTACTTCTTCCCGCTGGCCCCGCCCCGGCTGACCGCCTTCGGGTTCGTCGACACCGTCAAGGTGCACGAGACCTGGGGCTCGATGGCCTCGGGCCCGGCCGCGCACGTCTCCAACCAGTACGCCGCGATGCCCTCGATGCACATCGGCTGGTCGACCTGGTGCGGGTTGGCGATCTTCTTCCTGGCCCGGCGCGCGTGGGTGCGGGCGCTCGGCGTGCTCTATCCGCTGGCGACCCTGACCGTGATCGTCTCGACGGCCAACCACTTCTGGATGGACGCGGTGGGCGGTCTGCTCTGCCTGGCCGTCGGCTTCGTGGCCGCCCGCCTGCTCTACCACCAGTGGGTCTACCGGCTACCACGTACGCCCGACGGCGAGGACGACCGGCGCCCGGTGACCGTGCCGGAGCAGTGGTCCTCGCCCGCCGTCGGCGCCGGACGCCACTGACCGGACGCCACCGGACGGCTCCCGCGCCCGGACGCACTCCCAGGGACGCACCGCCCCGGACGCACTCCCCCGGACGCACCGCCCCCGGACGCCGGGCCCACCGCAGGCGGCGTACCGCCGCTCAGCCGTAGAAGACCTTCTCCACCACGGCCCGGGCCCGCCGGGTCGCGCGCCGGTAGTCGTCCACCAGCTCGCCGCTGTGGCCGGCCCCGTACCCGAGGTAGCGGGCCACCCCCGCCAGCTCCCTGGCGTCCCCGGGGAAGCTGTCGCCCGCCCGGCCGCGTACCAGCATCACGGCCGCCCGCACCCGGGAGGCCAGCACCCAGGCCGCGTCCAGCACCGCGGCGTCCTCCGCCTCCAGCAGGCCGGCCCCGGCGGCCGCCGCCAGCGCGGCCCTGGTCCGGGTGGTGCGCAGCCCGGGAAGCTCGTGAGCGTGCTGGAGCTGGAACAGCTGGACGGTCCACTCGACGTCCGCCAGGCCGCCCCGGCCGATCTTGAAGTGGGTGGTCGGGTCGGCCCCGCGCGGCAGCCGCTCGGACTCGATCCGGGCCTTGATCCGGCGGATCTCCAGCAGGTCCCGCTCGGACACGCCCGCCCCTGGGTAGCGCATCGGGTCGATCAGCTGCCGGAACCGCTCCCCCAGGCCGGTGTCCCCCGCGACCACCTCGGCCCGCAGCAGCGCCTGGCTCTCCCAGACGTGCGACCAGCGCCGGTAGTACGCCGCGTACGAGGCCAGCGTGCGCACCAGCGGACCCTGCCGGCCCTCCGGGCGCAGGTCGGCGTCGACCAGCAGCGGCGGCTCGGTGGAGGGCGCGGCCAGCAGCGTCCGCAGCTCGTTGCAGACCGCCCGGGCGGCCCGGGCGGCGTCCTCCTCCAGCGAGCCGAGGACGGGCTCGTGGACGAACAGCACGTCCGCGTCGGAGCCGTAGCCGAGCTCGTGACCGCCGAAGCGGCCCATCGCGATCACCGCGATCCGGGTGGGCAGATCCCCGTGCTGGGCCTCCCAGCCGGCCGTGCAGGCCCGCAGCGCCCCCTGCAGGGTGGCGGCGTTCAGCGCGGTGAGGGCCTCGCCCGCCGTGTCCAGGGCCTCGGCGGGGTCGTCGGCGAGCCGGCCGAGGACGTCCGCGGCCGACGTCCGGAAGAGTTCGCGGCGGCGCACCGAGCGGGCCGCGGCCACGGCGGCGGCGGGCGATCCGGCCCGGCTGACGGCCGCCAGGATCTCCTGCTCCAGCGCGGCCCGCCCGCGCGGCGCCAGGCCCTGCGGGTCGCCCAGCACGGCCACCGCCTCGGGGGCGCGCAGCAGCAGGTCGGGGGCGAGCCGCCCGGCCGACAGGACCCGGGCGAGCTGCTCGGCCGCGGCGCTCTCGTCGCGCAGCAGCCGCAGGTACCAGGGCGTGCGGCCGAGCGCGTCGGAGACCTGGCGGAAGTTGAGCAGACCGGCGTCCGGATCGGCGGACTCGGCGAACCAGCCGAGCATCACCGGCAGCAGGGTCCGCTGGATGGCGGCCTTGCGGCTGACCCCGGAGGCCAGCGCGGAGAGGTGGCGCAGCGCGGCGGCCGGGTCGGCGTAGCCGAGCGCCTCCAGCCGCTCCCGGGCGGCCTGCGGGCTGAGCCCGGTGGCGCCGACCGGCAGTTCGGCGACGGCGTCCAGCAGCGGCCGGTAGAAGAGCTTCTCGTGCAGCCGGCGCACCTCCACGGCGTGCCGGCGCCACTCCCGCTGGAGGGCGGCGACCGGGTCGGCCCGGGTGTCGTCGTTGATCAGCGGGGCGAGCGAGCGGGCGAGCCTGCGCTGGTCGCCCTCGGCCTTGGGCATCAGGTGGGTGCGGCGCAGCCGGTGCAGCTGGATCCGGTGCTCCAGGGTGCGCAGGAAGCGGTAGGCGGCGTCCAGCGAGGCGGCGTCGGCGCGCCCGACGTACCCGCCGTCGGAGAGCGCGGCGAGCGCCTCCAGGGTGTTCGCGCCGCGCAGGGTGCGGTCGGTGCGGCCGTGCACCAGCTGGAGCAGCTGGACGGAGAACTCGACGTCGCGCAGGCCGCCGGGGCCGAGTTTGAGCTGGCGGTCGATCTCGGTCGCGGGGATCGAGTCGATCACCCGGCGGCGCATCTGCTGCACGTCCGCGACGAAGTTGTCCCGGGCCGCGGCCTGCCAGACCAGCGGGGCCAGCGCCTCGGTGTACGCGGCGCCGAGCTCGGCGTCGCCGGCCACCGGGCGCGCCTTGAGCAGGGCCTGGAACTCCCAGGTCTTGGCCCATCGCTGGTAGTACGCGAGGTGGCTGGCCAGGGTGCGCACCAGCGGGCCGTTGCGGCCCTCCGGGCGCAGGTTGGCGTCGACCGGCCAGATGGTGCCCTCGCCGGTGGTGTCGGAGCAGAGCCGCATGGCGTGGGCGGCGAGCCGGGTGGCCGCCTGCACGGCGGCCTGCTCCTCGACGCCCTCGCGCGGTTCGGCCACGAAGATCACGTCGACGTCCGAGACGTAGTTCAGTTCCCGCCCGCCGCACTTGCCCATGCCGATCACGGCGAGTCGGCAGGCGTGCGCGGCCTTCGGGTCCTCACCGGCGGCGATGTCCAGCGCGGTCTGCAGGGTGGCGCCGGCCAGGTCGGCGAGTTCGGCCGCGGTCTGCGCGAGGTCGGTGGTGCCGGTGAGGTCGCGGGCGGCGATCGCCAGCAGGCAGCGCCGGTAGGCGACCCGCAGCAGGTCGGCCCGGCTGCCGCGGGGCGGCGGGGTGCCCTCACCGGGGCCGGGGCCCCAGACGCCGTCGTACAGCGCCTGTAGGAAGTCGTCGCTGCCCGGGTGCATGTCGCGCTGCTCGAAGGTGACCAGGGCGTGCCAGTCCGCGGGGTGCTTGGCGAGGTGGTCGGCGAGGGCCGCGGAGGCGCCGAGGACGCCGAGCAGGCGGTCGCGCAGCGGCTTGGAGGTGGTGAGGGTGTCCCGCAGGGTGTGCTGCTCGGAGGCGTCCAGGGCCTCGAACAGCCGGGCCAGGCCCAGCAGCGCCAGGTCCGGGTCGGCGGTGGCGCCGAGCGCGTCCAGCAGCACCGGGTCGTCGGCGAGGCCCGCGGGCCCCGGGCCGGCCAGCAGCCTGAGCGCGGTGCCGGGGTCGGTGAAGCCGCGTCGTACCAGCCGTATCTCCGGCCGGCTCACCCGGCTGCCGGCCCGTTCCTCCACTGCCATCGCCCCTCCGGTCCGCGCACACCGTGAACACCCGTACGACCTGTCAGCTTACGGGCGGCGCCGGTGGCGTGCGCCCGGAGCGGGCCACCCGGTGGACCGGTCCGGGGCCGGCCGTACCGCTCGGCGGGCCGGCCCCGGAGCGGCGGTCAGTACTCGACGGCGGTCGGACCGGTGACCAGCGCCTCGGCGTTGCGCCTGGTCTTGGCCCACTGGTTGCGGCCGGTGACGATCCGGGCCAGGGCCCGCCAGGCGGTGACGTAGAAGAGGTAGATGTAGAAGGCGTAGGCCAGGCCCCAGCCGAGGCTGCGCCAGAACCCGGCCCGCGGCTCGCAGCGGCGGCGGTAGATCGGCCCCCAGATCGCGAACTGGGAGAGCCCGAGGACCGCGCCCACCAGGACGCCCCAGCCCACGTTGGCGAAGAAGTCGTCACCCCAGCTGAGCAGCAGGGACCGGCCGTAGTAGACCATCGCGACCGGGAAGACCAGCGAGGCGAACACCTGGAACCAGGGCAGCAGCAGGTAGTAGGAGATCTCGATGACGCCGGAGTGGGTCAGTTTGGGCGAGCGCCAGACCTTCGCCAGGTAGCGGGTGCACTGCATGTTCCCCTGGCCCCAGCGGGTGCGCTGGGCGATCAGCCGGCGCAGGCTCCACAGCCCTTCCTGGTCGACCGAGGTGTCCGTGGTGTAGGCGGTGCGCCAGCCGTCCAGCATCAGGTCCAGGCCGAGTTCGAAGTCCTCCAGCAGCGCTCCGCGCCACGGCCCGGTGCCGCCCGCGGTGAGGCCGCGCATGGCCGAGAGCCGGGTGAACTGGCCGTTGCCGCCCATGCCCACCGTGCGGGTGTAGCGGCGGGCGAGCTGGATGGCGGCGGTGGTGGTGCGGAACTCCAGGTCCTGCATCCGCACCAGGGTCCGTGCCAGCAGGTTCCGCAGCCGGCCGCCGTCCTCGACGGGCCGGCGATCGTCGCGGTTGCGCATCCGGACCTCGGACTGCACGGCGCCGATGGCGGGGTCGCCGAAGAGGTGATCGGCGGCCATCACGTCGAGTCCGCCGGGCGCCGGGTGGCCGTCCGCGTCGAAGACGCCCACCACGATCCGTTCGAACGGCGCGTCGGCGGGCAGCCAGTCGACCAGCGCCCGGTAGGCCGCGTTCAGCGCGTCGCTCTTGCCGGTCCGGGCCTCGGGACGGCGGCGGCGGATCAGGTGGACGTACGGGTCCTCGGCCTGACGGGCCTCGGCGATCAGGCCGGTGGCGTCCTGCGAGTCGTCGTCGACCACCCAGACGTGGGTGGACGGGAAGGTGGCCCGCAGGTAGGCGAGGGTGTCGCCGATCACGGCCTCCTCGTCCCGGCAGGGAATGAAGAAGTGCCACCGGAAGTCGGCCGCGTCACCCGTGGGGCGGGGCCGGTGCCGCAGGAAGGGGATGACCAGGCACACCACGTAGCAGACGAACATGGTGGAGAAGAGAAGCGTCAGCGCCATCGCCAGGCTGATCAGCGCGTGCTTGCCGTCGTTCACGAAGGGGTCCTCGATGTCAGCGGAGATGCCGCAGCACCGGACCGCGTGACCACGCGGTCCGGTGCTGCGGCGCCGGGGCTCGGCCGGGCGGCCGGTGTCAGCCGTTCCTGCGCAGGTGGGAGACGCGCACCAACAGGACACCGCCGACCAGCAGCAGCAGCGCGAGCAGCAGGATCTGGAAGGTCTGGTTACCGGTCGCGGCGCCGGTCGCGGCAAGGGCTCCGCCCGCGTGGTGGTGGTGGGGACGGTACATGGATGTGCCTCCGTTACGGGGTTGGGACGGGGGTAGCCACCGCAGCGGCGGCGCCGGCCGCCGCTCGCCGGTGGGCGGGGACGCCGGACGGTGCCGGCGACGTGTGCGGGGCGGGCACCCGGAGGGGCGCGGGAGCCGACAGGCCGGCCAGGCCGAGCGTCAGCTCCACGATCCGCTCGGCGGCGTGCCCGTCCCCGTACGGCGAGGGGCGCGTGGCCAGGCGCGCGGGGAGGGTGGTGTCGGCGATCAGCGCGCGCGCCACCGGCCCGAGACGGGGGCCCGGGCGCAGCAGGGTCGCGAACCCCGCGTCCACGGCCTCCGGCCGCTCGGTGCTGTTGCGCAGCACGATCAGCGGCTTCTTCAGCACGGTGCACTCCTCCTGGACACCGCCGGAGTCGGAGACGAGCAGCCGGGCGTGCCGGGCGAGGCCGAGGAAGGTCGAGTGGTCGACCGGGTCCACCGCGCCGAGGGCGGCGAGCCGGCGCCGCAGCCCGTACTCCTCGGCGCGGTGCAGGGTGCGCGGGTGGACCGGGAAGAGCACCGGCAGGCCGAGGCCGCCGAGTTCGGTCAGGATCGCTCCCAGCCGGGCGGGGTCGTCGGTGTTCTCCGGCCGGTGCAGGGTCGCCAGCACGAAGCCGCCGTCGGTGAGGCCGTACCGGCGCAGCAGTGCCCGGGAGTGCTCGGGGCGGGGCAGCGAGTCGGCGACCGCCTCGACGATGGTGTTGCCGGTGAGTGCGATGCGCTCCTCGGGCACACCCTCGGCGCGGAGGTTGTCCGCCGCGACGGCGGTCGGCGCGCAGTGCAGGTCGGCGAGCGCGCCGGTCACCTGCCGGTTGATCTCCTCCGGCATCGCCCGGTCGCGGGAGCGCAGCCCGGCCTCCACATGGACCACCGGAATGCCGCAGTACTGCGCGGCCTGGGCGCCGGCCGAGGTCGAGTTGGTGTCTCCCTGGACGATTACCGCACGCGGTGGATCGGCCTCGAACGCCTGCGTGAGCGCGGAAATCATGGCGCCGATCTGCCGCCCGCGCGACATTCCGCCGATTCCGGCGAGCCGGAGCCGCGGCTCCGGCAGACCCATGCCGCGGAAGTGACTTCCGGAGAGTGTGTCGTCGTAGTGCTGTCCGGTGTAGACGAGGCGACCGCGGTCTCCGAGTCCGAGGACCACCCGGGCCAGTTTGACGATCTCGGGCCGCGTACCGAGCACGACGGCCACCGGACCACCGGGATTCATGGGGGACTCGACCTCCTGGGTGACAGGGCTGCTCCGCCGTGGATTGCCGTCAGGGCGAAGCGCGCCGAAAGCACCGCGAGAGCAGAGTGGCAAATTCAGGTACGAGTATCCATTTCCGGCGCGTATTTGCACCCCATCGATTCGTGTTCTCACTCCGGTGGGGGATACGACGTGTCGTTAATACCATATGAGCGGCCGGCCGGACACAGATCGGAACACCAGTCCGAATGGTCGAATCGGGGGCGAAGCAATGTTTACTGGTAGCGTCTCGCCGGGAAATCACCGAAGAATTCGGGCCCGAACGATCCTCCGACCCCGGTTCGTCCTGACGGACCAGACCGGGAGCGCGCGGCCGCCCGGTCATGGATCGTGAGAGGCGCGCGCCGGCCGCCGCCGGCCCGCTCCGACCACGCAGAGGTCTCCGTCGAGGCCTCCACCGGGGGTTGACGAACATGAAGCTCACCCACCCGCTGCTGACCATCGCGCTGATCGGCGCGACCGCCGCCGCACAGGCCGGCTCGGTCGCCCACGCCACCGGACACCACCGCTCGGGCGTCGTCTTCAGCGACGCCTTCGACGCGCTCTCGGTCGGCCCGGGCCGCGACTGGGGCTGGCAGACCGCCGCCTACGCGCAGTGCGTCACCAATCCGAACGACGCCAAGCTCGACCACCTCACCACCGACGCGCTGAGCACCGACGACGGGCACCTGACCATCACCGCCACCCGGCGGCCGGACGGCTACTGGGACACCGGGCTGCTGACCACCGGCGACTCCTGCGACTCCGGCGGCAACCTCGCCGAGGTCCGCACCGGCGACACCCTGCTCGCCCACGTGCGCCTGCCGGACACCGGCTCCGGGGCCTGGCCCGGCCTGTGGACCTGGCGGGACGGCGGCAACGAACTCGACGTCTTCGAGTGGCACAGCGACCGCACCGACAGCCTGGAGTTCGCCAACCACCTCGGCCACAGCAACGTGCTCTACTCCGCACCCGAGATCGGCCCCGGCCAGTGGGTCTGGGTGGGCGCGGAACTCGGCGCCGACAACGTCCGCTGGCTCGTCGGCACGGACCCGGACAACCTCACCGTCGCGTACGAGGACCACGTCGGCGTCGGCCCGGACTTCGCGGCCTACCCCGTCCTCGGACTCTCCATCAACAACGGCAACTTCCACGCCGCGCCGTCCTCCGACGAGCCGGTCACCCTCGGCGTCGACCACCTGACCATCCTCCGGCCGTAGCCGCGCGCACCGGCGGCATGCGACGGGGCCCCTTCCCCCGGTGGGAGAAGGGGCCCCGTCGGGGCGCGAGCGCCGGGACCTACAGCACCTGGAGGTTCTTGCGCAGCTCGAACGGGGTGACCTCGGAGCGGTACTCCTCCCACTCCTGGCGCTTGTTGCGCAGGAACTGACACCTTGCAGTGCCAGCCTGCGATAGCACCGGGGGCGCCACATCTGACCTGCGGCTCAGCGGTCGTCGAATGTCATTGCCGGCCCACCCTGGCTACCGTCGCACGGCCCCGGAACGGCCCAGAAACCCAACCGGCAAGGGCAGGTCGCGCGGCCTCCGCTACTCGTCCGAACCGACCCCAAGGCCGACACCCTCGGCCCTGCCCTGCACGAGGCTCAGCGCGGGCCGATAGAGGAACGGCACCCAGAACTCCTGCTGGGGCTTCTTCTCAAAGAACCCGATCTCGACCAGCCGCATCGCGATGGCTTTCGCCTGCTCTTCCGGGATTTCCCAGATACCAGCGAGGCTCTGCGCGTTGTGGTGGGTCTTGTGCCCCTCCAAGGCCTTGATGTACTCCCGCAAGTCAGGGTGTTCGGCATAGATCGTTTTTGTCACCCGCACCTCCGACACGGCCGGGAGCGCGTCCTTGAACGAGATCCCGTCGAAGAGCTGGCTGCCTGCTGGCTCCTCCTGCCCAAGTTCCTGACGGCGGAGTTGGACAAGTCGGGTCTCAGAGAGAAGGTGGATCAGCTCGCGGGGGGCGGTCTGCTGGCTCGCGTCGCAGGTGCGGGAGAGGCACCAAGCGAACGTCATCGGCTTGTTGGGCCCGTTCTCCACCTGGGCAGGGCAGACACGTAGGAAGAGGTCGTGCTGCTCGTCGGTCGGCAGCACTGCCTCCTCGGGCACCGTGTAGAACGCCCGCAGCTTGGGACTACGGATGAGGCGCTGCGTAGTCAGTTGGAGCAGCGAGTCGTAGTCCCACTGAAGAGTCAACTCGCGAGTGATGTGGCTGGCCTCTCGGAAGCCGCTCTCAGTGATCGCCTTCCAGATGTCGGAGCGCAAGAAGATCTTCAGCTTGATCCGATCGATGCTGCCAATGTCAAGGTAGACCTTGAAGAGGGCGCGCAGCGCACGCTGCTCAAGCTCAGGGTCTCCGGCGAAGGCAACGTCTAGGCGGTCGATCAGCAGCCACAGGTTCAGGTCGGCCAGTCGGAGCGCGTTGTCGGCCTTCTCCAGGAGGTCGTCCACGGCTACCGCGCCCTGGGACCGCTGCCCTGGGGTGGGCTCGCGGAACTGGATGCGAAGACCGGCTCCGACCATGCCCGCGCCGTCGATGCTCGGCTCGACCTCGCTGACGTTTAGCCGAACATAGGCCAAAGCGTTGGCCAGTTTCCTCCTGAGCGAGAGCCTTCGACCGGGCAGGACACCCGTGTCAGAGAGCGTCTTGACCAGCTCGCGGACGTCGGCGTTGTTGACTCCCTGGTCCTGGAACTTATCCACGATCACTGAGAGGAAGTACAACTTCCACAGGAAGATGAACTGATCTTCGGTGATCTGCTCGTCCCGGGGAAGGGAGGAGAAGGCGGGGGACCCCTGGGGGTTCTCTGCCGGGCTGATGATGATGTCACGGTCGAGGAGCTGCGGCTCCCGAGCAACGAGCGTCGCGTAGATCGCGCTCTTGCCAGCCCCCTTGGCGCCGTAGACGATGTCGACTTCGTCGTTCCAGACCTGGTTCCACTGCTCCGTCTCGACAAAGTACGAGGCCAGGATCTGAGCCTCCTCCTCGGCGACCCGCGCCCCGAAATCCAAGTCCTTCAGTACTGCGGTCTTGATGATGATCTCCCCTCGACTGGTTCCCAACCCCCAGCATCGTAGCGACCTAAGGCTAGCTCCGAAGGTACGTAGTGGACCCAACTACGTGTCCGGCGGGAACCCTTGGGTGGAGAGCAGTAAGGCCAGGTCGTAGGACGCTTGGGCCTGAGAACTAGGAGTTTCGATCGGAGGCCCACCAGGCTCCAGGTTTCGGCTTCGACTGAAACCCCCGGATGTTCCAGCGAGGACACTAGGCCCGGACAAGACACCCCGACCTGTCCGGGCCTAGGACGGTCAATCTTCACAGTTCAGAGCCGCTAACCGGACAGTCGGACAGCCCGGACAGTAGACCCCAGGGCGCTGGCTGTCCTGGCCTCTCAGACGATCTCGGCTGCCGGGAGCCATCGGAGATGGACCATCGCTGTTTGGAGGCTCGCGAGGTCACCTGACAACCTCGGCCATACTGACCACGCCCCACGATGATGGCTTTCGCACTGCGGCATCCTTCATCGTGACTGGAGACCAAAGGACGAGGAAGGGGCGGCCAGTGAGCGAGCGAAGTCCGCGCGGCACGTACCTGCAGATCGCCGAGGCGTTGCGTGTCGAGATCGGCGACGGTTCCGGGCTGTCAGCCCTACCGTCCGAGGCCGAGCTAATGGCGCAGTACGGCGTGGCCCGGAGCACCGTCGGGCGCGCGCTCAAGATTCTGACGGACGAAGGCCTGATCCGCTCCCGGCAGGGCGCTCGCCGGACCGTGGCGGCCGCGGTGGCAGGGCCCACGGTCTACGACCGGATCGCGGGTGTAATCACCGAGGAAGGGCTGACACCGGGCGACGAGTTCCCGTCGGAGAGCGAGCTCTGCAAGCTGACCGACGCGTCCCGGGGCACCGTACGCCGCGCGCTGGCTCAACTCGAAGGCGCTGGCGTGTTGGAAGTCAGGCAGGGCAAAGGACGCTTTGTCCGCGCGCTGCCGGGCCCGAGCACCGCACCATCCCCCTCCTAGGAATGGACGCCACCGTGTGGGCCTATGACCTGGCTGAAGCGCTTCTCTCCGACGACCTTCCCCGCCGCTGGGCCCACTCCCAGGGAGTGGCCGGCCGGGCTCGCATGCTGGCGCCGGTTCTCGGGCCGGATGCCGAACTGCTCGAATCCGCCGCCGTACTGCACGACATCGGGTACTCCCCTCGCCTCACCGACACCGGCTTTCACCCGCTCGACGGCGCGCGGTTCCTTCGCAACGTGGAGCGGGTGGACGAGCGGATCGTACGGCTCGTCGCCCACCACTCGTGTGCATTGCTGGAGGCGGAAGAGCGGGGTCTGCGCGAGGAGTTGGAGGCCGAGTTCCCGCTTGAGGAGCCCGGGTTGGTCGATGCGTTGATCTACTGCGACATGACCACCACGCCGGACGGTACGCCGACCACGACGCCGGCGAGGATCGCCGAGATCGTGGGCCGGTACGGGCCGGACAGCATCGTCGGGCGGTTCATTCGCCGGGCGGAGCCGGAGATCCACGCGGCGGCTCAGCGCGTGGAGCAGAGGGTGACGCTGGCTGGTCCTGCGGCCTAACCGATGTACGGCTGAATGCGATCCGGGTCGAGCGCATGCTTGATCCGGAGCCGCATGGACGGATGGATGTCGAGGTCACCGAGGTCCGCCGGGGCCACCCAGCGGACCTCTTTCGATTCCTCGCTCGTCCGAAGGTCTCCGCCAAGCGGCCTTGCTCGGAAGCAGATGGAGAACTGCTGCCGGACCTCACCGTCGTCGTACGCCATGAGGTGCCCCGGGTCGGTATACAGCCCGGTGACCGTCACCACCTCGACGTCAATACCAGTCTCCTCGCGCACCTCGCGCACAACCGTGTCGGCGACGAACTCGCCGACATCGTGGCCCCCACCGGGGAGCGCCCACAGCCCGTTGTCCGTCTTGTGGATCAGCAGGACCCGCCCGGCTTCATCCTGCACGACCGCGACGACCGAGGGCACCACCGAGTTCGCCGCCGGTGCGTTGGGGTCGTTGATGTAGTCGATCCGGCTCATGCCGCCTCACCTTCAAGTCTCGGGGAAGTGATCCTTCGGGAACTCTCCCAGATGCGCTCAATGCTCGCCGCGTACGTACTGAACAGCTCACCACCGGGCACCTGCGAGAGGTGCAGTACGGGCGCGAGGTAGGCGCCGACACCGTAGACATGGCCGTTGACGAGCATCTCGTCGTCAGCTCGGTAGAGCGAGTTGTAGAGCGTGGTTGAGTGCAGGCGGAACTCAACTCCGGGCACGTTGAAGAGCGGTCCGTAGTTGGCCAGCGCGTTGCGGACCTTGCCGGCCATCGCCGGGCCGATCGCCTCGTCCTCGCCGCGCTGGGCGACCTGTGGTGAGTCCGGGTCGCCGAGCATCATCCGAACGGGCACGCCTGCGTTCGCCTTCTCCCTGATCAGGCGGAAGAAGAGCGGGTCCTCAGAGAGCCAGAAGCCCGCGTAGACGACCAGGTCGAAGTGCCGGACGGCACCCGAGTAGATCGTGGTCCACAACTCCTTTGGCACCACAGCACGGTGCGGGTAGAGCTTGACCAGCTCAGCACGGCCAGCCTCAGCGGTCTCGCTGAGGCTCTGCTCGTCGGACCAGAGATCAGACAGGTCACGCTGCAGGAGGTTCGCCAAGGCGTACTGGAAGCGCCGGTACGGCCGGCGCTGGTCCTTGGCCTCCACCCACCGCTCCACCGTGCGCGCGCTGACACCGATTCGTTCTGCGATCTGGTCGACCGTCAGTTTGCTTGTGAGGATCGCTCCTCGAAGCCGCTCATTGGCCATGCCGCCCTCCCCTGGACGATGCGGTGGCACTTGGACGATGCGGGACGACTTGACCGTAGCGAAGTCGGTTCACGGCCGTCCACTGACGCCGTATCTCGACATGCCCTGACGCGCGAATCTAGTGATGCGCGGTCGGGGGCACCCTCGACGCCATCAACCAAGGACTTGACGGAGCGTCGCTTCAGCGTCATCGTAAGAGACATGTTCAACATGTCTCGCACGACGGGGCTGGCGAACTGGCAGCCCTTCTTTGGGCTGCTCGGACCTGCGCAAGACGCGCCTGGAGGGGTGGGGTGACAGCCCCCCGAAGGAAGCGCTCGTTCCTTGAGAACTGAATAGGTCCCGCCGAGAACCCCGCGAGAGGAGGTGTCTGGGGAGAGGCGGAGGCAGACCAAAGGCGGACGGCCCGTAGCGGGCCCCTGCGGGGGTGAGGGTGCGACTCCCTCCCCGTCCACGAACAGCCGGCGAGCGCCCCGTGCGCTGACCGGCTGTTGTCATCCGGCCCGTTGAGTCGGGCTGCCGCGCTCCCGGCAAGGATCGCGCGGCAGCCCCTCACGGGCCCACTCACCTACCAGACGAGGCAGACCCGTGAAACTGATTGTTGCAGGACAGGAGGCCACCACGGCCTCCGAGTTCGCCGAGCTGGCGCTCGGCATCGACGTTGAACTGTTCGCCGGGACCTTCGGCGAGTCCGCCCTCTCCCGGCGGGCCCGGCTGGCCGTCGCGAACGAGGTCCTGCGGGACCTGGCGCCCGAGTCCGCCAAGTACGCGAAGGCCCTGATGCGCACGGCGGACCGCCGCCGGCTGCTCACCTGGAGGGCCGCCTGATGGCCCCCACCCCGGTCCGGCGGCTCACCGGAACCATCACCCCGCACCTGACCGACCGCCCGGCTGTCGCCACGATCGCCGACCTGCGCACCGCCTCCGACGGCGACCTGCGCGGCGCCGCCTGCACCACCGCCGACCCGGACCTGTTCTTCCCCGAGGACGGCGACACGTGGAGTGAGCGCCGCGCCAAGATGATCTGCGCCGGATGCCCCGTCCGTGCGATGTGCCTGGCGGGTGCCCTCGACCGCTCCGAGCCCTACGGCATCTTCGGTGGCCTCAGCGCCGAGGAGCGCGGCATGCCCAAGAGGAAGAACACCGACGACGCCGCCCGGAGCGCCCGCCCGGCCCCGGCGGCGGTCGAGCCCTCGGCCGAGGCCGTCGAGGCGATGCACCGGGTGCACGCGTTCGTCGAGGAACTCACCGAGCAGGTCCGCCGACAGCGGGCCGTCCTCGACTCCCGGCGCGAGCAGGACCGGAAGGCCGCCGGACTAGCCACCACTGTCCACTCCGCTGACGACAGTGCGGGGGTGGCCTGAATGACCGGCCTCAAGCGGCTCGGGTGGGCGGCGCTGCTGCTCGCCGTCGCCTTCCCCTCAGCCGCCCGCACGGTCCTCGCCGCGCTCACCGCCGTGGCGGCCGTCCTGCTGGCCCACCCGAGCACCACGTGCACTCTCGTCGCCGGGCTGCTGCTCGCGAGCACGCTGCCCGCCCTGCGCCGCCGCACCGCCCGCATCCGCCACCGGTGGCACCTGCACCGCGCCGTCCGCTTCGGCGCCCTGACCTCGTCTCGACTGACTTTTGTGGGGGACCGATGAGCATCACCGAGCTGCGGCCCAACAGCCGCACCCGGCCGGCCGCGAAGCCGGCCACGAAGGACGCCGCCGAGGCCGAGGCCCTGCGGGCGAAGACCGCGACCGCCAAGGCCGCGGCGGACATCGCCAACCAGCTGAAAGCGGCGAAGGCCGCCGCCGAGATCGCCGCTGGCGAGGCCCACGCCCAGGAGATCCGCGAGGCCACCGCCGACAAGCAACGCGAGGCCGCCCGCCAGCGAGCCGACGCCGCGGCCGCCCGCGAGAAGGCGGAGCGGTCAGCCGCCCAGTGGCGCACCTACGCCAAGACCATCGCGGTCATCTGCGTCGTCGTCTCCCTGCCGCTGCAGATGATGGCGTTCTGGTCCCCGAAGGCCTGGTTCCTGCTGGCCGCTCCGCTGGTCCTGGAAGGCCTGGCGTGGGCGCTGCTCAAGGGCGCCGAGGCTGCGATCGACGACCACCGGCCGTCCTGGCACTACCGGGCGCTGGCCGGGGCCGTGGCCCTGTTCGCCGCCACGGTGAACTTCCTGCACGGCAGCTCGGCGTTCGGCCTCGGCACCGGTCTGGGCGGGGCGTTCTGCTCGCTGGCCGGACCGCTGGTCTGGGACCTGCACGAGCACGGCCGCATCCGCAAGCGCGACGGCCGCAAGACCCGCCGCCAGCGCCGTGCCGAGGCCCGCCAGGCCGCCGCCGAAACGGCCGAGAAGCTGGCCGCCGAGCAGAAGCTCGCCGACGACCGCGAGGCCGTCGAGGTCTCCCGCTCCGTGCAGTGGCCGCAGGCGTGGGAGCGCGCCGTGGCGCTCGCGGCGGCGGTCGGCGAACTGCACCCGAGCGAGACCACGTGGAAGCGCGCGTGGGACGACACCGCCGGCGGGCCGCTGGGCGACACGGCCGAGTCCATCGCCGCCCGCGTGGCTGCCAAGGCCGCCAGCAAGGAAGCCGCCAGGGACCAGACGAACCCGGTCGAAAGGGTGGAAAAGCCGCAGGTCGAATCCCAAGTGGCCGCCCCGCGCAAGACCGGCGTGGACGGGCGCCGCAACAACGGCGGGACCCCGCCCCGGCAGAAGCCCGGCAGCCACCCGAAGTACTCGCCGATCGCCCGCCGCGCGATGTCGCTGGCCGCCAAGAAGCAGCAGCCCGCCCGCACCGCGAGCTGACCGGATCCACCTCGCGCACGACCCACCGACACATCCCGACCAGGAGGCCAACCGTGTCCGACGCCCTGTCCAACCGAGCCGCTCGATTCGCCACCGCCTACGCCCTGCTCCGGACCGCCGCCGACGTGGCGGACCACTGGATCCAGACCGACCACCAGGCGTCCAACAAGGGCCAGCACGACCACAACGACGGACAGTCCAGCGCGGCCGGCCGCCGTGCCTGCGCCGCGCACGTCGCCACCTACACCGCCACCCAGGGCGCCGCCCTGCTGCTCGGCTCCCGTGTCCTCGGGGTGCGCCTGCGGCCCGGACCGGTGGCCGCCGCCCTCGCCCTGTCCGCCGTCACCCACTACGTCGCCGACCGGCGCGAGCCCCTGCGCCGCCTCGCCGACGCCACCGGCAAGGCCAACTTCGTCCGCCTCGCCGACCACGGCATGAACGGCGCGTACGCCCTGGACCAGGCCTGGCACCACGTCTTCGAGACGGCCGCCGCCGTCATCGCGTCCGCCTGATTTCGCCCCGGGGCGGCCGACAGCTTGCCGGCCAGGCGACCGCCCCGGGCCCCTTCTCCGCACCACTGAGCAGTGAGGAAGGAACCTCAGTGAATCACGAGGACCCCAACCCGATCGGCCTGCCCGACCCCGCCACGAACGCCGACGGCGGCGCGGTGCTGCCGTTCCCGGACCGCTTCGCCAAACCCGCCCCGTCCGCTGTTCCGGCCCCCGCCCCCGTGGCGGCCCCGGCCGTGAGCCCGGCCGACGATTCGGTGTACCTGCCGCAAGACGCCGACGCGCTCGACCTGCCGCCGGTGGTGGTGGCAAGCGGGCGGGAGGATCCGGCCGGGGACCGGCCGCTCGTCCCGGCGTGGATCCGCACCCGCGAAGGGCGGCGCACGATGACCCGCGCCCGCGCCAAGCAGGTACGGCGCTCCGCACGGCGGTGGCTGGCCCGCCAGAGCACCACCCGCGGGCACGCCGCCCAGGCCTGGCGCGGCATACGGCGATCCCACCAGTGGACCGCCGGGTTCGAGGGCGCCCACGTGCAGGCCGCCGGCCACCAGGCCCACATCGCCGCCCGCGAGGCCCGCGACAAGGCCCGCCGCGCCCGCTTCACCCTCCTGCCCGGCGACCGGGCACTCGCCCAGAAGCAGTCCGAGGCCGCCCTCGCCGTCGCCGTCGCCGCGGTCGCCGCCCACAAGAAGGCCAAGTCCAACCGGCGCCGGATCCGCTTCGCCCGCGCCCTCGTCGCCTACGGCATCCCCGCCGCCGCCGTCCTCACCGCCTACATCGCCCTCGGCTCCACCGGCCTGTTCCTCGGAGCGACCGCAGTCCTCGGCTTCGAGGCGTTCCTCGGCCGCCGCCCCGACCGCGAGACCGTCTGGGACGCCGACGTGCGGGCCCTGTCCGACGGCGACCCGCTCACCGAGTCCATGCTCGACCGGGCGTTCAAGGCCGCCAAGGTCATCGGCGAGAGCCAGCGCCTGACCATGGTCACCCCCTGCGCCATCGACCCCGCCGTGCCCAACGCCTGGCACGCCGTCATCGACCTGCCCGACATCACCGTCAAGAAGGCCCGCGACAAGGCCGACGAGATCGCCGCCGCGATGGGCATCGACCGCACCAACCTCGACATCCGCCAGGTCGGCTCCAACGGCCGCCGCATGGCGATCTGGGCCTGCGGCCAGGACCCCTTCCTCGCCACCCGCCGCAACCCCCTCGCGGCCGGCCGCACCAAGCAGGTCAACACCTGGCGCGACGGCTTCCCCCTCGCCTTCGACAAGCGCGGCAACGTCCTGCGCCCCACCCTGTCCGACTACTCGTTCCTGTTCGCCGGCGCCACCCGCTCCGGCAAGGGCATGGGACTCGCCAACCTCCTCGCCGCCGCCATGCTCGACCCCCGCGTGCGGATCCGGCTCTTCGACGGCAAGGGCGCCGGCGAGTACGTCCCCCACGCCCGCGCCCTCGCCACGTTCGTGCGCCGCAACCCCGGACGGCTCGTCAAGTTCCTGCGCCTCATGGTCGAGGAGATGAACCGCCGCACCGAGATCCTCGTCGAGGCCGGCCTCTCCAAGGCGAACGAGAAGCTGATCGACAAGCTCGGCGGCATCGAGCTGGTCATCATCGACGAACTCGCCACCTACACCGCCAAGAACGGACCCTCCGGCAAGTACGCCGAGGAGATCACCGAACTCCTCGCGCAGATCGCCGCCGTCGGCGCCGCCGTCGGCATCGTCCTGGCGCTGGCCACCCAGTACCCCGAGGCCGAGATCGTCACCCCCCGCCTGCGCGGCAACCTCTCCGCCCGCATGGCCATGCGCGTCGAGTCGCCGGGCGCGTCCAACGTCGTCCTCGGGGACGGCATGGTCGGCCAGGGCTACGACGCCTCCAAGATCCCGATCGAGAAGACCAGCCGGGGCCGCGCCTGGCTGACCACCCCCGACACCGGCGTCATCGAGGTCCGCTCCCTGTTCATCGACGAAGCCGCAGGCGAGATCCTCCCCCTCATCGAAATCGGCGTGCAGCTGCGCAAGGCCGCCGGGTGCCTGCCCGGCCACTACGACGACCCGATCGAGGCCGCCATGCTCCGCCAGACCGGCGTCAGCGCCTCCGCCGGCGGCACCGACGGCCTCGGCTCCGTCATCCGCCGCACCGTCCTCGACCACATGATCGCCGCTGCCGAGGCCGCCGACGGCGCCGTCATCAGCAGCTCCGACCTGCTCGCCCACCTCGCCCGCACCGACGCCGACCGCTTCGGCCGTGTCGGCAAGGAGACCGACGCCGCCTGGCTGTCCCGCGCGGGCAAGGCCCTGCGCAATGAACTAGCCACCCTAGGAGCGGAGTTGGAGGCGGTGCGGATCACCCTCGCCGACGGCTCCCGGCCCAACGGCTACACCCTGGCGGACCTGCGCACCGCCGCCGCGAACCTGACCTCCGCCGCCTGACCCGCGCCCCCGTTCGCCCGATTTCGTCCCCCTGACGGACCCCTGCCAGCGCCGGGAAACCGCAGGTCACAGCCTCGCCCCTCCGGTCACGACCCCTGCCGCCCCCTGCCGTCGCAGGCCCCATCCGGGCGGAGGTCGGCAGAGGCGCCCCGGACACCGGCACCCCTGTGACCTGCGGATATCCCGGCGCGGCGAAGGTCCGCCAAGGCGCCCCGACCTACCCAAACCATCCCAAAGCACCCTCCCTGAAAGGGGACCCGTCCGTGCTGCTCACCGTCTCCGCCGCCACCTTCTTCGGCGTCCTGCTGGTCGTCATGCTCCGCCTTCGCGCCGTCAGTGCCGGCGGCGCCCTCGTCGCCGCCCTCTTCGGCTTCTACCTCGCCGCCACCGGCGTCGCGCCCGCCGTCAACCAGGCACTCGCGGACGTCTTCCGCTCCCTTCCCGGCCTGCACTGAACGAGAGGACCGAACCGATGACCCGCACCCGCACCGCCACGCTGCTCGCCCTGCCGGACCTCGCGTTCGTGGCCGACGGCGGCGAACTCGTCCGTGAGATCGAGCGCTACCTCGCCACCCAGCCCCTCCCCGCCCGGTGGACCGTCCCCGCGATGTGCCCGTACGGCCAGGCCCCCGTCACGTGGGACCTGGGCATGACCCGCCCCGAGCCCACCCGCATGGACCGCCTGCGCCGACGTCCGCCGGCCCCGGTGCCCATCGACACCGCCACCCACCTGCGCCTGGTCTCCCGCTACCTCACCGTCCACGGCTGGTGCCAGGGCCTGCTCTGGGACGAGCAGGGCCGCCGCTGCCTGCTCGGCGCCCAACTCGCCGTCATAGCAGCCGGATACGGCACCCAGAACACCGCCATGCACGCCCGCCACCACCTCATGGAGCAGTTCACCGCCCAGGACCCCACCATCCGCACCGTCGACCAGTGGAACGACGCCCCCGGCCGCACCGCCGCCCAGGTCCACCGCCAGCTCGACATCGCCGCCGCCCGCGCCGCCCGCCACTGACCCGGAAGGACAACCCGCCATGACCGTCACCCTTGAACCCACCGGCCCCCGGCTGCTGCGCCGCACCGTGGACCGCTTCCTGCCCGAGGCCGCCCGGCTGGTCAGGGACCACATGCGCGAGCCGATGCCCGACACCCTCGTGCGCCTGGCCCACCCCGGCGACTTCGGTCCCGCCGTCGCCCGTGCCACCGGCGGACGCCCCAGCTGGTGGCGCACCGTGATGGAGAACGAGAGCCAGCGCCGCGACGCCCACATCGCCACCGGCATGACCGTCCCCACCGCGGACGGCCGCGTGCTGGTCCTGCTCCACATCGCCGCGATGCGCCAGGACGGCCAGCTGTTCCCCACCCTCGTGCACGAGCTGGTCCACGCCGTGCAGATGAGCCGCCCCCGCACCGCCGCCGACGCCCTGGCCCGCAACCGCCACCACCTCGGCATCGAGCGCCAATCCCGCCGCTGGCTCGCCGACCACAGCGCCTCGATCGGCCGCGACGAGGAAGAGGCCTACCGCATCGAGCACCTCCTCGCCGGCTGACCCGCGCCCGTCTGCCCGACCGGCCGTGCCACCCGGACCGCTCCGCAGCCAGCGGCGCGGCCCGGGTGGTGCGGGGGACCGGACAGACCGCTCCCGGACCACCACGCGACGCCCCTGGAGGCAGCCCCGTGTCTGTCGGAGAAACCCCCGTCACCGTCATCGGCAACCTGACCGACGACCCCGAACTGCGCTTCACCCCCGCCGGCGTGGCGATGGCCAAGTTCACCATCGCCTCCACCCCGCGCACCTACGACAAGACCACCGGCCAGTGGCGCGACGGCACCGCCCTGTTCCTGCGCGTCACCGCCTGGCGCGAGATCGCCGAGCACGTCACCGAGACCCTCACCAAGGGAATGCGGGTCGTTGCAACCGGCCGCCTCGTCCAGCACAACTGGCAGACCCCCGAGGGCGAGAACCGCTCCATGCTCGGCCTCGACCTCGACGACATCGGCCCGTCCCTGCGCTTCGCCACCGCCAAGGTCACCCGCACCCAGCGCCCCAACACCGCACCCGGACAAGCCACTTCGGCCACCGACGCCTGGTCCAGCGCCGCGCCCGCGCCCGCCGGGACGCCAGCGGGCGGTGGCTTCGCCGAGGAACCGCCGTTCTAGGCCCTGGCCCGGACAGCACGAAACCCCGCAGCAGCCGGACGACCTTGCCGGGCTTCACCGGCTGCTGCGGGGCCAACCCGATCACGCACGAGACGAGACCGGAGCACCAAGCATGCCCGAGTTCGACCGCGACACGCTCGCCTTCACCGACGACGCCTACGACCGCGAGAACGCCTCCGAGGGTGGCTCCCGCTACGGCAGCTACCTCCGCCTGAACGCCAACCTCCTCCACGAGGACGGCGACCCGCTCACCGCGCGGGAGTTCGCCCGCGCCGCGTGGCTGATCGCCACCAGCCCCGTGATGTCCCCCGGCTACGTCCGTACCCGCCCCGACCTGCGCGATCTGACGCTCGTCACCGTCGGCGAGGACTACGACCGGCTCGCGCTCCGCATCGAGCTGCCGCTGCGGCACGACGTCCTCGCCCACCGCCCCGCCGGGCAGCCCGCCGACTGGGAGCGCGACCCGTACGACCGCGGGACCAGCCGGTGGGCCCGCCTGGCCGAGCCCGCCGCAGGCCGCCGTCCGGCCCTGCTGCTGAGCGCCACCCTGCTCGTTCCCGTGCCCGAGGACATCCTCATCACGCCCACCACCGCCCGCCCCGGCCCCGTGATGACCCGCGAGGCCAAACTCGCTGTCGGCCTGCTCGCGACGTTCGCCAACACCAACGCCCACCTGGTCGGCGGCCTGACCGGAGGCCGACGGTGACGCTGACGTACATCGACTTCTTCTGCGGCGCGGGCGGCAGCAGCACCGGCGCGAAGGCCGTCCCCGGCGTGAAGCCCGTGCTCGCCGCCAACCACTGGGACAAGGCCATCGCGTCCCACACCGCGAACTTCCCCGACGCCGACCACTTCCTCGGTGACCTGCACGACGCCGACGTCGCCAAGTTCCCCGCCGGGGACATTTTCTGGGCCTCTCCGGAGTGCCCGAAGTGGTCGAACGCCCGCGGCAAGAAGCGGGACTTCGACAAGCAGCCCGACCTGTTCGGCGACACCCTCCCCGACGAGGCCACCGACCGCTCCCGCGCGCTGATGTGGGACGTGCCGCGCTACCTGGAGGCCATGGCCGCACGCGGGCGCCCGGTGCTGGCCGGGGTCGTCGAGAACGTCATCGACGTCCGCGCGTGGGACCTCTGGCAGGCGTGGGTGCAGGACATCCGCGACCTCGGCTACGCGACCCGCCTCATCGCCCTGAACTCCATGCACGCCCGCCCGAAGGTAACGGCCGCCGCCCCGCAGTCGAGGGACAGGCTCTACCTCGCCTACTGGCGCAAGGACTTGGGCCGCACCCCGGACTGGGACAAGTGGCTCCGACCGCAGGCGTGGTGCCCCGGCTGCGAGAAGGTCGTCCGGGCGGTGCAGGTGTTCAAGAGGCGTGGCGCCGACATGGGCCGCTACCGCCAGCAGTACGTCTACCGCTGCCCGCACGTCACCTGCCGCAACACCGTCCTGGAACCGCCCGTGCTCCCAGCCGCCGCCATCATCGACTGGTCGCTGCCCGGCCGCCGGATCGGCGACGGCAAGCCCAACCGCAAGAAGTTCACCCCCTACGCCCCGGCCACCCAGGACCGCATCCGGGCGGGCCTGGCCAAGTACGCGGTGCCGATGCTCGCCCCGGCCGGCGGCACCTGGCGCGACGAGGCCACCCCCGTCACCGTCCCGGCGCCGACCCGCACCACCCGCGAGAACGACGGCCTCGCCGTCCCCCCGCTCCTCATCCCCGCCGAGGGCCGCGACGGCAAGGTCGCCGCCCCCACCACAGAACCGCTGCGGACCCAGACCGCCCGCAACGAGACCGGCCTCGCCTGGATGCCGTTCATCGCCGAACTGCGCGGCGGGAGTTCGGACGCCCGTCCGGTGCTGGACGCGCTGGCCACCGTCACCGCCTCCGGCAACCACCACGGCCTGGCCACCGCCCCCGGCAACCCGGGCGCGGACTGGTCGTCCCTGCTGCTGCCGTACTACGGCCACAGCACCGCCCGCACCGTCGCCGAGCCGATCGGCGCCCTCACCACCCGAGACCGGTACGCCCTCGTCAAGGGCGACCAAGTCCCCGTCGAGGAAGTGCTGTTCCGGATGCTGGAGCCCGGCGAGATCGGCGCCGCCATGGCCTTCCCCACCGCCTACACCGTCCTCGGCAACAAGCGGGAGAAGGTCCGCCTGTTCGGCAACGCCGTCACCCCGCCCGTCGCCGAGGTCATCGTCTCCGCCCTCGTCGAGGCCATCACCGGCCACGACCTGCCCACCGGAGGCGCGTCGTGAGCACCCGCGTCCCGCCGCTCGCCGGCGCCGACCTCTGGCAGGCCGTCATGGCCGCAGCAGCAGGCCGCTGCCAGTGCCGCGGCACCTGCGGCAAGTCCCACGCCAAGGACGGCGGCGGACGCTGCCCCCGCGAACACGCCGGGCTCAACCACCAGCACGGCGGCGGCACCGTCCACCTGATCGCCGCGCCGAGCGAGCCCGCCGACCTGCTGCTCGCCCCGCACCAGGCCGCCGCCCTTCCCAAGCAGCAGCTCGCCGCGTGGTGCCCGCCCTGCCACGACGCCACCCTCGGCGCCGCCCGCAGGGCCCGCCGCACCGCCGAACCGGCCGCCGTGCCGGACTCCCTGTTCGACCTCTGACCGTGCCCGCTGGAGGAACCGTGTCCCTGACCCTGACCGACCTGCCGACCGTCGTCAGCCAGCTCACCCCGCACATCAGCACCGACGAGACCCTACCCGTCCTGCACGGCATCTACCTGGAGGCCACCGGCACCCACCTGTTCGCCTGCGCCACCGACCGCTACACCTTCGCCCTCACCCGCCGCGAAGCCACCGACACCGCCACCTGGCAGGCGATCCTCTCCCGCTCCGACCTCGCCGCCCTGCGGGCCCTGTTCCCCACCCGGCGCCGCCCCGCCGACCTCACCCTCACCTACGAAGCCCCCGCCGGCGACAGCGACCCGGACGGCCACCTCACCATCGGCGACGGCCACCGCGCGCTGCGGGTCTCGGCGAACGCCCCGCTCGCGAGCCTCTTCCCGAAGTGGCGCCCGTTGTTCGCCGGTGCGCTCGCCGCCGAGCCGCAGCTCACCGACGAGGCGCACCTCAACGCCGCGTACCTCGCCCGCTGGGCCAAGGCCCCCTCCGAGCGTTACGAGCCGCTCACCGTCTGGTCCGCCGGGCCCGGCAAGCCGTTCCTCGTCGCCGCCGGACACGGCTTCCTCGGCCTCCAGATGCCCGTCCACCGCGACGACAAGCCCAGCGCCCCCACCGCCGACCGCCAGGACCGCGCCGCCCTGCGCACCACCTGGACCGACACCCTCAACTCCCCCGCCACCGTCCCCGAGCGCCACCTCAAGGCCGCATAGGCCGCTCTCCCGGCCGGTGGCCGCCCATAGCGGCCACCGGCCCGCCCCGGCCACAACAACGCCCCACAGGCCCGACGAAAGGCACTCCCGCGATGACCGCACACCCGCTGCTGGCCGCCGCCCTCACCGCCGCCGAACGCGGCTGGCACGTCTTCCCGCTCACCCCGAACACCAAGCGCCCCGCCATCACCGCATGGGAGCAGCGGGCCACCACGGATCCGGTGCGGATCCGGCGGTGCTGGGGTGCCGGGCCGTTCAACGTCGGTGTCGCGTGCGGCCCGTCCGCTCTGGTCGTGGTCGACCTCGACGCCCCGAAGTCGCCCACGGCGAGGCCGCCGGCGGAGTGGGACGAGCCGGGGATCACGGACGGCACCGACGTGTTCGCCGAGCTGTTCCGCCGGGCCGGACAGCCCGTGCCCGACCAGACGTTCCGGGTGCGGACCTGCCGGGGCGGGCGCCACCTGTACTTCGCGGCGCCCGGCGGGCCGGTGCAGCCGAACACGGTCGGCACGCTCGGGTGGCTGATCGACAGCCGGTCCGCCGGCGGGTACGTCGTCGCGGCCGGTTCGGTCGTGGACAGCGCCACCTACCGCGTGGAACTCGACCTGCCGCCCCTGCCACTCCCCGCTCTTTTGCTGATCAGCAAAGAGAGCACCACCGCCCGGCCCGCACCCGCGCGCACGTCGGGGCGGATCTCCGACCCCGTCGCGTGGGCGAACGCCGCGCTCGACCGGGAGTGCAACAAAGTCGCCACCACCGGCGAGGGCGGACGCAACCGGGCCCTGGTCGGCGCCGCCCGGTCCCTGGCCCGCATGGTCGCCACCCGCCACCTCACCCGCACCGAGGTCGAGAACCGGCTCACCGCAGCCGCCAACGCCGCCGGGATCGGCGACGCCGAGGCCGCCCGGACCATCCGCTCCGGCCTCGACTGGGGACTAGCCAACACCACCGCCGGACGCGCCGCATGACCCGCCCCGCCGACACCGAGGCCGCCCGCCCGGCACCGCACCTGCGGATCGTCGGCGACGACGACCCGCACGCCCCCTGGCCGGACGAACCGGACCCCTGGTCCGACCCCTGGGCCCCGCCCACCCCGGCGCCGAAGACCGCCCCCACAGCCCCGCCCCAGGCGCCGCCCCGGCCGCGCACCACCTGGACCGCAGCCGAACTGATGGCCACCACCTTCCCCGAACCCAAGTGGGCCGTCCCCGGGTTCTTCGCCGAAGGCGTCAGCCTGCTCGCCGGACCGCCCAAGGTCGGCAAGTCCTGGCTCTCCCTCGGCCTCGGCCTCGACGTCGCCGCCGGACGCCCCGCCTTCGGCACCGTCCCCGTCACCGCCGGCCCCGTCCTCTACCTCGCCCTGGAGGACACCGGCCGCCGACTCCAGAACCGCATGACCAAACTCCTCGACGGCCGCCCCGCCCCCGCCGAACTCACCCTCGAAACCGAATGCCCGCCCATGCCGCAGGGCGGCGCCCAGCTGCTCGCCAACTGGCTCATCGCCAACCCCACCGCGCGCCTGGTCGTCATCGACGTCTTCGCCAAGGTCCGCGGCACCTCCGCCCCCGGCGCGTCCGCCTACGACGCCGACTACGCCGCCATCGGCCACATCAAGGCCATCGCCGACCACTTCGCCGTCGCCGTCATCCTCGTCCACCACGTCCGCAAGATGGCCTCCGACGACTTCCTCGCCGAGGTCTCCGGCACCAACGGCCTCGCCGGCGCCGCCGACGCCACCCTCGTCCTCAAGCGCGCCCGCGGCAAGGCCGACGGCGTCCTGCACATCACCGGCCGCGACGTCGACGAAGCCGAACACGCCCTCGCCTTCCAGCCCGACACCGGCAGCTGGCTCCTCCTCAACGGCCCCGCCAGCGACCACACCATCGGCGACACCCGCGCCACCATCCTCAGCCACGTCCGCGCCAACCCCGGCGCCCGCCCCAAGGACATCGCCACCGCCACCGGCCTCGACATCGACCTGGCCCGCCGAACCTGCTCCCGCATGGCCGAAGCCGGCCAGCTCCACCGAGACGCCACCGGCTCCTACACCGCCGCCATCTCCCCGGACACCCTGCCCATCCCCTGAACTGTCCGGCCTGTCCTGCTGTCCTGCCGTACCGCCTGAACAGGCAAAACAGGCCGGACAGCACCCCGGACAGCACACCACCCGCTGTCCTGTCCTGCGCCTCGCAGCAAGGAGAACATCGCCGTGGCGACCCGCCAGACCCCGCGTGTGAAAGCGCTGCCCGACCACGTCGCAGCTCGCCCCCTGAAGTCCCTGCCCGCCCGCTACCTGGAGCCCGAGGACATCGCCGACCTCTTCGGCGTCCCCCTGGAGACCATCTACCAGTGGCGCCGTAAGCGCACCGGCCCTCCCGGCTTCCGCGTCGGCAGGCACCTGCGCTACGACCCCACCGAAGTCGCCCAATGGGTGGCCGATCAGGCCCGAGAGGTGGCCTGACCCATGGCCGGACACATTCAGGACCGCTGGTACAAGACCGAACCCGGCCCCGACGGCAAGCCCCAGAAGGTCAAGACCGACCGCTACGGCACCGGCATGCGCTACCGCGCCCGCTACGTCGGCCCGGACGGCACCGAGAAGAGCCGGTCCTTCCCCGACCGGCAGAAGCGCAAGGCAGACGAGTGGCTGGCCAACATCGAGGCCGATATGTCGCGCGGCCAGTACCTCGACCCCAAGGCCGCGCTCACCACCTTCCGGCAGTACGCGGAGAAGTGGCTGAAGTCGCAGACCACCGACCTCAACACCCGCTCGTCCGTCGATGCACAGATCCGGCTGCACGCGATCCCGTACCTGGGGTCACGCCCCATGGGTGCGTTCGACCCGTCCCACATCCGCGAGTGGCTCAGCACGTTGGAGAAGGCCGTCCCGGCGTCGTCCTACCGGCGCGTCATCTTCGGGAACGTGTCCGGCATCTTCACCGCGGCTGTCGAGGACCGCTTGCGGACCACCAATCCGTGCCGCTCCCGGTCCGTCACGCCCCCTGGCCGGGCCCCTGCCCGCGTCCGGCCATGGACCACCGAGCAGGCGTTCGCGGTCCGGGCCGGACTACCGGAGCGCTTCCGGGCCATGGCCGACGCCGGCGGCGGGTGCGGGCTGCGTCAGGGCGAGATCTTCGGGCTGCCGCTCGATGAGGTCAACTTCGATACCGGGTGGCTGCACGTGGGCTGCCAGGTGAAGGTCGTCGGAGGGCACCTCGTGTTCGCCCCTCCGAAGCGGGGCAAGGTTCGTGACGTCCCGCTCCCCGACGTGATCGGGCGCGCCTTCAAGGCCCACCTGGAAGCCTTCCCAGCGGCGGAGGTGACTCTGCCCTGGCTGACACCGGACGGGCCGCCGCTGACGAAGACGCTTCTCTTCTCCCGCGCGGAGGGCGGTGCCGTGAGGCGCAGCGACTTCAACACCTACGCCTGGAAGCCCGCTCTGGTCGCTGCCGCGATCATCCCGGAGCCTGGGAAGGGTGAACGGCACCAGGCGGCGCGGGAGCACGGCATGCACGCGCTGCGGCACTTCTACGCCTCTGTCCTGCTGGACGCCGGCGAGAACATCAAGGCGTTGAGCGGGTACCTCGGGCACAGTGACCCGGGCTTCACCCTCCGGGTCTACACGCACCTGATGCCGAGCAGCGACAGGCGGGCCCGTCGGGCCGTGGACAGTCTCTACGGGGCCGCCGATTCACTGGTTGACGGCCCACAGACGGCCCAGGGCGAGTGAACCGGCACCCGGGCCGACGGATTCGATCTGTCGGCCCGGAGCGTTCACTCGCCCTGGCAAGTACTCTGACCTGCTGTTACAGCACCTGGAGGTTCTTCCGCAGCTCGAACGGGGTGACCTCGGAGCGGTACTCCTCCCACTCCTGGCGCTTGTTGCGCAGGAAGAAGTCGAAGACGTGCTCGCCGAGGGTCTCGGCCACCAGCTCACTGCGCTGCATCAGGTCGATCGCCTCGCCGAGGTTCTGCGGCATCGGCTGGATGCCCATCGCGCGGCGCTCGGCGTCGGAGAGCGCCCACACGTCGTCGTCGGCGCCGGGCGGCAGCTCGTAGCCCTCCTCGATGCCCTTGAGGCCGGCCGCGAGGGTGACCGCGTAGGCGAGGTAGGGGTTGCAGCCGGTGTCCAGCGAGCGCACCTCGACCCGGGTGGAACCCTGCTTGCCGGGCTTGTACATCGGGACCCGGATCAGCGCGGAGCGGTTGTTGTGGCCCCAGCAGATGTAGGACGGCGCCTCACCGCCCGCACCGGCCGTCCGCTGCGAGCCGCCCCAGATCCGCTTGTAGGAGTTGACCCACTGGTTGGTGACGGCGGCCGTCTCGGCGGCGTGCCGCAGCAGGCCGGCGATGAAGGAGCGGCCGGTCTTGGAGAGCTGGTACTCGGCGCCGGACTCGTGGAAGGCGTTGCGGTCCCCCTCGAACAGCGAGAGGTGGGTGTGCATGCCGGAGCCCGGGTGCTCGGAGAACGGCTTGGGCATGAAGCTGGCGTGCACGCCCTGCTCCAGCGCGACCTCCTTCATCACCAGACGGAACGTCATGATGTTGTCGGCGGTGGAGAGCGCGTCGGCGTAGCGCAGGTCGATCTCCTGCTGGCCGGGGGCACCCTCGTGGTGGGAGAACTCCACCGAGATGCCCATCGACTCCAGCATCGTGATCGCCTGGCGGCGGAAGTCGTGGCCCACCCCGCGCGGGGTGTGGTCGAAGTAGCCGGACTGGTCGGCCGGCACGGGCGCGGTGCCGTCGCCCGGGAGGTTCTTCAGCAGGAAGAACTCGATCTCGGGATGGGTGTAGAAGGTGAAGCCGAGGCTGGAGGCCTTCTCCAGGGTGCGCTTCAGCACGAACCGCGGGTCCGCGAAGGAGGGCGAGCCGTCCGGCATCATGATGTCGCAGAACATCCGCGCGGTGCCGGGGGTCTCCGAGCGCCAGGGGAGGATCTGGAAGGTCGTCGGGTCCGGCTTGGCGATCATGTCGGACTCGTAGACCCGGGCGAAGCCCTCGATCGCCGATCCGTCGAAGCCGATGCCCTCCTCGAAGGCCTGCTCCAGCTCCGCCGGTGCCACGGCGACCGACTTCAGGAACCCGAGGACATCGGTGAACCACAGCCGGACAAATCGGATGTCACGCTCCTCGAGCGTGCGAAGCACGAACTCCTGCTGCTTACCCATGGGGACAGTCTCACCTCTGCTCTTTACATTCGTGTTACGCAAGGCACCGGCCCGAGAGCGGCTGCCCCCATCATGGCGGATCATCATCGGAAATCCGACACCTGGTCGGGTGGCGGTCACCCCCGGTCCACCTCCGGCCCGCCCGGGGCCGTCGCCGGTCCGCCCCCTGCCACCCCGGGGCCGTCCGCCGCCGTCCCCGAGCCGTCCCCGGGGCCGTCCGCTGCCGTCGCCCTGCCGACCGGGGCCGCCCGCCCGAGACATAGCGTCAGATAGACGATTACACTCGGGGCATGCCCAATCTCCGTCTCGCCCTGTGCCAGATCGATCCCTGCGTCGGCGACCTCGCGCGCAACGCCGAGGAGGTGCTGCGCTGGACCGGGCGGGCCGCCGAGGCCGGTGCCCAGCTGGTCGCCTTCCCCGAGATGGCCCTCACCGGGTACCCGGTGGAGGACCTCGCGCTCCGCGGCTCCTTCGTGGAGGCCTCCCGGGCCGCGCTGGTCGAGCTGGCCGCCCGGCTCGCGGCCGAGGGCCTGGGAGAACTGCCCGTCCTGGTCGGCTACCTCGGCCGCTCCGAGCACGTGTCGGCGAAGCTCGGCCGCCCGGCGGGATCCCCGCAGAACTGCGCCGCCGTGCTGCACCGGGGCGAGGTGGTCACCCGGTTCGCCAAGCACCACCTGCCGAACTACGGCGTCTTCGACGAGTACCGCTACTTCGTGCCGGGCGACCAGCTCGCCGTCCTGCGGGTGCACGGCGTCGACGTGGCGCTGGCCATCTGCGAGGACATCTGGCAGGACGGCGGGCGGGTCAGCGCGGCCCGCGAGGCCGGGGCCGGACTGCTGCTGGTCATCAACGGCTCGCCGTACGAGCGGGACAAGGACGACGTACGCCTGGAGCTGGTGCGCCGCCGGGCCGCCGAGGCGGGCTGCGCCCTCGCCTACGTCAACATGGTCGGCGGGCAGGACGAGCTGGTCTTCGACGGCGACTCGATCGTGGTCGGCGCGGACGGCGAGGTGCTGGCCCGCGCCCCGCAGTTCGAGGAGCGGCTGGTCGTCCTCGACCTCGACCTGCCGGCCGCTGGGACCAACCACACGGACGGGCTGCTGCTCGGCGACGGCCTGCACCTGGTCCGTACCGAACTGGGCGGCGAGACGGGCCCCGCCCCGGCCGAGCCGCTGGTCGCCGAGATCGCGCCCCGGGTCGCCGACGAGGCCGAGATCTACACCGCGCTGGTCTCCGGCACCCGGGCCTACGTGCGCAAGAACGGCTTCGGGTCGGTACTGATCGGCCTCTCCGGCGGCATCGACTCGGCGCTGGTCGCCGCCATCGCGGTGGACGCCCTGGGCGCCGACAACGTCCACTGCGTCTCGATGCCCAGCCGGTACTCCTCGCAGCACTCCCGCGACGACGCGGCCGAGCTGGCCCGCCGCACCGGCCTGCACTTCCGGACGGTCTCGATCGCCCCGATGTTCGACGCCTACACGAACGCGACCGAGCTGACCGGGCTGGCCGAGGAGAACCTCCAGTCCCGGCTGCGCGGCACCCTGCTGATGGCCATCTCCAACCAGGAGGGGCACCTCGTCCTCGCGCCGGGCAACAAGAGCGAGCTGGCGGTCGGCTACTCCACGCTGTACGGCGACTCGGTGGGCGCCTACGGGCCGATCAAGGACGTCTACAAGTCGCTGGTCTTCCGGCTGGCGCGCTGGCGCAACGAGGTGGCCGAGGAGCGCGGCGAGGTGCCGCCGATCCCCGGGAACACCATCGCCAAACCGCCGTCCGCGGAGCTGCGCCCCGACCAGGTCGACACCGACTCGCTGCCGGACTACGACCTGCTGGACACCGTCCTGGACGCCTATGTCGAGGACGACCGGGGCCGGGACGCGATCGTCGCGGCCGGCTTCGAGGCAGCCGTGGTCGACCGGGTGGTGCGCCTGGTGGACGCCGCCGAGTACAAGCGTCGGCAGTACCCGCCGGGCCCGAAGATCTCCCGCAAGGGTTTCGGGCGCGACCGGCGGCTGCCGATCACCAACCGCTGGCGCCGGGGCTGAGCCCCGGGGGCGGGCCCGCCGGCTACTGGTAGCGGTAGTCGGCGGTGACCGCGCGGTGGTCGCTGCCGTCCCGGTCGAGCACCCGGGAGTCGGTCGGCCGCAGACCGCCCTTGCTGAGGATCTGGTCGATCCGGGCCATCGGGAGGGCGGCCGGCCAGCTGAAGCCGAAGCCGTCACCCGCCGCGCCCTGGGCGGAACGCATCTGTGAGGTCACCGGGGCGAGGCTGCGGTCGTTCATCGTGCCGTTGAGATCCCCGAGCAGCAGTACCTTCTTCAGCGGTTCGGCCTGCACGGCGTCGCCCAGGGCCTGCGCGCTGACGTCCCGGCGGTCCGCCGTGAAGCCGCCCGCGGACTGCACCCGTACCGACGGCAGGTGGGCCACGTACACCGCGACCGGGCCCTGGGGGGTGGTCACCTGGGCCCGGAACGCCCTGGTCCAGCCCATCTTGATGTCCACCACGGCGACCCCGCTGATGGGGAACTTCGACCAGAGCCCGACGGTGTTCTCCACCACGTGGTACGGGTACGCCCCGGCCAGCCCCCGCTCGTAGGCGGGCACCTGCTTGCCGGCCAGCTCCTGCAGGGCGACGATCTGCGCGCCGGAGCCGTTCAGCAGCCCGACCGTCCCGGCCACGTCGGTGTTGGCGGCGGCCACGTTGTGGGTGAGGACCGTCCAGTCGCCCGCGCCGCCGCTCTTGTCGGTCAGCAGGCCGCCGAAGAGGTTGAGCCAGACCACGACCGGCAGCAGCAGCGCCACCAGGGCGACGGCCGAGCGCCGCCAGAGCGCGAGCAGCAGCAGCACCGGGACGGCCAGACCCACCCAGGGCAGGAAGGTCTCCAGCAGACTGCCGAGATTGCCCAGCCCGTTGGGGACCTCGGAGTGGAACGCCAGCAGCGCGGCGGTGAGCACGGCGAGCACGGCGACGATCCAGCCACGCCGCCAGGCGGAGCGGCTGCCGCGCCGCCCCAGCGCCCACAGCCGGCGGCCGCCCGCGCCACCGGCCGGCGCACCGGCGCCGGGCGCCGCCGTGCCGTCCGTCGGTGCCGCTGCCCTGTCCGCCTGCGCCATGCGTGGCCCCTCGTGGTTCGTCGTGCTGCCGGTCCCGTTCGAGCCGATGCCGTGGTGTCGGATTTCCCGGCTCAGCCTATGCCGGGTGGGACGCGGCCGAGCCGCGCCCGGGTTCCGGCGCGGCAGGTTTCGTGATTCGGCCCACGCGTCGGGGTGTCCCCCGCACCGCTCGCATCGCTCGCATCGCACCGACCAGGGCGGGTCCGGGCGCGGACGGCCGACGGCGTGAACGGGCCGACGGCGCCGGGCCGACGGGCGCACGGCCCCGCGCACCCGGCCGTCCGGCACGCCCGGTCGTCCGGGCGCGCCCGGCGACGCCGCGACCGGTGGATCTCAGCTCAGCGGCGGGCGGTCCGCCGCGACGCCCACGAGCAGCGCGTCGACCATCTGCTCGGCGAGCCCGGGGTCGGAGAGGTCGGAGTCGTCCCAGAGCACGGTGCGGACCAGGATCGGGCCGAGCAGGATCTCGGCGAGCAGGTCCTCGCCGATATCGGCGCGCAGCTCCCCCTCGGCGATCCCGCGCCGGACGACCGAGCGCAGCAGCTCGCGGCGGGGCAGGATCACCCGCTGCCGGTAGGCGGCGTGCAGCTCCGGCCAGCTGCTCATCTGGCCCAGGGCCGCCTTGAGCACCCAGCGTGAGCGCTTGGCGAGCCCGCGCACCCGCATGTAGTCGACCATCAGGACCAGGTCCTCCCGGACGCTGGCGCCGGTCAGCTCCGGCTCCGGGGCCTCCAGCCGGGCGACCACGTCGACCAGCAGGGCCTCCTTGTTGGGCCAGCGACGGTAGATGGTGGCCTTGCCGACCCCGGCGGCCGCGGCGATGCCCTCGACGGACAGCTGGGACAGGCTCGCGCCGCTCTCCATCAGCCGCTCGACGGCGGAGAAGATGGCCAGCTCGGCCGCCTCACTGCGCGGACGTCCGCGGCGTGGCCCCTCGCAGGTGCCCTCGGCGGGGTGGGCGCAGGCGTGGTCCGCCGCTGCCGCCGCTGCCCTGGTGTCCGTCTCCACTCCCGCTCTTCCTTCTCGTGATCCGTGCCGGCGCGCCGGCGCGGCCGGCGGCCCGGCCCGCACCCCGGGTGCGGACCCTGTCCCTCCGGAACCGGGGGACAGGGCCATTCTCCACCCGGTCGCTCAAACCTCGGCGGACTCCGACTCGAGCGCGGCCGGGGACTGCTCGGAGCGGCTCCGGCCGGCCGGAGCGGTACCGGGGCCGGGGCCGGCCGTGATCCGGGCGGGCAGCAGGAACCAGGCCAGCAGCACACCGAGCGCGGTGACCCCGGCCGAGAGCCCGGCGACCACGTGCATCGCGTGGATGAAGGAGTCCTTGGCGGGGTCGATCAGCGCGGCGCCCTTGGGGCCGAGCTTTCCGGCGACGGCGAAGGTCGCCTCCAGCGACTCGCCCGCCTTGTCCCGCAGGCCGGCGGGCAGCTGGTCGAGCTTGTCGGAGATGCCGTCGCGGTAGACGGTGGAGAGCACCGCGCCGAGCACGGCGACCCCGAGCGAACCGCCGACCTGGCGGAAGGTGTTGTTCAGCGCCGAGCCGGCGCCGGCCTTCTCGCGCGGCAGCGAGCTCATGATCGACACCGTGACGGGCGGCATCACGTGGGCCATGCCGGTGCCCATCACGAAGGCGATCAGCACCAGCACCCAGATCGGCGATCCGGTGCCCAGCGTCAGGTAGCCGAGGAAGGCGACCGAGATCAGGGCCATGCCGGCGGCGCAGGTGGCCCGGACGCCGATCCGGTCCACGACCAGCCGGGCGCGCGGCGCGAAGACCAGCTGGGCGGCGGCCAGCGGCAGCATCAGCACACCGGCCATCAGCGGGCTGTAGCCGCGCACGCTCTGCATGTAGAAGACGCCGAAGAAGGAGACCCCCATGAGCGCGAAGAAGACCAGGCCGATCACCGTCACCGAGGCGCTGAACACCTTGTTGCGGAACCAGCCGACGTCGAGCGCCGGGTGCTCGGTGCGCTTCTCGTGCCAGACGAACGCGACCAGCGCCAGCAGGCCGATCAGCAGCGGCACCCAGGCCGCGGGCGCGGTGAAGTCCGCCAGCTCGCCGCCCTTGATGATGCCGTAGATCAGCGCGACCAGGCCGACGATCGACAGCAGCACACCCACCGGGTCGAGCCGGCCCGGGTTCGGGTCCTTGGAGTCCGGCACGATCAGCACCATGGCGACCAGCGCCACGACCACGATCGGGACGTTCACCAGGAACACCGAGCCCCACCAGAAGTGCTCGATCAGCAGACCACCGGTGATCGGGCCGACCGCGATGGCCAGGCCGACCGCGCCGGCCCAGATGCCGATCGCCTTCGGCTGCTCGGAACGCTCGAAGACGTTCATGATGATGGCGAGCGTGGCGGGCATCACGAACGCCCCGCCGAAGCCCATCACGGCGCGGTAGCCGATCAGTTCACCGGGCGAGGACGCCAGCGCCGAGAGCAGCGAGCCGAGGCCGAAGACCAGCATGCCGGCCAGCAGCGACTTCTTGCGGCCGAAGCGGTCGCCCAGCAGGCCCGCGGTGAACAGCAGGCCCGCGAAGACCAGCGTGTAGGAGTTGATCGCCCATTCGAGATCGCTCTGGGTGGCGCCGAGGCCGGTCGGCGCGGGCGAGGCGATGGTCTTCATCGCCACGTTGAGGATCGAGTTGTCGAGGACGACGACGAGCAGGGCGAGCAGCAGGGTGCCGAGGATCACCCAGCGGCGGCGGTGGATGGCTTCCGGTACCCGGGGTGGAGCGGCTGCGGTGGTCATTGGTGTTCCCGTCCGTACGTGACGACACTGGCGGGACTTTACGAGACGATGACGTCTCGCAACCCCCTGGAGCAGCGTAGCGCGACTTTCGATACGAGACGAGCCCGTATCGGAAAGTTCCGCCGCCCGCCACCTGTCCGCCACCGCGCCCGGACCGGTCGCGCCCGGTGTGCCCGGGATCGCACCCGGTGTGCCGCACGCCTCTTTGCGCGCGCCGCGCGGCGTGCAAGCATGGAGGTGATCCGGGGACGCCGCACGGCGCCACGAGACCACGACCCTTTCAGGAGCCTGTTCGATGAACGCTTCTTCGCCCACGCCTGCCCCGACCCAGGCGTCCACCGCCACCCTCTACGGTGGGGTCACCAACCGCCGCGTCACCGTCCGCGACCTCGCCGCAGCCAAGCAGCGCGGCGAGAGGTGGTCGATGCTCACCGCCTACGACGCGCTGACCGGCGGCGTCTTCGACGAGGCCGGCATCCCGGTCCTGCTGGTCGGCGACTCGGCGGGCAACTGTCACCTCGGCTACGAGACCACCGTGCCGGTGACCATGGACCAGATGGTGATGCTCTCCGCAGCCGTCGTCCGCGGCACCAAGCGCGCGTTGATCGTCGCCGACATGCCGTTCGGCTCCTACCAGGAGTCCCCCGCGCAGGCCATGCGCAACGCGGTCCGCCTGATGCAGGAGGCCGGCGTCGGCGCGATCAAGCTGGAGGGCGGGGAGCGCAGCGCCCGCTCGATCGAGCTGCTGGTGGAGGCCGGGATCCCGGTGATGGCCCACATCGGCCTCACCCCGCAGTCCGTGCACGCCTTCGGCGGCTACCCCGTGCAGGGGCGCGGCGACGAGGCGGCGCACCAGCTGCTGCGGGACGCCAAGGCGGTCCAGCAGGCGGGCGCCTTCGCCGTCGTGCTGGAGGCCGTACCGGCCGAGCTGGCCGCGCAGGCCACCGAGCAGCTGACCATCCCGACCGTGGGCATCGGCGCGGGCGTGGACACCGACGCCCAGGTGCTGGTCTGGACGGACATGGCCGGCATGACGGCGGGCCGGGTGCCCAAGTTCGTCAAGCAGTACGCCGACCTGCGCGCCGTCCTCGGCGGGGCCGCCCGCGAGTTCGCGGCCGACGTCAGCTCCGGGGCCTTCCCCGCGCCGGAGCACAGCTTCAGCTAGTCGCCCGGGGCGGCCCGTCCGGCCACTCGACACAGGGGCGGGTCCGCGGTTTCGACCGCGGGCCCGCCCCTGTGCGCTGCCCGAGGGCGGAAACGCGCCGTACGGGCGGCGCCCGGAGCGGCGGCCCGGGCTGCTCCGCGGCTCGGGCGGGGCCGCCGCGACGAGGCAGGCGACCGGGCAGGCGGCGGGGCTCGGGCGGGGCAGGCGACCGGGCAGGCGGCGGGGCTCGACAGCGGTATGACAGCCGGCTGACAGCGGCGCCGGATCGCTGACAGCGGGCTGTCAGTACGGCCCGGCAGTCTCGGGGCATGACACGAATCGTTACTCCCCGGAACGACCGGGCACCCGCCGACGCGGGCATCGCCGTCGAGGTCCGCGGCATCGTCAAGCACTACGGCACCACCAAGGCCCTGGACGGGATCGACCTGACCGTCCGCCAGGGCACGGTGCTCGGGGTCCTCGGCCCGAACGGCGCCGGCAAGACCACCCTGGTACGCGTCCTGTCCACGCTGATCAAGCCGGACGCCGGTACCGCGTTCGTGGGCGGCTACGACGTCCTGCGCCAGCCCAAGCAACTGCGCCGCACCATCGGCCTCACCGGGCAGTACGCCTCGGTCGACGAGATGCTCTCCGGTTACGAGAACCTCTACCTGATCGGCCGGCTGCTGGACCTCTCGCGCAAGGACGCCAAGGCCCGCGCCGGCGAGCTGCTGGAGCGCTTCTCGCTCACCGAGGCCGCCAAGCGCACCGCCAGGACCTACTCCGGCGGCATGCGCCGCCGGCTCGACCTCGCGGCCAGCATGATCGGCCACCCGAAGGTGCTCTACCTCGACGAGCCCACCACCGGCCTGGACCCGCGCACCCGCAACGAGGTCTGGGACGAGGTGCAGCGGATGGTCGCCGATGGCGCCACCGTCCTGCTCACCACGCAGTACATGGAGGAGGCCGAGCAGCTCGCGAACGAGCTGACCGTCATCGACAAGGGCCGGGTGATCGCCGCCGGCGCGGTGGCCGAGCTGAAGGCCCAGGTCGGCGGCCGGACTCTGCAGGTACGCCCGCTGCATCCCGCCGAACTGCCCGAGATGGCCCGCTGCCTGGCCGAGAGCGGCATCGCCGGCGCCACCTTCTCCGCCGACACCGGCCTGCTCTCGGTGCCGATCACCGAGGAGGACCAGCTCACCGCCGTCATCGGCGTGCTGGGCACCCGGGGCTTCGGCATCGCCGGGATCGACACCAAGATGCCGAGCCTGGACGAGGTCTTCCTCGCCATCACCGGAAAGCACGCCGGCGCCCCGGCCGACGACCCGGCCACCGCCCCCACTCTCGCGAAGGAGCCCGTCGGATGAGCGCCGCGACCCTGACCCCCGCCCTGGCGCCGACCGGTGCCGACCAGCGCATCGGGCTGCGCTCGACCGTCCGTCACGTCGGCGCGCTGACCCGCCGCAACCTGATGCGCATCAAGGCCGACCCGGAGTCGATGTTCGACGCGGTGCTGATGCCGGTGATCTTCACCGTGCTGTTCGTCTACGTCTTCGGCGGGGCCATCTCCGGCGGCCAGGACGCCTACAAGCAGTACATGATCCCGGGGCTGCTCGGTCAGACCGGGATCACCCTCGCGATGGCCGTCGGCACCGGTCTGAACAGCGACTTCCAGACCGGCGTGATGGACCGCTTCCGGACGCTGCCGATCGGCCGCTCCGCGGTGCTGCTCTCCAAGATCGTCGCGGAGACCTGCCGGGCGCTGCTCTCGTTCATCATCCTGATCGTGTTCGCGCTGATCCTGGGCTTCCAGGTGAAGACCGGCCCGCTGGAACTGCTGGCCGCCGTCGGCCTCTCGCTGCTGTTCGGCATGTCGATGGTGTGGATCTCGATGCTGCTCGGTATGGCACTGCGCAGCGTGCAGGCCGTCCAGGGGGTGGCGATGCTGGTGATCATGCCCCTGCAGTTCGGCAGCTCGATCTTCGCGCCGACCGACTCGATGCCGGGCTGGCTGCAGGCCTTCACCGACTACAACCCGCTCTCGGCACTCGCCGACGCCTGCCGGAACCTGCTCAACGGCGGCCCGCTGACGCACTCGGTGCTCATCGTCCTCGTCTGGTCGTTCGGCGTCACCGCGATCTTCGCGCCGCTGGCGGTGGCCCGGTTCCGCAAGCGGACCTGAGCGCCGGCCCGCCGCGGCGCGGGCGGCGGCCACCACGGTGGCGCCGACCGGAACCACCGGGCACCGGGCCCGCCCGTCAGTACGGCGGGCGGGCCCCCAGCTCGTCCAGCAGGGCGGCGGTCTCTCCGAGCGAGAGGCCGCTGCCGACGGCGTGGGCGGCCTCGTACGCCTCGTCGCCCAGCATCTCCCGCAGCCGCCGGGTGGCGCGATCGCGCTCCAGCTGCTCCAGGTGGCCGCCGGAGACGGGGCCGCCGAGCGCGGCCTGGGCGGCCAGCAGGGTGACGGCCCGCCGGGCGGGGCCGTCTTCGCCGCTCTGCTCGGCGATCGCCCGGAGCACTCCGGCCGCCGCCGGGACCAGCATCACCGTCATCTGCTCCGCGAACACCCCGGCCCGGGCCCGGACGCCGCGCAGCTCCAGCCAGCCGGCGCGCAGCATGGCCAGACCGCGCTGCGGATCCCCGGCCCTGGCCACCACCCAGCCCCGGTTGCAGCCGATCATGGCGGAGACGATGCCCGGCAGCAGCGAGCCGAACAGGCTCTGGGAGCCCTCCAGCAGGTCGAGTTCGGCGATCGCCAGGTCGTACTCGTCGCGCTCGGCGTGCAGCCCGCACAACAGCATGTGCCCGAACAGGAAAGCGCCGTGGGCCGCCTGGCTGCCGGGCTCGACGAGATCCAGCGCCTGCCTGATCGTCCGCTCGGCCTCGGCCAGACCGGACGGCATCAAGGCGTTGCCGAGCTGCACCATGAGCATCGGCACCTCCTGCGGGGCGCCCAGCTCCTCGGCCAGCACGATCGCCTCGCGGTACGCGGCGGCCGCCTCCTCGGACCGGCCCTGGTTCGCCAGGGACTCCCCGCGCGCCGCGAGCGACTGGGACATCCCCCAGCGGTCGCCCACCCGGGTGAACAGCTCCAGGGACTCCTCGCCGTCCAGGATCCCCAGCTCCGCGCCCTCCGGCCAGTCGTTGCGCATCTTGGCGCGGATCTGCAGGACGAACGCGAGGTCGGTGGCCCGGCCGTGCACCCGGCAGCCCTCCACCGCCTCGTCGAGCAGCTCCCGCATGTGGTCCAGCCGCCCGGCCAGGAACGACGCGAACACCCGCATCAGGGCCGGGAACCGGTACGACTGCGGCAGGTCCGGCGTGTAGACGTCCAGGATCCGCTGGGCCAGCTCGCCGGCCTCCGGGTCGTCCAGCACCTCCATGTTGCCCTCGAAGAGGCTCATCAGCTGGAACAGCCTCAACTGCCGGCGGCTCTCGGCCAGGACGGCCGCCGGCAGCGGCGGCACGTACTCGAGGACGTCGACGGTCAGCGGCTCCGGCCGGGGAGCGCCCACGGCGAACGGATCCGGGCTCAGGGCGGCGACGGCGTCGTACCAGCCCCGGGCCTCGGCGCCGTAGGCGCGCAGGGTCCAGTACCAGCTCATCCCCAGTACCAGCACCAGCGCCTCGTCCTCCAGGCGGAGGTCGACCGCCCGGCGCATGGCGGTGCGGATGTTGTCCTGCTCCCGCTCCAGCACGCCGAGCAGGCGCAGTTGCTGCGGGCCGTGGATGTCGAGCTCGGCGCACCGGACCAGCTCCCGGAAGTGCCGCAGGTGCCGCAGCTGAACGTCGTCGTCGGGGGTCTCGGCCAGACGCTCCGCCGCGTACTCGTGGATGGTCTCCAGCATCCAGTAGCGGGGCGGGCCGCCCGCGTCCAGGCCCGCCACCACCAGGGACTTGTCGACCAGCGAGAGGATCAGGTCGGCGACCTCCTCGCGGGGCACCCCGGCGTCGTCGGAGCAGACCGCCTCGGCGTCCTCCAGCGTCCAGCCGCCGGCGAAGGTCGACAGGCGGCGCAGCACGGCGCGCTCGCGCTTGTCCAGCAGCTCCCAGCTCCAGTCGACCACGGCACGCAGGGTCTGCTGGCGGGGCAGCAGGGTGCGGCTGCCGGCGGTGAGCAGGGCGAAGCGTCCGTCCAGCCGGTCGGCGATCTGACGGGGCGTCATGACCCTCAGTCGGGCGGCGGCGAGTTCGATGGCGAGCGGCAGGCCGTCGAGTCGGCGGCAGATCTCGGCGCAGGCGGCCGGGTCGGTGGCGGGGTCGAAGCCGGGACGGGCGGCCTCGGCGCGCTCGGCCAGCAGGCGCAGCGCGACCGGATCGGGCAGCGGCTCCACCGGCAGGACGCTCTCCCCGGGCACGCCGAGCGGCTCCCGGCTGGTGGCCAGCACGGTCAGGCCGGGGCACTCGGCGAGCAGGCGGTCGGCGAGGTCGGCGGCGGCCTGGATCAGGTGTTCGCAGTTGTCCAGGACGATCAGCATCCGGCGCGGACCGCAGTGTTCGACGATCCGGCGCACCGGGTCGTCGCTGCGCCCCTCGATCACCTCGACGACCTTGCTGCCGGTGTGCAGCACGGTCTCGCGCAGGCCGAGGGCGGAGAGCACCGCACCCGGGACGGCCTCCGGGCTCTCCAGTGGGGCCAGTTCGGCCAGCCAGACCCCGTCCGGCCAGCTCCCGGCGCCCAGTTCGGCCCGGCCCGCCTCCACCGAGAGGCGGGTCTTGCCGGAGCCGCCCGGCCCGGTGAGGGTGGTCAGCCGGCCGGTCGTCAGGGCGGACCGCAGGGCGCTCAGATCGCTCTCCCGGCCGACGAAGCTGGTCAGCCTCGGCCGCAGGTTGCTGCCGCGCGGGGCCGACTGCTGGACGGGCGACGCGGCCGAAGGGGCCGCGACCGGCTCCGCAGCGGTCGGAGCGGTGGGCGGAGCTGTGGGCGGGGCGACGGGCGGGGCGGGGGCGGTGGGCTGGGCGACGGGCGGGGCAGCAGCAGGGTTCAACAACTCGCCGTGCAGAGCGCGCAGTTGCGCCCCCGGATCGACGCCCAGCTCCTCCGCCAGCGACCGCCGCACCCGCTCGTACTGGCGCAGCGCGTCCGAGCCCCGGCCGCCCTCGTGCAACGCGCGGATCAGCAGGTACTGCACCTGCTCGTCCAGCGGGAACTGCTCGGCGAGTCCGGCGAGTTCGGCGGTCACCTCGGCGGCCCGGCCGAGGGCGAGGTCGGCACTGATCCGGGCCCGCCGGGCCTGCTCGTACTGGGCCTCCAGCCGGGTGGCCGGGCCGGCCCGGTCGGGCAGGTCGGCGAGCGGGGCCCCGCGCCAGAGGGCGAGCGCCTCGCGCAGGATCTCGGCGGCCCGGGCGTGCTCAGCCGTCTCCAGCGCCCGGCGGCCCTCCGCGGCGAGGCGCTGGAAGTCCGCGGCGTCCGTCCGGGGGTCGGTCAGCCAGTACCCGGCGGGGCCGGAGCCGATCTCGGACCGGCCGACGGTCCGGCGCAGCCGGCCGACCAGGGTCTGTAGCGCCGCGGCCGCGTCCTGCGGGGGCTCCGCGCCCCAGACCTCCTCGACCAGCAGGTCGGCGGGCACCGGGCGGCCCTGCCGCAGCGCCAGTGCGGCGAGCAGCGCGCGCAGCCGGGCACCCCCCAGGGGGACCGCTGTGCCGTCGTCGTGATGGGCCGTGGTGGTACCGAGGATGCCGTAGTGCACCAACCCATTCTGGTGGACGTCCGGCCGTGCGCACGCACATATATCCGGTTGCGCGGGCCCGGGAGCCCGGCCACCGGCCCCGCGCCGGGACGGGAGCCGCGGAACCCCCGGCACCGTCCGGTACGTTCTCCCGGAGCGGCTTGTCCCGCCCGGGCCCGCCGGGCATGATCGGCCTCCGGCCCGCCACCCGGTCCTCCCGGCCGCCGGGCCGGGTTCACCCGCCCCTCCAACCCTCCGGAGCCAACGCATCATGACCTTCGCCGAAACGCGGCGCGCGCGCAGCGAGGACCGCCGGATCAGCCCGGTGTTCTGGGTGCTGCTGGCCGTGCTGGGCACCTCCGGCTGGGCCGTCTGGTCGGGCTACGGCGGCGACCCCGGCGTCGGCGTCTTCCTGTTCGTGATCTCGGGCTGGATGGTCTCGCTCTGCCTGCACGAGTACGGGCACGCCCGCACCGCGCTGCACGGCGGGGACACCACGATCGGCGCGAAGGGGTATCTCACCCTCAACCCGCTGAAGTACACCAACGTGCTGTTCAGCTTCGTGCTGCCGGTGGTCTTCGTGATCATGGGCGGCATCGGCCTGCCCGGCGGAGCGGTGTACATCGAGCGCCACCGCATCCGGGGCCGGCTCAGGCACAGCCTGATCTCGGCGGCCGGCCCGCTGGTGAACGTGGTGTTCGCGGCCGTCCTGCTGACGGTCGTGGGGGCCGGCTGGTTCGAGGCGCAGCAGAGCCACGCCTACCAGGACGGCCCGCCGATGCTGCACTCGGCGATGTCCGGCGCGCTGGCGTACCTGGCGATGTTCCAGGTCAGCGCGGCGCTGCTGAACCTGCTGCCGGTGCCCGGGCTCGACGGCTACGGGATCGTCGAGCCCTGGCTGTCACCGGGGGCCAAACGGGCGGTCGAGCCGTTCGCCCCGTACGGGATGCTGGCGGTCTTCGCCCTGCTCTGGCAGCCGCAGGTGAACCGGTTCTTCTTCGACGCGGTCTACGCCGTCACCGGCCTGTTCGGCGTGGGCACCGACTACATCGCGACCGGCGAATACCTCTTCCGGTTCTGGAGTCACTGAGCCCCGGCGGCCTCGGCGGCCTTCGCCAGGCGCTCCTTGCGGATGTGGAACCAGGCGATGTTGCTCGCCACCCCCGCGAGCAGCACCCAGACCACGCCCAGCCAGTTTCCCTGCACGAAGGACACCACCGCGGCGGCCACCGCGAGGATGAGGACGATCGAGGCGTAGAGGGCGGTGCGGGGCATGGCGGGGGGCTCCTAAAGCCGGGTGCGGTCGGCTCCCATTGTCGCCGAAGGCCCCCTCGGTCCGGACCGAGGGGGCCTTCGGCGTGCGGGCGCGGCGGCCACCGCGCCGGGTCACACGTCGGTGACGCGCAGCCCGGCGTGCGCCTTGTAGCGGCGGTTGACCGAGATCAGGTTGGCCACCAGCGACTCCACCTGGTGGGCGTTGCGCAGCCGGCCGGCGAAGACGCCGCGCATGCCGGGAATCCGGGCGGCGAGCGCCTGTACGACGTCGGTGGCGGCGCGCTCCTCGCCGAGCACCATCACGTCGGTGTCGATCTCCGCGATCGAGGCGTCCTGCAGCAGAACCGCCGAGAGGTGGTGGAACGCGGCGGTGACCCGGGAGTCCGGCAGCAGGGCGGCGGCCTGCTGGGCGGCGCTGCCCTCCTCCGGCTTGAGGGCGTACGCGCCCTGCTTGTCGAAGCCGAGCGGGTTGACGCAGTCCACCACGATCTTCCCGGCCAGCTCCTCGCGCAGCGCCGCCAGGGTGGCCGCGTGCCCGTCCCACGGCACCGCGACGATCACCACGTCGCTCTCGCGGGCGGTGGTCGCGTTGTCCGCGCCGCGTACGCCGAGGCCGAGCTCGGCCGCCGCGGCCGCGGCGCGCTCGGCCGTACGGGAGCCGATGATCACCTGCTGGCCGGCCTTGGCCAGCCGGTAGGCCAGCCCCCGGCCCTGGTCGCCGGTGCCGCCCAGGACACCCACGACGAGACCGGAGACGTCGGGCAGGTCGTGGGCGGGGTTCGTCGCTGAATCGAGGGAAGTCATGCCGATGATCCTGCCAAAGGCACGACCCCCGGGACATCCTTGGCGGCATGGACGCGGTGAGAGTTTCAGCACTGAGCGAGTCGCTTGCCGGAACCGGCTGGATCGAACGGACCCGGTCCTTCGCCGGCGCGCTGCGCCGCTCGGTCACCCGGCGGCGCACGGCCGGCGGACTGCTGCTGGTCGGCACCGCCCGGTACGAGCCCTGGCACCTGGCCGCCCATCTGGAGGACGAGGCCGCCTGGTCGGACGTCCCCCGGTTGGCGCCCACCCTGCTGCGCCACCGGGTGCCGGAGGGCGCCCCCGCCCACCTGGCCCAGGGCCTTCGGCGGCTCGCGGCGGCCCGGCGCGGGGCGACGGTCCTGGTGGTGGCGCCCGCCGAGGCGGGCACGCCGCTGCTGGAGCGGCTGTGTGACGCCCGCCGGGGCGGCGCCACCGTCCTCGCGCTGGACACCGGCGACCGCGAGCTGGCCGGCCTGGCGCACGAGTCGCTGACCGTGCCGGGCGCCGAGGACGAGCCCTTCGAGCTGGTCCAGCACCTGGTCAGCGCGGCGGCGGGGGCGGCCCCGGCACGCCGGGGCGGGGCCGCCCCGGTGGCCCGGCTCCTCCGACGGCTCACGGCGGCGCCGGTCGCGCGCTGGTGAGCGGCGGCCCGGCGGCGCGCAGCTGAGCCGGGCCCCGCCGCACCCCGGTCAGCGGCGGCCCGGCGGAAATTGCGTTGCGTGCGCAGGAGCCGACGACGGAGGATTCGCTTCCGTGAACGACGATCCCCCTCATCCCGGCCGGACCGCCACCGGCGGACGGCTGCGCTCGCTGCTCCGGGGCCTGCGCCCCGACCTCGCACCGTGGCGCTCCTCCCGGGACTTCCGGCTGCTGTGGAGCGCCGGGTGCGTCACCACCTTCGGCAGCTTCCTGACCTACGTCGCCGTGCCGATGCAGATCAAGGAGCTCACCGGCTCCTACCTCGCGGTCGGCCTGATCGGCGCGGTCGAGCTGCTCCCGCTGATCGCCTTCGGTCTCTGGGGCGGCGCGCTCGCCGACGCGCTGGACCGTCGCAAGCTGGTGCTCGCCTCGGAGGCCGGACTCGGCCTGCTCTCCGCGCTGCTGCTGCTCAACGCCCTGCTGCCGACGCCGGTGCTCTGGCCGATATACCTGGTCACGGGCCTGGTCGCGGCGCTGGACGGCCTGCAGCGCCCGGCCCTGGACACCCTCACCCCGCGGATCGTCGAACACGACCAGATGACCGCCGCGTTCGCGCTCAACTCGCTCTACCGCAGCGCCGGCTCGATCCTCGGCCCGGCCCTGGCCGGACTGATCGTGGCCTTCGCCGGCGTGCAGACCGCGTACGCGCTCGACGTGCTGACCTTCGCCGTCTCCCTGCTGCTGCTCGCCCGAATGCGGGCGGTACCGCCGCCGACCGGCGCCGAGAAGCCCTCGCTGGCCGGCATCGCCGCCGGGCTGCGCTACGCCCGCAGCCGTCCCGAACTGCTCGGCACGTACGTGGTGGACATCTGCGCGATGCTGTTCGCCTTCCCCAACGCGATCTTCCCCTTCCTCGCCGACGACCTGCACGCGCACTGGGCCCTGGGCCTGATGTACGGGGCGTCCGCGGTCGGCTCGCTGGCGGTCTCGGCGACCAGCGGCTGGACCTCCCGGGTGCACCGGCACGGACGGATGGTGGTGCTCGCCGCCCTCGGCTGGGGCGCCGCGATGGCCGGGGCGGGCCTGGTCGGGAACATCTGGCCGGTACTGCTCCTGCTCGCCGTCGCGGGCGGCGCCGACAACGTCAGCGGCCTCGGGCGCTCCACGATGTGGAACCAGTCCATCCCGGACGGGCTGCGCGGGCGCCTCGCCGGGGTGGAGCTGCTCAGTTACTCGGTCGGCCCCCAGCTGGGCCAGGTCAGGGTGGGCGCGATGGCCGGGCTGGTCGGGGTCCGCGGCTCGATCTGGGCGGGCGGACTGGCCTGCGTGGTCGGTGTGGTCGCGCTGGCGGCGGCCCTGCCCGAGCTGCTCGCCTACGACGCCCGGACGGACCCGCACACCGCGGCCGTACGGGACGCGCGTGAGCGGCGGCCGAAGCCGGCCCCGGAGCCGGTGGGCTGAGCGCCGCCGCCGCACCGCCGCTCGCGCGTCGGCGGCCGACCGGGCCACGGCCCGGTCAGGAGCGCTGCGGGTCCTCGTCCTTCCAGGCCGGGTCGCCGCGCCACTCGCGATTGCGCTCGTCCGCGATCTCCAGCGCGTGGCCGGCCTCCTCCCGGGAGGCGTACGGCCCGAGCCGGTCCTTGGCGGGGCAGTCCGGCCCCTCCTCGACCTTGCCGTGCTTGAGACAGTAGAACCACTCACCGGGCTTGCCGGTCGGTCTGCGGTTGAATCCCAGAGCCATCGCGGGCCTCTCCTGGTCGTCCGGACATCGTGTCGATCATTCCCGGCCACTCCCCCGCACACACGACGGGGGGCGGCCCGGCCCGGCGGATAGACTCGCCGCCATGGCTCTCGTACCCGGTATCCAGTCACCCACCCGCAAGGTTCCGGCGCACATCGCCCGTCCCGAGTACGTCGGCCGGCCGGGGCCGGCGCCGTACACCGGGCCCGAGGTGCAGAGCACCGAGACGATCGAGAAGATGCGGATCGCGAGCCGGATCGCCGCGCAGGCGATGGAGGAGGCCGCGAAGCTGATCTCCCCGGGTGTCACCACCGACGCGCTGGACGCCGTCGCGCACGAGTACATGTGCGACCACGACGCGTACCCGTCGGACCTCGGCTACCGGGGGTTCCCGAAGTCGATCTGCACCTCGGTCAACGAGGTCATCTGCCACGGCATCCCGGACTCGACCGTCCTTCAGGACGGGGACATCGTCAACATCGACGCCACCGCGTTCATCCACGGTGTGCACGGCGACCTCAACGCCACCTACCTCTGCGGTGACGTGGACGAGGAGTCCCGGCTGCTGGTCGAGCGCACCCGTGAGTCGCTGAACCGGGCGATCAAGGCCGTCAGGCCCGGCCGTCAGATCAACGTGATCGGGCGGGTCATCGAGTCGTACGCCAAGCGCTTCGACTACGGCGTGGTCCGGGACTTCACCGGGCACGGCATCAACACGTCGTTCCACTCCGGCCTGATCGTCCCGCACTACGACAGCGAGCGGGCCACCGAGGTGATCAAGCCGGGGATGACCTTCACCATCGAGCCGATGCTCACCCTCGGGACGTACGACTACGAGATCTGGGAGGACGGCTGGACCGTCGTCACCAAGGACCGCAAGCGCACGGCGCAGTTCGAGCACACCCTGGTCGTGACGGCCGACGGCGCCGAGGTGCTGACCCTCCCCTGACGGCGCGCACGCATGCCACTGCCCGGCGCCCCCCCGAGGGGTGCGCCGGGCAGTGGCATGCGTGCGGTCCCCCGCCGAGGGCACCGCTCGGTGCCCGGTGCGTCCGGGTGCCCGTGCTTCCGGGTGCCCGGTGCATCCGGGTGCCCGTGCTTCCGGGTGCCCGGCAGGTCAGCCGGTCAGCCGATCAGCCACTGCTCCTCGGCCACGGCGCCGACTTCGGTGCAGGCGTCCGTGAGCACGTCGAGCACCCGCAGGGCGTCCGGCAGGGGCTGCTCGGGGCCGCGCAGCCAGCGCACCTCCGAGCCGTCCGGCAGGGCGGCCGGCGGGAGCAGGGTGTAGGAGCCGCGGCAGTGCCAGCGCAGGCCGGGGTGCTCGGACATGGTGTCGGGCGTGGAGTCCAGGACGCTGGGCCACCACTCGTCCTCGTCGATCGGGGTGCCGCGGGTGGCGGTGAAGAAGAGGTAGCGGTCGGCGCCGACGGCCGCGACCGGCCCATCGACGCCGAGCTCCATGAGCCTGGCGAGGGCCAGCACACCGGCCTCGGCGGGGACGTCCAGAACGTCGTGCGCGCGGCCCGTGGCGGTGATGAAGTTCGCCTGCGGGTCACGGGAGAGCCAGTGGGCGAGCTGCTCGGGGTCGGTCGTCGCCTGCGTCTGCCAGGCGAAGGAGACCGGGTGCTGCGCGGGGGCCGGACAGCCGACCCGGTCGCAGGAACATCGGTACCCGGCCGGGTGCGCGGCGGGTGCGAGCGGGAAACCGGCGCGCTGGGCGCCGAGCAGCTGATCCAGTCGGGCGGCGGGGCTGTCCGACGGAACCGTACGGTCCCGCTGACGTTCGCGCTTCTGCCACCAGGTGGTCCACCTACTGCCGGCTTCCATCGGGCCCCTTCCGTACCGCTGCTGTGCCTGGTGTGACACAGCATTCGATGCAACACATCCGAGGCAACACCCGCGAGGCCCGGCTGCTTCCCGGTGGCGCACGGTCTGCCGTCTCCGCCGGCCGGCCGGAGCCGGGGTCGCCGGACGGTCGACGCTCCGGGTCACGGTACGGGGTGCGAGAGTTGCGGCTCGGCGGACGAGCACGCGGACGCGTGCCCGACCCGGCCCGTACGGGCCCGCTGACCCGGGCGATACCCGAGGGCGTACTGAGCAGGATAGTGCTGCGGGGGACCTGTGAATGACCGGGGGCGGTGCTTCTCCGGTCACACCCACGAGCTTCGTCAACCACACGTGACGCACACCGCGGGCGGGTCGGCCGCGCCCCGACCGCCACCGGCGCCGCGACCGCCACTGCCGCCCGCACGGGGTACCACCGCGCCGGGACCACCGCACCAGGCCACCGCGCCCGGCAGCGTCGAGGCGGCTCCGGCACCCGCTTCGCGGCGGGCCCGCGAGGTGAGAGGCTGGTGGAGTGAGAAGCGCGGAGACCGAATTCGTCGGCGGGCCACTGGACGGCCGGATCCTGCCGATCCCGTTGGGCCCCTTCAACGGCGTGCCCAAGATCTACCGGGTGCCGGTCCCGGCCGTCGGGAACACCCCGGCCGAGACGCTGGTGTACACCCGCGCCAAGGAACAGCGGGGCGCCCGCTGGTACTGGCGCTACGAGTTCGACCGTGCGGCGTCGGGCCGCGCGCCCGAGGAGGAGTCGGGCCGAGTGCCCGGCTGACGCTGCCGCCGGATCCGGCGGCAGGGGCGGCCGAGCCCGCCCGCGAGGTACGGAGGACGGCCATGGCACAGGCGAAGCGGCACCCGGAGGGCTCGGGAGCGCATAGGGCGGCGGGCGACGGCCCGGCACACGGGGCACGCCACGGCAGGCGGACGGCGTTCCTGGCCGGTGGCCTGCTGGTGCTGATCAGCCTCTACAGCGTGACGATCGGGACGAACGGCGTGCTCTGGTTCGGCTGGGCGGTGCTGCTGCTCGTCTGCGCGGCGCTGTTCGCCGTACGCGCCTGAGCAGCCGCACCGCCCCGTCCGCCCCCGCCTCGGCCCCCGTGCCGGTCAGGCATCCTCGGCGAGGATCAGATAGAGCTTCTTCCGGGCCTCGGTGAGGACGGCCAGACCCTTGGTGCGCTGCTCCGGGGTCCCGGTGGTCATCACCTGCCGGATCGCGGCGTCCACCGCGCCGAGCGCCTGCCCGACCTCCTGGACGGCCTCCCAGTCGACCTCGCGGCCGGCCTCGGCCCAGGGCTCGTCGGCGCCGGCCTCGGCCAGGGCCCGCCCCGCCTCGGTGAGCGAGACCAGCCGCTTGCCGGCCACCTCCTGCGCCGTGATCAGCCCCTCCTCCTCCAGCAACTGGAGCGTCGGGTAGATCGAACCGGGGCTGGGGCGCCACGCCCCGCCGGTGCGCTCGCCGATCTCGGCGATCATCTCGTAGCCGTGCATCGGCCGTTCCTTGAGCAGCGCCAGCAGCGAGGCACGCACGTCCCCACGCCGGGCCCGCCCACCACGCCGGCCACGCGGGCCGCCGTGGCCCCGGCCGCCGTGCCCGTGGCCGAACGGGCCACCGAACGGGCCGCCGGGCGGTCGGCCGGGAAAGCCCGGTCCGCCGGGCCCGCCTCCACCGAAGGGCGGTCCGAACGCCCCGAAGGCGCGCCGCCCCTCGAACCCCTCACCGGGGATGTCACCGAACTCCGGGCCACGGCCACGACGGCCTCCGCCGCGTCCGCCTTCCTCTTGCTTCCTGTACGGGTTTCCGGGGCGCATCGCACCCACCACCTCTCCTTGCGGACAGTCTCGAAGTAACTGTCTCGATACCTCGACGATATATCGCTGACTGTCGCTCGTCAACGACTTCCGACTGTCCTGCTGACCCGTGACAACGAAGATGGACGACGTGCCACTGAAGTTGGACTGATGGCTAGTCGTGCCATCCAAGATGGACCGCTGAGTGGTTTGGGCCAGCGAAGTTGGACTGATGCTGTGTCTTGAGTGAGTCGGCATGGCCACTTGGCTCATTCGGTCGAGCTCGAAGAGCGCCGCTCCTGACCCGCCAGGGTCCGGTCCTTCCCCTTGACCCAGAGCGCTGTGCATCCGCTGACGTGGCTGCTCTTGCCGAGAGCGCCCCGGACCCGCCGCCTCTCCGACTCCTGGGTAGCGTCACCCTGGTGAATCTCAACCTCTTCGACGATGTCCCTGACGGCCTGACTCAACGAGCCCGATCGTTCGTCCGCGCGCACGGCGTCAGGGTCGATGTCCAGTCGGTCAAGGAGCACAGACAGTGGTGGCTTGAGCGAGACATCCCGGCGGCGGCCATCGATCGGATGGCGGCATACCAAGCGCGATGGGGCGGCTTGGTCCTGCCACCCGCACCCAAGTACGACGGCGGACCCAGGTACCTCGAAGCGGACTCGCCCGAGGGCTCAGCCTCCGAAGGGTGGTGGTTTGAAGCCGGGATGCAGCGGACCGCGGTCCCTTTCTCATTCATGATCGGGCCGTCCGGTGAATTCGGCATTCACGCAGGTCAGTGGGTATCCCTCCACGCGACCGTCGAGGGCTGGGTGGAGTCGCTCGCCCTGGCTCACCACGCCTCCATGTGGGCAAAGAAGATCGTCAGGGTCAACGGCGACGATGTCGACGGCATCGTGCTGGACGGATACGAGCCGGTGCACGAAGTGATGGGCGTGACCGACACCTGGTGGCGAGGAGTCGACTCCCTGGTGGCGATCTATTCAGGGGAGGCCGAGGCTCTCTCCTTTCCACGGGGCCGTACTGCGATGATCTACTCCGGGCTGGATGAGTGGGGCCTGCGTGGAGGCGTCAAGGACGGCGTCAACGGCGCGCCGTTGTAGCGGTTCCGGCTCAGGGGCCTGATGACAGCCTCACCGGTCCAACTCCGTTGTCACAAAGCAGCGTCGGTCCAACTTCGCTGGCACGTAATCCATCTTCATTGTCAGAGGACACGCCCCTCGGGCCGGGCGGCCCGGGCCGGCGGCCCGGGATCGCGCCCGCCCGCCCCGCACGTCGTTCACCGCCGGGCGCCCGCCCGGCCGCTACGGTGACCGGCATGGCCGGTGAACGAGATCTCGCGAAACTGCTCGGTGGAATGCGCCCCGTGCTCAACCCGGGCCGCTACGTCTACTGCACCCTCCCGGCGAGGGTGCCCCCCGGGATGCGCCCGGTGGTGACGGTCACCGAGCCGGAGGGCGTCACGGTGGTGGTGCCGCAGGAGGAGGCCGACTCGCTCGGCCTGCGCTACGAGTACGTGGCCGCCTGGATCACCCTGCAGATCCACTCCGCGCTGGAGGCCGTCGGCCTCACCGCCGCCGTGGCGGAATGCCTGGCGCAGGCGGGCATCAGCTGCAACGTGGTGGCGGGCTTCCATCACGACCACCTGTTCGTCACGGCCGACGACGCCGACCGGGCGGTGCGGGCCCTGGAGGAACTGGCGGCCGGACACTGACCCGTCCCGCCGCGCGCCGTTCCGTCCACCGCACCGCCCCCTGCCCGACCACCGCCCCGCAGGTTTCCCCGGACGGCTGAGCGCCGATGGCCGTGCCCGCGGACCGCTCCGAGACTGGGAACGCTGAGCGCCGTACCGGCCGGTCAGCCCCCACAGGAAGGGAGACGGACCCGATGGCGGTCTGCGACGTGTGCAGGAACGACTACTGGCTGGCCTTCGAGGTGAAGACGATCACCGGCGACACCTACACCTTCGACAGCTTCGAGTGCGCGATGCAGAAGCTCGCGCCACGGTGCGAGCAGTGCGAGGTCCGGATCATCGGGCACGGCGTGGAGGTTTCCGGACGGTTCTTCTGCTGCGCCAACTGCGCCCGGGTCAACGGCGGGCTCGGCGAGCAGATCCGCGACGCCGTCGGCTCCCACCCCGCCTGAGCCCGCCCGGCGGCATCCGGGCACGCGGGCGGTCCCGCCACCGACGGGTTTGCCCGCGTGGTGGGGCCGCCCGCGCCGACGCCCGACAGGCGATTTCCGGCCGCCCGGGACCGGGGCACCATTGTTCCTGTCATGGACAGGCCGCACCATGGCCGGATGGATCCGAGCCGGCTCGTCCTGATGACCGACCACAGCTCGACGGAGGGCAGTCGTGCCACTCTGGCCACTGCCGTCGAACTGCTCACCGGAGAAGCACCCTTACTGGTCGACGCGCGCTACTTCATGACCGGCGGCACCGGTCTGGCGGACACCACCGACGGCAGGCTCCGCCTCCGGACACCGCGGGCGCCGGGCGCGGTACTGCCGTCGGCCGTGATCGTCTACGAGATTCCGCCCGCCCGGCGCCGGAGCTTCGAGCCGTTCCAGCGACTGCTCGACCGCCGGGCGGTCGCCTCGCTCGGCAGCGGGGTCAGGGCCTGGCGGGCCGCCACCGAGAAGAACCTCACCGTGGAGCGCTTCGCCCGCGACGGCATCGCCCAGATGGCGACCGTCAGCCTGCGGCGGCCGAGCCCGGGAACCGCCGCCGATGCCTTCGAACAGCTGGGCCGGGACGTCTGGGCCCGACCGACCGTCGGCATGGGCGGCAGCGACGTCTTCCACCTCACCACGGACGCCCACCTGCGTGCGGCCGCCGCCCACTACGCCAGATCCGGACAGGACTGGCTGATCGCCAGGGACGCCGGCAACTTCACCCCGGACGGGCGGCGGCACCAGTTCCGGGTGGTGGTGCTCGACGGGCGCGTGGTGCGGGCGGTCGAGCACGTCCAGGCGGATCCGGACGCGCCCTGCAACGAAGGGCAGGGCGCGGTCTCGACCCTACTGGCGCCCGACGAACTGCCCGCCGGGCTGGCCAGGTTGGCGATCTCCGCGACCGCGTCCCTGGGGCTGCCGTTCGCCGGGGTGGACCTCGCGGCCGAGAGCGGCGGGGTGGTCTTCGAGGTCAACGTGCATCCGATGTTCGGATCGGTCGGCGGCCTGGAAACGGTCGCGATCCCCTATGTGGAGGCCCACTTGGCGCTGCTCGCACAGTCCTGACCGGGCGGCCCCGGGGCGGCGGCGCCGCGAGCGGTACCCGAGTCTTCGCCGGGACCGACGTCCGGCTCTTCGCCGGGACCGACGTCCGGATCTTCGCCGGGACCGACGTCCGGACCGGCGCCTGCCGGGTGGTCGCGGGCGACCAGGGCGGCGGCCCGGCCCGGATCGCCCGCCGCCCGCCTCAACAGGGCCTCCACCGAGTAGCCGCCCTCACCGCAGGGCCCGATGCCGAGCGAGAGTCCGGCCTCGAAGCGCTCCATCGACAGGCCGGCCGCCAGGTCGGGGCGCAGCACGTCCACCGCGCACACCAACTCCCAGGCGGCAGAGTCCAGTCGGGCTCGCCACTGCGGGTCGCAGGCGTTCAGGGCCTCGCTTACCCCGGGGCTCCCGGGCTCGTACTCCCGCAGGGCAGGGAGCAGTTCGGGGGCTCCCATGATCTGCGCGGCCCGGAACGTGAGGAGGCGCGCGCCGGCCGGGTCGGCGAGCAGTCCGGCCAGCAGCGGGACGGCGCGCGGATCGTGCCGACGGGCGAGGCCGCGGATGCCCTCCTCACGGACCTCCGGGTGCGCGTCCGCCACCCGGGCCCGGAGTGCGGCCCGGATCGCCGGGCTGTCCGCGTCGGCCTGGAAGCCGAGCGTGAAGGTCGCCAGGTCGCGGACCTCCGGATCCTGGTCACGGGTCAGCGCGATCAGGGACCGGATGTCCGGCCCGTCCGAGCGCCCGGTCAGGACGCCGGCGAAGGAGCCGGCGGCGTACCGGCGGACGTCGGCGTCGGGATGCCCGGCGAGGGCGACCAGGACGGGGACGGCGTGCTGGTGGTACGTCCGCTCGATCGCCTCGGCCAGCGAGCAGAGCACGTAGGGCTCGGTCTCCCGCTCCGCCAGCTCCGCCAGAGCGGCCACCACCCGGGCGCGGAGCGGCTCGTGCCGGTCGCTCGCCCGGCCCAGCAGGTCGCAGCCGGCCGCGCGGTCGCGGATGTCCTCCGAGCCGGTGAGTGCCAGGCCGATCGTCACCGCCCCCGGCCCGTCGAGGCCGGCCGCCCGCCACAGCAGGGCCCGGTATTCGTCGTCCGGGCCCGTCGCGTCGGTGTCCTGCGCCGACGTGGCGCGCGCGAGTGCCAGTGCCCGATCGACCAGTTCGGCCGCAGTCCCCGTCTCCATCCGGGCAGTCTGCCGGTGCGCGCCCGGATGCGCCCGCGAGTATCCGGCCACCGGACCGGCCGTACCGGGCCGCCGCTCCGCTGAGCCCGGCGACGCCGAGCCTCTACGCTCCCGTGCGGCCGGTCGCCAGCACCTGGAGCAGTCGCGCCACCTCGGCGGCGACCGCGTCCCGGGCGGGGCCGACGTACGTGCGCGGGTCGACGAGCGCCGGGCCGGCGGCCGGCCCGGCCCGCAGTTCCCGGGTGAACACCCGGTTCAGCTGCGTACCGATGTTGACCTTGGTGATGCCCGCCGCGACGGCCCGTACGAGGTCGGCGTCCGCCACTCCGGAGGAGCCGTGCAGGACGAGCGGCACCGGGACGGCCTCGCGCAGCCGCGCGATCAGCGCGAAGTCGAGCACCGCGTCCCGGGTGTCCATCGCGTGCGAGCTCCCGACGGCGACGGCCGGCGCGGCCAGGCCGATCGGAGCGAGCGCGGCGTGGTAGCGGACGGCGTTCTCGCCGACCTGAAGGATCACCGGTCGGCCGGCCGGCCCGCTCGGCGCCGGCGACCACCGCCTGGATGTGTTCGAGCTGGATGACGTTGAACGCCCCGACGCCCGCGCCCTCGGCGACGGCGGCGTCGATGACCTCGTCAGGTGCTGCGAGCGACGCGGATCTCCTGCTCGGGTACGGCGGTTCTGGGCCGCCGACCGTCCGCGGGGGTGGCGGCCCGGAGCCCGACCCGTCCACCAAGCAGGCCCTCCAGGGCCCGGGCGCCCTCGACGCAGGCGCACACGAGGACGCCGTCGACGCGGCGGGAGGCGTCCGGGATCGGGCGGGGCACTCGGCGGGTGTCGTCGAGGGCGTCGAGGGGGGCGTTCAGGGTGGGGGTGGGGATCACCGCGAGCTCCCGGATCGGCAGTGGAACTCAATGGTTCTTCCTGCATGATTGATAGCTTTTTCATGCAGTAATACGCAAGTCTCGATCAGGCTGCTGAACCGACCGACGGCTCACCCCTTTCAATGCCGCCATCACCCGATGCGCAGACACCCCGGTGGGCCACGCAGGAGATGCTCCATTCCGGTGAAAGTCACGTGCTAATGAGCAGAAGTTCGCACAGACACCGCCAGGGCCACCCACCCGGCGCCCCGCAACACGCCCGCCCGGGGTGGCGGTGGTCGGGCGGTCCGGGTTTCTGGCGTAGTGTTCTACCTACCGACGCGGGGTGGAGCAGCTCGGTAGCTCGCTGGGCTCATAACCCAGAGGTCGCAGGTTCAAATCCTGTCCCCGCTACTGCAGAGAAGTACGGAAGGACCCGGTGCACCAGCACCGGGTCCTTCTGTTTTCACCGCCCCCCGGGGGCCCCGCCGGTAAGTCCCCGGGACTCCGCCGGTCAGCCCCCGAACCAGCCGGCCACGTCGAGCCGGAAGCCGCTCGCCGGCACCACAGCGCGCAGTCCGTCCTCCAGCTCGGCCAGCCGGTCCGCGCCGAGCGCCTCGGCCCACCGGTCGTGCAGCTCGTCGAAGATCGCGGCGGAGCGCATCAGGGAGTCGATCCCGTTCGGCGTGAGCCGCAGCAACTTGCGCCTCCCGTCCGAAGGATCGTCCACCCGCTCCACGTACCCGAGGCCCTCCAGGCGGTCCACGGTCTTGCCGGCGGCCTGTTTGGAGACGCCGAGCCGCCGGCCGAGTTCGGTGGCGGTCACCCCGTCCAGACCGATCGCCTGCATGGCGAAGCCGTACGCCGGACGCACGTCCGGGTGCCCCTGCCGGGCCAGCTCGGCGTGCAGCTGGTCGATCAGCGAGCGAAAGCCGGCGAACAGCAGCAGCGGCAGCTCGAAACCGGGAGCGCCCTGGGCACCCGGAGCGCGGCGGGCGTCAGCCATTGCAGAACTCGACAACCTGGTTTACTGTTTCGTCAATCACGTTGACGAGTTTAGTCGTTCGCGGCCACATCGCACGAGGGGAAACGCCATGCCCGAGAACCTGTTCGCCGACCACGACGTCGACACCGCACCCGCCGCCGCCCGCCGCTCCATGGAGGCCACGGTGAAGCACCTGGGCTATCTCCCGGCCCCGGTCCGCCGCCTCGCCACCTCACCGCACCTGCTGGACGGCTTCCTGAAGATCAACACGATCTTCGAATCGAGCACGCTGGACCCCCTGGCCCGCGAGGTCCTGGTGCTGACCATGGCGACCCGCAACGCCTGCCACGTCTGCGTGGCCATGCACACGGCACGGCTGAACGCGATGGGAGCGGACGCCGGTCTCATCACGGCGTTGCGGGAGCAGCGGGCCCTGGACGATCCCCGGCTGGAGGCGGTCCGGCTGTTCACCCTGGAGGTCCTGCGAACCACCGGCGCGGTCGGCGACAGTGCGATGCGGTCGTTCCTGGACCAGGGCTTCACGCCCCAGAACGCACTGGAGGTGGTGCTCGGCATCGGCGTCTACACGATGTCCACCCTCGCCAACCGGATGACCCAGGCACCGACCGACGAGCGCCTGCTGCCCTTCGCCTGGCACCAGCAGCCGGCCTGACGATCCGTCCGACCGTTTCCGCGCGGACCTCCGTGTGCCTGCCCGGACCCGCGCGGACCTCTCTGGACCTACCCGGACCTACCCGGACCTACGCGGACTGCGGCGCGATGTGCCGGGGGCACGCGCAGGGCGGCCAGGTACTCCTGGCGAGCGGCACGGGGTCGACGGGCGCGTACTCGGCACGCGGCTCGACATCGCCCAGCGGCCGGCCGTCGGCATCCACACGGTACGTGCGGATCCACATCCGGCCCGTCGTCCGGCTGGATCTCTCCGTGGCCTTCCTGTCGCCTACTACGCCGGCGCCGGTGCTGCTGACCATGGAACCCTCCTTCTGACTGCCTCAGCCCTATGTTCAACAAGTGGATGAACAAATTGTTTCGATTGACCTCGCTTCCTTGAAGGTACGCCAGGATCCGCCATTTCCGGAAGAGTCCGGTAAAGCCTTCCGGATCGATCATTCGACTCATGAAGATAAGACCCCATGAGAGCGATCACCTGACTACAGCAGGTGACAGGCGACTCGGCGACGGGCTCACGCCGGGGAACCGGAGGACGGCCCCCGGTGTCGCGGAGTCCACCGCGCCCACCGGGGCCCGAAGATCATGATCGACCGTCAGGAACGGCTACTGAAAGGGTTTGCAGCAAGATTACGCACGGATTTGCACGAATGCCTTGACGCCCTCCCCCCGTGGGCGGGATCGTCGTCTCGCAGCCCGCACCGCCCACCCCGGCGCCCACCCCAGGCGCCCAGCACCGCCGTCCCGCCGGACGCTCACCCCGCGTCCGTAGGACGACCGGCCCGCCGGAAGCCTTCGGCGGTGATCTCCACGGGTCTGCAGAACGTCCGGTCCCACCAGATCAACGCTCGCTCTCGGACGACAGCCGCTCTCCGAGCCCCGGTCATGCCCGCACTGCTCCCCGCACCGTTCCGGGCCCCACGCCCGACGGATTCGGCATGCCGGTGGACGCCCCCACCCACCCACGGGAGTTTGTCGATGCCCAAGTTGATCCGCCACGCCGCGCCAGACGAATCCGCCGGACCTGACGAGGCCGGACCAGCCGGAGCCGGCCCGGCCCGGTCGGCCCGAGCCCGACGTGCGCCGCTCGGCCTGCTGGCGACCGGCGTACTGCTGGCCGGCGCCGTCCTGCCGATCGCCTTCCAGGGCACGGCCCAGGCCGCCGCCACCCCCAACGGCGGCGATGTGATCGCCAACCTGTTCGAATGGAACTGGAACTCCGTCGCCGCCGAGTGCACCACCGTGCTCGGCCCCAAGGGCTACGGCGCCGTCCAGGTCGCACCGCCGGCCGACTCGATCAAGCTGAACGGTGCCCACCCCTGGTGGGAGGTCTACCAGCCGGTCTCCTACGGCCTCAACAGCCGGATGGGCACCGAGGCCCAGTTCAAAGCCATGGTCACGACCTGCCACAACGCGGGCGTGAAGGTCTACGCCGACGCGGTGATCAACCACACGGCCGGCGTCAACCAGAGCAGTACCAGCTCCTACGGCGGCGCGAGTTTCAGCCCGACCGGCTACACGTACAACAACATCCCCTACAGCCGCTCGGACTTCCACGGCTCGCCGCCCTGCCCGAACGCGGACCTGAGCATCAACGACTGGAACAACGTCACCCAGGTCCAGGAGTGCCAGCTGCTCTCGCTGTCCGATCTGAACACCGAGTCGGACTACGTCCGCGGCAAGATCTCCGGCTATCTGAACAGCATGGTCGACTCCGGCGTCGACGGCTTCCGGGTGGACGCCGCCAAGCACATCGCCCAGGCCGACATGGCCAACATCCTCTCCCGGGTGCACGACACCACCTGGGGCGGACGGCCCTACATCTACCAGGAGATCTTCCCCGGCAGCGGCGGTCAGCTCGCGCCGAGCGCGTTCGAGGGCAACGGCAGCGTGCTGGAGTTCACCTACGCCTACAAGCTCAAGGACCAGTTCAACGGCAACATCGCCAACCTGAAGACCTTCGGCCAGAGCTGGGGCCTGGAGCCGAGCGACAAGTCCGCGGTCATGGTGACCAACCACGACCTGGAGCGCGACCAGACCACGCTCACCTACAACAGCGGCGCCAAGTACAACCTGGCCCACATCTTCGAGCTCGCCTGGAACTACGGCACCCCGCAGGTCTACTCCGGATTCCGCTTCGCCAACAAGGACGACTCCCCGCCGGCCGACGCCAACGGGTACGTCACCGACGTCAACTGCTCCAACAGCACCTGGACCTGCACCGACCGCAACCAGGGCATCGCCAACATGGTCGGCTGGCACAACGCCGCCAGGGGCCAGTCCGTGGCCAACTGGTGGGACAACGGCGGCAACGCCATCGCCTTCAGCCGGGGCAGCAGGGCCTGGGTCGCGATCAACAACAGTGCCGCCGCCGTCACCCAGACCTTCACCACCGGCCTGGCCGCCGGTGCCTACTGCGACGTCATCCACGGTGACGTCACCGCCGCCGGTGCCTGCACGGGCACCACCGTGACCGTCGACGCCTCCGGCAAGGCCACCGCCACCGTCGCGGCCGGCGACGCCGTCGCCCTCTACGCCCAGGCACCGCCCTGCACCACCGACTGCCCGACCGCCCCGCCCACCACCACCCCGCCCACCACCACCCCGCCCACCACGCAGCCCCCGACCTCCCCGCCGCCCAGCAGCGGCACCGTGTCGGAGACCTTCAACGAGTACCGGACGACCGTCACCGGGCAGAACGTCTTCGTCGTCGGCTCGATCCCGGCCCTCGGATCCTGGGCCCCCGGCTCCGCCGTGCCGCTCTCGTCGGCCGGCTACCCGACCTGGTCCACCACGGTCGGCCTGCCCGCGAACACGGCCTTCGAGTACAAGTACATCGTCAAGGACGCGGCCGGGAACGTCACCTGGGAGTCCGGCGCCAACCACAGCGCCGACAGCGGATCCGGCGGCACTCTCAACGACACCTGGAACGGCGCCTCCACCACCGGCACCAGCACCTCGGTGAACGTCGACTTCACCGAGAACAAGACCACCGTCTACGGCCAGAACGTCTTCGTGGTCGGCTCCGCCACCGCCCTCGGCAGCTGGGACCCGACCGCCGCGGTCGCACTCTCCTCCGCCGGCTACCCGAACTGGAGCGCCGGCGTCACCCTCCCGGCGAACAGCGCCTTCGAGTACAAGTACATCGTCAAGGACGCGGCCGGGAACGTCACCTGGGAGTCCGGCGCCAACCGCAGCGGCACCACCGGCGCATCCGGCTCGGTCAGCCTGAACGACACCTGGAAGTAGCACCCCCCGCACCACCTCCGGCGGCAGGACCGCCGGCCCCGGGCGCGACCGTCACCACGGCCGCGCCCGGGGCAACCGTGTGCCCGGCCTCGACACGCCCTCTGTGTGGGGTGTGAATGGTTTAGCCTTGGTGCTCCCCGAGACCACCGGAGCACTCGTGTACCGCATGCGTCCCGCGGCTCTCAGCGATCGAGGGCGGATCGAGGAGCTTGCCACGCGCCGCTTCGCCTGGATGAAGCGGACGGGACACGAGCCGTGGCCGCAGACCGCGGAGCTGATCGCCAGCAGGGCCGGCGACGGGGTCGCTCCGATGTGGGTCATCACCGGGGCCGACGACGTCGCCCGGGGGTGCACCATCGTTCTGGACACCCTGGGGAGGGCCGTCTTCACCGATGAGGAGTGCGCCGAGGAATCGCTGGTCCTCGTGAGCACGCTCACGGACCCGGCCTCGACCGGAGAAGGGTTGGGCTCCCGCATCGCGTGGTGGGCGGTGGATCGGGCCGGCCGTGAGGGCAAGGCGTGGGTACGGCGCGTGACCTCGGAGGACGGATTGGTCCGGTACTACAAGTCCCAGGGCTTCGATGTGGTCCGCGTCCGGGAGTTCCAGGGGCGGCCTGTTGTCGGGATGCAGCGGCGGGCGCAGCTCCTCGGGCCCATGGAGCGGCTCACTGCGGAGTGACGACGAAGCCGCGGGCGCCTCTGTAGTGCTGACGCCTGCGGCCTCACCTGCGGTTAGTACGGGTTGTCGTCACCCGAGTTGCAGGAGCACTTCTCGGACTCGACCAGGGCTTCCAGGTCCTCGACGAACTCGATCGTGTCGGCCTGCCGCTTGGGCATGGTGATCGTCACGTCAGTGATGGGCATGGGTCGCCTCTTTCGGTTCGGGGCGGGGGGACATGGGTTATGAGCCTCCGTGCTGGCAGTAACTTGCGAGTGGTGCCTTCGCCTCCTGGTAGAGCTTGGCCAATGGCCGGCAGGTCCCGCAGGAGCCCGACAGCGCGCAGCCGGAGCAGCCACCGGTGCGAAGCATGAGGGAGTCGGCGATGCCGCCGAGGCGGTGAAGCCCTTCGACTCCTTCGGCGATGAGGTCGATCCGGGGGTCGCGGCCGACCTTGCAGATCGACGCCTTGCCGTGCGGATCGGCGTGGAAGAACGTGTGGCCCGCGTGGCAGCCCGTGAACACCTTCCGCTTGCGGAGGCGGTCAACGGACTGCGCAGGCAGGGTCTCTGCGCCGCCGTAGATCGTTGGGGACATGTTCGTGTAGGTCATGTGCGGCAGGCTGTAGCCGCGGCCGCCACCCGCCTGATGGCGCTGCCGCTGGTGGAGTCCTGGCTGCCGGAGTGGCTCCGCTCCGCCCCGACCCGCGCCACCCTCCCGCCGCTGGACCTCGCCCCGGCGGCGGCCGCCGACACCCCGCCGGAGGCACAGTGAACGACAGCACTGGCGTGGCCTCCGTCGACCAAATCGTCGTCTGGTGCGTCGCGATCACGGCGATCATCGGCCTACTGGCCTGGGTCGTCCGGGCCGTCCGTCGTATCGCCCGCATCGTGGACGACTTCGCCGAGGACTGGAACGGCAGCCCGCCCCGGCGCGGCGTACCCGCCCGCCCCGGGGTGATGGAGCGCCTCGACCGGATCGAGCACGAGCTGCACCCCAACTCTGGCTCCAGCCTCCGCGACGCCGTGAACCGGATCGAGGACAGCATCTGCACCACCACGAACGACACCTGATGAAGCACCGCGCCCCCTGTCCGGCTCCGGCCGGACAGGGGGGCGCTTCGTCGCATCCGGGGTCAGTCCTCGGCCAGCTCCCGGGCGGCCTCTGACAGGATGGCCACGCCACGACCGCGATCATGAGGGGTGCCCAGTGAGTGAGTGGACCGTCCACGGCAGCCGCACCATCTACGACAGCCCGTGGGTCTCGCTCGACCTGGTCGACGTCGAGCCGCCCGGCCATCCCCGCTACGAGCACCACCTCATCCGCTGGGCTCCGGTCGCCGCGACCGTCGTTCTCAACGACCGGGGTGAGGTGCTGATGATGTGGCGCCACCGCTTCGCCACCGACACCTGGAACTGGGAGATCCCCTCCGGGATCGTCGAGGACGGCGAGACCCTGGAGGCCGCAGCCGCCCGCGAGGTCGAGGAGGAGACCGGCTGGCGCGTCACCGCCGTGGAGCCGCTCGCCTACAACCAGCCCGTCGGCGGCATGAGCAACGCCGAGCACCACACGTTCCTCGCCCGCGGCGCCGAGTTCGTCGCCCCACCCGTCGACACCCACGAGGCGGACCGCATCGAATGGATCCCCCTCGACCGGATCCAGGGCATGATCGACCGCCGGGAGATCGTGGCCGGCGTCGCGGTCACCGGCCTGCTGCAACTGCTCGCGCGCCGACCCTAGGCAGGCAGCGCGCCGGCCGCCCCGGCGTGGATCGCCTCACGCAAGTCCCGCACCCACGGCATCCGCGAGGCGCTGACCGGCACGCTGGCCGCGACCTCGCGGGCCCGGGAGACGACGATGCCGGTCAGGTGCTCGGCCGGGAGGGTGGCGAGCGCCTGCACGCCGACCTGCGCGGCCGTCGCGACCTCGCCGACGTGGACAAGTCCGGCTGCCTGGTCGAGGGCGATCAGCGCCCGGTCGAGGTACTCGACGGGCGCGTACATGGTGAGGGCCTCATCGAGGGCGGCCTGCGCCCGGCGGGTGTCACCAAGGACGGTGTACATGCTGCCGACGTGCCACCGCAGTTGGCGGGCGGTGTAGCCGTACGCGGTGTCGCCGGTCTGGTCGGCGCCGAGCCGGGCGAACGCGGCCTCGGCGATGCGCATGGCCTGGCGGGCGTCGCCGGCCCGGCCGAGGCGGGCGAGGGCCCTGGCTTCCAGGGCGGGCGCCCACGCGGCGGTCGAGCACACGGTGTTCCCGGCGACGAGACGGGCCCGCTCGGCGAGGTCGGCGGCGGCCTGCGGGCTGCTGAAGTAGAAGGGGATGACCGCCTCCCTGGTGAGCAACCACGCCCGCAGGGCCCGATCTCCGGTCTCCTCGGCGGCGAGCTGCGCGCACCGGAACCAGGCTCGGGCCTCACGGTGCTCGCCGAGTGCGACGAGGGCGATGCCTGCGGTCCCGGCGAGCTGGGCCGCGACCCGGCACAGTCGGGTCCGGTACTCGGCTGGCTGACGCCGGGCGAGGAGGAGCTGCACCTCCACGAAGTCGAGGACCGACTCGGCGAGCAGTTGGTTGGGTGGGCTCATCTGGTAGGCGTGGCCGTACTCGGTGGCCGAGCGCTCCCACTGCTCCATGGTGGTCTCGCTGAGGGTGTCACCGAGGGTGTCGGACATGCTGCGGCGGACGTCTCCGAGGGCGTCGATGACGGGGGCGGAGAGGCCGACGCCGGCCCCGGCGAGGAGGGCGCGGAGTATGGCTCGCTGGCCTGCCATGTCCGCGGGGGGTCCGGTGACTGGCACAGCTGGGGGTTGGGGGGCGACCGGTGTGGCGGTCGGTGTGTCGGGCCCGGTGGTGTAATCCTGGCCGAAGCCGAGCCGGTCGGGCCGGGTCTGGTAGAGGCGGCAGAGGCCGTCGAGGTTGCCGTCGCCCGGGCGAGCCGTGCCACGCTCCCACGAGGAGAGCTGCTGCACGGTGGCTCGGTGGCCGAGGTCGGCGAAGGCGACGACCGCTGTCTCCAGGGTCCAGGCGTGGGCGAGGCGGCTGGCCTGCAGCAGGCTGACGGAGCACGTCGCAGCGACGGCCTGGGTCAGCTGCCAGGGGGTCCACTGCTCGGCGGCGGCCTGCGCCCGGAGACGGTCGGCGGTCGGCCGGTGGTTGGCACGAGGCATCAACGGCTCCGGGGGATAGCTGGGGTGACACCACGTTAGACCGTGCGGGCGGTGGCCGCTGACCCGTTTCACAGTCCCGGCATGAAGAGTCCCTCCGTGTTCGCCACGGCTGCGTGAAAGGCTGCGCGGTTCACACGTGGGATGCCATTGCCGGTGCCCGCTGGCAGGGCGGACGCTCTGCTCATGCCCCTCAGAACACCTCCTGCAGTCGAGCACCGGCCGCTGGTCGGCGTCCCTCGCTTCATCGAGATCAGTGCCGAGCAGCGCCTCGGACGCGTCTGCATCGAGCCGGACTGCGGCGCCACCGCGGGGCTCGGTCCAGCCGGCCACGTCTACACCGAGACATGCGCCGGGTCGGCACCGCTCGGCTGGGCTGTCGTCGCCTGCCCCACCCACGCACCCGAGGAGAGCACCCGATGAGCGACATGGTGACCGTGCAGGTCGAAGGCGCACTGGGGCCCACCCGAAAGACCCTGCCGCAAGCGATCGTCCTGGCGTGGCAGACCCTGCGCGCACTGCCGCTCGGCGAGGACCAGCTGGCCGACCTTCGCCGGCTCTTCGGGTCCGGAGCGGAGGAGCGGATCCGCGCGGAGATCCGTAAGACGGGGAAGTTCGAGGTCTGCTTCCTGCCGCTCGGCGGGCTCGAAGAGCTGCAAACGGTACAGATCACCCCGGTGGGTGTGCTTACGGCCCTTCGCCGGTGACGGGCCCTCGGTTCGAGGTCCGCGAGCTGCCGGACGGTTATGGGATCTGGGACCTGCTGCACGACCAGCGGCTGGAGCAGCCCGGACTGCCGGACGTGTACTGGTTCACCACGGAGACCCTGGCCGAGGCGTGGATCGCCCGCCAGGAGCCAGCCGCGGCCCCTACCCGAGCCGCACCCGCCAGCGGTCCGCCGGAAGAACCAGGTCGGCGGTCTCGACGGGCCGCCCGGCCGCCGAGTACCGGGTCCGCTGGACCAGCCACGCCGGAACACCTGGCGCCAGACCGAGCTGGGCTCCCTCAGCCGCGGTGAGCGCGTGCAGCCCTGCGTCCGCGACGGCGCGGGCCCAGGTGCTCGCGCGCGGGCCGGCCCACCAGCTGGTGACAAGGTGGCTCGGCCGCAGGTCCGGGTCGAGGTACTCGAAGCGCACCCAGTGCAGGCGGGTTCGGGGTGCGAGTTGCAGTCGTCCGGCCAGCTCCTGGCTGGCAAGGCACGTGCCAGTACCGCCACCGTCGCCGGTGGGGTAGGGCCAGTCGCCGTCCGGATCGATGAGTGTGCGCACAGCAGGAGGATGCGCCACCACGAGGCGTGATCGCTGGGTTCCCTCGAGTTCTCCCGCGCGTCGCAGGACGGCCATGGCGAGGCGGACGGCGGCATCGGTAGTGCCTAAGTCGGCGGCGAGCCGTGCGCGGGAAGGGAGCTGGTGCCCTGGGGGCCAGAGACCGTCAGCGATGCGCCGGCGGAGCTCGGCAGCGACGCGCTGATAGGGCGCGACCGGCGGCATGTGGGTCCCTGCGGGCGAGGCGGCTACTGGGCGTGAGCCGTTGCGCAACGGCTGAGACCAAACCGTAGGGATGACCTCGCCATCTTGGGCGCCCAAGATCTTGCCCCTGACTATGGATGCACACGAAGATGACTGAATGTGACGTCGGCCAGCCGCTTCACTGATTCGAACACGCGCGCCAACCTGTTGGCCGGAGGCGTGACCCGCCCCGCACCACCCGAAAGGCGCACCACCATGCCCGACAGCCCGACCCCCGCCCCGGCTGTCATCGCCGCGTACAGCTGGACGCCGGCCAGCGCCTGCTTCCGGTGTGGCCGCAGTGGGGTCGAGACGGCGGAAGTCGGGTACCTGCCGCACCGCAGCATCTCTGCGTGTGCCACCTGCGTGCTGCTGATGGAGCGCGAGAGGGAGGCTGCGGCCGAGCGGTACGGATGGCCGTACGCCCCGGGAACCCCGCCGACCGGCCGGCCCTCGGCGCCCAATCCGGGCTGGAATCCGTAGGGAATCCGTAGAGCGCGAGCTGCCGTAGGGCGCCCGTAGAGATCCATTTATCTCAAAGCGGAGACAGTACATCTCAATCTGTCTCACTAGATCGTAGGAGGTCACAGGCATGAAGAAGCCCCCTCGGCGCGAACACCGAGAGGGCGGCGGACGAGTCGGCCTGTACGCCGGGTTTTGTCTCCCGGGGCGCTTGCGCGGCCCGGGGAGGCGGCCATCCATCTAGGGCTGCCGTTGCCGACAGCCTCGTGCGGTCTACCCGCGAGCTCGGGCGAGCAGCCCTCGAACACTCGCGCACGGTGCCCGGAGGCACCGATCCTGACCTTGCTCCGGGTGGGGTTTACCGAGCCGGCCGAGTCACCTCGGTCGCTGGTGGTCTCTTACACCACCGTTTCACCCTTACCTGCGGCCGAAGCCGCAGGCGGTCTGTTTTCTGTGGCACTGTCCCGCGGGTCACCCCGGGTGGGCGTTACCCACCACCCTGCTCTGTGGAGCCCGGACGTTCCTCGGCGAGCCCCCAGAAGGGGCCCGACGCGACCGCCCGGCCGGCTCGTCCGCCGTAGTGGTCATGGTAGCCGCTCGGGTGGGGCGCCTCGTACTCCGGCCGGTTGCGGGATGCGTTCGGGGGCGAAGTCGGCGGCGACGGCGGCAGCGGTACGGGAGGCCCACTGCGTGGTGGTGACGAGGCCGAGCAGCAGGATGGCGCCGCCGAGGCCGACCACGATCCACCAGCCGGCGTGGCTGGCCGGGGCGAATCCGGTGGCCATCGGGCCGACGATCGCCGAGGTGACGACCGTGCCGACGACGGCGACGCCGAGCGACTGGCCGATCTGGCGGCTCGTGGAGGCGACCGCGGCGGCGACGCCGGCCTGGGCGCGCGGCATGCCGGAGACCGCCGCGTTGGTGATCGGCGCGTTGACCATGCCGAAGCCGAAACCGAAGAGGCCGTACGAGACCAGCAGCAGGCCGGCGGGCGAGTCGGCGGTGAGGCGGGTGAGCAGCAGGCCACTGGCGGCGAGCCCGAGACCGGCGGCGACCAGCGGGCCGCGCGGGCCGCGGTGGCCGACGATCCGTCCGGAGAGCGGCGCGCAGAGCAGCATCATGCAGGCCATCGGCAGTGTCCACAGGCCGGCCTCGACCGGGCTGTAGTGACGGACGTTCTGCAGGTAGAGGGTGTTCAGGAAGAGGAAGCCGCCGAGCGCCGCGAAGGCGCACACGGCGGTCACCGTGGCTCCGCCGAACGGGACGCTGCGGAAGAACCTCGGGTCGACCAGCGGCTCCGGGACGCGCCGTTCCCACAGCGGGAAGGCCACCAGCGCGGCCACCGCGACGGTGGCCAGGGTGAGGATCAGCGGCGAGGTCCAGCCGTACGCCGGGCCCTCGATGATCGCCGCGGTGCCGGCGCCGAGCAGGACGATCATCAGCAGTTGCCCGACCGGATCGAGCCTGCGGGGTCTGGGAGCGCGGGACTCGGGAACGTACCGGACGGTCAGCAGGATGGCGAGCAGGCCGACCGGGACGTTGATCAGGAAGATCGAGGGCCAGCCCGCGCCGTCCACCAGGAAGCCGCCGAGCAGCGGTCCGAGCGCCATGCTGATGCCGACCACACCGCCCCAGACGCCGATCGCCTGGGCCCGTTCGCGCGGCTCGGTGAAGGTGTTGGTGATGATCGACATGGCCACCGGGTTGAGCATCGAGCCGCCGACGGCCTGCACCGCGCGGAACGCGATCAGCCACTCCAGGCTCGGCGCGAGGCTGCACAGCAGCGAGCCGAGCACGAACAGCAGCAGCCCGGCCTGGAAGACCCGGCGGCGGCCGATCCGGTCGGCGACCGATCCGGAGAGCATCAGCAGCGCGGCCAGCACCAGGGTGTAGGAGTCGATGATCCACTGAAGGCCGGAGGCCGGGGCGTCCAGATCCTGCTGGATCGCCGGGAGCGCGATGTTCACCACGGTGTTGTCGAGACCGACGATGAACAGGCTGAGGCAGCAGATCCCGAGGATCAGCAGTCTGCGGCGACGGTCCGGCTGCGCGGTCCGGCCAGGCCGGTCGGTTGCTTCGAGCACCCGTCGATCATCGCACCGGTGGTCCGCTACACGGGCGCGAAGCGGACCGTACGGGTGGCCGGGTCCGCCTCGGTCAGCCGGACGGTGATCAGGGAGCCCAGCGGCAGCGGGGCCGGAGCCCGCGTGCCGTCCGGTCCGCACTTGGCCCGGACGGCGGGTTCGCGCAGCTGGACGGTGCCGCGGGCGGGCCGCTTCTCGTCGACGTCGACCACCACCGCCTCGAAGTCCTCGCCCTCGCGACCGTGCAGCAGTTCGGCCTCCACCAGGTCGACACAGGCCCGCTCGGTCTCGGCGGCGCGGCGCTCTCCGCCCGCCATCAGCGCGGGCAGCGCGGGCAGCGCCTCACGGACGGAGTCGGGCACGTCGACTCCCCCGGCGAGCGCCGCGCAGACCTCCTGGACGAAGCGGTCGGCCAGCCGGCGCAGTGGCGCGGTGCAGTGCGCGTAGGGGGCGGCGAGCGCGGCGTGGCCGGGGTCGGCGGGTGCCGGCAGGCCCCGGGTCTCGTCGAAGGCCCGGTAGCCGGCGCCGCGCAGCAGGCCGGTGCACTCGTTGAGGAAGGCGGCGTTCAGCGGGACGGCGGGATCGAGTGAGCGGATCAGCTCGGGGTACGGCGTTCCCTCCGGCCAGTCCACCCGCAGGGCCCGGGCGACCCGGCGCAGTCGGGTGTAGGCGGACTCCGGTGCGGTGGGCAGGGTGCGGAGCAGTCCCACGCCGGCGTCCAGCATGAGTTCGGCGGCGGCCATGCCGGTGAGCAGCGAGATCTGGGCGTTCCAGCCGTCGGCGGGCAGCTGGGCGCGGTAGACGAGTTCGTACCCGTGCGCGGTCTCCTCGACCTCCTGCTCGGGGACGGGCAGGCTGATCCCGCCCCTGGCCTGTTCCTGCTGCGCCCGGAGCCGGCCGACCGTGGCGAGCAGGGCGAGCTGCTCGTCGGCGCCACCGGAGTCGACGGCCTGCTGGACGCCGGCGTAGTCCAGGCGCCGCCGTGAGCGGACCTGGGCCCGGCGCAGGTCCGCGAGGACGACGGCGCCGTCGTCGTCCAGGTCGATCTGCCAGAGCAGTGCCGGCCGGATCTCACCGGGGAGCAGGCTCGCGGCGTCCTCGGAGAGCCGCGCGGGGTGCAGCGGGACGCGGCGGTCGGGGAAGTAGAGCGTCTGCACCCGCCGCCGGGCCTCGGTGTCGATCGCGCCGCCGGGACGGACGAAGGCCGCGACGTCGGCGATGGCGTAGTGCACGCGGTAGCCGCCGCCTGGGCGGTGGGCGAGGTGCATGGCCTGGTCGAGGTCGCGCGAACCCGGCGGGTCGACGGTGAAGAGCGGCAGATCGGTGGCGTCGAGGCCGGGCAGGCGGGGTGCGCTCGCCGCCTCCTCGGCCTCCGCCAGCACCGCGTCGGGCCACTCGGCGTGGATCTCCAGGCTGGTGCGCAGCTCGGCCAGCTCCGCGTTGATCCGGGCGGAGTCCGCGGCCTTGACGCTCAACTTTCGACGGGGCATGGGCGCAGAATAGGACGTTCCGGGCGGGTCGTGGTGGATCTGGGCACGGGAACCCGGCCGGCGCCGCGGGCCGGTCCGGTCCTGCCGGACGACCGGACCCGCGGATTCCACCGGACGACAGGTCTGCGCGGGGCCGGGCGGACGGTCGGGCCGGCAGCGGCCGTGGCGGCCTCCGCCTGGAGGTGGCGGCGGTTCCGCGCACCGGGGCCCGGTTGCGTAGGGTGTCGGGGTCAGCTGCCACAAAGTGTTGAGGAGTGCCGCCCGTGCTGGTCCTGTTGCCGCCCTCGGAGGGCAAGGCCGCATCCGAGGCCGGCGTGCCGCTCGCGTTGGAGGGCCTGTCCCTGCCGGGACTGACGGCGGCACGCACCGCCGTGCTGGACGCGCTGGTCGAGCTGTGCACGGGTGACACCGACCGGGCGGCCGAGGTGCTGGGTCTGAGCCCCGGCCTGCGCGGCGAGGTGGCTCGGGACGCCGGTCTGCTGACGGCTGGGGCGCGCCCGGCGGGCGAGGTCTACACGGGCGTGCTGTTCGACGCGCTGGCTCTGGCGAAGCTCGACGAGGCCGCGTACGCGCGGGCCGAGCGTTCGCTGCTGGTCTTCTCCGGGCTCTGGGGCGCGGTGCGGGTGAGCGACCGGATCCCGCCGTACCGCTGCTCGATGGGTGTGAAACTCCCCCCGCTGGGGGCGCTCGGAACGTACTGGCGGAGCGCGATGGCCACTGTGCTGCCGACGGTGGCCGACGGTCTGGTGCTGGACCTGCGCAGCGCGGCCTACGCGGCGGCCTGGAGGCCGGCCGGCGAGGTGGCCGCCCGGACGGCCACCGTGCGGGTGCTCCAGGAGCGCGAGGTCGGCGGGGTTCTGAAGCGCTCGGTGGTGAGCCACTTCAACAAGGCCACCAAGGGGCGCCTGGTACGCGATCTGCTGGTCACGGGCGCCGAGCCGAGGACGCCCGGTGAGCTGGTGGATGTCCTGACCGAGCTCGGCCACCGGGTCGAGGTGGCCGCCCACGGCACGGCGCGCAAGCCGTGGCAGCTGGACGTGGTGGTCACCGACGTCCACTGAGCCGGACGGCGGGAGCGCGGGGCCGCCGGACCGGACGGCCGGAGGGGGGAAGGGGGCCCGCCTCCGGCCGGTCTCAGCGCAGGTGGGAGGTGTCGTTGAGCAGCCGCAGCGAGGCGTTGCCGTCCGTGTAGTACTGGACGGCGCTGACGGCGGCCGCCGAGAGCTCCATCCGGTACAGCGCGTCCGGCGGGGCGCCCAGCGCCAGGCGGACCAGCGTCTTGATCGGGCTGACGTGCGAGACCACCAGGACCGTCCTGCCCACGTACCGGGCGAGGATCTTGTCGCGGGCGACACCGACCCGGTGGGTCAGCGTGGTGAAGCTCTCGCTGCCGCCGGTCGGCTTGGCCTTGGCGGAGCCGAGCCAGGCGTCGAGGTCCGCCGGGTGGCGCTCGCGCGCCTCGGCGAAGGTCAGGCCCTCCCAGTCGCCGAAGTCCAGCTCGCGCAGGCCCTCCTCGATCCGCACGTCCAGGCCCAGCCGGGCGGCGACGGTCTCGGCGGTCTGCCGGGTGCGCCGCATCGGCGAGCTGACCACGGCCTGGACGCTGCCGCGCGCGGCCATCGCCTCGGCGGCCCGCTCGGCCTGCCAGCGGCCGCGCTCGGACAGCTCGGGGTCGCTGCCGCCGCTGCCGGAGAACCGCTTCTCCGGGGTGAGCGCGGTCTCGCCGTGCCGGAGCAGGACGAAGGTGGTGGGTGTGCCGAGGTCGGCCGGGGCGGCCCAGCCCGCCTTGGGTGCGGCGGTCTCCAGCGGCGCCGGCGCCTCGGCCACGACGGGCTTGGCGGCCTTCAGCGGCTTGGGCTCCCACTGCCGGCCGGCCCGGCCCGCGTCCATCGCCTCGTTGGCGAGCCGGTCCGCGTCCTTGTTCCTCTCGCGCGGGATCCAGGTGTACTTGACCTGGCCACGCGGCAGGACCGCCTTCGCCTCGGCGGCGAGCGGCTGCATGTCGGGGTGCTTGATCTTCCAGCGCCCCGACATCTGCTCGACGACCAGCTTGGAGTCCATCCGGACGTCCACGGTGGCGTCGGGGTCGATCTCGCGGGCCGCCCGCAGCCCGGCGATCAGGCCCTTGTACTCGGCGACGTTGTTGGTCGCGTGCCCGATGAACTCGGCGGCCTCGGCGATGATCTGACCGGTGTCGCCGTCCCGCACCAGAGCGCCGTAGCCGGCCGGCCCCGGGTTGCCCCGGGAGCCGCCGTCGGCCTCGACGATGAACCTCCGCGCCGCCATCGGATCAGACGCCGGACTCGGCGGTGCGGACCAGGATGCGCCCGCAGTTGTCGCAGCGCACGACCGCGTCCTTGGGCTCGGCCTTGATGGCGTTCAGGTCGGAGACCGCGAACTCGACCCGGCAGCCCTCGCAGCGGCGCTGGTAGAGGCGGGCCGCGCCGACGCCGCCCTGCTGATCGCGCAGGCGGGTGTAGAGCTTGATCAGGTCGTCCGGGACGGCGACGGCGACGGCCTCGCGGTCACGGCGGACCTTCTCGGCGTCCGCGTCGATCTCGGCGAAGGCGGCCTCCCGGCGGGCCTCGGCCTCGGCCAGGGTGACGGTGGAGTGCTCCAGGCGGGCGCCGAGCTCGGTGACCCGGGTCTGCGAGGACTCCATCCGCTCCATGATCTCCAGGACCACGTCCTCCAGGTCGGACTGGCGCTTGGCCAGCGAGCCGACCTCGTGCTGGAGGTTCTCCAGGTCCTTGGGGGAGTTGATCGTGCCGGAGTCCAGCCGCTGCTGGTTGCGGGCGGAGCGGCTGCGCACCTGCTCGACGTCCGCCTCGGCCTTGGTCAGCTCGCGGGTGGTGTCACCGAGCTGGGCCTCGGCCGCGACGGTCAGCGACTTGAGCGCGGTGTGGTCGGCGGTGGCCTTGTCGATCTCGGCGTGCTCGGGCAGGCTGCGACGCCGGTGGGCCAGCTGGTCGAGGCGGGAGTCGATGGCCTGCAGGTCGAGCAGGCGGTTCTGGTCGGCGGGCGCGGCGTTCAAGCGGAGGGCTCCTGTGAATCGGGTCAGGCGGTGAAGGGCATGGGGGTGTGCGCGGTCCACGGGTCGGTGACCCGGTGGGAGACCTTGGTCTCCAGCTGCCACTCGTGCTCGGTCGAGACCGCGTCGAGGGCCCGCGCGGCGAGGTTCAGCCAGGGCCATTCGGTGGCCCAGTGCGCGGCGTCCACCAGAGCGAGGGGCGAGGCCTCGGCGGCCTCGGACGCCGGGTGGTGGCGCAGGTCGGCGGTGACGTAGGCGTCGACCCCGGCGGCCCTGGCCCGGGCGATGAAGGAGTCCCCGGAACCACCGCAGACGGCGACCCGGCCGATCAGCCGGTCACCGTCGCCGGCGACCCGGACCCCCGCGGCGGTGGCCGGCAGGCCCTCGGCCACCCGGGCGGCGAAGGCGGACAGCGTGAGCGGGGGCTCCAGCACGCCGATCCGGCCGCTGCCGCGGCGGCCCGCGGGATCGGTCGGGTCCGGGACCAGCGGGCCGGTGATCCGCAGGCCGACGGCCTCGGCGAGCGCGTCGGAGACCCCGGGGTCGGCGTGGTCGGCGTTGGTGTGCGCGACGTGCAGGGCGATCCCGGAGGAGATCAGGGTGTGCACGACCCTGCCCTTGAAGGAGGTCGCGGCGACGCTGGTGGTGCCGCGCAGGTAGAGCGGATGGTGGGTGACGACCAGGTCGGCCCCCCATGCGACGGCCTCGTCGACGACGGCCTGGACGGGGTCGACCGCGAACAGCACCCGGTGGACCTCGGCGTCAGGATCCCCGCAGACCAGGCCCACGGCGTCCCAGGACTCCGCCCACTGCGGCGGGTAGAGCTCTTCGAGCGCACTGATGACGTCGGACAGTTTCGGCACCTGTCGAGACTACCGTGCGCAGGGGGCCGTTCGGGCGCACGGTGCTCCGGCGCAGCGGCCGGGACGGCGCCCGGTCGGGCGGGCGTCAGCCCGGCCGCTGCCCGCCGTCGGCGCCCGGCGGGAGCGGCCCGGCGCCGGGGGCAGGCCGCTCCCGCCCCGGGGGCGCGGCGTCCTGGTCACACCGGGTCGGCGCGGCGTGCGCGAAAGCCCCGGTTGATCACCCTTATGAGTGAAGTGACCCGCTTCTCGTTGAGCCCTTTCCGGCCCGAAAGTAACTTCACTCCTGCAAACGGGAGTTGCCCCGGCAGTGGCGGCCACGCAGGCAGGAGTGAAGGCTCCCCCGGGCGGTGGGCCGCCCGGGGTCCGGCCGGCCGGCGGACGCCGGCGGCGGTTCCCGTACTTCCGAGAGCCGATCGGGCCGGGGTGCCGGAGCACCGCGCACCCCGGTGTCCGGCCGGGCCGAGACGAGGGGATGTGAGGCGGGATGGGAGCGGGCACATCGCTGCGTACGGCCGGGGGGCCGGGGTCGGTGGGGGTCGAGGGCCGGGGGGAGAACGGGCCGCGTACGGGCGACGCGCCGCGAGCGACGGGCAGGCCGCGCACGGAGGACCGCTCCGGCCCGACAGCCGCGGCGGCGGACGGCCGGCCGGACGGTGCGGCGAGCGGCGGCCCGGCGGCGGTCGGGGGTGTGCGCGGCCCGGGGCGGGCCGGCCCTGTCGAGGGGAGAGGGCCGGTGCCCGGTCCGGCCCACCGCCGCCCGGGCGCCCCGAGGCCCGCCGGGCGGCACGGCGGTGGCCTGGTCGGCGGGCGGTACGCGCTGACGACCGCGCTGCGTCAGGACCCCGGCGGCGGCCTGTACCTGGCCCGGGACACGGTCGGCGGCGGAGAGGTCGTGGTCCGCCAGGCCCGGGTGCGGCGGGAGGCGGGCCGGGCCGGTCTCGCCGCCCGGGGCGCGCTGCGCCGGGAGGCCGCGCTGCTGGCGCACCTGGACGGCCATCGGGTCGCACCCCGGCCGTTGCACCTGGTCGAGCAGGAGGACGCGCTGTTCCTGGTCAGGGAACGGGTGGCCGGGAGGTCGCTCGGCGAGTGGGTCGCCGGGCGACGCGGCGAGGACGGCCGGGTGGGGGTCCCCTGGGCCGAGGCCCGGCCGCTGGCCCTCGCCCTGGTCGACCTGATCGACCGCGCCCGTGCCCAGGGGCTGGTGCTGCTCGACCTCTCCCCCGACCACCTGGTCGTCCGGCCCGACGGCGGGGTGCGGCTGACCGCGCTGGAGCTGACGGCCGAGGCCGGCGCCCCGGCCGACCCCTTCGCTCCGATCCCCGTACGGCCGGGCGTGCCCGGCTACCGGCCGCCCGCGCGGATCCCTCGGCCGACCGGGCCACGACCGCTGCACGGCTGCGCCGAGGGCCTCCGTCACGGCGCCGACCTGTACGCCCTCGGCGGCCTGTTCTTCCTGCTCGCCACCGGACACGACCCGCTGCTCGGCGAGGGCCTGCCGCACGCACCGCCGCTCCTCGACCGGCTCGGCCGGTGGCTGGCGCTGGCCGCACGCGGCGGCGGCACCGCGGCCGAGCTGGGGCGGCTCGCGCTCGACCTGCGCGAGCTGTCGCCGGACCGGCGCCGGAGCCTGGCCGGGATCCGCGCCGCCCTGACGGCCGGCGCCCCGGCACCCCCGACCCGCAGGACGCCCCTGCCCCGGACACCCGGTACACCTGCCGCGACGGCGGTGACCGGCCCGTGAACGTGACCACCCGCGCCTCGACCCGGGCGATGCGCCGGGTGGGCTTCACCTTCGCCTCCGACGGCTCGCACGCGGCCTGCCTGGCCTCCGGCGCCGACGGCGGCTGGTACGCGGAGAGCTGGCGACTGCCGCCGACCGGCCCCGCCGTGCCGACCGCGCTGGCGCTGCCGGGAAGCCGGTCCGAGAGCCTGCACGCCCAGCTCGTCCCGCTGCCCGACGGCCGGGTGCTGGTGTGCCGGCGCGACGGCGACCGGCACGAGCTGGTGCTGCTGTCCCCCGGCGACGGACCCGCCGGCCCGGGGGCGCACGACGGCCGGGGCCCTGACCACCGGACGTACGACGGCAGCCGGCCGCCCGGCCCGGCGGCGGAGGAACGGCAGCTGGCCGCGCTGCGGACCCCCGGCCTGCGGTTGCTGCCGATGCCGGTCCCGGCCGATGGCCGGGTCGCGCCCGGCGCGCCGGTGGCGCTGGCGATCGGCAGCGACGGACGCCCGGTCACCACCGTCTGGCTGGTCCGCGCCGACGGCGGCGAGCCCGAGCGGATCGCCGAGGTGCCCGGCCTGTACGGCGGCGGTGTCTGGCTCGACCGGGACGGCCGGCTGCTCGCGCTCGACCGGGTGCACGACGGGGTGGTCCGCACGGTCGTGCTGGATCTCGGACCGGGCGAGGTCACTCCCCTGCTGGAGATCGGCGAGCGGAGCAACGACCGCCTGGTGCTGTTCGACCCGGACACCCGCTTCCTCATGGTGCGCAGCGACGCGCCCGGCGCCGACCGGCTCGGCTGGGGCGTCCTCGGCGGCGGGGAGCGGCTGCGCTTCCCCGACTGCCTGCACGTGCCCGGGGTGTTCCTGCGACCGGTCGCCCTGCGTCCGAGCATTCTCGGCCCGCCGCCCGCCGCCCCGTTTGCCACCGGCCCTCGCCCCGCCCCCGGCTCCGTCGAGGCGGTCGGGGTCGCCGTCCAGATCGACCACGGCGCGGCGTCCGCGCTCGCCCTCTGGCAGCCGGGGGGCCACCGGCTGGACCCGCTGCCCGTACCGCCCGGCCGGCTCGGCGCGGTCGGCCACTGGTCGGCGGCCGGGCTGCGGATGCCCTACTCCGCTCCCGACCATCCGGCCGCACTGGCCACCCTGGACGTGGACACCATGGTCGGTCTGGGCCCGCCGGGAGCGACCGCGACGGTGCCGCTGCCGCTGCGGCTGGCACCGCTGAGCGGCGGGCTGCCCGGGCCGTGGCGTGAGGCGGACCTGCCCCGGCCCACGGCGGGCGGCCCGAGGATCTGCCGGACCTCCCCGCCGGGATGGCAGCTGGACGGCAGCGCGCCACCCGGCGACGGCGGTCGCTGGCACCCGGCGCAGAGCCTGGAACTCGCCGGTCCAGCAGGCCCGTTGGAAGCCGTCGTGTACGGCGGGGACGCCTGGCTGAGCAGCCCGCAGTTGGTACTGGCCCTGCACGGCGGTCCGGCCGACGCCTGGCGGCTGGAGTTCGATCCGGCGCTCCAGCGGATGGCCGCCGAAGGGCTGGCGGTCGTCGCCCCGAACCAGCGCGGCAGCACCGGCTACGGGACGGAGCACGCGCTGACGGTGTGCGGCGCCTGGGGCGGGCCGGATCTGGAGGACGTCCTCGCCCTGCTCGACGGGATCGCCGGCCAGCGCTCGGCGCTCGGGCTGGAGCCGCCGTCGCTGTTCGGGGTCAGCTACGGCGCGTTCCTCGCCCTGCTGACCGCCGCGCACGCCCCGGCCGGGCAGGTCGCGCGGTGCGCGGTGGTGGCCCCGTTCCTCTCCGGCGGCCGGCTGCTGGCCGAGGCGGCCGCCCCCGTCCGGGAGCTCACCACCCGGCTGGGCGGCGCCGACCAGGTCGAGGACGCCCGCGGCCCGCGCGACGTGCTGTTGCTGGCGCACCGGATCACCGCGCCGCTGCTGATCGTGCACGGTGACCGCGACGAGGTCGTACCGGTCAGCCAGTCCCGGGCGCTGCGGCACGAGTTGCTCCGGATCGGCCGGCTGGAGGGTGCCGACTTCCGGTACGTCGAGGCGGCCGGGGCCGGGCACGAGGTGCTCGCGGAGGAGGGCTCCGCGGTGCTGCACGAACTGCTGGCGGGGTTCCTGCGCAGCGGCCGTCCCGGGTAGCTCCGGGCGGCGGGGCGGGCCCGGCCGCCCGGAGCTGTGTCGCCGCCCGCCCGGAGCTGTGTCGCCGCCGGCCCGGCGGTGCGTCACCGCGGCGGGCCGCGAGGGCTCACCGACGGGTCGGCGGCGGTTCGCGGCGGACGCCGGTCGGCGCCGGACCCGATGGATGGGAATCCGGCCGGTTCGGCCCGTTATGGTGGCCCGGGCAGAGGCCGTGATCATCCGCCTCGACGCCTCGGGCGTCCTGCCCTCCCGGTGCCGTGCGGCGGCACCGGCCCGCTCTCGCACCCTCGCACGGAAGACGATCATGATGTTCGACACCCTCACCGATCCCACCGGCCCCGGCAGTACAGATGACACCGGAAGCACGGGCAGCCCCGACCACCCCGACCACCCCGGCGGTACCGGCCCCGGAGCCCACGAGAGCCGCGCCGAACACCACCGCGCGGACGACACGCACGGCCGCCACCGTGGCCTGACGGCCCCCGACGACACCCCCGAGGCGAACCCGCACGGCCGCCACCGGCTGGCCGGCGCCGAGCAGCACTGACAGCGCTGACAGCACAGCACCTCCCCGCCGCCCGGTGGTGGGGCCGGGACCGCCCGCCGCCGTCCCCGCCCCACCACCCCGCCCCACCACCCCGGCCGACCACCCCGCCCCGCCGTACCCGCCCGCCCTGCGGCCCGCGCGAGGCCCCGCCGGTCCCGGCCGTACCGTCGAGTAGGGTCCATCCGTCGGGCACCCCGTCCGGACCCGTACCCCGCCGTCCGCAAGGAGCGCCACATGTCCGACCTCCGGGAGAGCACCCGCCCCGCACCCGAGGTGCTCACGGCGTTCGAGGCCGCGACCGGGTTCATGCCGGTGGACGAGGGCCTGGCCCTGTACGCGGCCGCCCTCGACGCGGCCGGCCGCACCGGACTGCCCGTCCTGGAGATCGGCACCTACTGCGGCCGCTCCGCGATCCTGCTGGCCGCCGCCGCCCGGGCGACCGGCACCACCGCCCTGACGGTGGACCACCACCGGGGCTCCGAGGAGCAGCAGCCCGGCTGGGAGTACCACGACGCGAGCCTGGTGGACGGCGAGGTCGGCCGGATGGACACCCTGCCGCGCTTCCGCCGCACCCTGCACGCCGCCGGGCTGGAGGACCACGTGGTCGCGCTGGTCGGCCGATCGCCGCAGATCGCGGCGCTCTGGGGCGGCGACCTGGCTCTGGTCTTCATCGACGGCGGGCACACCGACGAGCACGCCACCGGCGACTACGAGGGCTGGGTGCCGCACCTGGCGCCGGAGGGCCTGCTGGTGGTGCACGACGTCTTCCCCGACCCGGCCGACGGCGGGCAGGCGCCCTACCGGGTCTACCTCCGGGCGCTCGACGAGGGCTTCGAGGAGATCTCGGTGACCGGCTCGCTGCGGGTACTGCGCCGCCCGGCCGTCACCGGGCTCTGAGCGGGCGCCCGACGGCCGATCGTCCCGGGCTCCGGCGTCCGCCCCCGCCGTGATCACGAATGCTCTACCGTCGTGCCTGGTCGCATGGTTGTCCGGGTGCCGGGGCACGCCGTCCGGGGTTCTCCGGGTACGGTGGCCGCGCGGTTCCTCCCGGCGCCGCGACGGCGACACGGACACGTACGGACACGCACGGCGAGGCAGGACGGCGGGGGCGAACGCATGACGGACCAGAACAACACCGCTCCGGCGGTGTGGGATCCCAGTGCCCGGGGGGGCGCAGGCGGCTGGGTGCGCGGTACTCCGGCAGGCCCGCCGGGTGCGGGCAGCTCCGGACCGCCGCAGCAGCCCGCACCACCCGAGACGGCACCGAGCGCGCCGTCCGACGGGACACCCTCCGGCGCTCCGGCCCCGCCGCCGCCCGGGCCGGGCAGGCCCCAGCAGTCGGCCCCGCAACCGCCGGCGCCGCAGCGCCCCGGTCCCCCGCCGCAGCCCGGGCCGCCGACGCCGCGCCCGTACCTGACCCCGTCGTCCGGCCCCGAAACGGCCCCGACCCGGATCACGCCGACGGTGCCCGGCGGTTACGGCTACCCGCCGCCGCAGTCCGAGCAGCCGCACGGCCGGCCGCCGTACCAGCCGCAGGCCGGGCCGGCCCAGGGCTTCCCCGGGCACGCCGTCGGCCCGGCGCCGTTCCCGGGGCACACCGGCCCCGCCGCGCCGGCAGGCCCGCCGCCGGGACCCTTCCCGCCGGGCCCCTTCCCGCCGGACTCGTTCCCACCGGGCCCCTTCCAGCCGGAGCAGCAGGCGCAGAGCCCGTACCCGCAGGAGCAGTACGCCCAGGGACCGTACCCGCCCGCCGACGGCTACGCCGGCCGGCCCGGCCACGAGGAGATCGGCCGGTACGACGAGGAGCCGGCGCCGCGCAACCGCACCCCGCTTCTCGTCACCGTCGGCCTGCTGCTCGTCCTCGGACTGGGCGCGGGTGTGGTGTGGGCGGTGCAGAACAGCAACGGCGACTCGAACAGCCGGACGGCGAGCCCCGCCCCCTCCGCCACCACGGCCGGCGGCGGGCAGCCGGCGCCGCTGCCGAGCGGGGACGGCGCCTCCGCGGGCGCCGCGTCCACGGCCGGAGCGAGCCCCAGCGCCTCTCCGAGCGCGGGCCCCTCCGCCGGCGCGAACGCCCCGGCGCAGGCCAAGGCGCTGGACGAGCTGCTCGGCCGCGCCGAGACGGCCAAGGCGCCGATCGGCAGCGCGGTGGCCAAGGTCAGCAGCTGCCCGGCCAGGGCGGACATCGAGAGCGCCGCCCAGGTCTTCGACACGGGGGCCACCCAGCGCGACCAACTCCTGGCCGATCTGGCTACGTTGGACGTGGGTGACGTACCCGGCGGGGCGGACGCCGTGCAGACCCTGAAGACCGCGTGGCAGCAGTCGGGCGACATCGACCGCGCCTACGCGACCTGGGCCAGGGCCGTCGCCGCCAAGGGCTGCTCCGGCACGGCGCCGAGCACTCCGGAGAAGAAGCGGGCGGACGAGCTCAACCCGCAGGCCACCCAGTCCAAGAAGGACTTCGTCAGCAAGTGGAAGCCGACCGCCGACGCGTACGGTCTGACACAGCGCACCTGGGACAGGATCTGAACGACTCGTGACCGGCACCGACCCCCAGCACCCCGACCTCCGGCCGGCCGACGACGGCCCCGGACCGGACCGGCCCCGGCGCGTCACCCGGTGGCGCGCGCTGGCCCTCGGCGGCGCGCTGCTGCCGCTCGGCCTGGTGGGCTGGCTGGGGTGGCACGCGGTCGCCGGGGGCGCCCCCGCCCCCGCCCGCTCGATCGGTTCGACGGCCGAGGCCGTGCCCGATCCCGAGGTGCTGACCGCCTGGCCGACGACACTGCCTCCCGCGAGCCCGCAGGCCGGCGCTCCCGCCGCGGCCGCGAGCCCGGCGGGTTCCGGTGCCGCACCGGCCGGTGGCGCTACCGCACCGGCCCCGGTGGCCGCGCCCACCGACCGCGCGCTGGCGGGCCGCACCGTGCTGCTCGATCCCGGCCACAACACCGCCAACGGGCGGCACACCACCGAGATCAACCGTCAGGTCGACATCGGCAACGCCCGCAAGGAGTGCGACACCACCGGCACCGAGACCAACGCCGGTTACAGCGAGGCGGACTACACCCTGGACGTCTCGCGCCGGGCCCGCGCGCTGCTGGAGGCCCGGGGCGCGACCGTGGTGTTCACCCAGGACGGCGACAAGCCGTGGGGCCCCTGCATAGACGACCGCGCCAAGGCGGGCAACGCCGCGCACGCGGACGCCGCCGTCTCGGTGCACGGGGACGGCGGACCGGCCTCCGGCAGCGGATTCCACGTGATCATGCCGGCCAAGGTGGTCGCCGGCCGGGCGAACACCACGGCGATCGTGGAGCCGTCCCACCGTCTCGGCCTGCTGCTGCGGGACAGGTTCAGGGCCGCGACGGGCGAACCGTACGCCGACTACATCGCCTCGCAGGGCCTGGACACCCGCTCGGACCTCGGCGGGCTGAACCTCTCCACCGTCCCCAAGGTGTTCATCGAGTGCGGCAACATGCGCAACGCCGGTGACGCACAGCGGATGACCGACCCTCAGTGGCGCCAGCAGGCCGCCCAGGGCATCGTGGACGCCCTGACGGCGTTTCTGACCACACCGGGCTGACCTGCGGCGCTGGTTTTGCAACGACTTTGCCCCATTACGGAGCCCGCCGTGCACACGCTCATGCGTTGGCCCTAGGCTCTTGGTCCGTTCGGGAGTTTTCCCGTCCGGTAAGCCCGACCGGTAAGCCGAACACGCAAGCTGCCGTCCACGACACACCAACGAGGGGAACGTTAGTGAATCTGCGCGCTCTCACCAGGGGAGACGCCGCCGTCGCAGGTGCGGCCGTCCTGCTGTTCATCGCATCCTTCCTGCCGTACCAGACCTTCGACGCCTGCTCCGGCATCAAGAGTTCGAGCTGCTACTCGTCCTCGTTCAGTGCCTGGAACACCGGCCTGTTCCCGGTGCTGCCGTCGGTGTTCCTGCTCGGTCTGGCCGCCGCCGCCCTGATCCTGGTGCACCGCTTCCAGGGCGCGGCCGCCGCCACCCGCCAGGTGCTCGGCCTGCGCCTCGACCAGTGGGGCATCGCCTTCTCGGTCGCCGCGCTCTGGGCCTCCCTGTGGGCGCTCGGCGGCGGCGGCGACAGCAGCGCGGTCGGCCACGGCTTCGGTGCCTGGCTCGCCGTCCTGTCGCTGATCGTGCTCGCCGGCGCGGCCGCCGCCGGACCGCTGGTGCCCGCGCTCCAGGCCCCGCTGGTGGCCGACAAGCCCGCCGTCCAGCCGGGCTACCCCGGCGCGGCCGGCTACCCGGCCCCCGGCGCCGGCCAGCCGCAGCAGGGCGCCCAGCCCGGCCAGTACGGCTACCCGGCCCCCGGCCAGGAGTCCGCGCAGCCGCCGGCCTACGGCCAGCCGCAGCAGGGCGGGTACGGCTACCCGGCCCCCGGCCAGCCGCAGGACGCCTCCTTCGGCGGCCAGCAGGCCCAGCCCCAGCCGGTGCAGGCCCAGAGCGCCCCGGCGGCCGCCGCCGCTCCGGCCGCCGACTTCGCGCCGTTCTGGTTCGCCGTCCCGGCGCCCCGCCAGCTGGCTCCGAAGGACAACCCCTCCGGCGCCCCGGTCGGGCAGCTGGTCCCCGGTACCTGGTACCTCGCCGTCGAGCAGCGCGGCGCCGCGCTGGTCGCGCAGCTCCAGGACGGCAGCCAGGGTGTGCTGAACGAGGCCGCGGACATCCAGCGCGGCTGACGGGCTCCGACGACGGAGGGGGCGGGACCGGATCGCTCCGGTCCCGCCCCCTCCGTCGTCCTCCGCCGCGGCAGGCCGCTCAGCAGCAGTCGCGCACCACGAGACCGGCGGGCAGCTCCTCGCCGCCGAACACCGCCACCGTGGCCGGGTCACCGCCGAGCGCGGCGACCGCGAGCAGCAGCGCGCCGGCCGTCCAGGTGGTGCGCTCCTCGGGCCAGACGACGTCGTCCTCGAAGACGTATCCCGTCCAGTACGAGCCGTCGGTGTGCCGCAGGCGCTGGATCCAGCGCAGGATCTCCACCGCGCGGTCGGACTCGCCGACCGCCCACAGTGCCAGGGCGAGTTCGGCACTCTCGCCGCCGGTGACCCAGGGGCGGTCGCTGACGCAGCGCACGCCCAGACCCGGCACCACGAACCGGTGCCAGTCCCGCTCGATCCGCTCCACGGCGGCCGGGCCGCGCAGTGCGGTGCCGAGCACGGGGTAGTACCAGTCCATCGAGAAGCGGTCCTTGTCGAGGAAGCGCTCCGGGTGACGGGCCACCGCGTGCCGCAGCCGGCCGGCGGCCAGCTCCCAGTCGGGCTGGGGCTCCTCCAGGTAGTCGGCGACGGCGAGTCCGCAGCGCAGCGCGTGCAGGATGCTGGACGAGCCGGTGAGCAGCGCCTCCTCGGGCGCGGTACCGTCCTCGTCGAGCCGCCAGGCGATCGGGCCGCCGGGCAGCCGCAGACCGACGGTGAAGTCGAGCGCACGCCTGACGGTCGGCCAGATCCACTCAAGGAAGGCGTCGTCGCCGGTGCTGAGGTGGTGGTGCCAGACGCCGACCGCGAGGTACGCGCAGAAGTTGGTCTCCTTGGACGCGTTGGAGACCTCGCCCTCGGTGTAGCCGGCGTACCAGGAGCCGTCGGTGTTCTGGTTCGCCACCAGCCAGCGGTAGGCGGCCTCGGCGGCGGCGTGCTCGCCGGCCGTGTCGAGGGCCATCGCCGCCTCGGTGTGGTCCCAGGGGTCGAGGTGGTGGCCGCCGAACCACGGGATGGCACCGTCGGGACGCTGCTCGCGCAGGATGCTGTGGACGGTCGCGGCGGCCTGCTCGGCGTCCAGCACCCCGTCGAGCAGCAGCACCTCGGGGACGGCGGCGGTCACGCGGTGGCCCCGTCGGCGGGCCGGTGCGGCTTGCTGGCGTACGCGACGAAGCTCTTGCCGATGACCGGGTTGAGCGCCTTCTCGGCGGCCTTGGTGAGGGTGCTGATCACCGGGGTGCCGACGATGTCCCAGACCAGCAGCTGGTGGTAGGCCTTGACCGGCAGCGCCTTGTCGTTGCCGACGCCGACCGCGCACTTGATCCACCAGTACGGCGAGTGCAGCGCGTGCGCGTGGTGGGTGCCGTACGGCGTGAGGCCGGCGTCCGTCAGCCGCTCCAGCAGCTCGTCGCCGCGGTAGATGCGGATGTGGCCGCCCTCGTTCGCGTGGTACTCGTCGGAGAGCGCCCAGCAGATCTTCTCGGGCAGCCAGCGCGGAACGGTGACGGCCAGCAGACCGCCGGGCCTGAGCACCCGGAACATCTCGGCCAGCACCCCCTTGTCGTCGGGGATGTGCTCCATCACCTCGGAGATGATGATCTTGTCGAAGGACTCGTCCTCGAAGGGCAGCGCCAGGGCGTTGCCCTCCATCGCCACGGCGGAGGCTCCGGCCGGGGCCTCGCCGGCCTCCTCCATCGCCGCGAACCACTTCCGGACCTCGGCGATCTCGTCGGCGTTCTGGTCGAGGGCGACCACGTTGGCGCCGCGCCGGTAGCACTCGAAGGCGTGCCGGCCCCCGCCGCAGCCCAGGTCGAGCACCCGGTCGCCGGGGGCGAGCGGGAAGCGCGAGAAATCGACGGTCAGCACTGCGGGGCTCCCATTCCTTGGTACCAAACGTTCTTGACGCTACGTCACCGCGACGGACGGCGTGACGTGCGGACGGCGGCGGATCAGGCGACGTAGCGCCAGCCAGCGCCGGACCGCGCGTGCCGGCCGGCGCCGGTCGCGATCGCCGCGCGATAGCCCTCGACGGTCAGCTCCGCCGCCCGCTCCCAGGTGAACCGGGCCAGCACCCGCTCGCGCCCGGCCGCGCCGAGCGCCGCCCGCAGCCCGGGGTCGTCCAGCAGGCGCCCGAGCGCGGTCGCCAGCGCGTCCGCGTCACCGGGGGGCACCGCGAGACAGCTCTCCCCGTCCGGCCCGGCGACCTCGGGGATCGCCCCGCCGGTGGTGGCGACCAGCGCCGTCCCGGTGGCCATCGCCTCGGCGGCCGGCAGCGAGAAGCCCTCGTACAGGGACGGCACGCAGGCCACCTCGGCCGAGCGGTAGAGATCGACCAGCTCCTGGTCGGTCAGCCCGCTGCGGAACTCGATGTACGGCTCCAGGCCGAACCGCCGCACGGCCTCCGCGACCGGGCCGTCCGACCGCTGCTTGCAGACCACCACCAGGTGCGCCTCGCGCTCGGTGCGGAGCTTGGCCAGCGCCTCGACCAGGTGGACCAGGCCCTTCAGCGGGACGTCCGCGCTGGAGGTGGTGACGATCCGCCCCGGCACGGTGGCGACCTCCGGGGAGGGCGACCAGAGCCGGGTGTCGGCGCCGATCGGCACCACCGTGATGGCACCGGGCGCGACGCCCAGGTGCTCGGCGATCTCGGTCTTGGAGGTGCCGGAGACGGTGATCACGTGCGCCAGCCGGGCGGCCACCCGGCGCTGCATCCGGGTGAAGGCGTACCACCGGCGCAGCGAGAGCCGGCGCAGCCGGGTCGGCGCCGCGTCGAGCTCCAACTGCCGGTCCACGGTGATCGGGTGATGGATCGTGGTGACCAGCGGGAAGCCGTGCCGTTCGAGCCCGAGCAGGCCGTAGCCGAGGGTCTGGTTGTCGTGGACGACGTCGTAGCGGCCCTTGTGCCGGGCCAGGTACCGCCGGGCGCGCAGCGAGAAGGTCAGCGGCTCGGGGAAGCCGCCGGTTCTCATCGTGGCGACCTCCAGCACGTCCACCGGCCCCCGGTACTCGGCGAGCCCAGGCGTCCGGAAGGGGTCGTCGGCGCGGTAGAGGTCCAGGCTCGGCAGCTCCACCAGCCGCACCGACCCGGGGCCCTCGACCTCGTCCAGCACCGGGAAGGGCTGGGAGCCGATCACGTCCACGTGGTGGCCCAGGCGCGCCAGTTCGCGGGACAGGTGCCGGACGTACACGCCCTGGCCGCCGCAGAACGGGTCGCCGCGGTAGGACAGCAAGGCAATCCGCAGCGGCTGCGCGGTCATCCTCGGCCCCTTATCTCTGCTGTTCGGGTCTGAATCACTGGTCCGGACCGCAGGACGGCCACGGCGCTAAAGTAGATCAGGTTTCACTGTGCTGTGGAGGTCGTCATTGCACATGTGAACAATGAGAGACCTCGAAGATACCGGCCCGTAGCTTGTGCTTCGGAGCCAGGGCCGGTGATTCGCGCCACGCCACCGATCCGCCGCCGGACCACCACCGATCCACCCCGTGAGCCGCCGTTACCCCGCGCCCTGGGAGCCCTCTTGCCGACCCCCCCGACCAACTCCGCCGCGCAGCCCGCGGGCCCCGCGCTCAGTCCGCGGCAGGCCGAACGCCGGCGGCGGATCCTGCGCACGGCCACCGCGCTGGCGAACCGGGGCGGGTACGAGGCGGTCCAGATGCGCGAGGTCGCCGACGGTGCCGAGGTCGCGCTCGGCACCCTGTACCGGTACTTCCCCTCCAAGGTCCACCTGCTGGTCGCGGTGATGCAGGAGCAGCTCCAGCAGTTGCTGGACCAGGTCCGACGGCATCCGCCGGCCGGGGAGGACCCCGCGCCGCGGGTCGCCGAGACGCTCACCCGGGCCTTCCACGCGCTGCAGCGCGAGCCGCTGCTGGCCGAGGCGATGGTCCGGGCGCTGTCCTTCGCGGACCGCTCGGTGAGCGCCGAGGTCGACCGGGTCTCCGGCCTCACCTCACAGATCATCCTGGACGCGATCGGCCAGGCCGGCCCGCCGAGCGCCCGGCAGCGGGCGGCCGTCCGGGTGATCGAGCACACCTGGCACTCCGCCCTGGTCGCCTGGCTCTCCGGACGCGCCTCGATCGCCGAGGTGCACGCCGACCTGCAGACCGCCGCCCGGCTGCTGACCCTGCCCTGACCCGGCTCCGCCCCCGCCCCCGGGCCGCCCCGGACGGCCGAGGTCGGCCCGGGGCGGCCCGGGGGCGGCCCTGGTGCACCGGACGAGAACCGGTTCCTGTACCGGAGCGCCCCGCCCGGGGCCGGTGCGACCGAGCCCACACCACCGTGGCGCACCGGCGGCGGAACGGGCGGCTAGAGTCGACGGGCACCACAACTGCATCCGCCCTGCCCCCGGGGAAAGCCGGTGCGACACCGGCGCTGACCCCGCAACCGTGAGCCCGCGCCCCGCGCCGGGCGAGCCGGACCGCCCGGGGAGGGGCGAGCGGCCATGCCGGCCTCCGCCGGCACCGTCGAGGTCTACGGACGGCCCGTCACGGGCCACCCACCGCTCACCGAAAGGCACCTCCCGCCATGCTGACCGCCGCCCGCCTGGGCGCCGCCGCGCTCATCGCCGTGCTGCCGGCCGGCGCCGCCGCCGCGCCCGCCCTGGCAGACACTCCCTCGCCCGCCGCCGCGGCCGTCCCCGCCGGGCTCTACGGCAGCGGCGACCCCACGTACGACGGCGTCTGGCGCCAGTCGCTGACGCTGACCGCGCTGGCGAACGCCAAGGTCGTCCCGGCCGACGCCGCCGTGGGCTGGCTGACCGGCCAGCAGTGCGCGGACGGCGGCTGGCCCTCCTACCGCGCCGACGCCTCGGTGGCCTGCGACGCCAAGACCGAGGACAGCAACGCCACCTCGGTGGCCGTCCAGGCGCTGGTGGCGCTCGGCGGGCACCAGGACACGGTGGACAAGGGCGTCCAGTGGCTGAAGACCGTCCAGAACACCGACGGCAGCTGGGCCTACAACCCCGGCAGCCCGGGCGACGCCGACTCCACCGGTCTGGCCGTCGCCGCGCTGACCGCGGCCAAGGCCGACCCGGTCGGCACCGCCAAGGCGGGCAGGAACGGCTTCGACGGCCTGGCCGGGTTCCAGCTCGGCTGCGCCGCGCCCGCCGACCAGCGCGGCGCCTTCGCCTACCAGCCGGACCAGAGCGGCGCCCTCGCCGCCAACGCGCTGGCCACCTCCCAGGCCGCGCCGGCCGCCGCCGGAGGCCACCTGCCGGTCGTCAACACCAACCGGGTCGACGCCGCGCCCAAGGCCCTGACGTGCGCCGACGGCTCCGCGCAACCGGTGTCGCGGGCGGACTCCGCCGAGGCCGCGGCCGCCTATCTGACCGCGCAGCTCGCCGCCACCGACCAGCACCTGATGCTGACCATGCCGGGCGCGGCCGCCACCCCCGACTTCACCGCGACCTCCTGGGCCGCGCTCGGCCTGATCCAGGCGGGCCACCCCCAGCAGGCCGCCGGCGCCGTCGACTGGCTCGCCGCGCAGGGCGCCACCTGGACGAAGGGCGGCACCGACGTGTCGGCCACCGCCACCCTGCTGCTGGTCGCGCAGGCCGCGCAGCGCGACCCGGCCGCCTTCGGCGGGGCGGACCTCGTCCAGCAGCTGACCGCCGCCGGGCCCGCTCCCAAGGCGGCCGTCGCGGCCCCGCCCGCCGCGGCCCCTAAGAAGAAGGACGACGGGAGCGGGGCCTCCCCGGTCTGGATGCTCGGCGTGGGCCTGGTGGTCGGCGTCGGCGGCGGCCTGCTGCTGAGCCTGCAGCGCAAGCGCGCCGCCCGGCAGTCCGCCGGGAAGCCCCGCGCGTGATCCACCCGCCCGCCCGGCTCCGCCCGCGGACGGCGGCGGCCGCTCTGACCGCCGCCGTCCTGCTGGTGCTGCTCGGCGTCCTCACCGCCTCGCCCGCGCACGCCACCGGCTACCGCTACTGGTCCTTCTGGAAGTGGTCCGCCGGGGCCTGGACGTACCAGCAGCAGGGCCCCGCCGTGTACGTCCCGCCGGACGGCGCGGTGGACGGCTGGCGCTTCGCGGTCAGCCCCGACGGCGGCCGGGACGCCGCCCGGCCCGGCGCCGGCGGCGACTTCGACGCGCTCTGCGCGGCCACCCCGGCCCAGGCAGGCCGCAAGCGGGTCGCGGTCGTGCTCGACTTCGGCACCGCCGCCGACGCCCCGCCCGGCACGCTCGCGGCCGGCGCCGCCCCGCCGGCCGCGCGGACCGCCTGCGCCGTCGTCCCCGTCGCCGCCGGCTCCGCGGAGGTGCTGGCCGCCGTCGCCCCGCCCCTGCGCTACGACACCGCGGGCATCCTCTGCGCCATCGCCGGCTACCCGGCGGCCGGGTGCGGCGAGGCACTGTCCGGCCCCGGCCCCGGCGCCGCCGGGGGCGGCGGCGGCCCGAACCTGGGCCTGGTCGCCGGCGGCGCCGCCGTCGCGGTGCTCGCCGCGGGCGCCCTGTGGCAGACCCGCCGGCGGCGCTGAGCAACCCGTCCCCGTCCCCACCTGGATCCCCTCCCGTGACCTCATCGCGCCGCACCCGCCCGGCCGCCGGCCCCCGCCACCTGCACCCCGGGGCCTGGTGGCTGTGGGCGCTCGGCCTCGGCGCGGCCGCCTCCCGCACCACCGACCCGCTGCTCCTCCTGCTGGTGATCGCCGTCGCCGGGTACGTGGTCGCCGCCCGGCGCGGCGACGCCCCCTGGTCGCGCTCCTACGGGGCGTTCCTCAAGCTGGGGCTGCTGGTGCTCGGCGTCCGGCTGCTGTTCGCCGTCCTGCTGGGCTCCCCGATCCCCGGCTCGCACGTGCTGTTCACGCTGCCCCAGGTGCCGCTGCCGGTCTGGGCACAGGGGGTGCGGATCGGCGGCCGGGTCACCGTCGAGGGCCTGCTGTTCGCGCTCTACGACGGGCTGCGGCTGGCGGCCCTGCTGATCTGCGTCGGGGCGGCGAACGCGCTGGCGAGCCCCGCCCGGCTGCTGCGCGCCCTGCCCGCCGCGCTGCACGAGGCGGGGGTGGCCGTCGTGGTGGCGATGACCTTCGCGCCCAACCTGGTCGCGGACGTCCAGCGGCTGCGCGCCGCCCGCCGGCTGCGCGGCCGCTCCGACCGGGGTGCGCGGGCCCTGCTCAGCGTCGGACTGCCGGTGCTGGAAGGCGCGTTGGAGCGCTCGGTCGCCCTGGCCGCCGCGATGGACACCCGCGGTTTCGGCCGGACCGCCGATCTCCCGCCGGGAGTCGCCCGCGGCACCACCGCGCTCACCCTGACCGGCCTGCTCGGGATCTGCGCGGCCACGTACGGGCTGCTCGGCGCGGACGCGAGCGGCTGGGCGCCGCCGGTGCTCCTCCTGGGGCTGGCGGCCACCGGCGGCGGGCTGCTGCTCGGCGGCAGACGCGCCGTCAGGAGCCGCTACCGGCCGGACCCCTGGGTCTGGCGGGAGTGGCTGGTGGCCTGCTCCGGCGTGCTGGTCGCCGGGCTGGTGATCTGGCTGTCGGGGCGCGACCCGGCGGCCTTCACGCCCTCCGTCGTCCCGCTGAGCGCCCCGACCCTGCCGCTGTCCGCCGCGCTGGCCGTCCTGATCGGCCTGATCCCCGCGTCGGCCGCCCCGACCCCGCCCCGGAGCACCCCGTGATCACCTTCGAGCAGGTCTCGGTCAGCTACCCCGACGCCGCCGCGCCCGCCCTGCAGGGGATCGACCTGACCGTCCCCGAGGGCGAACTCTGCCTTCTGGTCGGCCCGTCCGGCTCCGGCAAGTCCACGCTGCTCGGCACCGTCAGCGGCCTGGTCCCGCACTTCACCGGCGGCGTGCTGCACGGCAGGGTCACCGTCGGCGGCCGCGACACCCACACCCACCGTCCGCGTGAACTCGCCGATCTGGTGGGCACGGTGGGTCAGGATCCGCTCTCGCACTTCGTCACCGACACGGTCGAGGACGAACTCGCCTACGGCATGGAGTCGCTGGGCCTGGCCCCGGAGGTGATGCGCCGCCGCGTCGAGGAGACGCTCGATCTGCTCGGTCTCGCCGACCTGCGCGCCCGCGCCCTCACCTCGCTCTCCGGCGGGCAGCAGCAGCGGGTCGCGATCGGATCGGTGCTGACCGTCCACCCCCGGGTCCTGGTGCTGGACGAACCCACCTCCGCGCTCGACCCTGGCGCGGCCGAGGAGGTGCTCGCCGTCCTCCAGCGGTTGGTGCACGACCTCGGCACCACCGTCCTGCTGGCCGAACACCGCCTGGAGCGGGTCGTGCAGTACGCCGACCGGGTGCTGCTGCTGCCCGGCGGCGGCCGACCGGCCGTCCTCGGTGATCCCGCCGAGGTGATGGACCGCTCCCCCGTGCACCCGCCGGTGGTCGGTCTGGGCCGGCTCGCCGGCTGGTCGCCGCCGCCGCTCTCCGTCCGGGACGCCCGCCGCCGGGCCGTCCCGCTGCGCAGCCGCCTGGAGGGGCTGCGCCCCGCCGCGCCCGCGGCCCCCGGCGGCGAGCCGGTCGCCACCGTGCGGCGGCTGGCCGTGCGGCGAGGTCCGGTCCAGGCCCTGCGCGGCGTCGACCTGGTGCTGCGCCCCGGCGAGATCACCGCACTGATGGGGCGCAACGGCGCGGGCAAGTCCACCCTGCTGGCGAGCCTGGTCGGCCTGCACGCCCCCACCAGCGGAACGGTCCGGGTCGGCGGACTGACCCCGCACCGGGCCCGGCCCAAGGAACTGGTCCGCCAGGTCGGCCTGGTGCCGCAGGATCCGCGCGACCTGCTGTACGGCGAGAGCCTCGCCGCCGAGTGCACGGCCGCCGACCGGGACGCCGGCGCCACCGCCGGCAGCTGCCGCGCCCTGGTCGAGCGGCTGCTGCCCGGCATCGTGGACACCACCCATCCGCGTGACCTCTCCGAGGGCCAGCGGCTCACCCTCGCGCTGGCCGTGGTGCTCACCTCCCGGCCGCCGCTGCTGCTGCTCGACGAGCCCACCCGGGGGCTCGACTACGCCGCCAAGGCGCGGCTGGTGGAGATCCTGCGCGCGCTGGCCGCCGATGCGCACACCGTCCTGCTGGCCACCCACGACGTCGAGCTGGCCGCCGAACTCGCGCACCGCACGGTGATCCTGGCCGACGGCGAGATCGTCGCGGACGGACCGACCCCGGAGGTCGTGCTCTCCTCCCCCGCCTTCGCCCCGCAGGTCGCCAAGATCCTCGGCCCGTCGCCCTGGCTGACCGTCCGGCAGGTGGCCGAGGCACTCGACACCGTGGCCCTCGACACCGTGGACGGTGACGCGTGAACGCGCCGCCCGCAGCGGGGCCCGCCCCCGAGCTGCCCGGCCCGACGGCATCCGGTCCGACGGCGCCCGGCCCGACGGCATCCGGGCCGACGGCGCCCGACCGCGCGCGGCTGGCCCGGCCCGTCCCGCTCGGCCGGCGCTCCGTGGCCACCCTGGTGCTCATCTCCGCGATCGGCGTGGTCGCCTTCGGCTGGCCGCTGCTGGCCTCCACCGGTTCCGCCCTGGTGGGCCACTCCACCGACGCGCCCTGGCTGTTCGCCCTGCTGCTGCCGCTGCTGCTCGCCGTGGTGGTCGCCCAGATCTCCGAGGGCCGCTCGGGCGGCGGCGGCGAGCCCGGCATGGACGCCAAGGCGGTCGCCCTGCTCGGCGTGCTCGCGGCGGCCGGCGCCGCCCTGCGTCCGCTCGGCGCGGGCACGGCCGGGCTGGAGCCGATGTTCTTCCTGATGGTGCTCGCCGGACGGGTCCTGGGCCCGGGCTTCGGATTCGTCCTGGGCTCGGTCTCGATGTTCGCCTCCGCCCTGCTCACCGGCGGGGTCGGCCCCTGGCTGCCGTTCCAGATGCTCTCGATGGGCTGGGTCTGCCTCGGCGCCGGGCTGCTCCCCGGGCCGGCCGGCCTGCGCGGGCGGCGTGAGCTCACGCTGCTGGCCGGCTACGGCGCCCTCTCGGCCGTCGCCTACGGCACGGTCATGAACCTCCAGGGCTGGCCCTACATCGGCGGCCTCTCCAGCTCGGTCTCCTTCCACCCCGGAGACCCGCTGAGTGCCAACCTGCCGCGCTTCGCGGCCTACTGCCTGACCACCTCGCTCGGCTGGGACCTCCCGCGCGCCGCCCTCACCGTCGTGCTCTGCCTCACGCTGGGCACGCCCGTCCTGCGCGCCCTGCGCCGCGCCTCGCGCCGCGCGGCCTTCGACGCCCCGGTCGCCTTCCGGCCGCCGCCGTCCTGAGACCGGGCGGGGCCCCGGCAGGGCCCCGCCCGGAACACCTGCGTCAGGCCTTCGGCCCGGCGGACTGCACGACCTCGAAGGACCAGAGCGTCGACCCCGAGGCCGCCGGCCGCTGCGGCGCCGCGCCCTCGGCGGCCGGCGGGCCCTGGCGGTGCGCGGCCTGCATCGGCCCGGCCATCCACGCCTGGAAGTCCTCCTCGGTGGCCCACCGGGTGTAGACCAGGTACTGGTCGGTCCCCTCCACCGGGCGCAGCAGCTCGAACCACTCGAAGCCGTCCGAGTTCTCCACCGCCCCCGCCCGGGAGGCGAACCGCTTCTCCAGCACCTCACGCTGCTCGGCGGGAACGGTCAGCACATTGATCTTCACGACTGCCATCGACGGCACCTCTCGGAGAACGGGTCCGGGCCGCGCATCGGGCCCGGACCATCTCCCAGCAGTCTCCTACACCGGCCGGTCGCGGCACCGCGCGGACCGCTCCGCGTCCGGGCCCCGGCGTACGCGCGGGTGCTGGCGCCCGGCCGCCGGGCGGCGGTCAGAACGAGCGTCCCTCGTTGTGCGGGACGTGCGGCGCCGGCGCCGTGCGGTCGGGGCGGTCGCGGGTGTCGGCGCACAGGCCGGAGCTGAGCCGGGTGAGGAGTGCGGCGAGGTCGGCGTACTGCTTCTCGTCCCAGTCGCCGAGGAGTTCGGCGAGCTGGCCCCGGCGCGCGGCCACCAGGCGCACCGCGCTCGCCTCGCCGCTCTCGGTGAGGCGCAGCGGCAGCCCGCCCCCGCGGGAGGCCAGTCCCCGGCCCTCGACCTCCCGGGCGGCCTCCTCGATGACGTCGATGGGGACGACCCGACGCTCCGCCAGTTCGGCGGGCTCGGCGGAGCCCTGGTGGTACATCTGCAGGATGAGCCAGCTGGAGGCCGGTTTGAGGTCCAGCCCGGCGGCGGCCGTGATCCGGCGGAAGAGGTCGCGGCGGGCCTCCCGGGTGTTGAGGGCGGACAGCGCTCGGGCGATCTCGTCGATCGAGGAGCGCTCCACCGGGTTGACGCCGATGGACTCGCTGAGATCGGGCGCGGTGACGGTGGAGCGCAGGGTCTGCTCGCGCAGGAAGAACGAGAGCACGAAGGCGATCAGGACCAGCGGCACCGCGAACAGGAAGACCCGGGTGATCGACTCGGCGTAGGCGTGGTGGACGCTGTCCTGGACGGCGGGCGGCAGGACGGCGACGGTGTGCGGGTCGGAGCTGATCAGGCCGGGGCTGAAGCCGGGCGGCAGCGGCACGCCCTCCAGCGCGTCGGCCAGGCGCCGGTTGAGCCCGCTCGCGAAGATGGTGCCGAAGATCGAGACGCCGAAGGAGGCGCCGATCGAGCGGAAGAAGGTGGCTCCGGCGGTGGCGACGCCGAGATCCTGGTAGCCGACGGAGTTCTGCACGGCCAGTACCAGCACCTGCATGACCAGGCCGAGCCCGAGGCCGAACACCAGGAAGTAGAGGCTCATCTCGGTGGTGCCGCTGTTCTCGGTGAGACGGGAGAGCAGCAGCAGGCCGACGGCGGTCAGGGCGGTGCCGATGATCGGGAAGATCCGGTAGTGGCCGGTGCGGGCGACGATCTGGCCCGAGCCGATCGAGGTCAGCAGCATGCCGAGCACCATCGGCAGCATGTGGATGCCGGACATGGTGGGCGACACGCCCTGTACGACCTGGAGGAAGGTCGGCAGGTAGGTGAGCGCCCCGAACATCGCGAAGCCGACCACGAAGGAGATGACGGCGACCAGGCCGAAGGTCCGCTGCCGGAACAGCCTCAGCGGCAGCACGGGTTCGGCCGCCCCTCGCTCCACCACGACGAAGGCGACGAGTAGCAGGGCCCCGAGCACCGCGAGGCCGACGACCTGCCAGGAGCCCCAGGCCCAGGTGGTGCCGCCGAGCGAGGTCATCAGGACCAGGCAGGTGGCGACCGAGGCGATCAGGACGGTGCCGAGGTAGTCGATCCGGTGGCGGTGTTTCACCTCGGTGCTGTGCAGCACGGCGGCGATGACGATCAGGGCGACGATGCCGATCGGGACGTTGATGTAGAAGACCCAGCGCCAGCTGAGGTTGTCCACGAAGACCCCGCCGAGCAGCGGCCCGAGCACGCTGGTGACGCCGAAGACGGCGCCGAACAGGCCCTGGTACTTGCCGCGGTCCCGGGGCGGGACGAGGTCGCCGACGATGGCCTGGCTGAGCACCATCAGGCCGCCGCCGCCCAGCCCCTGGAGGGCGCGGAAGGCGATCAGCTGACCCATGTTCTGGGCGATGCCGCAGAGCACCGAGCCGATCAGGAAGATCACGATGGACGACTGGAAGAACCGCTTCCGGCCGTACATGTCGCCGAGTTTGCCCCAGAGCGGGGTGGCAGCGGTCGAGGCGAGCAGGTAGGCGGTGACCACCCAGGAGAGGTGTTCGAGGCCGCCGAGGTCGCTGACGATGGTGGGCAGCGCGGTGGAGACGATCGTCTGGTCGAGGGCGGCGATCAGCAGGGCCAGCAGGAGGGCGCCGATCGGCACCCAGAGGTTGGCGCCCGTGGCCGCCGTGGGTGCCGGGGCGCCTGCCGAGGGCCGGTCGGGATCGGCAGCAACCGGGTCCGCCATGCGCGTCTCCTCGGGGTGCGGGCGCCGGCCGGGGCAGGGCCCTGAGCGGGTGGTCGGGTCCGACCGACTCTCATGTCACCTGGCCATGCTGTCAGGATTGCCCGCAATTGCGGCCCCGGGCTACGCCATCCGAACGACCCGCGCTCACCGTGCCCCCACGTCGCTCGCACGGATTGTTCATCCGCCCCAATCGTCACCAATCGGCACAAGAGCCTCCTTGATGCCCGGTCACCCCTGTCCCCTCTTCGGGAACGTCATGCATAATCGGGCGCGTTCGACACCCAAACCGAGGAGGACCGGCCGTGCCGGACCAGCACTGCCCCGTGTGCGGCACCGTACGGACCGCCGGCAGCTGCGGATGCTCCCCGGATCTCACGGACACCACCGTGCTCCCGCACATCGAGGGCCCGCCGCTGGTCCGTCCCTACGTGCCGCAGCCGGTCGGCCGGGTCGGCGCGCCGCCGGTCGGGCCTGCGCCGGACCACACCGCGTTCCCGGACGCGGCGTACCCGACGACCCTGCTTCCGCCGGCGCCGGCCGGCGCCGCGCCGCCCACCGCCGGCCTGCCCGCGTCCGGCCCCTCCGGTACCGGCCGGTCCGGCGCGGGGCCGCACCGACCGGGAGCCGCGCCCGGCGAGCTCGGTCTCTTCGCGTTCGAGAACTCTCCCGGCGCCGCCCCGCCCGGCAGGGCGGCCCGCCGGTCCGAGCAGCGCGGCCCGCTCGCCAGGCACCGGGGCGCGATCCTGGCGGCCGGCGCCGGGGTGGTCGTCCTGGGCGTGGGCGCGGCCTTCCTGACCGCGCCTTCGGGCAGCACCGACCGGACGGCGCTGCCCGCCCCCACCCTCACCGCCGCACCCACGGTGACCGCTCCGGTCGAGCCGCCCACCGGCCCGGCGGAGCCGGGCCCGAGCGGAACGGCGACCGGCTCGACCGGGGCCTCGCCCGTCCCCGCGCACTCCGGCAGGACCGCGGCGAGCAAGGCCCCGGCCACCACGGCGGCCACCACCGCAGCGCCACCGGCGCCGGCCGCACCCGCGACGCCGACCGCGACGGCCGCCAGTACCGCACCCGGCGCCTCCCCCAGCCCGTCGGCGGCCGGCCCGGTCCTCAAGCGGGACGCGGACAACGACCGCAAGGAGGTCCGGACGATGCAGACGAAGCTCGTCGCGGTCAACTGCGGAACGGTCGACAAGTCGCTCGTCTCGGGCGTGTTCGACTGGTGGACCCAGTGGGTGCTGACGGACTACCAGGCCAAGCACAACCTGCCCAAGAGCGAGCAGGGCGTCTACGGCCCGGTCACCCGCGCCTCGCTGGAGAGCCAGGTCCCGGCCTGCTGAACGCTCCTCGGAGCGCCCTCCGTCAGCCCGTCACGGCCTTGAAGATGCTGAAGGAGGCCATCAGCAGCATCGCGCCGGCGGCCACCCTGATGATCACCTTCATCGGTACGTGCTTGAGCAGCTTCTGCCCGCCCACGATGGCGATCACGGCCACCGAGCAGAGCGCCAGCCAGGCACCCAGGCCGACGGCGAGCGGGTCCGCGTACTTGGCGGCGAGGTTGGCGGTCATGATCTGGGTGAGGTCGCCGAACTCGGCCACCGCGACGACCACGAAGCTCGCCCCGGCGACCTTCCAGAACTTGTTCGCGGACGGCTCCTTGGCGGCGTGTCCCTCCTCGTCGCCGCCGTGGTGGAAGAGCAGCATCGCGGCGCCGGCCAGGAAGAGCACGCCGGTGACGCCCTCCACCCAGCGTTGCGGCAGCAGGGCGAGCAGGTGGCCGGCCACGAGGGCCAGGCCCACCTGGAGGGCCATCGCGGCGGCGACGCCCGCGAAGACGTAGCTCGCGCGGTAGCGGGTGCCGAGCATCAGGCTGGCGAGCGCGGTCTTGTCCGGCAGCTCGGCCAGGAAGACGATGCCGAAGGTGATGGCGAGGACGGTCGGACTCATCGGGGGTGGTTGTCCCTCGGTCGGGGCTGCGCGGGCCGCGAGTCCTGAAGGGGACGCCTCGGCCCGACAGCACTGGTGGAAGAGCACAGCACTGCGGCCGAAGGTCTCGCCGACACCGGTGGTGAACCTGGTGCCCCGGGCGCCGGGCCCCTGGGGGCCAGTATGTCGACGGTCCGGTGGAGGGCTACTCCCCTTCAACAGCCACCAGTCTACCGGACGCCGCCGGGGCCCCCGTGGGCGACCAGGCCCCGGCCCACCAGCTCCAGCACGGCCACGATCGCGACCGCCTCGACCAGCAGCAGCGCCACCAGCACGAACAGCTGCACCGCGCCCGCCTGCACCGGTGTGGCGCCGCCGAGCAGCATGCCGACGAACGCCCCGGGGAGGGTGACGAGACCGACCGTGCGGGTTTGGTCGAGGGCCGGGACGAGCGAGGTCGCGGCCGCGGTGCGGCAGATCTCCAGGCGGGCGTCACGGTCCTCGAAGCCCAGCGCGAGGGCGGCCTCGACCTCGCCGTTCCGCTGGCGCAGCTCGTCCAGGGCGCGCCGGCCGGCCAGCGAGGTGGCACTCAGCGCGCCGCCGATCAGGATGCCCGCCACCGGGATGACGGACAGGCCCTGGCGCGGCAGCAGGCCGCCGGCGAGCAGCACGGCCAGCACCGGCAGCACGCCCGCGCCGATCGGCACGGCGGCCCAGACCCAGTCGGGCCCGGCGGTCATCCGGCGCCCGGCCGTGCGGACCGCGACGGAGAACATCAGCAGCACGAACAGCGCGGACGTCCACAGCGAGCCGACCACCCAGGCGATCACCAGCGCGACCACGCCGAGCTGGAGCACCGCCCGCAACCCGGCCCGCAGCACCTCGTGCCCGTACCCGAGCAGACCGCGGCCGGCCACCACGACGGCGGCGGCCAGCAGGAGCGCCGTCACCGCACCGAGTGCGGGGGTGACGGGCAGCAGCTGGCTGCTGCCCGCCGCGACGGTGCGCACCGGCGTCACACCCAGCTGGTGAACCACATCCGGTCCTGCCAGTCCGTCATCGGGATCACCTCCGCCGTGTACAGCGGGTAGAAGTACGCGAAGCAGACCACCACGGCGAGCACGATCAGGCCGGCCCCGGCGGCGCCGAGCCGGCGGCGTTCCGGCGAGCAGCCGGCCGGTCCGAGCAGGGCTCCGAGCATCTGGGCGACCGCGAGGCAGAGGAAGGGGACGAGCACGACCATGTAGAAGGAGAAGACCGTCCGCTCCTGGTACTGGAACCACGGCAGGTAGACGCCCGCGACGGCGCAGAGCACCGCGCCCGAGCGCCAGTCCCGGCGGAAGAACCAGCGCCAGAGCAGGTAGACCAGGGCGAAGCAGGCGGCCCACCAGAGCACCGGGGTGCCGAGGCCGAGGATCTGGCTGGCGCAGCCGCCGCTCGCCGTGCAGCCCTTCTGGCCCTGCGGCACCTGCTCCCAGTACATGCTGACCGGGCGGCCCTGGAGCAGCCAGCTCCAGGGGTTGGACTGGTAGGTGTGCGGGGTGCTCAGGCCGGTGTTGAAGTCCCACATCTGCGAGTGGTAGTGCCACCAGCCGCGCAGCGCCTCCGGTACCCAGGTCATGTCCACCTGCGGCAGCGGGACGCCGAACAGGTGGTCCGTGGAGAGCCCGGCGCGGCCGTCGGCCCAGTGCCGGTCGTAGCCGTCGTCGGTCAGGAACCAGCCGCCCCAGGAGGCGGTGTACACCGCGCCGGCCGCGCCCACGGTGGCCAGCAGGGCCGGGCCGGCGTCCCGGCGCAGCATCGAGCGGTACGGGCGGCGGGCGCCGGCCCAGCGGCGGCGCGAGGCGTCCCAGAGCACGGTCAGCAGGCCGAAGGCGGCCAGGATGGTCAGGCCGTTCCACTTGGTGGCGCAGGCGGCGCCCAGCATCACACCCGCGGCGATCCGCCAGGGGCGCCACCCGAGCCGCGCGCGGTCGCCGTCCGGGAGGGTGCCGTCGGGCCGGGGGGCCAGCCGCTCGCGGGCCCGGTCCCGGTCGACGAGCAGGGCACCGAAGGCGCCGAGGACGTAGAACATCTGGACGCCGTCGAGCAGGCTGACCCGGCTCATCACGAACTGGAGTCCGTCGACGGCCATCAGCAGCGCGGCGGTGCAGCCGATCAGCGTCGAGCCGAGGAGCCGGCGGCCGATCCGGGCCAGCATCAGCACCGTGACGGTGCCGAGCAGCGCCGTCATGAAGCGCCAGCCGAACGGGGTGAGGCCGAAGATCTGCTCGCCGATGGCGATCGTCCACTTGCCGAGCGGCGGGTGCGCGACGAACTCGGGGGACGGCCCCAACGGGATGAGCCGGGGGTCGGCCAGGATGTCGGTGTTGGCGCTGTCCGGCCAGGAGCCCTCGTAGCCGAGCTTCAGCAGCGACCAGGCGTCCTTGGGGTAGTACGTCTCGTCGAAGACGAAGGCGCGCGGGGAGCCGAGGTGCCAGAAGCGCAGCAGCCCGGCGAAGAGCGCCACCGCCAGCGGGCCGAGCCATCCGGAGTGGGCCGGCGCCCACCGCACCGGCCCCCGCCGGGCCGGGTCGGGGCCTGCGGGGGCCGGTGCCGCCGGGGTGTGCGTGACTACCGCTTGTGTCATTGCCTCGCCGATTCGCTCACTCGCCTGCCCGGCCCCGTCCGCCCGGCACGGTCGGCCGGACGGGACCCGGGCCCGGGGCTCTCCCGCCCCTGTGCCACCAGCGACTGACACTATGTGGCTCTCGGCACGATTCCAAGCGTGTCGGACGGGTGCCCGCCGATCACCCGGGTGAGCGCCGCGGCGGCTACGCGGCGGTCTGCAGCTCCCGGACGGGGAGGGTGCGCACGGGGGTGGGGCGCGCGTTGTCCTGGGCGGGCGTCAGGTGGCTCCGCAGCCGCACGGCCAGGGTGACGATCAGCAGGGTGCAGAGGGCCATCGCGGCCAGGTAGAGCGGCCAGGTGCCGGAGCCCACCAGCAGCACGCCGACGGCCGGGCCGACCGCCACGGCGATCTGCTTCACCATCGAGTAGCCGGCGTTGTAGGTGCCGAGCAGCCGGGCCGGGGCGAGATCGGCGACGATCGGGCCGAGGGTCGGCGCGAGCAGCGACTCCCCCACGCCGAAGAGCGCGTAGACGGCGACGACGGCGACGGTGGCGGCGAGTGCCTCGGCCCGGACCAGGCCGGCCACCAGGGCCATCGTCCAGGCGACCAGCCAGACCAGACCGGCGGCGGCCATCGCGGTGGTGCGGCGGCGGCGCGCGGTGATCCGCACCACGAACATCTGCAGCACCACGATGGTCAGCGCGTTGGCGCCGATGGCCAGGCCCAGGGTGGAGGGCGCGACACCCACCGTGTCGGTGGCGAAGGCCGCGACGCCGGACTCGAACTGGCCGTAGCAGGTGAAGAAGATCAGCGCGGCGAGCAGGCAGAGCCGAAGCATCGACCGGTCCTGGACCATCGCCCGCAGACCGCTCGGTCCGGAGGCGGCGCCGGCCGGCTCCTCGATCGCCGCGGCGGCGGGGATCCGCGCGCTGCCGGCGACCAGGCCGAGCGCCAGCAGCGCGGCCGCCTCGATGGTGAACAGCGTGGTCAGACTGCCCGGATCGGCGACGTCCACGATCTGGCCGCCGATCAGTGCGCCGATGCCCATACCCAGGTTGACCAGGGTGAACTGCAGAGCGAAGGCGTGCGCCCGGGTGGCCCTGGTGGAGCAGCGGACGATCATCGTGGCCAGTGCGGGCTGGCAGGTGGTGAAACCGGCGCCGAACAGGAAGGCGAAGAGCAGCAGCGCGGGGGTGCCGGTGGCCCGCCCGAAGGCGAAGGCACCGGCGGCCGCGAGGGCGGCGCCGATCAGCAGCACCGGCCTCGGCCCGTACCGGTCGATGCCCCGGCCGGTCAGCGGCAGCACGGCGAGCGCGGCCAGCGCGAAGACGGTGAACACCATCCCGGCGGCGAGCGAGCCGAGGCCGCGCACCTGGTCCACGTAGACGAACATGTACGGCATCGTGAAACCGCTGCCGAACGCGCTGAGCGCGTTACCGATCTGGACGCGGCGCAGCGGGCCTCCCGCCGCCTGACGACGCTGTCCCTGCTGCTTCACCGTGCCGGCCACCGTGCACACCCTTTCTCTGGATACCCTTAACCCCGTAAGATTTCAGAGCTAAACTCTAAGCATCGGAAGTCTCTCTCGTCAAAGGCTTAAACAGTGCACCCGTCGCGTGCGACACTGGACCCCATGAGCGCACGCAAGCCCGAGCCGCCCGCCACCGGCGAGCTGGGGATCTCCGAGCAGGTGGCCCTCTACCAGCGGGAGTTCCCTCTGGTGGACCCCCAGGTCGAGACGATCGTCCAGACCCTGTCCCGGGTCGCCCGGCGGATGAGCGTGGCCTACACCCGGCAGTTGACTGTGCTCGGAATCACCTCGGCCGACTGGGAGGTGCTCAAGGCCCTGGTGATCGCCGGCAGCCCCTACCAGCTCGGCCCGGGCGACCTGGCCAAGCGGCTCGGCCTCACCCCGGCCGCGATGACGCACCGGATCGACCGGATGGTGACGGAGGGCCTGGTCACCCGTGAGCGCGACGAGGCCAACCGGGTGCGGGTGATCATCGAACTGACCGAGAACGGCCGCGACAAGTGGCTGGAGTCGATGCGGATGGCCGCGGTCTTCGAGGAGGAGCTCCTCCAGGACGTGGTCGGCGACGAGCGCGCGGCGCTCTCCGGCATGCTCGGCCGGATGCTGCGCCGGATCGAGGAGAGCCAGCCCGACGCGCTGGGCCGCACCGACGACCTGGACTGACCCGGGCGTCCCGGACCGACCCGGGCGTCCCGGACGACGGCGCGGTCCTGCGGCGGCCGCGACAGCGCCCGCGAGCGCCCGCCACGCGCCGCCGCCCGGGCCCGGACAGCCCTCCGGCCCGCCGGGAGACTCCCAGCGGGCCGGATTCGTGGACGGCCGTGGCGGCCCGTCCGGGTTCAGCGATGTGGTGCGGGGTCCGTCGTCAACGGCCCCTCACCCGGTTACCCGACGTCAGCAGGCGCCGTTGTCGGTCCAGACGCCCCACTGACCGCTGAGCGACGGGTCCTCGTTCGTGGTCCACCACTTGTTGGTGTAGTAGTGGCCCTTCCAGGAGACCTTGGTGGAGGTCGCGTAGACGGCGGCGGCGCTCCAGCTCGGCGCGGTGCAGGCGCCCGAGGTGGCCGTGGCGGTCGGGGAGGCCGTCGCGGTCGGGGAGGCCGTGGCCGTCGGGGAGGCGGTCGCGGTCGGGGAGGCGGTCGCCGTCGGGCTGGCGGTCGCCGTGGCCGACGGGGACGGGGCGGCCGGGCAGCTGGCGGCGGAGCCGTTGGTGGCCGTCACCATCTTGTCGAACAGCGCGGTCTGGGTGCCCAGGTCGTAGAGCGAGAAGGCGAAGGAGCCGCCGAGGCCGTTGCAGTGCGCGTAGTCGAGCTTGGCCTGGATGGACTGCGCGTTCTCACCGCTCCAGAAGGTGGTGCCGTCGTAGAAGTACGAGGTCTTGGCGGTGTCGTCCCAGTAGGTGTACGCCGGGTTGTCGACGAAGCCGTTCAGCTCCTTGTACATCCGGATGCCGTTGACGTTGCCGGACATGGCAGCGCCGGTGGCCGGGCCGGTCGCGCTCTGGAACAGGCCGTGGTTGGCACCGGCGGGCACGCCGGTCCAGCCGCGGTAGTAGAACGGGACACCCATGTTGATCTTCTTGGCGGGGAAGCCGCCCGGAATCCCGTACTGCGGGTCACCGACGGTCCACGCCTTGATGGCCTCGTCGATCGAGTACTTGGAGGTACCCGGCGTGACCGGCGTCATCGGGTCGTTCGGGCCCGAGTAGAGCGGGGCCTGGTGGTTGGTGGGACCGGTCGCGTCCCACGCACCGTGCATGTCGTACGTCATGACGTCCAGGAAGGTCAGGTACTGACCGATCTTGTCCGTCTCGACGTTCTTGATCTTGTCCTGGCCGGCACCGACCGCCGCGGCGAGCGAGTAGGTCTTGCCGTCCACCTTGCCCTGGGCGTCGAGCTGCGAGCGCAGCTCGCCGAGCAGGGCGGTGAAGTTCTGCTTGTCGTTCGGGGAGGCGTGGTTGCCGGTGTGGCCGCCGCCGCCCGGGTACTCCCAGTCGATGTCGATGCCGTCGAAGATGCCGGCCGCCGAACCGGGGCCGCCGAAGCCGGCGTCCACGGGCAGGTTGCCCTTGATGAACATGTCGATGCAGGACGACACGAAGGTCTTGCGGCTGGCGTCGCTGGCGGCGACGTCGGAGAAGTACTTCGAGTAGGTCCAGCCGCCGATGGACAGCAGCACCTTGAGGTTCGGGTTCTTCGCCTTCAGCTTCTTGAGCTGGTTGAAGTTGCCCGTGATCGGCTGGTTCCAGGTGTCGGCGACGCCGTCCACGCTGGTGTCGGCGCCGAAGGACTTCTGGTAGTCGGCGAACGCGTCCGCCGCACCGTCACCCGCGTTGGGGTTGTTGTCGTCCTGCGAGGCGGCCTTGGTGGCCTCGAAACACTTGAGACCCGTCGGGTCGATGTTCGCGAAGTCGTAGATCAGGTAGTCCAGCTTCCCGGCGATGCCGGTGTCCTGGATGGTCTTCGGGTAGTAGGCGTTGCCGTACACCGACCACTGGTCGAAGTAGGCGACCTTGATGCCGCCCGCGGTCGCCGCGGCGCCCGTGGTGTTGGTGGCGGCCGCGTTGGCGGTGCCGCCGGCGGTGAGCGCGAGGCCCGCGCCGAGCAGCAGGGAGGCGGCGGTGCCGGCCGCGAGAGCGACGAGGCTCTTCGGCCGCCGCCTGCGAACCGGCTCCTGGGCCGGAGTGACAGAGCGAAGCATGGGTGCGTGACTCCAGGTTGTGGGGGCTCCGCCATGCCCCCGGAGGCCCGCGCGGGGTGGGGCCGCACGACCAGGGACATGACAGAAAGGACGCTAGCTGGGGCATGCCTTGACGGACGCCGGGGTATGCCGAACCGGCGCCAGAGGTCTGGACCTCTGACGCCGGCTCAGGGGCTCCCTGCACCTGGGAATTAAAATGGACTAGACCAACTCACCCGTCAAGACCCCCGGTTGGCCCTTGAGCCGCCCTTAAGGTTCCCGCTCCCGCCACACCCCGTCTGACCTGCTGGTCGACGCCGGGGGCACCGCAGAACAGGTCGATCTCCGTGCGGCCGCTGCCGACCGGAACCGGCGCCCCCGGCCCGAGCCGGCCGACCCGGCTGCCGGTGAGCGCGTACACGCGGGAGCCGGGTCAAGTGCGCCGACGTGCACCACCGGGCGCCGGCCCTCGGCCTTCTCCACCCGCCGGGAGCCCGGAGGGGCCGCCCCGGGAGGCCCGGCGTCCGGCGTCGCGGACGGCCCGGCCGCCTGCCCGTCCCCATGCCCCGTTCCCCGGCTGCCCGACGGCCCCGGACGGCCCCGGACGGCCCCGGACGTCAGTAGCGGACGGCCCGGATCACCGCCGCCAGGACGCCGCCGCTCAGGTTGCGGTTGCTGCGCACGGTGGCCTGCGTGCTCTGGCCGGCGGCCACCTCGGGGACGTTGACCACGGCGGCGTCCAGGACGTTCCCGGACTCGTCGGTGAAGTTGACCTGGACGGTGTACTTGCCCGACTGCGAGGCGTGGTCGGTGACGGTCAGGGTCGCCTGCGCCTTGCCGTCCGCCTCGATGGTGACCGGACCGACGGCCACGTCGTCCTTGGCGTCCAGGCCGCCCTTGACGCTCGCGATCGCGGAGGAGGCGGCCGCCTCGGCGGAAGCGGCCGCCGAGCCGAGCTGACCGGCGCCCGAGGCCACCGCGGAGGAGGCGGCGGACGCGGCGGCCGAGATCGCGGACTGCGCCACGGAGGCCACCGAGGACACCGTCGAACTCGCCGTCCCGCTCGACGAACAGCCCACCAGCGCCGTCGCGCCGATCGCTGCGGCGGCCACGGCCGCGACGGCGACCACCCGGGTCCGGCGGACCACCGGAGCGGCGGTGTCGTGTGCGGTCCGGCGGGGCTGCTGACGTTCCATCGTGTTCTCCTTCTTCGCCGGGCGCCCCTGGTGGGCCGTGCCCGATCGCTTCCCGGCTCGGTGCGGCCGACCTCCGGGCGCCGGGCGGCCCGCGGGCGGGAGTGGTGGCGCCGGGTGGTCGCTGCCAGGCCGGCGGGACGGGGGCTCAGGAGAGGCCCGCGCCCTCCTCGCCCGTCGCGTCCATCGCCGCGCGCTCCTCGCGCAGCCGGACCACGTGCCGTCGGCGGGCCACCACCGAGTAGGCCGAGACGGCGCTCGCGGTGAACGCGAGCAGGCCGATCCAGGGCCGGTCGACCCGATGGCCCAGGGCGTGGTCCAGCGAGTAGCGCCCGGCACCGGAGAGTCCGAGCGAGAGGCCGGCCGCGCCGAGCAGCGCCGGGTACTCGAAGCCGCCGGCCGTGCTGAAGAACCCGGCCGGGGCGTGCACCGCGACGGCGCCCGCCATGGTGCCGGCCACGATCGACCCGGCCGCCGGGGTCGCCAGGCCGGCCATCAGCATCGCCCCGCCACCCGCCTCCCCCAGGCCCGCGGCGATCGCGCTCTGCCGGGCCGGGTGGAAACCCATGTGTTCCATGCCCTGCGTGGTGCCCTCCAGGCCGCCGCCGCCGAACCACCCGAACAGCTTCTGGGTGCCGTGGGCGACGAGCACCCCGCCCACCGCCGTCCGCAGGGCGAGCAGGCCGAGATCCTTGCGATTCAGACAGGTCATGTCGGGCCTCTGTTTCGTACGGCTGATGCTCCTGCCTTCCATCCCAGCCCATCCGGCCCGCCGGCTCGACCCGGCGCCGCCATCCGGGCGAAGATCGGGCCGCGAGCCGCACCCGTCGGGAGCGGCCGGGCCCAGGGAGCCGCGATGACACGGACACCGGAACGGAAACCGCCCGAGTACCAGCTGCGCGGCGCCGACGTCACGGACCGGGCCGGCTGCTACGCCGCCATCGGCGCGGCCCTCAACGGCCCCGGCGGCTACTACGGCGCCAATCTGGACGCGCTCGCCGACTGCCTGCGCGGCGGCTTCGGCCCGGCGGCGCCGTTCACCCTGGTCTGGCACGACGCGGCGGTCGCGCGCCGGTGGCTGACCAGCCGGCTGGAGGTCGCCGGACGCGACCTGAGCTACTACGAGGCGGTGCTCGACACGCTGCGCGCGGGCGGCGTGACCGTCGTGGAGCGGTAAGGCTTGGGGCATGTACGTCTTCGATCTCAGCAGCGCGTTCATCGCGTTCTTCGCGGTGGTCGGCCCGCCCAAGGTCCTGCTGGCCTTCGCCCAGCTCGGCGCCGGACGTGACGCGGGCTACCTGCGCCGCCTCGCGTTGTGGAGCGCGCTGGTGGCGGCGGTGGTCGGCGGGGTGATGTCGTTCACCGCCGACTTCGTCACCACGCTCTTCCACGTCAGCGACCAGTCGCTGCAGCTGGCCGGCGGGGCGATCTTCTTCATCTACGCGGTGGCCCTGGTGCTCGGCGTCCACCTGGGCGGCGGCGCGGACGACGACGCACACCTGGCCAACCCGATGGTCGACGGCATCCGCGCGCTGCTGCTGCCGTACATCGCCAGCCCGCTCGCGATGACCGGTGTGCTGATCGGCTCGCTGAGCAAGGACACCTGGGCCTGGCACAGCACCGTGGCCGCCGCGTACGTCGCGGTGGTGGCGATCAACTGCGTCTGTGTGCTGGTGCTGGCCCCGCTGCTCCAGCGCAGCCGGCGGACCTCGTTGGAGCTGGTCTCCCGGCTGCTCGGGCTGCTGCTGGCGGCCGTCGGCGTCGAACTCTTCCTGAACGGCCTGGCCGGGCTGGGCGCGCACCTGGCGGGCGGCCACTAGGCGGCGGGGACGGCGGGCGGCGAGCGGCGCGCGGCGCCGGCCGGGTCAGTCGGCCGGGTCAGCCGGCGGGTCGCAGGAAGACCTCGTCCGCGTAGCACCAGGCCCAGTCCTCGCCGCGCTCCGCCGACCGGGCCAGGTCATGGCCGGGCAGGGTGTGGGCGTGCGCGTGGGCGTGCTTCCCGGGCGAGCTGTCGCAGCAGCCGAGGTGCCCGCAGACCAGGCACTCGCGCAGGTGCACCCAGCGGCCACCCGCCCGCAGGCACTCCTCGCAGCCGCGCACGGCGCGGGGGGTGAACTCCCCCGGCTCGTCGAGATGGGCGCATTCGGCCTGGACGGCGGCGCCCCGGTCCGGGGCGACCTGCCAACCGTGGTGCTCGCTCATGCCGTCCACGATACGCAGGGCGCTCCGGCCGGGCCTGGTTGGGCCCGTGCTCGGGCCCGCGGCTCAGGCCGTGGTCAGGCGGGTGAGCACCTCGGCGATCCGGGCGCGGGCGGCCGGATCGGTGAGCAGGCCGTCCGGGCCGACCGAGCCGGGGCCGACCGGGACGCGGACGCAGGCCCGCTCCCGGACGACGGCGCCGGTGTAGCCGAGCACCAGCCGCAGGGTGGCCTCGGCGCCCTGGCCCCGGCCGGGGTTGGCGGCGTTGATCCAGGCCGCCGGCTTGTCCGAGATCTCGGTGCCGCCGACCGTCCAGTCCAGCAGGTTCTTGAACGAGCCGGGCAGCGTGCCCGCGTACTCGGGGGTGCAGACCAGGACGGCGTCGGCCACCGCCAGGGCCTCGCGCAGCGCCGCCACGGGCGCCGGCAGCGGATCGGTGTCCTCGTCCGGGTTGAAGTGCGGCAGGGCGGCCAGGCCCTCGTAGCGCGTGGTGGTGACGCCCTCGGGGGCGACCTCGACGGCGGTGCGCAGCACGGCCTCGTTGGAGGAGCCGGCGCGCAGGCTTCCGGACAGCAGCAGGACGTGACGGTTGGTCGGCATGGCCGCCAAGCTACCCGGATCGACTCAGGGCGCGACCACCGGGCGCCAGGGCACCGGGCTGGAGAGGATCATCGAGCTGGCGGGCTGGCCGTGCGCGGCGAGGCGGTCGATCAGCGCCTCGAAGTCGGCCATCGCGGGCACCGCGACCAGCAGCGCGCAGCAGGCCCCGCCGGTGACCCGGTGCAGCTGGAGCACTTCGGGCCAGTCCGCGACGCCGGGATCGCGCAGCAGGCAGCGCGGTCCGTAGCACTGCATCTGGACCAGCGCGGTGACCCGCAGGCCGGCCTTGGCGAGGTCGATGTGGGCGTGGTAGCCGCTGATCACCCCGTCGGCCTCCAGCCGGCGGACGCGTTCGGCGACGGCCGGCGCCGAGAGGCTGACCCGGCGGGAGAGCTCGTTGTAGGAGAGCCTGGCGTCGGCCTGGAGTTCGGCGAGCAGGCGGCGGTCGACGGCGTCCATGGCGGGTTCCTCGGACTGGGTGGGCGGCGGGTGGTTTACGTTCGTGAGGCCGGAGACCGGAAAGACCATTTGAATGGAAGGCGCGGCCGTCGATCCGGTGTCCGAAGCCCATTCAAGAGCGGGCCGGGGCCGCCGCACAATGGGTCCGCCCCACCGGGACGGACCGGGATGGCCGGGAGATCCGGTGCGGAGCGGGCCGTCAGGAGGTTACGAGATGGGGAACGAAGCGGTGAGCACGCCCAACCTTTCGTTCGGTCGGGCCGAGGAGCCGGGGCACGGAACCCCGTACGCCCGGTACGTCCGGCTGGAGGAGCTGCACGCCCTGCAGCACCCGCGCAGCAAGGTGCCGGCCGAGCTCTCGTTCATCATCACCACCCAGGTGATGGAGCTGCTCTTCGACCTGCTGCTGCACGAGTGGGCCCTGGCCCAGCAGGCGCTGCGCGAGGACGACCTGCCGGCGGCGCTGGCGGCCCTGCGGCGCGGGACGCACGTCCAGGACGTACTGGTCGGCTCCTGGGACCTGCTGGCGACGATGACCCCGCAGGAGTTCGGCGCGTTCCGCGAGGTGCTCGGGGAGGCGTCCGGCTTCCAGTCCTCGGCCTTCCTGCGGCTGGAGTTCCTGCTCGGCAACAAGAGCGACCACCTGCTGCGGATGTACGAGGAGGTGCCCGGGACGTACCAGGAGCTGGCGGGCGCCCTGCGGGCACCGAGCCTGTACGACGACGTGCTGGCGCTGCTCGCCCGGCGCGGTCTCGCGGTCCCCTGCGAACCCTCGGCGCAGCGCCACCGGCCGTCGCCGCAGGTGGAGGCCGGCTGGCGGCAGGTCTACCGCGATCCGGCCCTGGCCGATCTCGTGGGGCTGGGCGAGGCGCTGCTGGACACGGCCGAGCGGGTCACCCGGTGGCGGCAGCGGCACTACTCCTCGGTCAAGCGGACGATGGGAGACAAGCCGGGCACCGGCGGCTCCAGCGGCCTGAGCTGGCTGAAGCGCTCGGCCGAGCAGGACGTCTTCCCCGAGCTGTGGACGGTCAGGAACGAACTGTGACGGCGGGAGGGCCCGTACCGGCGCGAGGGCCCGCGACGGCGCGAGGGCCCGCGACGGCTGAGCGGACCGTGCCGGCGGAACGAGGGACCACGCGACGCGCGGGGACACAACGATCGACGGAAGGACATGACGTGGGGTTTCGGGCCGTGATCACCCGTGCCGAGTGCGAGGCGCTGGACGCGGCTGATCCGCTCGCGGCGCTGCGCGAGGAGTTCAGCCTGCCCGAGGGCGTGATCTACCTGGACGGCAACTCGCTCGGCGCGCTGCCGGTGCGCACCCCCGAGCGGGTACGCCGGACCGTCGAGGCCGAGTGGGGCAAGGAGCTGATCCGCAGCTGGAACGAGGCCGGCTGGTTCGAGCAGCCGTACCGGCTCGGCGGGCGGATCGCACCGCTGGTCGGGGCCTCGGCCGGGGAGGTGGTGGTGTGCGACACCACCTCGGTCAACCTGTTCAAGGTGCTGTCGGCGGCCCTGCGGCTGCGGCCGGGACGGCGGACGGTGCTGGGCGACGGCGCGGCCTTCCCGACCGACCTGTACATCGCCGAGGGCGTGACCGGTCTGTTCGAGGGGGCCCGCAGCGTCCTGCTGTCCTCCGCCGAGGAGCTGGAGGCCCGGCTCGACGACGACGTCGCGGCCGTGGTGCTCTCCCATGTCGACTACCGCACCGGCGAGTTGCTGGACATGGCCGCGATCACCGCGCGGGTGCGGGCGGCCGGCGCGCTGATGATCTGGGACGTCTGCCACTCGGCGGGTGCGCTGCCGGTGGAACTGAACTCCTGCGGTGCGGACTTCGCGGTCGGCTGCACCTACAAGTACCTGAACGGCGGCCCTGGTTCACCCGCGTTCCTGTACGTGGCCGAGCGGCACCAGGATGCCGCCGTGCAGCCGCTGAGCGGCTGGTTCGGCCATGCCCGGCCGTTCGCGTTCGAGGCCGGCTACGAACCGACCGGCGGGATCGGGCGGTTCCTCACCAGCTCGCCCTCGCTGCTCGGCCAGGCCGCGCTGGAAGCGAGCCTGGACGTCTGGGAGCCGGTCGACCTGCGGGCCGTCCGAGCGAAGAGCCTGGCGCTGACCGACCTGTTCATCGCGCTGGTCGAGCCGCTGGACGTGGAGGTGGTCACGCCGCGCGAGCACGCCCGCCGGGGCAGCCAGGTCGCACTGCGGCACCCCGACGGGTACCCGGTGGTGCAGGCGCTGATCGAGCGCGGGGTGATCGGCGACTTCCGGGCACCCGATCTGATGCGCTTCGGCTTCACCCCGCTCTACCTGTCGTACGCGGAGGTCTGGGAGGCGGCGCGGCATCTGGCGGAGGTCCTGGAGTCCGGCGAGTGGCGGGCCGAGCGGTTCGGGCGGCGCGGGGCGGTGACGTAGCACCCGCGCCGGGCGCGGTCTTGCCGTCGCCCACGGCAAGCATCAACCTGGTCGCATGGCAAGGACGTCGGCGGGCCACCAGACCCGCGAGAAGCTGCTGCGCGCCGCCGAGCAGTTGTTCGCCACCCGCGGTGTCGAAGCGGCCCTGACCAGGGACATCACCCGGCTCGCCGGACAGGGCAACCCCTCCGCCGTGCAGTACCACTTCGGCTCCCGCGAGGGCCTGCTCGACGCGATCATGGCCGGCAGCCGCGACCGCACCGAGCGGGCCCTCGCGCCGTGGCTGCCCGGGCTCGACGGGGCCGCGCTGCCGGAGCTGCTCGGCGCGCTGATCACCGCCGAGGCGACCGAACTGCGGACCGGTCGCGGTCGCCACTGCCTGCGGATCTCCGCCCAGCTCGGCCACGCGGGCGGAGTACGCCCCGGGAGCCCGTGGCCGCCCCAGGCCGGCGGCGGCCACCGGGCGGTGATCCGACTGGTCGAGAACCGGATCCTGAATCTGCCCGAACCGATCCGCCTGGAGCGGATCGACCACGTCCTGACGCTGGTGTGCGCCGCACTGGCCGGGCGGGCGCAGCAGTACCTCTCCGACACCGTGCCGCTGACCGACGAGGAGACGTTCCTTGCCGACCTGACGGTCGTCTCCGCCGCCATGCTCGCCGCCCCGGCCCCGGCGACGGCCCTTTCGAGCTGCCGCCGTTGACCGCCCCGCCGCCCCCCTCGTGACGGTGGCGACGCCCCCGGGACGGGCCACGATCCGACCCGCCGCCCGCACGTCCCCGCCGACACCGACACCGACACCGATCAGTGGCCGGACGAGCGAGGAGGCCGTCCGGGGCCCGTGGGCCCCGGACGGCCTCCTACTGCGGCGTCAGCCGGTCAACGGCGCATCAGCCGTGGCGGATCAGCTGTGGCGTCCACGACGGCGGACGACCATCACGACCAGGCCGCCACCCGCCAGCAGCGCGGCCGCCGCCAGGCCCAGCACGACCGGGCTCCCACTGCCACCGGTGGAGGGCAGCGACGGGCTGGGGCTCACCCCCGGGCTGTGCGAGTGGGAGTGACTCGGACTGGGGCTGGCACTCGCACTCGCACTCGCACTCGCACTCGGCGACGGTGTCACCGACGGGGAGTGACTCGGGCTCGGGCTGTAGCTGTGACTCGGACTGGGGCTGGCACTCGGCGAGGGTGTCACCGACGGGGAGTGACTCGGGCTCGGGCTGTAGCTGTGACTCGGACTGGGGCGCGGGGAGTACGAGTGACTGGGCGACGGAGAGGGAGAGGGCGAAGGACTCGGCGACGGACTCGGGCTCGGCGACGGGGACGGGGACGGGCTCGGGCTCGGCGAAGGGCTTGGGCTCGGCGACGGGCTCGGGCTCGGCGACGGGGACGGGGACGGGCTCGGCGACGGCGACGGACTCGGGCTCGGCGACGGGGACGGGGACGGGCTCGGCGACGGCGAAGGGGACGGACTCGGGCTCGGCGACGGCGACGGGGACGGGGACGGGGACGGGCTCGGCGACGGCGAAGGCGAAGGCGACGGACTCGGGCTCGGACTCGGCGAAGGCGAAGGACTCGGCGAAGGCGAAGGACTCGCGCACTCCGGCAGGTCGCCGTCGAACGGGTACGCGTGGATCTCCGTCCCGGAGGTGCCCGTCAGCTCCAGGTTCCCGGCGAGGTACACACGGCCGTTGATCCCGGGTTGGGCGAGCGTCATGGTGTTCGCGGGGTTGCCCGCCATGACCGACCCCTGGAACTGCGCGCCGCCCTTGATGGTCGAGGTGGTGGCGGTCGGGAAGTTCCACATCAGTCGGGGCCGCAGGTCGGCGGTCTGCGTCCCGTCGAAGCCGGTGTTGGTGTTGATCACCGCTCCCTCGGACAGCATGTTGACGATCACGGTGGCGCCGGCGGGAATGCCGGCGAAGACCATGTCCACCGGGCCGCCGCTCGGACTGGTCAGGTCCCCGGTGACGTTGAAGACCTGCCTCGCGCTCGTACCGTCACCGGTGAAGGTGACGTCGAAGGAGGTCAGCGTCACCGTCCCGGTCGCCGCCGCCTTGCCGGTGCAGCTCGACGCGGTCTCGATCTGGTCGAGTACGTCGAGGTAGGGATCGGCGGCGTTCGGGTCGTGGATCGCCGTGCCGGTCGGCGTGATGCTGGTCGTGCCGGTCAGCGTTCCGGCGTACCTGAGATCGCCGAACGCGGCGCCCTTGGAGTCGACGCCGCCCACGAAGAGGGTGTTGCCGGTCTTGACGTCGACGTTGCCGCCGACGGTGACGAAGTCCGTGCCGTCCGGCGGGACGACCCGCGAGCCGACGCCGGCCACGGCGGTGTTGAAGGAGCCGCCGCCGTCCTTGTCCACGGTGAAGTCGCCCAGCGTGACGATCTTGCCCTCGGCCTCGGCGGCTCGCTGGGAGGCCCGGAAGTAGCCGCCCGTGAAGATGTTGACGGTGGCGTCGCGCCCGGCGAAGTCGCCGTTGTTGACCGGCGGGAAGGTGTCGGGACAGGCCGGGCCGCTGCACGGACCCAGCGGTGGTGCGAGGGGCGCGGCGGTGCCGATGCTGAGCAGGGCCGTCATGGGAGCGAGGGTGAGCCCGGCGATCAGAGCCACTCTGACCAGTCGTCGCTGCCGGCCCGGCGGGGCCTCGGCCGCCGGACCCGCCGGCTCGACCGGCTCGGTGGTGCCGACCTCTGAAGTCATGGACTGCCCCTTACGCGCACGGGAGCGGGCCACCCCCCATCAGCCACCGCTCATCTGATGATGTGTCCATCCAAGCCCGGGTGTCGGAGAGGTTCCCGGCGCCACGCCGCCCGGTTTGCCCGAAGATCACGTGGTTCGTCCGACCGGCGGCGCCGCTTGTCCGATCAGGCGACGGCTCATAGGTTGGGGGCGGCGATCGAAGGGGGAGCACGGTGAGCCGGCGCGACGCGTACGAGGGGGACGGCCCACTGGTGGTGGCGTCGGCCAGTGGCGAGGTCCTGCGGCACCCGGAGGCGGGCGGGCACCTGCTCACCGCGCTGGAGCAACGCCGGGCCTCCCGATTCCACCATGAATCCGGACGGATCGACTTCACTGCCGCACACATCCTGGTGCGACTCTGCGCCGCCCGCCTGCTCGGCATCCCCGCGGCCGGACTGACGCTGGCCCAGCACTGCCCCGGCTGCGGCACCGACGAACACGGCAAGCCGTACCTGATCGGCCTGCCGGACGTGCACGTCAGCCTCTCCCACACCCGGGGTGTGGTCGCCGCGGCCGCCGGGTGGCAGCCGGTGGGCATCGACGTGGAACTGCCCCAGCGGGGCGGCCCGGCCGTCGGGGTCGCCGAGCGGGTCCTCACCGAGGGCGAACTGCACCAGGTACGGGCTCAGGCCGACCCGTCCCGGGCGTTCCTCCGGCAGTGGGTCCGCAAGGAGGCGATGATCAAGATCGGTCGGGCCACCCTGGACACCCTCGACCGGCTCGACCTCTCCGCCCTGCCGCCGGACGTCGAGGGGGACGCCCCCCTGCGCAGCCGGCACGAGGACCTGCACGTTCTCGACTGGCGGGACGCGCCCCACCTGCCGGACCACCGGGACGGGCCCGGGCGGAGCGCGCCGCAGGACCGGGCCGGGCGGGCGGTCGAGGCCGGGGCGTCGGTCTGCGCCGTGAGCACCCGGCCGCCCGTCCCGGCCCACGCGGCGGTGTTCGCCGGGTAGCGGCGGCCCGGCCGCCACCCGGCCGGGGGGCGCCACGGGGGCGATGTTAGCGTGCGGGGGGCTTCGCTCCGGTGGACGCCCCACCGCACTGTCCGCCCCCGCACAAAAGGTCCTCCCCCATGGCGAAGTTCCTCCTGAGCCTGCACGTCCTCGTCTCGGTGCTGTTCATCGGCCCGGTCGCGGTGGCGGTCAGCATGTTCCCGGCCCGGGCCCGCGCCGCGCTCGCCGGCGGGCCCGACCTCGCCTCGGAGACCGGCTCGGTGCGCGTCCTGCACCGGATCACCCAGGTCTACGCGATGCTCGGTCTGGCCGTCCCCGTCCTCGGTATCGGGCTGGCGCAGGTCATGGGCGTCCTCGGTCAGCCCTGGCTGATCGTCTCGATGGTGCTGACCGCGCTGGCCGCGCTCTCGCTGCTGCTGTTCGTGCTGCCGGCCCAGCAGGCCGCCGTGGACGCCCTCGGCCCGGCCGCGGCGGCCGAGGGAGCGCCGGCGGTCGAGGGAGCGCCTGTGGCCGTGGCCGGAACGGCGGACGGCGCGGGTGACCAGGAGCGCGCCAGGGCGGTGCAGGGCCTGCGCCTGCTGCCGATGACGGCCGGCGTGTTCAACCTGCTGTGGGCCGTGGTGGTCGTACTGATGGTGATCCGCCCGGGTTCCAGCACCGGGGTCTGACGCGGCGTCCGCCCACGGCGGCGCCCGACACGTGATGAGCCGCCCGCTGCCGGGCGATCCGGCCCCCCGTAGCCGGACCGTCCGGCAGCGGGCGGCTCATCACCTGCACGATCCTGCCGGGCGCCACCAACGGACCACTAACATGGCACCAACAGGTCCTTCGGCGGCGAGTTGACGGGCGACCAGCACCGGCCCCGGGGGGAGTTGTCAGATGCGATTCGGCCTGCTCGGCCCACTGACCGTGCTCGACGACGCGGGCGAGGTCCGCGCCGTCGGAGCGCTCAAGAGCAGGGTGCTGCTGACCGCACTGCTGCTCCGGCCCGGCCGCCCGGTGCCGCTCGACGCCCTCCGGCAGGCGCTGTGGGGCGACCGTCCACCCGCCACCGCCACCGCCTCGCTGCACAACCATGTCGCCAGGCTGCGCCGGGCCCTCGCCGAGGGCGGCGCGGCGCGGCTGCTCGCGGTGCCGCAGGGGTTCCTGTTGCAGGTAGCCGAGGGCGAACTGGACACCGACCTGTTCGCCGCCGGGCTCACGGCCGCCCGCACGGCGCACCAGCAGCGGGACTGGGCCACCGTCGCCCGGGAGACCGCCGCCGCCCTGCAGCTCTGGCGCGGGCGCCCGCTCGCCGACGTCCCGGACTTCGCCGACCACCCGATCGTGGAACGGCTGGTCGACCAGCGCCTGCAACTGCTGGAGTGGCGCTTCGACGCGGAGCTCCAGCTCGGCCGCCACCAGTACCTGGCGGCCGAGCTCGGCTCGCTGACCCGCGAGCACCCGTACCGGGAGGCCTTCCACCGGCAGCTGATGCTCGCCCTGCACCGGACCAACCGGCAGGCCGAGGCGCTCGCCGTGTTCCACGCGCTGCGCCGCGCCCTGGTCGACGAGCTCGGGGTCGAACCGGGCCGCGCCGTCCAGGAGGCCCACCGGGAGATCCTGCGCGATCCCGTTCCGGTCGGACCCGAGGAGGAGCCGCCAAAGCCCCCGGCCGTCGCGGCCCGGCCCAGACCGGCGCAGCTCCCCGTCCCACCCGCCCACTTCGTCGGACGGGCCGAGCAGATCGGTGCCGTCCGGGCGGCCCTGACGGCGGCGGGCGGCCAGCCGGCCGTCGTGGTGGTCAGCGGCATGGCCGGCGTCGGCAAGACCGGGCTCGCCCTGCACGTCTCCCGCTCGCTGCGCGAGGGGTTCCCCGACGGGCAGCTCTTCCTGAACCTGCACGGCGCGACCCCGGGCATGGCGCCGCTCGGCCCGATCCAGGCGCTCGGCGCGCTGCTGCGCGGTCTCGGGGTCGAGCCCCGGCTGATCCCGGCCGACGCCGACGGCGCCTCCGCCCTGCTGCGCTCCACCCTGGACGCCACCCGCACCCTGATCGTGCTCGACGACGCCGCCTCCGCCGCCCAGGTGCGGCCGCTGCTGCCGGCCGAGCCCGGGTGCGCGGTACTGGTGACCAGCAGGCCGCCGCTGGCCGCGCTGGACGGCGCGGTGTCCGTCCCGCTCGCGCCGCTCACCGCCGACGAGAGCACCGCCCTGATCGCCAGTGCGTCCGGCCGCGGCCCGGCCCGGGGCGACGAGGCGGCGGTGCGGCGCCTGGTCGAGCTCTGCGGCCAGCTGCCGCTCGCCCTGCGGGTGGTCGCCGCCCGGCTGGCCGTCCGCCGGGCGTTGAGCGCGCAGTCCCTGGTGGAACTGCTCACGGACCAGGAGCGCCGGCTCGACCAGCTGGAGTACGACGACCTGAGCGTGCGCCGCTCGCTGGCCGTCGCCCACGACGCGCTGCTCACCTCCGAGCGCGGCGACGACCGCGACGCCGCCCTCGCCCTGCGCCGGATCGGCGCCGTCGACCTCGCCGAGTACGGGGTGCCCCTGCTGGCCCGGCTGATGGACACCGGCGAGGCCAGGGCGGCGGCCGCGCTGGACCGGCTGGTGGACGTCGCGCTGCTGGAGGAGACCGACTTCGGCCACTACGCGCCGCACGACCTGGTCCGCGACTTCGCCCGCGAGCTGGCCGTCCGCCTCGGCGACGGCGACGATCTGGAGAGGTCCGCCGACCGGGCGCTGCGCTGGTACACGGCGACCGCCGGGGAGACCGTGCTGGCGATCCTCGGCCCGTGGGGGGAGCGCGCGCGCCGGCTGCCCGAGCCGCTCGGCGAGGCGGAGCCGTTCGCCGACGGGCCGGCGGCCTTCGCCTGGTGCGACCGGGAGCTCGGCAACATCGGCGCGCTCGCCACCACCTACGGCCGGCAGCCCGCCCATCACCGCACGGTGGCGGCGATGGTCCAGGCGCTCTTCCCCTACCTCCAGCGGCGGGGCCGGATCGAGGCGCTGCGCCGGCTCAACGAGATCGCGCTGGCGGCCGCCCACGACTTCGGCGACGAACCGGGCCGGGCGCAGGCGCTCAGCGACCTCGCGGCCGCGCACTACATGGCCGGCCGGTTCGAGACCGCACTGGACCTGAACGAGCGGGCGATCGCGATCTGGCGCACGCTCGGGGACGACGACCGGGTGCAGCCGGCCCTGGGCAACCGCGGGCTGCTGCTGCAGGATCTCGGGCGGATCGAGGAGGCCATCGCCGTGCTCGACGAGTGCCTGCTGATCGCCCGCAGCCGCGGGGCCGACCGCGAGGAGGCGATCGCCCTGAGCACCCTGGGCAACCTGCACGAGGGGGCCGACCCCCGGCTGGCGATCCGGTGCCACTCGCTGAGCCTGGAGATCGGCGAACGGCTCGGCGACCGCCTCGTGCACCAGGCGGCGCGCACCAACATCGGGTACGCCCACCTCACCCTGGGCGAACCCGCTCAGGCGCTCCCCCACTTCGAGACCTGCGTGCGCCTGATGTCGGGGATGGACGACTGGCACCACGAGGTGCAGGCCCGGCTCGGCCTGGTGCGCTCGCTGCACGGGTTGCACCGCGACGAGGAGGCCGAACGCGAGTGCCGGACCGTGCTCGCGATGGCCGACGAGCGCTCCGACACCTACGCGCAGGGCCTCGCCCACCACGTCCACGGGCTGATCCTGCGCGCCCGCGGGCTCGGCGAGGAGGCCGCGGCGCACTGGCGGGAGGCCCTGCGAGCGCTCGTCGGCACCGACTCGCCGCTGGTCGGCGAGATCGAGGAGCTGCTCGCGGCCCCGGCCGCCGCGCTCCGTCTGCCGGCCGTGGCCGGGCAGCCGCCCACCGACGGCCGGCCCGTGGACACGGTGCCCGCCGCGCGCTCAGGATCGCCGGGCTCGCCCCGCATGGACCGGGCCGGCGCCGAATGCTGACAGCACGACACCCGCGCGCTTGACCGCGCGGCCGACGATCGCGGTCTCCGCGCGGGCCGCCCCGAGCGGACCGAGCGTGTCGGTGGTGAACCGGTACAGCCCGCCGGGGTCGGGACAGCAGACGGTGGCCGGCAGACCGGTCGGTCGGCCCGCCGGTCGCGAGCAGTCGGCGCTCCCGGCCGAGGTCCTGGCGGTGCGCGACCTCGGCCCGACCGCACTGCAGGTCGCCTGCGTCGGCTCCGGCCGCCTCGGGCTGTTCCGGGAGTACGGACCGGACGCGGGCGACCCCCCGCCGGGGGCGCTGATCGCGAGCGAGGCCGGCGCCCTGGTGACGGACACCCGCGGGGCGCCCTGGACGCCGGCCTCCGACGGTTTCCTCGCCGCCGCGCCGGGCCTGCACGGTGACGCGCTGCGGCTGCTCGCGACGGTGGTCCGAGAGCGGGTCAGGCGTCGGGCAGGCCGAAGAGTCCGGCCGCGTTGTCGTGGCAGACCGCCCGCAGCCACTCGGGGCCCAGGCCCAGCCCGGCCAGGGCGTGCAGCGCGTCCGCGTACGGATAGGGGATGTTGGGGAAGTCCGTGCCGAGCAGGATCCGGTCCTGGAGGGCGCGCAGACGCGGGAGTTCGGCGGTCGGGAAGGGGTTGTCCCGCTCGGTGAAGGCGGTGAACGCCATGGTGGTGTCCAGCCGGACGCGCGGGTACCGCTCGGCCAGGTCGAGGAACTCCCCGTACTCGGGCAGGCCCATGTGCGCGACGACCAGCGGTAGTTCCGGGTGCCGGCCGAGGACCGCCCCGATCGGCCCCGGTCCGGTGTGCTTGCCGGGGACGGGGCCGGAGCCGCAGTGCGTGACCACCGGGGTGCCGCTCTCGGCGAGCAGGCCCCAGACCTCGTCCAGCAGCGGGTCGGCGGGATCGTAGCCACCGACCTGCAGATGGGCCTTGAAGACCCGGGCTCCTTCGTCGAGTGCCCGCGCCACGTAGTCGGCCGCCCCCGGCTCGGGGAAGAACGTCGCGGTGTGCAGGCAGTCCGGGGTGCGGGCGGCGAAGCCGGCGGCCCAGGAGTTGAGCCAGGCGGCCATCGCGGGCTTGTGCGGGTAGAGCATCGCGGTGAACGCCCGGACGCCGAACTCCCGCAGCCGCCGGACGCGTTCGCCCTCCTCCTCGCGGTAGGCGATCGGCCAGGGGCGGCCGGTCGGCGGCCCGGCGGCGTCGAAGTACGCCCAGACCTTGTCGAGGACGCTCTTCGGCATGAAGTGGGTGTGCACGTCGACCAGGCCCGGCAGGTCCAGGCTCTGCCAGAACGAGCGGACCTCGGCCGCGCTCACGCCGCCACCGGGGTCGCCCGGGCGAGGATCGCGGCGGTGTCCAGGCCGGTCGGCAGGGTGCCGAAGGCACCGCCGTGGTCGCCGCCCAGCCGGGAGGCGCAGAACGCGTCGGCCACCGCCGCACTGCCGTACCGCACCAGCAGGGAGCCCTGGAACGCCAGTGCCATCGCCTCGACCAGGCGCCGGGTGCGGTACTCCAGGTCGGTGAGGTCGCCGAGCTGCTTGCGCAGGGCCGCGACGGCGGCGTCCAGCCGGCGGTCCGCCCCGGCGGCCAGGTCGAGCTCCCCCAGGAACGCCTGGACGCTCTCCGGCCGCTTCGCCATCGCCCGCAGCGCGTCCAGCGCCGCCACGTTGCCGGAGCCCTCCCAGATCGACACCAGCGGCGCCTCGCGGTAGAGCCGGGGCATTCCGGACTCCTCGACGTAGCCGTTGCCCCCCAGGCATTCCAGGGCCTCGGCGGCGTGCGCCGGACCGCGCTTGCAGACCCAGTACTTGGCGACCGCCAACCCGAGCCGGCGGACCAGCACCTCGGTCTCGTTGCCCGCGAGTGCGGCGTCGGTGGCGGCGGCCAGCCGCATGGCGACGGCGGTGGCCGCCTCGGACTCCACCACCAGGTCGGCCAGTACGTTGCGCATCAGCGGCTGCTCGACCAGGGCGGCCCCGAACGCCCTTCGGTGGATGGCGTGGTGGAGCGCCCGGGTGGCGCCCAGGCGCATGCCGGCGGCCGCCCCGAGGGTGCAGTCCAGCCGGGTCATGTTGACCATCTCGATGATGGTCCGCACCCCGCTCCCCTCCTCGCCGACGAGGTGCCCCAGCGCACCGTCGTACTCGATCTCGGCGGAGGCGTTGGACCTGTTGCCCAGCTTGTCCTTGAGCCGCTGGAGCAGGATCCGGTTGCGGGAGCCGTCCGGCAGCACCCGCGGCAGCACGAAGCAGCTGAGGCCGCCCGGGGCCTGGGCGAGGGTCAGGAACAGGTCGGACATCGGCGCCGAGGTGAACCACTTGTGGCCGTTCAGCCGGTAGCCGCCGTCGGCGTGCGGGGTGGCGGTGGTGGTGTTGGCGCGGACGTCGGAGCCGCCCTGCTTCTCGGTCATCGACATGCCGGCGATCAGGCCGCGCTTGGTGAGCGGATCGCGCAACCCGAAGTCGTACGAGGGGGCGGCGAGCAGCGGCTCCAGCTCCTCGGCGAGCGCCGGGGTGGCGCGCAGGGCCGGGACGGCGGCGTACGTCATGGAGATCGGGCAGGTGTGGCCGGCCTCGACCTGGCTCCAGACGTGGAACTTGGCGGCGCGGGCCGCGTGCGCGCCGGGGCGGTTGTCGCGCCAGGGCGCGGCGTGCAGGCCGTGGCTCACGGCGGTGCGCATCAGGTCGTGCCAGTGCGGGTGGAACTCGACCTCGTCGATCCGGTTCCCGAAGCGGTCGTGGGTGCGCAGCACCGGCGGGTGCTCGTTGGCCAGCCTGCCCCACTCGGCGGCCTGTTCGGAGCCGGCCAGGACGCCGAGCTGGTGCAGCTCGGGCTCGGCCCAGCCCGCGCCGGCCCGGTGCAGGGCCTCGATCAGGCCCGGGTCGGCGGCGGTGTCGTGCCCGTAGGGCAGTGGCGCCTGGTTGGTGACCTCATGCGTCGGTGACATCGCGTCCTCCCAGGGCACGAAGGGTGAAGGAGACCAGGCCGGGAGTCACCTCGGCCGGGGTGGAGCCGGCGGCGAGCGGCCCGGCCAGGGCCTCCGCGACGGCGCCGACCAGTGCGGCGGCGGTGAGATCCGGATCCTGGGCGGGCAGGTGGCCGGTCGCGACGGCCGCCGCGACCTGGGTGGCGATCACGTCGCGAAAGGCCCGGCGGAAGACCAGCCGCTCGGTGTCCACGACGGCGTCGGCGGGCTCGACCAGCAGCGCGTACGCGAGCCTGGGCGCCCTGAGCGCGCGGGCGGCGAAGGTCTCCACCACGGCCGCGACCCTGGCCTGCGGGGTGTCCCGGCGGGCCACGGCCTCGTTGACGGCGGCGATCTCCCGGGTGACCACCCGGCGGAACAGCTCCACGGACAGCTCCGCCTTGTTGGCGAAGTGCTGGTAGAGGCTGCCGGTGGCGATCCCGGCCCGGTCGGCCACCGCCGCCATCGAGCACCCGCCGTAGCCCCGGTCGGCGAGCAGCCCGACGGCGGCCTGGAGCACCGCCTCGCGCTGGGCGTCCAACCGGGCCTGGACGGCGGGTGTGCGTCGATAGGGCATGCGAAGTATTGAATCACCGATTCAATACTTCGACCAGGGGGCGCGCCACAACACGCCGGTGGGCCGCCCGCGCGACGCGGGCGGCCCACCGGGGTGGAACGGGTGCCACCGGAGTGGAACGGGGTGCTACGGGCGCGGCAGCGCGCAGCCCGCGCGGGTGAGGTCGAGACGGTTTCCGGCCGCGAAGCAGGCCGGGATCCCGTACGTCTCCTCGGCGTAGTTGATGCCCTTGCGGACCGTCACCACGCCGTTCTGGTCGACCTCGCAGGGATTGTCGACGGTGCAGCTGGCGCCGTCCTCGTTGCCGGTGTTGTTCACCGCGACGACCTCACCCGTGGCGGTGTCGATCACGGGCGAACCGGAGGTCCCGCCGATGGTGTCGCAGCTGGAGGTGTAGCGCAGCGAGTCCTTCCAGGTCCAGCCGCCCTCCTTGAGGCGGTAGACGAAACCGTCGACCGAGCAGGAGTAGGTCTTCTTCCAGTACCCGGAGACGACCTTGATCGAGGTGCCCTGCACCGGGTGGCTCGCCGAGAGGGTGAGCGGGGAGATCCCGTAGCGCGAGGTGATCGAGGCGTACGTACTGTCGAGCTGGTAGAGCGTCACGTCGGTGTCGGTCATGGTGCTGTAGACGACCTTGACGGCGCGCAGCGTGCCGAGCCGGGCGGCGGAGGCGCTGAGCAGGGTGAAGGTGCGGCTGGAGGTCTGGTTGACGACGACCTGGCCGGCGGCGGGCATGCCGCTCTCCAGGCAGTGGCCGTTGGTGAGGATCAGGGCCGGGTCGCCCGCCGCCGAGGCCGGCAGGCGGACGAGCGAGCCGGAGCAGTTGCTGAGCGCCACCGTCCCGGCGAAGTTGACGGTGACGGCGGGGGTGGCCGTGACGGTGGCGGCGGCAGGGGCGGCGCCGGCGAGGGCGCTCGCCCCGGCCAGCAGGAGTGCGGTGAGCACGCCTATGAGCGGCTTCTTCATGGGAGGGCCTCTCGGTGTGTGGGGTGCACCAAAATTGGCGCGAGCATGACCAGATGTCAAGATGCCCGCGCCGCCGAGAGGCCGCGTCGACGAGGTGTCAGTTGTCCTTCCAGTGGCGGCGGCCCAGGCTGACCAGCCGCAACTGCATCCGGGCGGTGGCCGCGATCCGCGCGGCCACCGCCGGGTCCTCGGGCGGCGCCTCCAGGAAGGACGCGGCGGTCGACACCATGTGCTCGACGTAGAGCTGCGCGAGCATGCGCAGCTCCCCCGCGTCCCAGCCGCGCGAGGCCGGCTGCCGCGCGAGCGCGGCGCCGACCTCCTCGGCGAACCGGCCCAGCTCCGCCGCGATCGCCTCGCGCACCTGCCGGACTCCCCCGTGGCGCTCGCGCGCCAGGAAGCGCATGTGAGCCGGGTTGGCCCGCACGTGCAGTTCGATGACCTCGACCGTACGGTCGATCAACTCCTCGGCCCCGCCGCGCTCCTCCAGGACCGCGCGCACCAGCACGTGCAGGCTGGCGAGCGACTCCTCGACCAGGGCGACGCCGAGGTCGGCGAGATCGCGGAAGTGCCGGTAGAACCCCGCCGGGGACATCCCGGCGGCCCGGGTCACCTCGCGGACGCCGAGGCCGGCGAGGTTCTGCGCCTCCAGCAGGCGCAGGCCCGCGTCCATCAACGCGCGCCGGCTCTGCTGCTTCTGGGCCTGTCTGATCCCCACACTGTGACTCACGTCATTCAGTAAACAACTGTTTGCCGACTTCCGCCAGCGTAGAGTGGAACTCGGCGAACACTTGTCATCCCAACTGTTCGCCGAACCGTCCTGCCGTCACCGGCCGACCCGCAGAAAGGCCGCACCATGATCCTCCTCGCCGCGCTGGTCGCCATGGGAATCCTCATCGGCGCCGCCGCCCACACCCCGCTGCCCGTCTTCCTCCTCGCCGCCGCCGCGATCGCCGCCTGGCTGCTGGCCTTCGGCGCCCGCGAGGGCCTCGCCCGGCTCCGGCACCGCTGATCCCTCCCGCCCGACGGAACGGCCCGACCACCCGAGGAGCACCCTGTGAACAGCACCACCCCGACCACCCGCCCGCGCACCGTCGCCGAAGCGGACAACCTGGCCGTCGCCTCCTTCCTGCTCGGTCTGCCGGGCCTACTGCTCTTCAACATCGCGCTCGGCCCGCTCGCCGTCACGCTCGGCGTCCTCGCACTCGTCCGTGGCACCGCGCGCCGCGGCCGGGCCCTGCTGGGCGTCCTGCTCGGCGTCGCCGACCTCGCGGTGCTGGCCGCGACCACCGCCACCGCCCACGGCACCCTCTGGCACCTGGGCTGACCGGCGCCCGGCGGACCCCGGCGCCCCGTCGTCGGCCGCCACCACCCTGGTGATCGCGAGCACCGCCATGTCGTCCGTGCTGCGCCCACCGGTCCAGAAGGCGACGTCGCGGGTCAGGGTGTCGATCACGGACCGCGGCGAGGGATAGGGCCCCCAGTACCCGAGCCGGGCCGCCGGGTCGTAGAACTCCCCGGCCCGGTCGCGTGCCTCCGTCACCCCGTCGGTCACCAGCAGCAGGACGGCCTTCGGCCGCAGTTCGAAGACGTCCGGCACCGTGCGGCGGGCCGCGAGCCCGCCGAAGGACAGCGGCAGGTCCGCCTCCGCCGGCGAGAGCGTGCGCACGCCGGTGCCCTCCAGCAGATAGGCCGGCGGGTGCCCCCGGTTGAGCAGCCGCAGCGTTCCGCCGTCCGGGGTGATCTCGCCCAGCAGCGCGGTGGTGAAGCCCTCCTCCCGGTCCAGGTCCTGCCGGCGCTCGCCCTCCCGGAGCAGCGCGTGCTCCAACCGGGCGGCCAGCGCGGGCAGGTCCGGTGCGTTCTCGGCCGCCTCCCGGAAGGCACCCAGCAGGACGGAGACGGCGCCCACCGCACCCATCCCCTTGCCGCGGACGTCGCCGATCAGGAACCTGGGGCCGTACGGGGTGCGCTGCACGGCGTAGGCGTCGCCGCCGATCCGTGCCTCGCTCTGAGCGGCCTCGTAGCGGGCCGCGATCCACAGCGGCCCCAGGGTGGCCGGCGGGACGGGCAGCACCGCCCGCTGCGCCGCCTCGGCCACCGAGGCGACCGCGGTGAGGCGCCGGTCCTGCCGGGCGATCACCTGGTTGACGTACAGCGCTCCCAGGCCGGCGAGCAGCACGTTGCCCATCTCGCTGGCACCGCGCGCGTGCCCGAAGGTCCCGTGGTGGGCCGAGAGCCCGACGGCGGCCAGCACCGCCACCGCCCAGACCAGCAGGGTGGCCCGCAGCCGCAGGGTCGCCCCGGCGGTGACGCAGGCGACGGCCAGCAGCGGGCCCCCGTTGTAGCCGTCGGGCGTGAAGTGGTCGACGCCGACGCCGAGGGCCAGGATCGCGGCGGGCACCCAGCGCACGAGCTCCGCTCCCGGGCGGGCACGGCTCTGCATCGCTCTCCTCCCGCGCGGGGCGGCCACCGGCGTTCGGCGGTCGGCGCCTCCAGCATCGCCCACAGCCGTCCCGGCGGCGCTCCGGAACGGCTGTGGTCGCACCCGGCGGGCACGTGGTGGCGCGTGCCGGCACGTGGTGCCCAGCGGACGTGCTCAGGTGGCGTGCTCAGCGGACGTGCTCAGGTGGCGTGCTCAGCGGGCGTGCTCAGCGGGCGTGCTCAGGTGGCGTGCTCAGGTGGCGGCGACGGCGTGCAGGATCTCCAGTCGGGCCGCCCGCCGGGCCGGCCGCAGTCCCGCCACCGCGCCGGCCAGCAGTCCCGCGCCCAGCACCACGGCGAGCTGCACCGGCGGGACGGCGAACGAACCGGTCCCCGCGCGGTCCGAGGCGCGGACCAGCGCCCAGCCGAGGAACACCCCCAGGCCCAGGCCGCCGACCGTGCCGAACGCGGCGACCAGCACGGACTCCCAGCGCACCATCGCGCGCAGCTGGCCCCGGGTCTGGCCGACCGCCCGCAGCAGGCCGAGCTCGCCGGTCCGCTCGTGGACCGCCAGGGTCAGCGTGTTGGCGATGCCCAGCAGCGCGATCAGCACGGCCAGCGCGAGCAGGGCGTAGACCACCGAGAGCATCATGTCGACGCCCGAGGCGGCGCTCGCCGCGTACGCGTCGCGGTCCTGCACCTGCGGGTCCCCGAACGGCGCGGCGGCCCGCCGGACGGCGGCCGAGCCGTCCGGGAGCGACACGCCGTCCCTGAGCGCGACGGCCACCAGGGTGTCGCTGTCCTGGCCCCGGTGCGGGGCCCAGGCCTCCCGGGTGACCAGGTAGTCGCCGGCCGGGGTGCCGCCCTCGTACAGCGCCCGGACGGTGAACGGGCCCGTGACGCCGTCGGTGAAGCCCACCGTGACGGTGCTGCCGAGCCGCCACCCGCGGCTCGCCGCCTCGCCCCGGGAGACGGCGAGGCCGTCGGTGCCGAGCGCGGCCATCGATCCGTCCACCCGGCCGAGGTCGAGGACGCCGGCCAGCCGGGGCGGGTCGGTGACGTCCAGGGTGCGGCCGTGGCCGTCGATCCGGGCGACGCCCCGGCCCAGACCCACCGTCTGCCGGACTTCGGGCAGTGCGGCGAGCGCGTCGGCGAGTTCGGGGCTGACTCCGCTGCCACCGGCTCCGAAGGAGGGCGCGGTGACCGCCAGATCGCCGGCGAAGGAGTCCGCGACCGTCCGGTCCAGGGTCGCCCTGACGGACGCTCCGAAGACGGTGAACAGCGTGACCACGGCGACGCCGATCATCAGCGCGGTCGCGGTGGCGGCGGTCCGCCGGGGGTTGCGGGCGGCGTTGCGGGCCGCCAGGACGCCCGAGACGCCGCGCAGGGCGGCCAGCGGGGTGCCCAGCACCCGCACGGCGCGGGCGGCCGCGACGGGGCCGAGCACCACCACCCCGGCGAGCACGGCCAGTGCCCCGGCCGCGGTCAGCGCCACGGACGGGCCGTCGCTCGCGCCCAGCACCGTCGCCGGGACTCCGCCCGCGAGCAGCGCCGCGCTCACCGCGGGCCGCAGCCACCCGGCCCGGCCCTCGGCGGCGCGGTCCACGGCGGCCTCCCGCAGCGCGGCGAGCGGAGCGGTCCGGCCGGCCCGGACGGCGGGCAGCAGCGCTGAGCCGACCGCGACGAGGGTGCCCACGACGAGCGGCAGCACGACGGCGGCGGCACTGACCACCGTGCCACCCGTCGGCAGCGAGAAGCCGAGGGCCGAGAACAGCGCCTTGAGGCCGGTGGCGACGCCGACCCCGCCGAGCAGCCCGCCGAGCGAGGCGAGCAGGCCGACCGCCAGGGCCTCCGCGAGAGTCGCCCCCAGGACCTGCCCCCGCGCCGCGCCGAGCGCCCTGAGCAGGGCGTTCTCCCGGGTGCGCTGGGCGACCACGATGGCGAAGGTGTTGTGGATGGTGAAGGTCGCCACCAGCAGCGCGATGCCCGCGAAGACCAGGAGGAGCGTGGTGAACAGGTCCAGGAACCGTCCGGAGACCTGTTCGGTGCTCTCGGCGGTGGCGGCCGCCCCGGTGACTGCCTCGACGCCGGACGGCAGCCACGGGGTGATCGCCCGGACCAGCTCGGCCTGGGAGGTGCCGGCCGTCGCCCGTACCTGGACCGAGCTCGCCTGCCCGGCCCCCTTCGGGGTGAGGTGGCGCTCCGCGTCGTCGAGGGTCAGGCCGGTGAAGGTGCTGGGGCCCATCCCGTCGGCGCTCCCGCCGAAGGTGGCGATGCCGACGACGGTGATCCGCACCGGATCGGGCGTGCGCAGCACGGTGCTGTCGCCCAGGTGCAGCCCGCCGCTCCTCGCCGCGCCCCGGTTGATCACCGCCTCGCCGGGCGCCGCCGGTGCCCGGCCCTCGGCCAGCCGGTAGGGGTTGAGCACGGGGTCGGCGAGCCAGTTGCCGGCCAGCGTGGGCGGGCCCTGGCCGCCGACCGGCCGGCCGTCGCCGCCCACCAGCTGGCCGGCGCCCAGGACGGACGCCTCGGCGGCGGCCACCCCGGGGACGGTGCGCAGCCGCTCGGCGAGCGCGGCGTCCAGCGGGGCCCGTACGCCGCCGGGGGTGCCCGGGGAGTCCAGCACGTCGGCGCTGCGGACCACCGCGTCGGTGCCGGCGTCGGCGTCCGCGAACAGGGTGTCGAAATTGGCCCGCAGGGTGTCGCCGAGCACCATCGTGCCGGTCAGGAAGCTGACGCCGAGCAGGACGGACAGCAGGGTGCCGGCCAGCCGCCGGCGGTGGGCGCGCAGCGAGCGCAGCGAGATCCGCAGGGTGGCGGCGACCGGGGTCACGACCGCCCCCGATCGAAGGCCTTCATCCGGTCCAGCACTCCGTCGGCGGTGGGGGACGGCATCCGGTCGACCAGCCGGCCGTCGGCGAGGAAGAGCACCCCGTCGGCGTACCCGGCGGCGACCGGGTCGTGGGTGACCATGACCACGCAGCCGCCCATCCCGTCCACCGCCGTCCGCAGCAGGCCGAGCACCTCGGCCCCGCTGCGGGAGTCGAGGTTGCCGGTGGGCTCGTCCGCGAAGACCACCTCGGGCCGGCCGGCCAACGCCCTGGCCACCGCCACCCGCTGCTGCTGGCCGCCGGAGAGCTCGCCGGGGCGGTGGTGCAGCCGGTCGCCGAGGCCGGTCACCCCGATCAGGGTGTCCAGCCACCGCTGGTCGGGCGCGGTTCCCGCCAGGTCCAGCGGGAGGGTGATGTTCTCCCGCACCGTCAGGGTCGGGACGAGGTTGAAGGCCTGGAAGACGAAGCCGATCCGCTCCCGGCGCAGCAGTGTGAGGCGGCGGTCGTCCAGCGTGCCGAGTTCGGTGCCGCCGAGGTGGGCGCTGCCCGAGGTGAGCGTGTCCAGCCCGGCCGCGCAGTGCATCAGGGTGGACTTCCCGGAGCCGGAGGGGCCCATGATCGCGGTGAAGCGGCCGGCGGGGAACTCGACCGTGACGTGGTCCAGGGCGCGGACCCGGGTGTCACCGACGCCGTGGTCCTTCACGGCGTCGGTGACCCGGGCGGCGGCGGTCACGACGTCGAGCGCGCTCACGCGGCCCCGCCCTTGCGCGGGCGGGTGTCCCCGGTCTCGGTGAGCACGGCGTGCCGGGCCCGGTACTCGTCGGCCTCGATGTCGCCCTCGGCGTAGCGGCGGCCCAGGACCGCGAGCGGACCCTCGGGGCGGCCGGCGGCGCAGCCGCGCCGCCGGGCGGTCCGGCGCAGTACCAGGACGACCAGGGACACCACGGCGATCCAGACCAGCGGGACCAGCAGGATCCAGGGGCCGGGGCCGTTCCAGTCGTGGGCGGCCGACAGGGTGGTCATCACGGTTCATCTCCTCGGTGGCGGGCTCCTCCCCGGACGTTTCCGGGGTACTCCGAGCATTCCGCCGAGGGCGCGCGGGCGCGTCGTACCGGCAGCGGCCGTGCGGATACCGCGTGGGGAGTAGACCGGGCCGCCGGGCGTACTCAGCCCAGCCAGCCCGGCCGGACCAGTCCGGACTCGTACGCGAGCACCACGAGTTGGGCGCGGTCGCGGGCGGCGAGCTTCACCATGGCCCGGCTGACGTGGGTCTTGGCGGTCAGCGGGCTGACCACCAGGCGCCGGGCGATGTCCTCGTTGGACAGGCCCATCCCCACCAGGGTGAGCACCTCGCGTTCGCGTTCGGTGAGCAGCGCGAGGCCGGCGGCCGTGGCCTGCGGGGCCTTGGAGCGGGCGGCGAACTCGCCGATCAGCCGGCGGGTCACCCCCGGCGACAGCAGCGCGTCGCCGGCCGAGGCGACCCGCACGGCGCGCAGCAGGTCGGCCGGCTCGGTGTCCTTCACCAGGAAGCCGGCGGCGCCCGAGCGGAGTGCCTCGAAGACGTACTCGTCGAGTTCGAAGGTGGTCAGCACGACCACCCGGACGGCGTCCAGGGCCGGATCCCGCGCGATCCGTCGGGTGGCGGCCAGACCGTCCAGCCGGGGCATCCGGATGTCCATCAGGACGACATCGGGGGTGAGTTCACGGGCGAGGCGCACGGCGTCCTCGCCGTCGCCCGCCTCGCCGACCACCCGGAGGTCGTCCTGCGCGTCCAGCAGGGCCCGGAAGCCCGCCCTGACCAACGCCTGGTCGTCCGCCAGCAGGACCCGGATCATCGCGTTCTCCCTCACTCGCCGCCCCGTCCGGCCGTGGGCCCGGTGGCCAGCACGGCGCGGACCCGGAAGCCGCCCTCCGGCAGCGGGCCGGCCTCCAGAGTGCCGCCGAACGCCGCCGCGCGCTCGCGCATGCCGACCAGTCCGCTGCCGGAGCCGCCGGCGTCCCCGTGCCCGGCCGGGCCCGGATCCTCGACCCGGACGGTCAGGGCGGCCGCCTCCCGCCAGTCCAGCAGGACGTTCGCGCGGCGCGCCGTCGAGTGGCGGATCACGTTGGTGAGCGCCTCCTGGACGATCCGGAAGGCGGCCAGGTCGACGCCGGGCGGCAGCGGCCTCGGCGGGCCGACCGCGTCGACCGTGACCGCCAGGCCCGCCCGCCCGGCCTGTCCGGCCAGTTCGTCCAGGCGGGCCAGCCCCGGCGCGGGGCCGCGCGGGGCGGCGGCGCCGGGTGTACGCAGGGTGCCGAGCACCTGGCGCACCTCGCCTAGCGCCTCCTTGCTGGCGCTCTTGATCGTGGTCAGCGCGGTGCGGGCCTGTTCGGGCCGGGTGTCCAGCAGTTCCAGTGCGACGCCCGCCTGGATGTGGATCAGCGAGATGCTGTGGGCCAGGATGTCGTGCAGCTCGCGGGCCATCCGCAGGCGCTCCTCGTCCGCCCGACGACGCTCCGCCTGCAGCTGGAACTCCCGGTGCGCGGCCATGCGTTCGCGCCGGAAGCGCAGGATCTCGGCGACCGCGACCACCAGCAGCAGCCAGGCGGTGGCGCCCAGCTCCTGCCACCAGGGGAGCCTCGGCGTTCCCGCCCGCGACCAGTCGGCCGGCAGCGCGAAGCCGACCAGGGCGTGCGCCAGGTAGGCGGCCCCCAGGGCCGTCCAGGCCGCCCGGCGGTGACCGCTCTGCACGGCGGCGACGACCGCGACCACCAGGCTCACGAAGAACGGGCCGTACGGGTAGCCGGCCAGCAGGTAGCCGATGGTGACGGCCGACACGCCCGCCACCACGGCGACCGGCCGGCGGCGGCGCAGCACGAGCAGCGCGGGGCCGAGCAGGAGCAGCAGGTAGCCGAGGGCGTCCAGCGGGACCCGGCCCGACTGGTGCCGGGCCGCCACGGTGCTGCCGCCGACCTGGATCACGGCGACCGCCAGGGCGGAGGCCACCGGCCAGCCGGCCTTGGCGGCGCGCACCCACGGCGGGCGCCAGGGCGCGGGGGCGTCGGGTTCGGGGGCCATGACCGGAAGGCTAGACCGGTCGGGCCGGACGGCGCGTCAGCCCGGCGTGGCAGTCGGACGTACTCCCCCGGGAGTACGGCGTTTTACTCCGCCCAGTGGTCTATACCTGACAGTAGTTGTCGCATTCCCGTCAACTTTAAGAAGATAACGAATTATGCATCTCCGGGGCTAAGTGGCCTTTAGTTATTGACGGCAAGTGCTACAGAGGGTTTGACTCCGACGTCGGCCGCGACGAAGCGGCGCAGTCTGGAGGCACCACCCCGCATGAACGCATGGACGCGTCGCACCATCAGCGGCTCCGCCGCGCTCTCGCTCGCACTTCTCTCGCTCACCGCGTGCGGGTCCTCGGGCTCGGGCCCGGGCGCGGACAGCATCGCCAACACCACGGTCGGCCTGCTATTGCCGGAGAAGTCCTCGTCGACCCGGTACGAGGCATTCGACAAGCCACTGATCGAGAAATCCGTCGCGTCCCTCTGCACCAAGTGCACCATCGACTACGCCAACGCGGACAACAACGAGACGACCCAGAAGATGCAGTTCGACGCTCTTCTGGAAAAGGGCGTCAAGGTCATCCTGCTCGACCCGGTCAACGCCAAGGACACCGCGCCGTGGATCGAGGCGGCCAAGGCCAAGGGCGCCAAGGTCGTCGCCTACGACCGTCTGGCCTCGGGCGACGTCGCCGCGTACGTCTCCTTCGACAATGCCAGGACGGGTGAGCTCCAGGGCAACGCCCTGCTCGACGCGCTCGGCCCGAAGGCCACCGACGCCAACGTCGTGATGATCAACGGCGCCGAGTCCGACCCGAACGCCGCGTCGTTCAAGTCCGGGGCGCACAAGTCCCTGGACGGCAAGGTCAAGGGAATCGTCTACGAGCAGTCCGGCGAATGGAAGCCGGACGTGGCGGCGCAGAAGATGAACGACGCCATCCACAAGCTCGGAAAGACCGGTTTCCAGGCGGTCTACGTCGCCAATGACGGGATGGCCGCCTCGGTCATCGAGACCCTCAAGGCCGCCGGCATCAAAAACGTCCCCGTCGGCGGCCAGGATGCCTCGGTCGACGCCGTCCAGCGGGTGCTGACCGGTGAGCAGACGTACACCATCTACAAGCCGTACCAGCCCGAGACGGATGCGGCCGGCACCATCGCCGTTCTTCTTCTGAAGGGACTGGACGTCAGTTCCGTCGCCAGCTCGATCACCGAGAGCAACGGGGCGCACATTCCCTCGATGCTGCTGACCCCGATCGTGGTGACCAAGGCGAAGGTCGCCGTCACGGTGATCGACGGTGGCCTGTACACGAAGGACGAGGTCTGCACCGCGGCGTTCACGGACGCCTGCGCGGCGGCCGGCATCCAGTAGCCCGCCCTCGGCCCGCACCTCCCGGTACCTCACCGGGCGCGGAGCCCCACGACTGCTGCGGCCGGTGACGGGACTCACCGGCCGCAGCCGGGACGGCGGACCGCGGACCGCGGACCGCGCAACCGCACGGGTGACGCGATCGGCGGGGCCAGCGGCAGCCTCCTGCTACGCCCGGGCCACCGCGGCCGAGCGGCGGTCGAACACCTCCGTGCGGGCGGTGCGCAGCGCCGTGGACAGCGCGCCGATCAGCACCGCCTCGTCGCCCAGCAGGCTGGGCGCCAGCCGGGGGCGCAGCGGGGTGAGCGCGGCCAGGGCCTCCTCCACGCGGTCGATCAGCAGATCCGAACTGTGCCCGATGCCACCGCCCAGCACCACCAGATCCGGGTCGATGACCGAGGACACCACCGCCACCACGTAGGCCAGTTGCTCGGCCTCGCGCTGGACGGCGGCGAGTGCGGCCGGATCGCCGGCCCGGGCCGCGTCGAAGACCTGCTTCGCCGTGGCCGCGCCCCGCAGACCGAACTCGGCGGCCGTACGGACCACGGACTCCGCCGAGGCCGCCGAATCCAGCATGCCGCGCCGCTGGTCCGGCTCGGCGCCGGAGTCGGCGTGCGCACCGCCGTACGGGCCCGGCAGCGGCAGGAACCCGATCTCGCCGGCCGCGCCGTGCGCCCCGCGCTGCAGCTTGCCGCCGGAGACCACGCCCATCCCCACCCCGGTACCGATCAGCAGGTAGACGAAGTGCGGGGAGCCGACACCCGCACCTCGCGCGTACTCGCCCAGGGCCGCCAGATTGGCGTCGTTGTGCACGCTGATCGTGGTGCCGAGCGCCTCCCGGATCCGGTCGAAGAGCCCGCGCCGGCCCCAGCCCGGTAGTTGGGCGGCGTAGCGGACGCGCTGCTCCGACTCGTCCCAGACACCCGGGGTGCCGATCGCGGCGTGCACGACGGCGCCCGGCTCGATCCCGGCCTCCTCGATCGCGGCGCGGGCCTCGCCGAGCACGGCGTCCGCCACCTCGTCGGCGCTGCTGCCCCGGTTCGGGACGTCCCGGCGGGCCCTGATCCCGCCGGCCAGGTCGGCGACCGCGATCCGCAGCCGGCCCCGGCCGATGTCGACACCGAGCACGTGGCCCGCGCTCGGATCCGGCTCGTACAGCACCGCGGTCCGCCCCCGCCCCGGCGCCAGCAGACCGGCCTCCCGGGCCAGTCCGGCCAGCTCCAGGGTGGCCAGCGCGGCCGAGACCGTGGGCTTGGAGAGGCCGGTGTCCCGGGCCAGTTGGGCGCGCGACGCGGGCCCGGTGGTGCGCAGCCGCTCCAGCAGCAACCACTCGTTGTTGCTGCGGAGCCGCTGTCTGCTCCAGGGTTGCTCGGGCTCGGCGCCCGGCCCCGGATCGGGGCTCCGGTCCGAGGCCGGAGCTGCTCCGGCGGCCGGGTGGGAGCTCATGGTCGCCTCCGCGCAACGATGGGGTGCTGTTGATCAGCTCTCTGCCTCCGCAACTGTAAGCGCCGACCCCGCCGCTCCGGGTGCCGGTCGGCCGGGCCGGCCGGGGCCGGGCGGTCCGGTACCCGGCGGGGCGGGGTCGGCGGTACCAAGAGCGGCGGGCCGGCGGGGCGGGCGAACGGTCGGGCCGTCAGACGGTCAGCAGGCTCGGATCGGCCGCCTTGTCGACCGGCAGGAAGTCGTCCGGGACGGGGTACTGGCCCAGGACGTAGTTGAGGATCGCCGCGTGCATCGCCTCGACCGGCGCGATGCCGGCGGCGGTGGCGATCCCGGCCGGACTGGTCACGTGGTAGGTCGCGAAGAGGTACGTCTGCGCGGCCTGGTCCTCCAGGCCGAGGGCCAGCCGGGCGACCGCGCCCACGTCGGTGGCGCTGTTCAGCGCGGCCGTCACGTCCGCCTGGTCGGACAGCGGCACGCCGGAGATGGCGGGCAGCCCGGCCCCGGTCAGGACGGCGTTCCAGGCCTTGGCGTGGTCGGCGTGCTGGGCCATCGCCGAGGTGATGAAGTTGGCGACCGCCGGCGGCACCGCCCCGAGCCTGCCCGCCTTGGCGGAGTCCAGCGCCGCCTGGTAGGCGCCGACGGCCTGGTTCTCCAGCGCGGTGGCCAGCGCGACGACCTGGAGGTCCCCGGTGTACTGGCCGCTCGCGGAGGCCGTCGGCGACGCGCTGCCCGAGCCGGTGGCCGCGGGCACCGGATTCGTGGTGGCGCCGCCGCTGGAACAGGCGGCCAGCGCCAGCGCCGCGGCAGCCCCGCCCGCGCCGAGCAGGAACCGGCGCCGCCCGGCGTCCACCGGCCGGACGCCGGCGCTCCGGGCCCGGATCTCCTCCCCGAGGTCCACCGCGCTCGCCCGCATGGCGGGCAGCGTCTGGCGGTGGGCCTCGTTCATCTCCCTGGTCAGGCAGGTGAGTTCGCGCTCGCTGATCGGCAGCTCCCAGGCACCCCGGGCACCCCGGGCAGCGCCGGGCAGGTCACCGCTGCTCGCAGCACGGCTTGTCACGTCGCGACTGGTCACTTCACAGCCCCTTCACTGATCGGCGAGGCCTCGTTGGTCGAGTAGAAGGCGTCCGGGAATCCGACGCTTCCGGCGGCCGCCGGAAGCTTCGCCGGGTCCACCGGGACGGTGATGAGATCGGCCGCGTTGCCCGCGAGCAGTGCCTGCACCGCCAGCAGGACGGAACGGTGCTGGGCCTCCACCGGAGCCACCGACGCGAAGAGCTTGCGCAGGTCGGCGTTGCTGACCTGGCCGATGTTCTTCGTGTATGTCTGCGCGGCGACGTCCTCCAGCGTGAGGGCCAGCTTCACCACCCCGGCGGCGTCCGTGATGGTGGGCAGCACCTGGTCGACGATCGCCTTGTACTTCGGGTCCGGGCCGCTCTGGGCCTGGCCGCCGCCCTGCGTGGCGGCGGCGTTGAACGCCTGGGCGTGGGCCAGGTGCTGCTCGGTGGTCTTGGCGATGAACGCGGCGACGGTCGCGTTCCCGGACTTGATGAACGGCAGCCCGGCCGCCGTCCGGTAGACGCTCACCGCGAGGTTCTCCAGCGACGCCGCGGTCTGCAGCGCCATGATGTCGTCCGCCGTGATCGCACCGGAGGCGGACCCGGACGCGGCGGAGGCCGACGCGGACCCGGAGGCGGAAGGCGAGGCGGAGGACGAGGGCGAGGCGGCGGCGGCCCTGGCGACGTGCAGCAGCCCGGCCGCGCCGGCCGACCCCGCGACCGTACCGCCGCGCTGCCACCAGCGTCGCGCCGGCCGCACCTCGCCGGCCTCCGAGAAGCCCGCCTCGGCGAAGCCCGCCTCGGCGAAGTCGGCCAGCGCACCGCGGGTGATCCGCATCGCGTCGCTGTTCAGGTCCTGCGACTGTTCGGTGAGCTCTTCCAGCAGTCGGGTGTCGATGTGCTCCTGGCCCATCACGCCCCATCTCTTCGGTGCCCGAGCCGTCACGGGCGTTCAGGGCCTCTTTCGGCACCCGGGATCGGCCGGATTGGCCGATCCCCCCGTCCGGTCGCCGGATTCACCCGCAGGGAGCAACGAAGGTCCGCTCGGCCCGGCCCGGCGCCGGACCGGGTGACGGCCCGGCTCCGACCCCGGTCTGACCTTCCAGCCCTTCCGTTCAAATCAGGCTTACCTGACGTGGACGGAAGGGCTGCCATGCTCCCCCTCGACACCCGCATCCCGGCCCCGAGCGACGCCGAGCGCGTGCGGAGCATCCTCCACTCGGCGTCATCCCTGACCTCGACGACCCGCGCCGGCCGCCGCCCGCCAGCGCCGCCCCCGGCTGCCCACCGAGCACCGCTGACCCGGCGCCGGGGACGGGCGGTGCACCGGTCCGTCCGACGGCGATCCGTGCGCCTTACCAGGGCGTCCCGACGGCCGCCGGCTCCGGGGAGACCGTCAGCCGAGGGCGCCGGGACGCGTCAGGCCGAGGTCGTACGCGAAGATCACCGCCTGGACCCGGTCCCGGGCCCCGATCTTCGCCAGCACCCGCCCGACGTGGGTCTTCACGGTGGACTCCGCGAGGCAGAGCCGCTCGGCGATCTCGCCGTTCGTCCACCCCTGGGCCATCGCCTGCAGGATCCCGCGCTCGCGGTCGGTGAGGGAGCGCAGCCGGGGATCGTCGGCCTCCTCGCCGGGTGCGCGCAGCGGCAGGTGGTGGGCGTAGGCGTCGAGCAGGCGCCGGGTGAGCTTCGGGGCGATCACGGCGTCCCCCGAGGCCACCGCCCGGATCCCGGCGAGCAGTTCCTCGGGCAGCGCGTCCTTGAGCAGGAAGCCGCTGGCCCCGGCCCGCAGGGCGGCGTGGGCGTACTCGTCCATGTCGAAGGTGGTGAGCACCAGCACCCGGGAGCGGCCGCCGGCGGCGACGATCCGGCGGGTGGCCTCGATACCGTCCATGCCCGGCATCCGCACGTCCATCAGCACCACGTCGGGGTGCAGTTCGGCGGTGCGGCGCACGGCGTCGGCGCCGTGCCCGGCCTCGCCGACGACCTCGGTCTCGGGGTGGCTCTCCAGGAGCATCCGGAAGCCCAGTCGCTGGAGCGGCTGGTCGTCGACGATGAGCACGGTGGTCACGAGGAGAGACCTTCGGGGCTGAGGGCGGGCAGGGGGGCGAGGTTGAGCAGGGCCTCCACGGTCCACCCCTCGCCCGGGCGGGGCCCGGCGGTGACGGTGCCGTCGTAGAGCGCGGCGCGCTCACGCATCCCGGCCAGGCCGTGGCCCTCCTCGCCGGGCGGGCGGCCGGCGGGCCCGGGCCCGGCGCCGGCCGCCGGGCCGGTGTCCTGGACCTGGATGCGGACGGCGGCCGGGTCGACGGCGACGTGGAGGCGGGCGCAGGTGTGCGGGCCGGCGTGCTTGAGGGTGTTGGTGAGGGCCTCCTGGACGATGCGGTAGACCGTCAGCTGCGCGCCCCGGTCCAGCGCCTCGAGGTCGCCGCTGGTGCGGTACGTCACCCGGGGTCCGGCCGCCCGGACCCGTTCGCAGAGGCCGTCGAGATCCGCGACACCGGGCTGGGGGCTGTACTCCGGGCCCTCCTGGTGGTCGCGCAGGACACCGAGCATCCGGCGCATCTCGCCGAGCGCCTGCCGGCCCGTGCCGGCGATCAGCTCCAGGGCCTCCTTGCCGCGCTGGGGGCTGAGCTCGGTCGCGTACGCGCCGCCGTCGGCGAGGCCGATGATCACGGACAGGTTGTGGCCGACGATGTCGTGCATCTCGCGGGCCACCCGGGCGCGCTCGGCGGCGGCGGCCAGTTCGCTGCGCTGGTCGCGCTCGATCTCCAGCCGGACCGCGCGCTCGTGCAGCGCGGCCACGTGGGCCCGGCGGATCCGCAGCGCCAGCCCCAGGGCGACCGGCGCGGTGGCGGCGCAGAACAGGAAGAACATGGCGTCGCCGAGGAAGGGCCCGGCCGAGATCTGCACCGCGGCGAAGCCGAGCACGCCCGCCATCACCGCACAGGCCCAGGGCAGGTGCCGCAGCCGGCCGTGCAGGGTGAGGCTGTACAGCGCGATCAGCAGGGCGACGTCCGCGCGCAGCCAGACCATCATGATCCACTGGGTCACGAAGACGGTCGCGATCACCGCGAAGGCGGCGGACGGCGCCCGGCGGCGCCACCACAGGGGCAGCACCAGTCCGGCCTGCAGGAGCAGCGTGCCGGCCGGCGGCAGTCGGGTGATCTTCAGGCGCAGATCGTGCGGGCCCTCGCCGTGGACCAGGTCCGGCACGCAGAACATCAGGAAGACCACGGCCACCACGGCGGTGTCCAGGGCCCACGGGTGGTCCTGGTCGAGCCGGCGCAGCAGGCGCCCGGCCCGGGCCAGCCAGGCGACCAGGGGGTGCCCCCAGAGCGGTTCGAGGCCCGCGGGCTGCGTCCGGGAGGACGCCGGGGCGCCCGTCGTCTCGTCGGTGGTCATGGTGGTCACCCGTCCATAGTGGGCGACGGCCGTCGGCCCGGCTGCCGACCCGCTCGGCTGCCGGGCCGACGGTCGTCGTCGGAGGCGGTGGTGGTCGGGCGTCGGAGGCGGTGGTCGGGCGTCGCCTCCGGGCGCCGGTGGCCGGGCCCCGGTCGCGGGCCCGGCCGGTCGGACGCCGGTCGTCAGGCGTCGGTCCGCACCAGACGCCAGGCGGCGCCCGCCAGTGCCAGCGCCGTCCAGGCGAGGAAGACCAGCAGCCCGGCGCCGGGGGTGAGCGCCGGCGCGGTGTGGTGCAGGGCGAACATCGACTCGCCCGCGTTGCTGGGCAGGTAGGGGCTGATGTGGTCCTGCCACGACGTGGGCAGCAGGCTGACCAGTCCGGGGACCAGCATCAGCGAGGCGACCAGCACCGAGATGCCGCCGGCCACCGAGCGCAGCAGGGCGCCCAGCGCGGTGCCGATCACACCGACCAGGGCCAGGTAGAGCCCGGCGCCGAGCAGGCTGCGGATCACACCGGCGTCCGAGATGCCGAGGGCGGCGGGGGTGCCGGAGACGATCCCGCTGCCGATCAGGAAGGCGACCAGGACTCCGGTCGTGGCGACGACGAGGGCGACCACGCCGTAGACCGCGGCCTTCGACCAGAGCACCGGCAGCCGGCGCGGGACGGCGGCCAGGGTGGAGCGGATCATCCCGGTGGAGTACTCGCCCGCGGTGACCAGCACACCCAGCACGCCCAGCGCGAGCTGGCCGAAGTTCGTGCCGAACAGGGACAGCTGGACGGCGGTGGCGTCGGCGAAGTCCCGGTCCAGCCGGCCGCCCTCGGTGATTCTGGACTTGTAGTGGGCGCAGGCGATCAGGCCGAAGGCCACCACGAAGACCAGGGCCAGGCCCAGGGTGATCCAGGTGGAGCGCAGTGACCAGAGCTTGGCCCACTCGGAGCGCAGCACGCGCCGTGCGGTCACCCGGTACTGCGGGCGCGCCACCGGGGCGGCGCCGGCGCCGGGGGTCTGGATCTCGGTGACGGTGGTCATGCCGCGCTCCCGGGGGTCTCGATGCCGGTGGTCGTTCCGTGGTACTCGACGGCGTCCCTGGTCAGGTCCATGAAAGCCTCCTCCAGCGAGACCGACCTGGCGCTCAGCTCGAAGAGCGCGATGCCGTGCTCGGCGGCCTTCAGGCCGATGGCGCGCGCGGCCAGCCCGGTCACCTGGAGTTCCTCGGAGCCGGCCCGGCCGGTGATGTCCACGCCCGGCGCGCTCAGCAGCTCGCGCAGCCGGGCGGGGTCGGAGCTGGCCACCGTGACCGTGTCGCCGCCGGCCTGGCGCACCAGGTCCTCGACGGTGGTGTCGGCCAGCAGCCGGCCGCGGCCGACCACGATGAGGTGCTCGGCGACCAGCGCCATCTCGCTCATCAGGTGGGAGGAGACGAAGACCGTACGGCCCTCGGCCGCCAGCCCGGTCAGCAGGTTGCGGATCCAGAGCACGCCCTCGGGGTCGAGGCCGTTCACCGGCTCGTCCAGCATGACGGTCGCCGGGTCGCCCAGCAGCGCGGCCGCGATTCCGAGCCGCTGTCCCATACCGAGGGAGAACGCCCCGGCCCGCTTCTTGGCCACCGACTGCAGGCCGGTGAGCTCGATGACCTCCTCGACCCGGCGGCGGCCGATGCCGTGCGTGTAGGCCTGCGCCATCAGGTGGTCGAAGGCCGACCGGCCCGGGTGGATCGACTTGGCCTCCAGCAGCGCCCCGACCTCCTGGAGCGGGGCGTCGTGCTCGGCGTAGCGGCGGCCGTTGACGGTCACCGAACCGGTGGTGGGGGCGTCCAGGCCGACGATCATCCGCATCGTGGTGGACTTGCCCGCGCCGTTGGGGCCCAGGAACCCCGTGACCGAACCGGGCTTCACGGTGAAGTCCAGTCCGTCGACCGCCGTCTTCTCCCCGTAGCGCTTGGTCAGCTGGTGCGCTTCGATCATCGGTTCTTCCCTCACGCTCGGGCGCCGGCCGTCCCGGACTGCCTCACCCTCCACGCTAGGCGCAGGAGCACCGGCAACCGTGGTACCCGGGAGGTGAACGCCCCGGCGGGGGTGGTACCGCGGTACCACCCCCGCTCGGGCGCGCGGGGGTCAGGCCCGGTCGCGCAGCAGGTTCCCGCCGGGGACGGCCGCCAGCAGCTCGCGGGTGTACTCCTCGGCCGGGTTCGCGAAGACCTCGGCCACCGCCCCGGTCTCCACCACCCGGCCGTCCTTCATCACGGCCACCCGGTCGCTGACGTGGTGCACCACCGCGAGGTCGTGCGAGATGAACAGCAGCGCCAGGTTCAGGTCGTGCCGCAGATCCGCCAGCAGGTCGAGGATCTGGGCCTGGACGGAGACGTCGAGCGCGGAGACCGGTTCGTCGCAGACCACCACGTCGGGGTCGGGCGCCAGGGCGCGGGCGATCGCCACCCGCTGGCGCTGGCCGCCGGAGAGCTCCGGGGGCCGGCGCTCCAGCAGCCCCGCCGACAGGCCCACCCGGTCGAGCAGTTCGACGACCCGGGCCCGGCGCTCACGACGGCTCCGCACCCCGGCCCTGGCGACCGCCTCGCCGATCACCCGCTCGACGTCGAAGCGCGGGTCGAAGGAGCCCAGCGGGTCCTGCTGGACGGCCTGGATGCGCAACCGGGCCGCCCGGCGCCGCCGTTCGGGGACGCCGCTCCACGGCTCGCCCGCGAACCGCACGGTGCCGGAGTCGGGCTCCAGCAGGCCGAGGACGATCCGCGCGGCGGTGGTCTTGCCGGAGCCGGACTCCCCCACCACGCCCAGGGTCTCGCCGGCCCGCAGGCTCAGCGACACCTCGCGCACCGCGTCGTACGTGCTGCCGTCAGGGGCCCGGAACCGCTTGGAGATCCGGTCGGCCTCGATCAGCGGGGGTGCCTGCTCCGCCGGCTCCTCGGCGCGGACGCGCAGCCGGACGGCCGCCACCGGCGGACCGGCGCCCTCGCCCGGGTACCAGCAGAGCGCCCCGTGCCCGTCGGGCCGGGGCAGGCTCTCACGGCAGCGGTCGTCGGCGGCGGCGCAGCGGGCGGCGTAGGGGCAGCCCGCCGGACCGGGTGCGGGCCGCCCCGCGCCCGGCACCGACAGCCGGGTGCCCTTGGCACGGGTGGTGGGCACGGCCTCCAGCAGCGCGCGGGTGTACGGGTGCCGGGGGTCGGCGAGGACGTCCTCGGTGCGGCCGGTCTCGACGATCCGGCCGCCGTACATCACGGCCACCCGGTCCGCCAGTCTGGCCACCACGGACAGGTCGTGACTGATCAGCAGGAGCGCGGTGCCCTGCTCCTTGAGCCGTCCCAGCAGGTCGAGCACCTGGGCCTGGACCGTCACGTCGAGCGCGGTGGTGGGCTCGTCCGCGATCAGCAGTTCGGGGCCGGCGGCGATCGCGGAGGCGATCAGGGCGCGCTGGCGCAGCCCGCCGGAGAGCTGGTGCGGGTACTGCTCGGCGCGGCGCCCGGGCTCGGGGACCCCGACGTCGTCCAGCAGCGAGAGCACGCGGGGACGGATCCGCGCCCGGGACGCCAGGCCGTGGGTGAGCAGCGGTTCGGCGATCTCGGCGCCGACCTTGCGCAGCGGATCGAGTGAGACCAGGGCGTCCTGGAGCACCAGGCCGATCCGGCGGCCGCGCACGGCGCGCCAGCGGGTCTCGGTGAGCGCCGCGAGGTCGAGGCCGTCGAAGGTCAGCGCCCCCGCGGTGATCTCGGCGCCGTCGCCGGCGAGCCCGACCAGGGTGCGGGCGGTGACACTCTTGCCCGAGCCGGACTCCCCGACGATGGCCAGGCACTCGCCCCGGTCGAGGGTGAAGGAGACGTCCCGCACGGCGCGGACGGCGCCGAAGGAGACGTCCAGCGCATCGACGCGCAGCAGGCTCATCGGGTGGTCCTCCTGGTGAATCGGGCCTGCGCGCGGCGGCCCACGGCGTTCACGACGAGCGCCGTGAGAGTGATCGCGGCGCCCGGGAACACCCCGACCCACCAGGCGCTCTGGAGGAAGCCGCGCCCCTGGGAGAGCATCGCGCCCCACTCCGGTGACGGCGGTTCGGGCCCGAGGCCGAGGAAGCTCAGGCCGGAGGCGGCGATCAGTGAGGCCCCGAAGCCGACGGTGGCGAGCACCAGCATCGGGCCGAGCGCGTTGGGCAGGACGTGCCGCACGATCAGCAGCGGGCGCGGCAGGCCGAGTCCGACCGCGGCCTCGACGTAGCCGGAGCGGCGGACCACCAGCGTCTCGGCCCGCACGATCCGGGCGTAGCCGGGGACGAACGCGATCGCGATGGCGGCGGCGACATTGCCCGAGCCGGTGCCGAGCACGATGACGCCGAGCAGGGCGAGCAGGATCGGCGGCAGCGACAGCAGGATGTCGGTGATCCGCATCAGCACCTGGTCGGCGTACGGCCCGCCGAGCGCGGCCGCGACGCCGAGCAGCGCGCCGCCGGCCACCGCGAGCACGGTGGCGCCCAGGCCCAGCAGCAGCGAGGGCCGGGCGCCGTACAGCACCCGGGAGAAGAGGTCGCGGCCCAGCTGGTCGGTGCCGAACCAGTGCTCGGCGCCGGGTGGGGTGAGGGCGTGCACCGGGTCGGTCTCGATCGGCGAGGTGCCGGTGAACAGGCCCGGCGCGACGGCGGCCAGCACGATCAGGGCGAGGACGACGCAGGCGAGGACGAGGACCGGGCCGCCGGGCGGACGCGGCAGCCTGCGGCGCGGACGGGCGGCGGGCCGGGGCGGGGCGGCGAAGAGCGAGGTCATGTGGTCAACCGGTCCTCAGTCGCGGGTCGATGACGGTGTAGAGCAGATCGACCAGGGTGGACAGCACGACGAACACCAGGGCCGACAGCAGCACCACACCGATCACCAGCGGCATGTCCTTGTTGGTGGTTCCCTGCAGGGTGAGCGCGCCGATGCCGGGCCGCGCGAAGACGGTCTCCACCAGGACGGCGCCGCCGAGCAGCGAGCCGGTCAGCCAGCCGGTGAGGGTCACCAGCGGCACGGCCGCGTGCCGCAGCGCGTGCCGCAGCCGGACGGCGGTGACGCTGAGCCCGCGCGAACGGGCGGTGACCGCGAACGGCCGGCCGAGGGCCGTCTCCAGCCCCTCGCGCAGCACCTGGGCCAGGACGCCGGTCAGCGGCAGCGCCAGCGTGAGGGCCGGCAGCACCAGCGCGGAGAGGTCCTGGTCCCCCGCCACCGGGAAGATCCGCAACTGGAACGAGAAGGCGGTGAGCAGCAGGATCCCGATCCAGTACGAGGGGCTGGAGACGGTCAGCAGTTCGAGCAGGGTGGCGAGGGCCCGCAGCGCCGGCCGGCGGCCGGCCGTCGCCACCGCGGTGGTAACCGCGAGCAGGACGGCCAGCGCCAGCGCGGCCAGAGCGAGTTGGACGGTGGGCCAGAGCTGCTCGCCGATCAGATCCGCGACCGGCCGCTGCAGCTGGTACGACTCGCCGAGATCGCCCCGGAGCAGGTTGCCCAGGTAGTGCAGGTACTGCAGGGCGAGCGGCTGGTCGAGCCCGTACTGCGCCCTGATCTGCGCCTTGATCTCGGGCGTCGCGACCGTGCCGGGCCCGAGCATCACGGTCACCGGGTCACCGGGGATCAGCTGCAGCGCGGCGAAGGCCACCGTGGCGGCTCCGAGCAGCACCGCCGCGGCTGCGGCCAGCCGCTTCGCGATCGCGCCGAGCAGGGGGAGGGGGCTCATGTCACTTACCGAGCCAGGCGTCGTAGAAGTTCAGCCAGGTGTTGGGGTCGGACTTCACGTCGTGCACGTCGGCGGTGGTGCCCGCCACGGCGGTGCGGACGTAGAGCGGCACGTACAGCGCCAGGTCGATGGCGCGCTTCTGGGTCTTGGCGTAGACGTCCTGGCGCACGGCCTTGTCGGTGGTCGACTTGCCCGCGTCGGTCCAGGTGTCGAGATCCGCGTCCTTGTAGAAGGTGGCGTTCTGGCCGCCCTTGCGGGGGTCGCTGGCGCTGTTGAAGTACAGCCGCAGGACGTCCGGCTCGAAGCGGGCCCAGCTGTAGTCGGCGATGCCCTCCTCGCCGGCGTAGACCTTCTTGATGTAGGTGCCGATGTCCAGGCGGGGGCGGGTGATCTCGACGCCGATCTTCTTCAGGTCGGCCTGGATCGCGCTGCCCAGGGTGTCGCGCTGGTCGCGGATGTACTCGGCGGGCATCAGCGGCCACTCGACGGTGAGCCGCCTGCCGTCCTTGGTGCGGTAGCCGTCCGCGTCGCGGGCCGTCCAACCGGCCTGGTCCAGCAGGCTGTTGGACTGCGCCTGGTCGTACGGCCAGCTCTTCTCCAACGACGGGTCGTAGAACGGCGTGCTCGGGGAGATCGGGCTCCAGGCGCGCTGGTACACCCCGAAGTACACGCTCTTCACGTCGGTGTCGACGTCGATGCCGCGCTGGATCGCCTTGCGGACCGCCGGGTCGTCGAGCGGGGCCTGCGTGGTGTTCAGCACCAGGCCGTAGTTGGCGCCGGGCGCGTCCTTGGTGATCAGCCGGATCCGGGAGTCGGCCTTGAGGGTCTTCACGTCGGCCGGCGGGACGGCGTCGGCGACCTGCACCTGGCCGCTGTTCAGGGCGCCGATGCGGACCGAACTCTCGCTCAGGAACCGCACCGTGAGCTTGTCCAGGTGGGCCGGACCCTGGTGCGCGGAGCCCTCCGGGGCCCAGGCGTAGTCGGGGTTCTTGGTGAGCACCGCGCTCTGGCCCTTGGTGTAGCCGCTGAACACGAACGGGCCGGTGCCGATGTCCACCGCGCCGCCCGAACCCAGCTTCGGGCCGTTCGCCTTGATCGTGGCCGGGGAGTAGAAGCCCAGGTAGGGGGTGCTGGCGGCCTGGAGGAACGGCGCGAACGGCTCGGAGAAGTTGACCTTCACGGTGTGCGCGTCGATGACGTCCGTGCCGGTGTAGGGGCCGATCAGGCTGGAGGCGTACTGGGACTTGGTGTCCTTCGCCACGATGCGGTCGAAGTTGATCTTCACGGCCTCGGCGTCGAAGACCGTGCCGTCGGTGAACTTCACGTCCTCGCGCAGGTGGAAGGTGTAGCTCTTGAGGTCGGGCGCGACCTCCCAGGTCTTCGCCAGCCAGGCGTGGAACTCGCCCGCGTCGTCCTGGCGGACGAGCGAGTCGAAGACGTTGCGCTGGATGGCGCCGGTGATGTCCTGCGAGCTGGCGTGGATGTCGAAGGAGACCGGCTCGGTGTCCACGGCGTAGGTGAGCGATCCCCCCTCGACGGGCTTCGCCGAGGCGCCGGCGCTGTCGCCGACCGTGCCTCCGGTGGAAGCGCACCCCGCGAGGAGGAGGGTCCCGGCCGCGGCGGCGGCGAGCAGGGCTGACGGTCGGGGGACGGATCTGGGCATGCCGGTGACTCCGATGGTTCGCAGGGTTCGTGCGTCGGGGGGATGATCCGAAACTAGCGATCGCCGACCCCCCGCCGCACCCCTAGCGGGCCCCTACCGGACCCTTAGAGCGACCGGCAGGCACGCCGGCCGCACCTCGTCCGGGCGGGGCCCGCAGGGGTCACCCCTGGGCGCGGGCGGCAGGTTCAGTGCGGGCCCACCAGCGGGTAGCGCGGGACGGAGCGGCGGTGGGCGATCCGCCAGCCCCGCGCGGTGTGCACCAGGACGTCGAAGTAGTCGCCGTTGTGGACGCTGCCGTCGGGCAGGATCGCCAGATAGCGGCTGCGCCCGCGCACCGTGCCGTCCTCGTCCACCGACAGCACGGTGTCCAGGGTGTGGTGGTCCGGGGAGTGCTCCCCCAGGCTCAGGTTGAACGCCCGGATGGCGGCCAGCCCCTGGAAGACGGTGCCGGTACGGGCCAGCTCGATCACGCCGTCCTCGGCGAAGACCTGGTCGAGCGCGTCGACCTCACCATTGTCGAAGACGTGCGCGAACAGGGCGAACAGCCTTCGGATGTCGGATATCTGATGGAGCGTCAGTTCTTCGGCCATGATTCCCTCGTGATTCCTTCTCGGCGATCGGGTGTGGAACGGCCCCGCCCGGCCGGGTGGGGCCGGCCGGGCGGGGCACGGAAGGGGCGGGAGTCAGCGGACCGAGCCGCCCAGCTGGCTGATGATGCCCAGGCGGTCGGGCAGCACGTTGTAGCGCACCACCTGGCCGTCCCGGACGGTCAGCGTGCTGATGCTGAAGCCGCTGAACGGCTTTCCGGTGGCCGGCACTCCGAAGACCGGGCCAGCGTGGGTGCCCTCGATGCGCCAGAAGGCGATCACCCGGTCGTCCTCGGCCACCAGGTCCTCGACGGTGGCGCGCACGTCCGGGACGTTCGCCCAGAGCACCTCCAGGTGCTCGCGGAAGTCGTCCCGGGTGCCGGAGCCGCCGGGACCGACCCGGGTCTCGTCGGCGGCGTCCTCGGCGACCAGCTCCGCCAGCAGATCGATCCGCTGCCCGCTGACCAGCTCGTGGTAGTAACGACGAACCAGCGCCTTGTTGTCCTCGGTGCTCATGTCTCTCCTAGGTGAACGGTGGTGAAAGGGTCAGGAGTTGCGGGCGGGCGGCGGCGCCAGGATGCCGCCGTTGGCGGTCAGACCGCCGTCCACCGGGAGGGTCACCCCGGTGACGTAGGAGGCGGCCGGGGAGGTCAGGAACCAGATCACCTCGGCCTGCTCCCGCGCCACCGCCCAGCGCTGGAGCGGGATCTTGCTGGTGATCGCGCGGGAGAACCGGGGGTCCGCGACCTGGCTGCCGGTCATCGCGGTCACCGTGCCGCCGGGAGCGATCGCGTTGATCCGGATCTGCTCGGCCGCGTAGTCGATGGCCGCGCCGCGCACCAGGTTGATCACCGCGGCCTTGGTCGCGTTGTAGCCCCAGGTGCCGGGATCCCCGCGCAGGCCGGAGACCGAGGAGGTGGCCACGATCGCCCCGCCGCCGACCGCCCGCAGGGCCGGGACGGCCGCCCGGATGCCCAGGGCGACGCCGCGCACGTTGACCGCGAACAGACGGTCGAAGCGCTCGATCGCGCCCGCCGACTCCAGCGGGCCGGCCCCGCCGATCCCGGCGTTCAGCACGGCCGCGTCCAGGCGGCCGAACCGCTCCAGGGCCAGGCGCACCGCGCCTTCGTTCGTCTCCTCGGTCGAGACGTCCCCCGCCAGGGTCGCGACACCGTCCAGGACCGCGAGCTTGGCCAGCCCCTCCTCGTCGACGTCCACCGCGACCACGCGGTGCCCGCGTTCCGCGTACAGCCGTACCGTCGCCTCGCCGATACCGGACGCCGCGCCGGTGACCAGAACTACCGGGTTGACCATTCCTGCTCCCTCTTCTCGATCCACTGCCGGACGGCGTCCGCCGTCGTCGGGGTGTGCTGCTCCAGCACGGTGAAGTGGTCGCCGGGGACGTCGGCCACCTCGTGCGGAGTGGGCCAGTAGGCGCGCCAGTCGTGCCGCCCGGTCGGGTCGATCACGGTGCCGCGCAGGGGGGTGTCCGCCCGGACGGCCAGGGTGGGGGCGGCGATCGGTCCGGGCCGCCAGTCGGCGAAGACGCTGTTGTAGCCGCCCATCGCGGTCAGGCTGGCGTCGCTCCAGACCATGTCGTACTGCTCGATCCGGTCGAGCATCCCGCCGAGCATCGCGGTCAGCCACCACTCGCCCATGCCCTCACGGACCGCGCTGTCGATCGGGTACGCGTCGATCAGGGCCAGGCCCGCCACCGACCGGCCCTCGGCCTCCAGCCGGGCGGCCACCGCGTGTGCCACGCAACCGCCCATCGAGCGGCCGACGACCACGAACGGCCGCTCCTCCCCGATCAGTCGCCGCACACTGTCGACCTGCATCCGCAGATAGGTGTCCAGGGTGTCCGGCAGCAGGTCGGCGGGGGCCCAACCCGGCGAGGGGAGCACGAACACGTCGCGCTCGCCCTGGAAGCCGTGGCCGAAGCGGGCGTACTCGTGCGGACCCGAGATGGCGCTCAGTGCGGGGAAGCAGACCACGGCCAACCCCCCGTTCCCGGAGGCCAGTCGGATCGGCTCCGGGGTGTGGGCGGCACGCTCCTCGGCCGGGAACCTGCTCCGCAGCGCGGAGGCCACCCCGATCAGCGCGGACGCCTCCGCGAAGCTGTCCTGCGCGGCGAGCGCCCGGTAGAGCGAGGAGAGCGGGTGCTGGGGCTCGGCGGCGCGGCCCGCCGCCGGGCGCGGGGCCGGCCGGTGTGCGAGGTCGCCCAGCAGCTCGCGCAGATGAAGCGCCAGGACGGTCGGTGACGGGTGGTCGAAGGTCACCGTCGGCGGCAGCCGCAGGCCGGTCAGCACGGTGAGCCGGTTGCGCAGTTCGACGGCGGAGAGCGAGTCCAGCCCCAGATCGTTGAACGGGCGCGCGGGAGCGACCGACTCGGTCTCGGTGCCCAGCACCGCGGCGACCTCGGTCCGTACCAGGTCCAGCAGGACGGCCTCCCGCTCCGGCTCGCCGAGCCCGGCGAGCCGCTCGGGCAGCGTCGGCCCCTCGGCCGCGGCGGCCCGCGCGGCGCGCCGGGCCGGGCGGACCAGCCCGCGCAGCAGGGCCGGAACGGGCTGCCCCCCGCGTTGGAGCGCGGCCAGGTCGAGCGGTGCGGGCACCAGGTAGGGGGCGCCCAGCAGGGCCGCCGCGTCCAGCAGTTCGGTGCCCTGCTCGTCCGGGATCGGCCGCACCCCGGCCCGGGCGGCCCGGCGCAGGTCGGCCTCGCCCAGCTGGGCGGTGACACCGCTGGTTCGGGCCCACTGGCCCCAGGCGAGGGACTGCGCGGGCAGGCCCTCGGCGTGCCGGTGCTGGGCCAGGGCGTCCAGGAAGGTGTTGGCCGCCGCGTACGAGCCCTGGCCCGGGCCGCCGAACAGGGCGGCCACCGAGGAGTAGAGGACGAAGGCGGCGAGGTCCGGGTTGTCGCGGGTGAGCTCGTGCAGGTGCCAGGCACCGTCGGCCTTCGGCCGCAGCACCGTGTCCAACCGCTCCGGGCTCAACGCACCGATGACACCGTCGTCCACCACACCGGCCGTGTGCACCACCGCCGTCAACGGATGCTCCGCCGGAACCGCCGCCAGCACCGCCGCCAACGCCTCCCGATCGGCCGTGTCCGCCGCCGCGAACGTCACCGTCGCACCCAACCGCGCCAACTCCGACGCACCCGGCGCCTCACCACCACTACGCGACACCAACACCAGATGCCGCACCCCGCGCTCCACCACCAGATGCCGCGCCAACACCCCACCCAGCACACCGGTACCACCGGTGACCAACACCGTCCCCTCCGGATCCCACACCCGCCCCACCACCTCGGGCCCGGTGGCGCGCGCGAGCCGGGGCACCCACACGGTTCCGGCCCGGACGGCGAGTTGCGGCTCGTCGGCGGCCAGGGCCGAGGCCACGGCCGCGGGCAGCGCGTTCGCGGAGTCCGGGTGCTCGTCCAGGTCCAGCAGCAGGATCCGATCCGGGTGCTCGGCCTGCGCCGAGCGCAGCAGACCCCAGACCGGCGCCAGCGCCAGGTCGGGCCGCTCCCCCTCGGCCACGGCCACCGCGCCCCGGGTCACCACCACCAGCCGGGTGGACTGCCGGCTCTCGTCGGCCACCCACTCCTGCACCAGGGCCAGCGCGTCCCGCAGCGCCGTCCGGGGCTCCTGATGTCCTTCGAGGGCGACGGCCAGCCAGCCGCCGCTCCCCGCGTCGGGCCCGACCGAGCGGAGGTCCGGGTAGGGGCCGGCGCCCGGTACGGCCGCGGCCGGGCCGGTGACGGGCGGCAGGACCGCCCAGTCCAGCTGGAACAGCGCGTCCCGGTGGCCGGCCCGGGCCGGCTCCAGCTGCGCCGCCGACACCAGCCGGGCCAGCAGTGCCTCCACCGTCGCGACCGGCGCGCCGCTCTCGTCGGCGGCCTCCACGGAGATCGCCTCCGGGCCCGTGCGGCGCAGCCGCACCCGCAGAGCCCCGGCGCCACCGGCGTGCAGGCGTACGCCGGTGTAGGCGAACGGCAGGCGGCTGGAGCCCGCCGGGGTGTCCAGCAGCCCGTGGTGGGCGGTGATGTGCACGGCGGCGTCGAGCAGCGCGGGGTGCAGGCCGAACCGGCCGGCCTGCTCGCGCAGGGCCTCCGGCAGGGCCACCTCGGCGTAGAAGGTCTCGCCGTCCCGCCAGGCCGCCCGGAGCCCCTGGAAGGCCGGGCCGTAGGCGAGTCCGGCGTCGGTGAGGTCCTGGTAGACGTCCTCGACCGGGAGTTGTTCGGCGTTCGCGGGCGGCCAGGCGGCGAGGTCGAAACCGGCCGGTGCCGAGACGGGCAGCAGGGTGCCGGAGGCGTGCCGCTGCCAGTCGCCGTCGGCGCCCCGGGAGTGGATGGTGACGGGTCGGGCGCCGGCCTCGTCGGGCGCCCCGGCCCGGACCTGCAACTGGACGGCGGCGCGCGCGGGCAGCACCAGCGGCGCTTCGACGACCAGCTCCTCCAGCGTGCTCGCGCCGACCTCGTCCCCGGCCCGGATCGCCAGTTCCAGCAGGGCGGTGCCGGGCACGATCACGGTGCCCTGCACCGCGTGGTCGGCGAGCCAGGGGTGGGTGCGCAGCGAGAGGCTGCCGGTGAGCAGGACGCCGTCCGAGTCCGGCTGGGCGACGACCGCGCCCAGCAACGGGTGCCCGGGAGCGCCCAGACCCAGACCCGCCGCGTCGGCGCCCCGGCCGGAGCCCGGCTCCAACCAGTACCGACGCCGCTGGAACGGATAGGTCGGCAGGTCCACCCGCCGCGGCGCGCCGTCGGCGAAGAACGAGTTCCAGTCGACGGTCCGGCCCTGGACGTGGATCCGGCCGAGCGTGGTCAGGGCGGTCAGCGTCTCGGAGCGGTCGCGGCGCAGGGTGGGGACGGCGACGGCGTCCGGCAGAGCCTCCCGGACCAACGCCGACAGCGTGCCGTCCGGCCCCAGCTCCACGAAGGTCGTCACCCCGTTCGCGTCCAACTCCCGGACCACATCGGCGAAACGAACGGCCTCACGGACGTGCCGCACCCAGTAACCCGGATCGGTGATCTCCTGCGCCGACGCGATCCGCCCGGTCAGATTCGACACCACCGGAATCGACGGAGCAGCGAACGACAACGAAGCCGCCACCGCACCGAACTCCACCAACATCCCGTCCATGTGCGCCGAATGGAACGCGTGACTCACCCGCAACCGCCGCGTCCTGCGACCCCGCCCGGCGAACACCTCACCGAACGCCACCACCGCCGCCTCGTCCCCCGAGACGACCACCGACGAAGGACCGTTCACCGCCGCGACCGACACACCCGCCGACAGCGCAGCCACCACCTCCTCCTCCGAGGCCTGCACCGCCACCATCGCCCCACCCGACGGCAGAGCGGCCATCACCCGCGCCCGCGCCGCCACCAGCACCGCCGCATCCCGCAACGACAGAACACCCGCCACATGCGCCGCCGACAACTCACCCACCGAATGCCCCGACACGAAATCCGGACGCACACCCCACGACTCGAACAACCGGAACAGCGCCACCTCCACCGCGAACAACGCCGGCTGCGTCAGACCCGTCCCGTCCAACCCCTCACCCGAAGCCACCACCTGCGCCAACGACACACCCAACAACGGATCCAGCTCCGCCGCCACCGCACCGAACGCCTCCGCGAACACCGGATACGCGGCAGCCAACTCCCCGCCCATACCGACCCGCTGACTCCCCTGACCCGAGAACAGGAACGCCAGCCCACCCGCACCCACCGACGAACCGGTGACTCCGCCACCGGCCGCCACCTCGTCCAGCCCGGCGAGGTAACCGGCGCGGTCCTCGGCGACGACGACCGTCCGCTCGTCCAGCCGGGCCCGCGAGGTGGCCAGGGTGAACCCGACGTCGGCCAGGCCCAGTTCCCCGTCGGCGCGGACCACCGCGGCCAGCCGGGCCGCCTGCTCGCGCAGCGCCTGCGGCGTCCGCGCGGAGAGCACCCAGGGACGCGGCAGCACGGAGCCGGGCTGCGGCGGGGAGGGCTGCTCCTCCTCGGCCGCCGGCGCCTCCTCGATGACCACGTGCGCGTTGGTGCCGCTGGCCCCGAAGGCCGAGACCCCCACCCGGCGCGGGCCCTCGCCGGCCGGCCACGCCCGGGCCTCGGTCAGCAGCCGCACCGCGCCCGCCGACCAGTTGACGTACGGGGTGGGCTCCTCGGCGTGCAGGGTCCGCGGCAGGACGCCGTGCCGGATCGCCTGCACCGACTTGATCACGCCGGCCACCCCGGCCGCGGCCTGGGTGTGGCCGATGTTGGACTTCAACGAACCCAGCCAGAGCGGCCGGTCGGCCGGCCGGTCCTGACCGTAGGTGGCCAGCAGGGCGCCCGCCTCGATCGGGTCGCCGAGCGAGGTGCCGGTGCCGTGTGCCTCCACCGCGTGGACGTCCGCCGCCGTGAGCCGGGCGTTGTCCAGGGCCTGACGGATCACCCGCTGCTGGGCCGGGCCGCTGGGCGCGGTCAGGCCGTTGGACGCGCCGTCCTGGTTCACGGCCGAACCACGCAGCACCGCCAGCACCTCATGGCCGTTGCGCCGGGCGTCCGACAACCGCTCCACCAGCAGCAGCCCCACCCCCTCCGCCCACCCCGTACCGTCGGCGCCGGCGCCGAACGCCTTGCAGCGGCCGTCCGCCGACAGGCCGCGCTGGCGGGAGAACTCCACGAAGCCCTGCGGGCTGGCCATGATGCTCACCCCGCCGGCGAGCGCGAGATCCGACTCGCCGGAGCGCAGCGACTGGGCGGCCAGGTGCAGCGCCACCAGCGAGGACGAGCAGGCCGTGTCCACCGTGACCGCCGGGCCCTCGAAGCCGAAGGTGTACGAGATCCGGCCGGAGGCGACGCTGTCCAGCCCGCCGATGCCGAGGTACCCCTCCAACTCACCCGGAGCGTCGTGGTGCCGGGGGGTGTAGTCGCCGCCGGCGATGCCCGCGAAGACCGACGTCCGGCTGCCCCTGAGCCCGGTCGGGTCGATGCCGGCCCGTTCGAACACCTCCCAGGCGGTCTCCAGCAGGAGCCGGTGCTGCGGGTCGGTGGCGAGCGCCTCGCGCGGCGATATGCCGAAGAACTCGGCGTCGAAGTCGGCGACCGTGTCGAGGAACCCGCCGTGCCGGGTGTACGAGGTGCCGGTGTGCTCCGGATCGGGGTCGTAGAGGCCCGCGAGATCCCAGCCCCGGTCGTCGGGGAACTCCGAGACGGTGTCGACACCGTCCGCGACCACCTGCCAGAGGTCCTCCGGCGAGGCGATCCCGCCGGGGAGCCGGCAGGCCATCCCGATGATGGCGATCGGCTCCCGACGGCCGGACTCGACCTCCTGGAGGCGCTTCTGGGCCTGCCGGGCGTCGGCGAGTGCCCGCTTCAGGTACTCGCGGAGCTTCTGGTCGTTGGACATTACTGCCTCTCACATCTCACGTCGGGCGCAACTCACAGCGGGCACGGCGCACATCGGGCACACCGCAGGGCGGGCGGGCGCCGTGCCCGTCGGGCACGGCGCCGCCTCGGGCGGGTCAGAGTGACTCGGCGTTGCGGTCCATCAGTTCGAACAGCTCCTCGTCGGTCGCCGACTCCAGATCGAGTTCGTCGTCCACCGCGAGCAGGTCCTCGGGGGTGTCCCACCGGTCGACGAGCGCCCGGAGCCGGGCGAGGACGGAGTCGCGGTCCTCGTCGGCGCCCACGGGAGCGGCCAGCGCGTCCTCCAGGGCCGACAGCGAGGCCAGCGCGGTGAGCGGCTCCGACCTCCCGTCGGCCGAGGGGAGTTCCGCCACCACGTAGGCCGCGATGGCGGCCGGGGTCGGATGGTCGAAGATCAGCGTGGCCGGCAGTTCCAGGCCGGTCGCGGCGCCGATCCGGTTCCGCAGCTCGACGGCCGTCAGCGAGCTGAGGCCGAGATCCCGGAACGCCTTGTCCGCGGCCACTCCCGCGACCCCGGTGTGGCCGAGCACCACGGCGGCCTCCGCCCGCACCAGCTCCAGCAGCGCGGTCTCGCGTTCGGCCGCGCCGAGCCCGGCCAGCCGGACGGTCCAGGCCGCCTCGGCCGGGGCCGCCTCGGCGCCCGCCTGTCCGAGCACGGTCGCCACCGTCGTGTTGGAGACGGTCGCGTCCAGCCAGTACCGCTGCCGCTGGAAGGCGTACGTCGGCAGCTCGGCCCGGCGGGCGCCGGCGCCCTCGAAGACCACCGGCCAGGCCACCGGCACACCCCGGACGTACAGCTCCGCCGCCGAGGTGAGGAAGCGGTCCAGGCCGCCCTGCTCCCGGCGCAGCGAGCCGACCGCCGCCGTGCCGCGCGCCCGGCCGGCCGACTCCAGGGTCTCCTGGAGCGGGACGGTGAGCACCGGGTGCGGGCTGATCTCGACGAAGGTGCTGTGTCCCTGCGCCGCCAGCGCCCGGGTGGCCTCCTCGAAGCGGACGGTCTCGCGCAGGTTGGTCACCCAGTACCGCGCGTCCAGTCCGGCGGTGTCGAACCAGTCGCCGGTCACCGTGGAGAGCATCGGCACCGTGCCGGTGCGCGGCCGGACGGGCGCCAGCAGGGCGAGCAGTTCCTCGCGCAGGTCGTCGACCTGTCCGGAGTGCGAGGCGTAGTCCACCTGGACCAGTCGGGCCCGGACCCCTTCCTCCTGGTAGCCGGCGACCAGTTCGGCCAGCGCGTCCGGCTCGCCGGACACCACCACCGAGGACGGGCCGTTCACCACGGCGACCGACAGGCGTCCGGCCCAGCGGTCGATCCGGTCGGCCACCTCGGCGGCGGACAGCGCCACCGAGGCCATCCCACCGCGTCCCGACAGGGCGAGGATCGCCCGGCTGCGCAGCGCCACCACCCGGGCGCCGTCCGCCAGCGACAGGCCGCCGGCCACCACGGCGGCGGCGATCTCGCCCTGACTGTGGCCGACCACCGCGTCCGGGCGCACGCCGTAGGACTTCCACAGCTCGGCGAGCGAGACCATCACGGCCCACAGCACCGGCTGCACGACGTCCACCCGCTCCAGACCGGGCGCGCCGTCGGCGCCGCGCAGCACGTCCGGCAGCGACCAGTCGGTGTACGGCGCCAGAGCGGCGGCGCACGCCTCGATCCGCTCGGCGAACACCGGTGCGGAGTCGAGCAGTTCGACGGCCATACCGGCCCACTGCGAGCCCTGGCCGGGGAAGACGAAGACGGTCTTCCCGGCCAGGTCCGCGGTGCCGCGCACCAGGCCGGGCGCCGGGTCGCCGGCGGCCAGCGCCCGCAGGCCCGCCCGGTCGCCCACCAGCACGGCCCGCTCCTCCAGGGCGGCGCGCGTGGTCACCAGCGAGTACGCGGCGTCCACCGGATCCGCGCCGCCCTCCAGGTGGTCGGCCAGCCGGCCGGCCTGGGCCTGGAGGGCTCGCGCGGTGCGGGCCGAGAGCACCCACGGCAGCGCCGTCGGGCGCTCGCCGCCGGCCGGCTCGCCCTCGGCCTCGGGGGCCTGCTCGATGATCACGTGCGCGTTGGTGCCGCTCACCCCGAAGGAGGACACCCCGGCCCGGCGCGGGCCGCCGGTCAGCGGCCAGTCCTGGGCGTCGGTCAGCAGCCGGACCGCACCGGACTCCCAGTCCACGTACGGCGAGGGCTCCTGCGCGTGCAGTGTGCGGGGCAGCACGCCGTGCCGGATCGCCTGGATCATCTTGATCACGCCGGCCGCGCCGGCGGCGGCCTGGGTGTGGCCGATGTTGGACTTCAACGAACCCAGCCAGAGCGGCCGGTCGGCCGGCCGGTCCTGACCGTAGGTGGCCAGCAGGGCGCCCGCCTCGATCGGGTCGCCGAGCGTGGTGCCGGTGCCGTGGCCCTCGACCACGTCCACGTCGCCGGTGTCGAGCCCGGCGTTGGTCAGCGCCTGGCGGATGACCCGCTGCTGGGCCGGGCCGCTGGGCGCGGTCAGGCCGTTGGACGCGCCGTCCTGGTTGATCGCCGTCCCCCGGACCACCGCGAGCACCCGGTGGCCGTTGCGCCGGGCGTCCGACAACCGCTCCACCAGCAGCAGCCCGACCCCCTCCGCCCACCCCGTACCGTCCGCCCCGGCGCCGAACGCCTTGCAGCGGCCGTCGGCGGAGAGCGCCTTCTGCCGGCTGAACTCCACGAAGGTGGTCGGCGTGGACATCACCGCCACGCCGCCCGCCAGTGCCAGGTCGCACTCGCCGGAGCGCAGCGACTGGGCGGCCAGGTGCAGCGCCACCAGCGAGGACGAGCAGGCCGTGTCGACGGTGACCGCCGGGCCCTCGAAACCGAAGGAGTACGAGATCCGGCCGGAGGCGACGCTCCCCGCCGTGCCGTTGCCCAGCCAGCCCTCCAACTCGGCCGGGATCTCCCGCACCCGCGGGGCGTAGTCGTGGTACATCACACCGGCGAACACACCCGTACGGCTGCCGCGCAGCGTGTTCGGGTCGATGCCGGCGCTCTCCAGCGCCTCCCAGCCCGTCTCCAGCAGCAGCCGCTGCTGCGGGTCGGTGGCGAGCGCCTCGCGCGGCGAGATCCCGAAGAACTCGGCGTCGAAGTCGGCGGCCTGCTCCAGGAACCCGCCGTGCCGGGTGTACGAGGTCCCGGGCTTCTCTGGGTCCTGCGAGTAGAGCGACTCGACGTCCCAGCCACGGTCCTCGGGGAACTCCGAGACGGCGTCGCGGCCTTCGGTGACCAGTTGCCAGAGCTCGTCCGGCGAGGTGACCCCGCCGGGCAGCCGGCAGGCCATGCCGACGATCGCGATCTGCTCGTCCTGCGGCCGCGCCGCGACCGTGGTGGCGACGGCCGCCACCACCGGTGCGCTGCCCAGCAGTTCCTCCCGCAGGTGTTCCGCGAGCACCGCCGGGGTCGGGTGGTCGAAGACCAGAGTCGCCGAGAGCCGCAGCCCGGTGGCGGCGTTGAGCCGGTTGCGCAGCTCGACGGCGGTCAGCGAGTCGACGCCCAGTGCGGTGAAGGCCTTGCGGGCCCCGATCTCCCCCGGCTCGGTGCCGAGCACCGTGGCGACCTCGGCACGTACCAGCTGGAGCAGTTCGGCCTCCCGCTCGGCGTCGTCCGCCAGCGCGCCCAGCCGCTCGGCCAGGGTGGACCGGGGGGCGGCGGTCGCCGCGCTCCGGGAGGCGGCGGGCCGGGCCCGGCCCGGCCGGTCTCCCAGCAGGGCGCGCAGCAGCGGCGCCGCCGGCTCACCGGTGGCGGCGAGGGCGGTCAGATCGAGCGGTGCGGGCACCAGTACGGGCGCGTCGGAGCGCAGTTGGGCCGCGTCGAACAGTTCGGCGCCCTCGTCGGAGCCGAGCGGCCGGATGCCGAGCCGGGCCAGTCGGGCCAGGTCGGTACGGCTGAGCCGGCCGGTGATGCCGCTGGCCTGCTCCCACTGGCCCCAGGCGAGGGACTGCGCGGGCAGGCCCTCGGCGTGCCGGTGCTGGGCCAGGGCGTCCAGGAAGGTGTTCGCGGCGGAGTAGGCCGCCTGGCCGGGCGAGCCGAGCACGCCCGCCACCGAGGAGTAGAGGACGAAGGCGGCGAGGTCCGGGTTGTCGCGGGTGAGCTCGTGCAGGTGCCAGGCACCGTCGGCCTTCGGCCGCAGCACCGTGTCCAACCGCTCCGGGCTCAACGCACCGATGACACCGTCGTCCACCACACCGGCCGTGTGCACCACCGCCGTCAACGGATGCTCCGCCGGAACCGCCGCCAACACCGCCGCCAACGCCTCCCGATCGGCCGTGTCCGCCGCCGCGAACGTCACCGTCGCACCCAACCGCGCCAACTCCGACGCACCCGGCGCCTCACCACCACTACGCGACACCAACACCAGATGCCGCACCCCGCGCTCCACCACCAGATGCCGCGCCAACACCCCACCCAGCACACCGGTACCACCGGTGACCAACACCGTCCCCTCCGGATCCCACACCCGCCCCACCACCTCGGCGGAGCTCGCACGGACCAGGCGGGGAACGTGGACCGTCCCGGCACGCAGCGCCAGCTGGTGCTCGCCGGCGGCCAGCGCCGTCCGCACGGCCTCGGCCGAGGCTGCCTCGGAGTCGGGGTGCCCGTCCAGATCCAGCAGCACGATGCGGTCCGGGTTCTCGCTCTGCGCGGAGCGCAGCAGGCCCCAGACCGAGGCCGCCACCGGATCGGGGTTCTCGCCCCCGGCCACCGCCACCGCGCCCCTGGTCACGACCACCAGCCTGGACGACCGGTCGCGCTCCTCGGACACCCAGTCCTGGACCACGGCCAGCGCCTCGCCCAGCGCGCTCCGGACCTGGGCCGGGACGTCCGACCCGGCCGGGTGCGGTCCGGCCGCGGCGCGGACCGCCACCCAGCGGAGCGCCTCGGCGTCCACGGGGCCGGACCGCAGCGGGCTCCCCGGCGTGTCCGTGCCGGTCGGCGACAGTTCGGGCCACTCCACGGCGAACAGCGAGTCGCGCCGCACCGGCCGCCGCGCGGCGAATTGCTCCCCGGAGACCGACCGGGTGACCAGCGAGGCGATCGACACCACCGGCGCACCGGCGCCGTCCGTGGCCCGGAGGGTGAACCGCTCCGGCCCGTCGACCGTCAGCCTGATCCTCAACTCGGCCGCGCCCGAGGCGTGCAGGGCGACCGTGCGGTAGGCGAACGGCAACCGGCCGCCGCCGTCCGGCGCGCCGACCAGGCCGGGCAGCTGGAGCGCGGCGTCGAGCAGCGCGGGGTGCAGGCCGAACCGGCCGGCCTGCTCGCGCAGGGCCTCCGGCAGCGCGGCCTCGGCGTAGAAGGTCTCGCCGTCCCGCCAGACCGTCCGCAGGCCGCGGAAGGCCGGGCCGTAGGCGAGTCCGGCGTCGGCCAGGGCCTGGTAGACGTCCTCGACCGGGAGTTGTTCGGCGTTCGCGGGCGGCCAGGCGGTGAGGTCGAAACCGGCCGGTGCCGAGACGGGCAGCAGGGTGCCGGAGGCGTGCCGCTGCCAGTCGCCGTCGTCGCCCCGGGAATGGATGGTGACGGGTCGGGCGCCGGCCTCGTCGGGCGCCCCGGCCCGGACCTGCAACTGGACGGCGGCGCGCTCGGGCAGCACCAGCGGCGCCTCGACGACCAGCTCCTCCAGCGTGCTCGCGCCGACCTCGTCCCCGGCCCGGATCGCCAGTTCCACCAGCGCGGCGCCGGGCACGATGACCGTACCGAGGGCGACGTGGTCGGCGAGCCAGGGGTGGGTGCGCAGCGAGAGGCTGCCGGTGAGCAGGACGCCGTCCGAGTCCGGCTGGGCGACGACCGCCCCCAGCAACGGGTGCCCGGGAGCGCCCAGACCCAGACCCGCCGCGTCGGCGCCCCGGCCGGAGCCCGGCTCCAACCAGTACCGACGCCGCTGGAACGGATAGGTCGGCAGAGTCACCCTGGTCGGCCTCGGGCCCGTGAACAGGGCCGTCCAGTCGACCCGGTGGCCGCGCACGTGGACCTGCGCCAGTGCGGTGACCGCGGCGGCCGCCTCCGGGGCGTCGCGGCGCAGGACGGGGACGGCGACGGCGTCCGGCAGAGCCTCCCGGACCAACGCCGACAGCGTGCCGTCCGGCCCCAGCTCCACGAAGGTCGTCACCCCGTTCGCGTCCAACTCCCGGACCACATCGGCGAAACGAACGGCCTCACGGACGTGCCGCACCCAGTAACCCGGATCGGTGATCTCCTGCGCCGACGCGATCCGCCCGGTCAGATTCGACACCACCGGAATCGACGGAGCAGCGAACGACAACGAAGCCGCCACCGCACCGAACTCCACCAACATCCCGTCCATGTGCGCCGAATGGAACGCGTGACTCACCCGCAACCGCCGCGTCCTGCGACCCCGCCCGGCGAACACCTCACCGAACGCCACCACCGCCGCCTCGTCCCCCGAGACGACCACCGACGAAGGACCGTTCACCGCGGCCACCGACACACCCGCCGACAGCGCAGCCACCACCTCCTCCTCCGAGGCCTGCACCGCCACCATCGCCCCACCCGACGGCAGAGCGGCCATCAACCGCGCCCGCGCCGCCACCAGCACCGCCGCATCCCGCAACGACAGAACACCCGCCACATGCGCCGCCGACAACTCACCCACCGAATGCCCCGACACGAAATCCGGACGCACACCCCACGACTCGAACAACCGGAACAGCGCCACCTCCACCGCGAACAACGCCGGCTGCGTCAGACCCGTCCCGTCCAACCCCTCACCCGAAGCCACCACCTGCGCCAACGACACACCCAACAACGGATCCAGCTCCGCCGCCACCGCACCGAACGCCTCCGCGAACACCGGATACGCGGCAGCCAACTCCCCGCCCATACCGACCCGCTGACTCCCCTGACCCGAGAACAGGAACGCCAGCCCACCCGCACCCACCGACGAACCGGTGACCACGGTCGGGGCGCTCTCGCCGAGGGCCAGCGCGTCCAGGCCGGCGGCCAGGTCGCCGATCACGACGGCCCGCTCCTCCAGCGCGGCCCGGGTGGTGGCCAGGGCGTAGGCGGTGTCGACCGGCTCCGAGCCGGTCGACAGGTGCTCGGCCAGCTGCGCCGCCTGGGCCCGCAGGGCCTCGGGCGTGCGGGCGGAGACCACCCACGGCAGCACCGCCGGGGCCGCGCCCTCGGTCGGCTCCACCGCGGGCTCGGGAGCCTGCTCGATGATCACGTGCGCGTTGGTGCCGCTCACCCCGAAGGCCGAGACGCCCGCCCGGCGCGGCCGGCCGACCTCGGGCCAGGCCTGCTCCTCGGTGAGCAGCCGGACGGTGCCCTGCGACCAGTCCACGTGCGGCGAGGGCTCGTCCACGTGCAGGGTCCTCGGCAGGAGCCCGTGCTTGAGTGCCTGCACCATCTTGATCACGCCGGCCACCCCGGCCGCGGCCTGGGTGTGACCGATGTTGGACTTGACCGACCCGAGCAGCAGCGGCTGTTCGGCCGACCGGCCCTGACCGTAGGTGGCGATCAGCGCCTGCGCCTCGATCGGGTCGCCGAGCGTGGTGCCGGTGCCGTGCGCCTCCACCACGTCCACGTCGCCGGTGCCGAGGCCGGCCACGGCCAGGGCCTGACGGATCACCCGTTGCTGCGAGGGGCCGCTGGGCGCGGTCAGGCCGTTGGACGCGCCGTCCTGGTTCACGGCCGAACCACGCAGCACCGCCAGCACCTCATGGCCGTTGCGCCGGGCGTCCGACAACCGCTCCACCAGCAGCAGCCCGACCCCCTCCGCCCACCCCGTACCGTCCGCCGCCGCCGCGAAGGCCTTGCAGCGGCCGTCCGGGGACATGGCGCGCTGGCGGGAGAACTCGATGAAGGTGGTCGGCGTGGACATCACCAGCACGCCGCCCGCCACCGCCAGGTCGCTCTCGCCGGAGCGCAGCGACTGGGCGGCCAGGTGCAGCGCCACCAGCGAGGACGAGCAGGCCGTGTCCACCGTGACCGCCGGGCCCTCGAAACCGAAGGAGTACGAGATCCGGCCGGAGGCGACGCTGGCCGCGTTGCCGATGCCGAGGTAGGCCTCCAGCTCGTCCGGGACGTGCTGGGCGGCGGTGCCGTAGTCGCGGCCGGAGATCCCGGCGAAGACGCCGGTCCGGCTGCCGCGCAACGCCTCGGGGTCGATGCCGGCCCGCTCGAAGGCCTCCCAGGTGGTCTCCAGCAGCAGCCGCTGCTGGGGGTCGATGGCCGGCGCCTCGCGCGGTGGGATGCCGAAGAAACCGGGGTCGAAGTCGCCCGCGCTGTCGAGGAACCCGCCGTGCTTGGCGTACGAGGTGCCCGGACGGTCCGGGTCGGCGCTGTACAGCCGCTCCAGGTCCCAACCTCGGTCGGCGGGGAACTCGGTCAGGGCGTCGACGCCGTCGGTGACCAGCTGCCAGAGGTCCTCCGGCGAGGCGACCCCGCCGGGGAAGCGGCAGGCCATGCCGACGATCACGATCGGGTCGTCGTCCACCGGCCGTGCCTGCGGGAGGGCGGCCGGTGCGGCGGCCTCCGTGCCCCAGAGCTCGCCCGCCAGCCAGTCGGTGAGCGCGGCGGGTGTCGGGTGGTCGAAGACCAGCGTCGCGGGCAGCCGGCGGCCGGTGGCCGCGCCCAGCCGGTTACGGAACTCGACGGCGGTGAGCGAGTCGAAGCCCTGGTTGCGGAAGGCCCTGGCCGGGTCGATCGCCTCCGCCGAGCGGTGGCCCTGGACGGCGGCGGCCTGCGCGCGAACCACGGCCAGCAGGCCGCGCCGGCGCTCGGCGGCCGGCAGCGCTGCGAGCCGCGCTGCCGGGTCATCGCCGACGGGCGCGTCCGAGGGCTGCGCCGATTCCTGCCGGACGCCCGGGAGTTCGGCGGCCAGCGGGTGGGTGCGGCCGCGGTAGAAGACCGGCCAGTCGATGTCGGCGACCACCAGGTGCGACTCCCCGTGGTCGAGGATCTGCCCGAGCACCTCCACAGCGGGCTCCGGCGGCAGTGACACCAGGCCGTGGCGCAGCAGCTGGGCCTCGGCGCCGTCGGCCGCGATGCCCGCGCCCGCCCAGTGCCCCCAGGCGACCGAGGTCGCGGGCAGCCCGGCGGCCACCCGCTGCGCCGCCAGCGCGTCCAGATAGGCGTTGCCGGGCGCGTAGTTGGCCTGACCCGGGATGCCGGAGAGACCGGCCACCGAGGAGAAGAGCACGAAGGCCGAGAGCTCCAGCTCCGCCGTGAGCTCGTGCAGCAGTCGGGCGGCGCCGACCTTGGCGCGCAGGGCGAGGTCCAGCTGCTCGGGGGTGAGGGTGGGGATCAGGCCGTCGTGCAGGGCGGCGGCGGTGTGCACCACGGCCTTCAACGGCAGCTCGGCGGGGACTGCGGCCAGTACGGCGGCCAGCTCGGCGCGGTCCGCGACGTCGGCCGCCGCGAAACTGACCCTGGTGCCCGACTCGGCGAGTTCGGCGGCCAGTTCGGCGGCCCCCGGGGCGTCGGCGCCGCGCCTGCTGACCAGCAGCAGGTGTTCGGCGCCGCGCCGGGCCAGCCAGCGGGCGAGGTGGCCGCCGAGCGCGCCGGTGCCGCCGGTGATCAGTGTGGTGCCGACCGGGCTCCAGGGCTCGCGGGCGGGCTCGGCCCCGAGGGGGGCCGGCACCAGGCGGCGGGCGAACGCACCGGCCGGGCGGATCGCCGCCTCGGCCTCGCGGCCCGGGCCCTTCGCCGCCAACAGGGCACCCAGCTGCCCCCAGGAGCGCTCGTCGACGTCCTGCGGCAGGTCGACGAGTCCGCCCCACTGGGCCGGGCTCTCCACCGCGAGGATCGCGCCGAAGCCCCACACCAGCGCCTGCGCCGGGTCGGTCACGGCGTCGGACGGGCCGGTGGCCACGGCGCCCCTGGTGACGAACCAGAGCGGTACGGCGAGCCCGGCGTCGTCCAGCGCCTGGGTGAGCGTGACGTTGGCGGCGTACCCGCGCGGAACCGCCTCGAACGCGGGGTGACCGCCCGGTGCCGACGCGAGCAGCGAGACCACTCCGGTGACCTCCCCGGTGTCCGCCGCGCGGAGCGCTTCGGCGGCCCCGACCCGGTCGGTGCCGACCGTGACCGGGACGACGCGGGCGCCCCTGGCGGTCAGCTCACGCGTCAGCGCGGCGATCCGGGCGTGCTCGGCCTGCTCGGCCTGCTCGGCCTGCTCCGGGGCACCGGCCTGCGCGGGGGCACCGGCCTGCGCGGGTGACTCGGGTGACCCGGCTGACTCCTCGGGGACGGCCAGCAGCCAGGTTCCCGTGAGGCGGTCGCCGGCCGGTGTCGGAACGGGGCGCCAGAGCACCCGGTGACGCCAGGAGTCGGCGGCCGAGGCCGTCCGACGGCGCTCCCACCAGGAGGCGAGCGCGGGCAGCACCGGGCCGATCTGGGCGTCGTCCACACCGATCGCCTCGGCCAGCCGGCCGGCGTCCTGACCGGCGACCAGCTCCCAGAACGGATCGTCGGCCGCGCCGGATCCGGCCGCGGTCAGCAGTTCGGGGGACTTCGTGGCGTCCAGCCAGTAGCGCTGCCGCTGAAAGGCGTAGGTGGGCAGTTCGGCGCGGCGCGGCGCGGCGCCCGCGAAGGCCGCCGACCAGTCGACCGCGACGCCGCGCACGTACAGCTCCGCCACCGAGGCCAGCCAGCGGGCGGGCCCGCCCTGGTCGCGGCGGAGCGATCCGACCACGGCGGCGCCACGCGTGCCCGCCGACTCCAGGGTGTCCTCGATCGCTCCGGTCAGCACCGGGTGCGGGCTGATCTCGACGAACACGGTGTGCCCGTCGGCCGCCAGCGCGCGGGTGGCCTCCTCGAAGCGGACCGTCCGGCGCAGGTTCAGGAACCAGTACCCGGCGTCCAGACCGGCCGTGTCCTGCCAGTCGCCGGTCACCGTGGAGACCAGCGGGATCTCCCCGGTGACCGGACGCACCGGTGCCAGCAGTTCGGCGAGCCGGTCGCGCAGTGCGTCGGTCTGGCCGGAGTGCGAGGCGTAGTCGATGGCGACCGGGCGCACCCGGACGCCCTCGGCCGTGTACTGCTCGGTGAGTTCGGCCAGCGCGTCCAGATCGCCGGAGACCACTACCGAGGACGGGCCGTTGAGCACGCCGATCGAGAGCCGGCCCGCCCAGGCGGCGAGCCGGGGCTCGACGGCGGCGAGCGGCAGCGGGACGGCGACCATGCCGCCGCGCCCCGAGATGGTGGCGAGGGCCTGGGCGCGCAGGGCGACGATCCGGGCCGCGTCGTCCAGGCTCAGGGCGCCGGCCACGTAGGCGGCCGCGACCTCGCCCTGACTGTGGCCGACCACCGCGTCCGGGCGCACGCCGTAGGACTTCCACAGCTCGGCGAGCGAGACCATCACGGCCCACAGCGCGGGCTGCAGGACATCGACGCGGTCGGGGTCGGGGCCGCCCTCGACGCCGCGCAGCACGTCCAGCAGCGACCAGTCGGTGTACGGCGCCAGAGCGGCGGCGCAGGCCTCGATCCGCTCGGCGAACACCGGCGCGGAGTCGAGCAGTCCGGCGGCCATACCGGCCCACTGGGAGCCCTGGCCGGGGAAGACGAACACCACCTTGCCGTCCGCGTCGGCCCGCCCGCGCACCAGCCCCGGGGCGTCCTCGCCCTCGGCGAGGGCCCGCAGGCCGGCCGGGTCGCCGATCAGCACGGCGCGCTCCTCCAGCGCGGCGCGGGTGGTGGCCAGGGCGTACGAGGTGTCCACCGGGTCGGCCCCGCCGGCCAGGTGCTCGACCAGCCGCGCGGCCTGCGCCCGCAGCGCCTCGGGGGTACGGGCGGAGACCACCCACGGCAGCGTCGCCGGGGCCTCGCGCAGCTCCTGCTCCTGTTCCTGCCCGACCGCGGGCTCGGGGGCCTGCTCGATGATCACGTGCGCGTTGGTGCCGCTCACCCCGAAGGCCGAGACGGCCGCGCGGCGCGGGCGGTCCACCTGGGGCCACGCCTGCGCCTCGGTGAGCAGCCGGACGGTACCGGCCGACCAGTCCACGTGCGGCGAGGGCTCGTCCACGTGCAGGCTCCTCGGGAGCACCCCGTGCTTGAGCGCCTGCACCACCTTGATCACGCCGGCCACCCCGGCCGCGGCCTGGGTGTGACCGATGTTGGACTTCAGCGAACCGAGCCAGAGCGGCTGTTCGGCCGACCGGCCCTGACCGTAGGTGGCGATCAGCGCCTGCGCCTCGATCGGGTCGCCGAGCCGGGTGCCGGTGCCGTGCGCCTCCACCGCGTCCACGTCGCCCGGACCGAGGCCGGCGGCCGCCAGGGCCTCCCGGATCACCCGCTGCTGCGAGGGACCGCTGGGCGCCGTGAGCTGGCTGCTGCTGCCGTCCTGGTTGACGGCGGAGCCGCGCAGCACCGCCAGCACCCGGTGGCCGTGGCGCTGCGCGTCGGAGAGCTTCTCCAGGACGAGGACGCCGGCGCCCTCGCCCCAGCCGGTGCCGTCCGCGGCCCCGGCGAACGGCTTGCAGCGGCCGTCCGGGGCCAGGCCCCGCTGGCGGGAGAACTCGATGAACATGCCGGGTGCGGCCAGCACCGTCGCGCCGCCGGCGAGCGCCAGGGAGCACTCGCCGGAGCGCAGCGCCTGGGCGGCGAGGTGCAGCGCCACCAGCGAGGACGAGCAGGCCGTGTCGACGGTGACCGCCGGGCCCTCCAGGCCGAGGGTGTAGGCGATCCGGCCGGAGGCGACGCTGGTGGTCGTCCCGGTCAGGACGTACCCGTCGGTCTTCTCGGCGGGCAGGTGGTGCAGACTCGGGCCGTACTCCTGGGCGATGACGCCGGCGAACACGCCGGTGCGGCTGCCGCGCAGCGTGGTCGGATCGATCGCGGCGTGCTCCAACGCCTCCCAGGCCGTCTCCAGCAGCAACCGCTGCTGGGGGTCGGAGGCGAGCGCCTCGCGCGGCGAGATCCCGAAGAACCCGGCGTCGAACTCACCGGCGTCGTAGAGGAATCCGCCCTCACGGGCGTAGCTGCGGCCGGGACGGTCGGGGTCGGGGTCGTACAGGTGGTCCAGATCCCAGCCGCGGTCGGCGGGGAACGGCCCGACCGCGTCGCGCTCCTCGGTCACCAGCCGCCAGACGTCGTCCGGGCCGCGTACCTCGCCCGGCAGGCGGCAGGCCATGCCGACGATCGCGATCGGCTCGTGCCCGGTCTCCTGCGGCTGCGACTTCGCCTCGGCCTCGGCCAGCCGGCGGCGGGTCTGCTGCAGCTCGGCGGCGACCCGGTTGAGGTAGTCGCGGAGCTTCTCCTCGTTGGTGGTCATGTGTCGTCGCCTCTCTCAGGAAATTCCGAGCTCGTTGTCGATGAAGTCGAAGATGTCGTCGTTGCTGACCGCGGAGATCTGCTCCGCGATGTCCTCACCGGCGGCGGCCGGGCGGCCGCCGAGGGCGCTCAGCAGTGCGGCGAGCCGGTCCACGGCCTGTCCCCGGGTCTCGGCGCCGGGTGCCGTCCGGGCGAACGACGCCTCCAGCCGGTCCAGTTCGGCCAGCAGATCGGGGGCGGCCGGTGGCTCGGGTTCGGCGGGTGCGGGGGCGAGCAGCTCGCGCAGATGGGCTGCCAGGGCGACCGGCGTGGGCTGGTCGAAGACCACCGTGGTGGGCAGCCGGAGCCCGGTGGCGGCGTTCAGCCGGTTGCGCAGCTCGATCGCCCCCAGCGAGTCGAACTCCGAGTCCATGAACCCGGTCCGGGGCCGGATCGACTCGGCGTCCGGGTGGCCCAGCACCGCCGCGGCGGTCGAGCGGACGAGCGCCAGCAGCAGTCGCTGCTGCTCGGCCGGCGGCTTTCCGGCGAGCCGGCGCAGCAGGGCCGCCGGACCGTCGGTCCCGGTCGCCGGGCCGCGCCCGGGCCGGGCCCGGACCAGGCCCCGCAGCACCGGGGCGACGGCCTCCGGCGACGCCCCGGCCAGGTCGAGCCGGGCGGGTGCGAGCACCGCGTGGGGCGAGTCGAGAGCGGCGTCGAAGAGGTCGAGCGCCTGCTCGGTGGTCATCGGGGCCAGGCCCGTCCGGGCCAGCCGCTCGGCCTCGGCCGCGGTCAGCCCCGCCGCCATCCCTCCGGCCTGCGCCCAGTGGCCCCAGGCGAGCGAGACGGCCGGCAGGCCGCGTACCCGGCGGTGCTGGGCGAGCGCGTCCAGCTGGGTGTTGGCGGCGGCGTAGCCGGCCTGGCCCGGGTTGCCGAGCAGACCGACCGCCGAGGAGAAGAGCACGAAGGCGGCGAGATCCAGGTGTTCGGTGGCCCGGTGCAGGGCCAGCGCGCCGTCCACCTTCGGGCGCTCCACCGCCCGCAGCCGCTGTGCGGTGAGCGAGTCGAGGAGGGCGTCGTCCAGGACTCCCGCCGTGTGCACGACGGCGGTCAGCGGGTGTGCGGCGGGCACGGCGGCGACCAGCGCGGCCACCGCCTCCGGGTCGGCGACGTCACCGGCGGTGATCGTCACCTCGGCTCCCAGCGCGGTGAGTTCGGCGGCCAGTTCGGCGGCGCCGGGGGCGGCCGGGCCCTGCCGGCCGGTCAGCAGCAGACGGCGTACGCCGTGCCGGGTGACCAGGCGGCGGGCGACCAGTCGGCCGAGGGTGCCGGTACCGCCGGTGACCAGGACGGTGCCGTCCTCGTCCAGGGCGGCGGGCAGGGTGAGGGCCAGCTTGCCGGTGTGCCGGGCCTGGCTGAGCCGGCGCAGCGCCTGCGGGGCCTGCCGGACGTCCTGGGCGTGCACCGGCAGCGGCCGGACGGCGCCGCTCTCGAACAGGCCGGCCAGCTCCGCGAGGATCCGGGCGATCCGGTCCGGATCCACGTCGAAGAGGTCGAAGGCCAGGTAGGCGGCGCCGTCGTGGTCGGCGGCGACGACCGCCGGATCGCGCTGGTCGGTCTTGCCCATCTCGACGAACCGGCCGCCGGGGGCCAGCAGCCGCAACGAGGCGTCGGTGAACTCCCGTGCCAGCGAGTTCAGCACGACGTCGACGCCGCGCCCGCCGGTGGCCCGGCGGAACCCCTCCTCGAAGTCGAGCGTGCGGGTGGAGGCGATCCGCTCCCGGGTGAGGCCCTGCTCGCGCAGCGTCTCCCACTTGCCGGGGCTCGCCGTGCCGAAGACCTGCGAGCCGCCGTGCCGGGCGAGTTGGACCGCCGCCTGGCCGACGCCGCCGGTCGCGGCGTGCACCAGCAGGCTCTCGCCGGGACGCAGCCCGGCGAGGTCGTACAGGCCGTGGTAGGCGGTGAGGAAGGCGACCGGGACGGTGGCCGCCTGGGCGAAGCTCCAGCCGGCCGGGACGGGGGTCAGCAGGCGGTGGTCGGTGACCGCGACCGGGCCCAGGGTACCCTGGACCAGGCCCATCACCCGGTCGCCGGGGGCGAGGGCGGTGACGCCCGGGCCGGTCTCCAGCACCACGCCGGCGCCCTCGGCGCCGATCCTCGCCCCGCCCGGGTACATCCCCAGCGTGATCAGCACGTCGCGGAAGTTGAGGCCGGCGGCGCGCAGCGCGATCCTGACCTCGCCCGCCGCGAGCGGCCGCCGTGCCTCGGCGGCCGGCAGCAGCCGGAGGCTGTCGAGGCTGCCGGGGGTCTCGGTGTCGAGCCGCCAGGCGGGGGCGCCGGCCGGCGGGGCCAGGCTCTCGCCGGCCCGGATCGCGGCCAGCCGGGGGACGAACAGCTCCTCGTCACGCAGGGCGAGTTGGGGCTCGCCGGTGGCGAGCGCCGCGGGCAGGGCGGCCGCCGCGGCGGCGCCGTCCAGATCGGCCAGCACGAAGCGGTCCGGGTGCTCGATGGCCGCGGCGCGGACCAGGCCCCAGACTCCGGCGGCGGTCGGGTCCGGGATGTCCTCGCCACCGTGGACGGCGACCGCCCGGTGGGTGAGCAGCACCAGCCGGGCCCGGCCGAACCGCTCGTCCGCCGTCCAGGCCCGGAGCAGTGCGAGGGCGTGCTCGGCGTCCGGCACCGGCGCCAGGACGGTCACCGGGCCGGCGGGCAGCGACGCGAGGTCGGCGTGGGCCGAGACGCTCCGGCCGGTGACGGTGGCGATCGCGCCGCGCAGCGGCTCGTCCTCGCCGAGTACGGCCCACGGCCCGTCGGCGGGCCCGGCGGGAGCCGGGGTCCGGGTCGGGGCCTCGGGCAGGGCGAGCGGAGTCCAGTCCGGGCGGTACAGCGAGTCGATCGCCCCGCCGGCGGCCGCCCGCAGGGTGAGGGCGCCGACCGTGGCGACCGGCGCGCCGGTGTCGTCCGTCACCTCCAGGGCGACCGTGTCGGGGCCGTCCGGACGCAGCCGGACCCGCAGGGCGGCGGAGCCGGCCGCGTGCAGGGTCACCTGCTGCCAGGAGAAGGGCAGTTCGAGAGCTTCGGTGTCACGCAGGACGCCGATCACCGCGTGCAGGGCGGAGTCCAGCAGCGCGGGGTGCAGCCCGTACGCGTCGGCCTCGGCGGCCGGGCCCACCTCGGCGTACACCTCCTCGCCGAGCCGCCAGGCGGCGCGCAGGCCCCGGAAGGCCGGGCCGTAGGCGTAGCCCCGGTCGGCCAGCCGGCCGTACAGCTCGCCGGTGTCCACCGGGACGGCCCCGGCCGGCGGCCAGCGCCGCGCTCCCTCGGCCTCGGCGGGCTCCTCGGGCGCCGTGTCCTCGGGCGCCGTGTCCTCGGGCACGGCGGCGGCACCGACGGCGTGCCTGGTCCAGGAACCGTCGCCGTCCACCGGCCGGGAGTGGACCTGGACGGGCCTGCGCCCGGCCTCGTCGGCCGCGCCGACCGAGACCCGGAGCCGGACGCCGCGCGCGGTGAGGGTCAGCGGCGCCTCGATGGTGAGGTCCGCCAGCGCGGCCCGACCGGTGCGGGCCGCCGCGTGCAGGGCGAGCTCGACGAAGGCCGTCCCGGGGAGCAGCGCGGCGCCGCCCACCGCGTGGTCGGCGAGCCACGGGTGCGTGCGCAGGGAGAGCAGCCCGGTGAACAACCACCCTGCCTCGTCCGGCAGTTCGACGGCAGCGGCGAGCAGCGGGTGACCGGCCGACTGCAGGCCGGCAGCGGCCGGCGCGGCCCCCGTTGGCGCGTCCAGCCAGTGCCGCACCCGCCGGAAGGGGTAGGTCGGCAGCGTCACCCGGCGGGCGCCCCGGCCCGCGTGGGCGGCGCTCCAGTCCACCGGTACGCCGTGCACGTGCAGTCGGGCGAGGGCCTCGGTGAAGGTGTCGGCCTCCGGGCGGTCGGGCCGCAGGACGGCGACCGCGGTGCGGGCGGGCCCCTCCGGACGCTCGTCGGAGGTCGCGTCCGGGCGCGCGTCCAGGCTCTCCTCGGCGAGCGCGGTGAGAACGGCGCCGGGCCCGATCTCCAGGTAGGCGCTGACACCGAGGGCGTCCAGTGCGCGGATCCCGTCGTGGAAGCGGACCGCGCCCCGGATGTGTCGCACCCAGTACTCCGGGCTGCGCAGCTGATCGGCGGTGGCCGGCTCGCCGGTGAGGTTGGAGACGACCGGGATGCGGGGCTCGGCGAACTCCAGACCTTCGGCCACGCGCCGGAAGTCGTCCAGCACGGCGTCCATGTGCGGGGAGTGGAAGGCGTGGCTGACCGCGAGGAGCTTGCTGCGGCGGCCCCGCTCGCGCCAGGTGGCGGCGATCCGCCGCACCTCGGCGGCGTCACCGGAGACCACCACGGCGCCCGGGCCGTTCACGGCCGCGACGTCCACCCCGTCGAGCCCGGCCAGCAGCGGCCGCACCTCGGCCTCGCTGCCCTGCAGCGCGGCCATCGCGCCGCCCTCGGGCAGCGCCTGCATCAACCGGCCGCGGGCGGCGACCAGGGTGACCGCGTCCGGCAGCGAGAGCACTCCGGCGAGGTGGGCGGCGGTCAGCTCACCGATGGAGTGCCCGATCAGGTGGTCGGGGCGCACCCCGAAGGACTCCGCGAGCCGGTACAGCGCGACCTGCAGGGTGAACAGCGCCGGCTGGGTGTACGCGGTGGTGTCCAGCAGGGCGGCGAGCGGCGTGCCGGGCTCGGCGAACAGCACCTCGCGCAGCGCCACGTCCAGGCTGCCCGAGGCGTCGAAGAGTTCGGCGGCGGCGTCCAGGGCGCGCGCGAACACCGGGTGGCGGGCGTACAGTTCACGCCCGGCGCCGGGCCGCTGGCTGCCCTGCCCGGAGAGCAGCACGGCGAGCTTGCGGCCGCCTCCGGCCTCACCGCGGACCAGACCGGGGGCCGTCCCGCCCGCGGCGAGCGCGGCCAGCTGGACACGGTCGCCGCCGGCCAGGACCGCGCGGTGGTCGAAGCGGGCCCGGCCGGCGGCCAGCGAATAGCCGATGTCGGCCACCGTCGCCCCGGCGGCGGGACCGGCGTCGAGGTGGGCGAGCAGCCGTGCGGCGGTCTCCCGCAACGCCTGGTCGTCCCGGGCGGAGAGCACCCAGGGCTGCGGCCAGTCGGCCGGATCAGCGGGCGGCGCGGTGACGGCAGCCCCCGGATCAGCGGGCGGCGCGGTGACGGCAGCCCCCGGATCGGCGGGCGGCGCCTGAAGAATCAGGTGCGCGTTGGTGCCGCTGATGCCGAAGGACGAGACGGCGGCCCGGCGGGGGCGTCCGGTCCGGGGCCACTCGGTGGTCCCGGTGAGCAGCGAGACCGTACCGGCCGACCAGTCGACGTGCGGCGAGGGCCGGTCGAGGTGCAGCGTGCCGGGGAGTTCACCGTGTCGCAGGGCCTGGACCAGCTTGATCACACCGGTCACCCCGGCCGCGGCCTGGGTGTGACCGATGTTCGACTTCAGCGAACCGAGCAGCAGCGGCCGCTCCGCCGGACGCCCCGGCCCGTACGCGGCGATCAGGGCCTGGGCCTCGATCGGGTCGCCCAGCGTGGTGCCGGTGCCGTGCGCCTCGACCACGTCCACGTCGGCCGGGGAGAGCCCGGCGGTGGCGAGCGCCTCACGGATCACCCGTTCCTGGGAGGGGCCGTTGGGGGCGGTCAGCCCGTTGGACGCACCGTCCTGGTTGACCGCCGAGCCGACGACCAGGGCGAGCACCGGGTGGCCCAGCCGCCGGGCGTCGGAGAGCCGCTCCAGCAGGACCAGACCCGCGCCCTCGGCCCAGGCGGTGCCGTCGGCGGCGGCCGCGAACGGCTTGCAGCGGCCGTCGGCGGCCAGCCCGCGCTGGCGGCTGAACTCGGTGAACATGCCCGGCCCGGACATCACCGTGGCGCCGCCGGCGAGCGCGAGGTCGCACTCCCCCAGCCGCAGCGAGCGCGCCGCCAGGTGCATCGCCACCAGTGAGGAGGAGCAGGCCGTGTCGACCGTGATGGCCGGGCCCTCCAGCCCGAGGACGTACGCGAGGCGGCCGGAGGCGACACTGGTCAGGCTGCCGGTCAGGGCGTGGCCCTGGTGACCCTCGGCGGTCTCGTGCAGCCGGGGCCCGTAGTCCTGCGGCATCACCCCGACGAACACGCCCGTGCGGCTGCCGCGCAGCTCGGAGGGCGCGATCCCGGCCCGCTCGGTCAGCTCCCAGGCGGACTCCAGCAGCAGCCGCTGCTGCGGATCCATCGCGGCCGACTCGCGCGGGCTCAGCCCGAAGAACGCGCCGTCGAAGCGGTCGGCGTCGTACAGGAAGCCGCCCTGGCGGGTGTAGGAGCTGCCCGGTCGCAGGCCCTGCGGGTCGTACAGGGCGTCGAGATCCCAGCCCCGGTTGTCGGGGAAGCCGCCGATCGCGTCCCTGCCCTCGCGCAGCAGCTCCCAGAGCGCCTCGGGCGTGTCCGCGCCGCCCGGCCAGCGGCCGCTGAGGGCGACGATCGCGATCGGGTCCTCCTCGTCACGCGGCGGGCGAGCGACGGCGGACGCGGCGCCGGGCGACGCGGCGCCGCCGGCCTGCTCGTGCAGGTGAGCCGCCAACGCGCGTGGGGTGGGCCGGTCGTATGTGATGGTGCTGGGCAGCGTGAGACCGGTGGCGGCGGCCAGCCGGTTGCGGAACTCCACGGCGGAGACCGAGTCGAAGCCCAGGTCCTTGAAGGTGAGGTCGGGGTCGACGGCCTCGGCGGAGGCCTGGCCGAGGACGAGCGCGGCGCTGGTCCGGACGCTCTCCAGTACGGCGCTCCCGCTCGAAACGGCCGGCGTGACCGGCGCCCCGGCGCCGCCCCGCTCATTCGTGCCCGCCAGCTCCGTACCCGCGTGGTCCAAACCCGCGTGGTCCGTGTTCGGTTGCGGCAGGCCCGGTTGCGCCACGGCGCCGGCGAGCGGTGTACGGGCGGCGGTGGAGTCGATCCAGAGCCGGCGCCGCTGGAAGGCGTACGTCGGTAGGGCCACCGGCCGGACGCCGGGTCCGTGGGGTTCGGGGCCGTGGAGCTCGGGTCCGAAGAGGTCGGGCCAGTGCACGGCGCCGCCCTGCGCGTACAGTTCGGCGACCGCGCGATGGAACTGCGGCAGGCCGCCGTGGTCCCGCCGCAGGGTGCCCGTCACCGCGGCCGCGCCGTCCAGGATCTGCCCGAGGCCGACCGTCAGCACCGGGTGCGCACTGGCCTCGACGAAGGCCAGGTGGCCGTCGGCGTGGGCGGCCCGGACGGCGCTGCTGAGCTCGACGGTCTGCCGCAGATTGCGGTACCAGTACGCGGGAGTGAGCTCCGTGGTGTCCAGCAGACCACCGGTGACGGTGGAGTAGAAGGCCGTCCGGGCGGCCCGCGGCCGGATCCCGGCGAGCAACACGGGCAGGGTGTCGCGCAGCGGCTCGACCTGCGGCGAGTGCGAGGCGTAGTCGACCGGGACGAGCCGTACCCGTACGCCCGCCTCGCGGTAGCCGGCGAGCAGTTCGTCCAGCGCCGCGCGCTCGCCCGAAACCACCGTGGCCGAGGGGCCGTTGACCGCCGCGATGCCGATCCGTCCCGCCCAGGGCGCCAGGGCGGCCCTGACCTCCGCCTCCGGCAGCGGCACCGAGGCCATCCCGCCCGGGGGCGTCCCACCCGCGCCCGGACCGGCCAGCCCGGCGATGGCCCGGGCCCGCAGCGCGACGACGGCGGCCGCGTCCTCCAGCGAGAGCGCGCCGGACACGTGCGCGGCGGCGATCTCCCCCTGGGAGTGGCCGATCACCGCGTCCGGACGAACCCCGGAGGCTTCCCAGAGCGCGGCGATCGAGACCATCACCGCGAACAGCGCGGGCTGCACCACGTCCACCCGCTCCAGACCGGGCGCACCCGGCCGGCCGAGCAGGACGTCCAGCAGTGACCAGTCGGTGTGCGGCGCGAGCGCGACCTCGCAGGCGCGCAGCTTGTCGGCGAACGCCGGTGCGGTGGCGAACAGTTCGCGTGCCATCGCCTCCCACTGGGAGCCCTGGCCGGGAAAGACGAAGACCGTCCGGCCGCTGCGGTGTGCGGTGCCCTGGACCAGGTTGAGCGCCTGGCCGCCCCGGGCCAGGGCCCGCAGCCCGTCGACCAGTTCGCCGCGCTCGGTTCCGGTGACGACGGCCCGGTGCTCGAACGCCGACCGGCTGGTGGCGAGCGAGCGGCCGAGGCTGACCGGATCCGGGCCGGGCTGCTCCTCCACCAGGGCGAGCAGCCGGGCGGCCTGCGCCCGCAGCGCGGGCGCGCTGCGGGCGGAGACGGGCCAGAGCAGCGGAGCAACGGACGCGCCTGCCTCCGCCGGGGAGGCGGCCGAAGGCGCGGGCACGCCGGCGTCAGCCGCCGGGGAGGCGGCAGACGTCCCGGCCGCCGCGGCGGGCGCCTCGGCGACCACCACGTGCGCGTTGGTGCCCCCGACGCCGAACGAACTGACACCGGCGACCAGCGGCCGGCTCTCGTCCGGCCAGGGACCGGACTCGGTGCGCACCCGCAGGGCGAGCCCCTCGAAGTCGATCGCCGGGTTCGGTGTGACGAAGTTGAGGCTCGCCGGGAGCCGGCGGTGGCGCACGCTCAGCACCGTCTTGAGCAGACCGACGATGCCGGACGCACCCTCCAGGTGACCGACGTTGGTCTTGGCCGAACCGACCAGCAGCGGCCGGCCGGGCTCGCGGCCGGCGCCGAGCGCGGCGCCCAGCGCGGCCGCCTCGATCGGGTCGCCGACCTGGGTGCCGGTGCCGTGCAGTTCGACGTACTGGACGTCGCGGCCCTCCACTCCGGCCCGCTCGACGGCCGCCCGGATCACCGCCGTCTGGGTCCGGCCGCCCGGCACCGTCAGCCCGTCCGTGGCGCCGTCGCTGTTGACCGCGCTGCCCAGCAGCACCGCCTGGACGTCGTCGCCGTCGGCGAGGGCGCGGGCCAGCGGCTTGAGCACCAGCAGCACGCCGCCCTCGCCCCGTACGTAGCCGTTGGCGCGGGCGTCGAAGGTGAAGCAGCGGTGGTCGGGGGACAGCGCGCCGAAGCGGTCGACCGTCAGCGTGCTGTCGGGCGCGAGATTGAGGTTCACCCCGGCGACCAGCGCGACCTCGGACTCACCGCTGCGCAGGCTCTCCAGCGCGAGGTGGACGGCGACCAGGGAGGAGGACTGGGCCGAGTCCACCGTCAGGCTCGGGCCGCGCAGGTCCAGCGTGTAGGAGACCCGGTTCGCGATGATGCCCCGGTTCAGGCCGGTCAGCGAGTGCCGGCCCACGGTGGCCGGAGCCTGGGCGACCAGGGTGGCGTAGTCGCCGCCGATCGAGCCGACGAAGACCCCGGCCCGACGTCCGGCCAGGGTGCGCGGCACGATGCCCGCGTCCTCCAGTGCCTCCCAGGCCAGTTCGAGCACCAGCCGCTGCTGCGGATCGGCGGCGACGGCCTCGGCCGGCGAGATACCGAAGAACTCGGGGTCGAACCGGTCCACGTGGTCGAGGTAGCCGCCGGGGCGGGCCTCCTCGCCCTCGGCGAAGCGGCCTGGCGGAAACGTGCCGACCGCCTCGGCGGCGCCGTCCAGCAGCCGCCAGAAGGAGGCCGTGTCCGGTGCTCCGGGCAGGCGGCAGGCGGATCCGATGACGGCGGTCGCAGTCGCGAGCACGCTCTCGGGCAAGGACGGGTGCAGGTGTTCCTGGCGCGCCATCGTGAGATTCCACCTCTGGGAAAGGGCTTCTTCCGGCGCTCCCCAGTCTTCTGTCGCGCACCTGCGGCGCTAACCCCTAGCGGGCCCCTGCGGGACCCCTAGCCCTGCTGGACCCTGCTAGGGGTCCTGCCCCGGCGACCTGCGCCGGCCCGTCCCGCCGACCGGCCGGCGGCCGGTCGGCGGCGGGACGGCGGCCGGTCGTCATCCGGCCAACTCGCCGCCGAGGTAGGGCGATCGGCGCAGATCCAGCCGCCGCCGGACGCCGAGCTTGCGGTAGACCCGGGTCAGGTGCTGCTCGACCGTGCTCACCGTGATGTACAGCTTGCGCGCGATCTCCCGGTTGGTGAGCCCGTGCACGGCCAGTTCGGCGACCCGCCGTTCGGCGTCACTCAGCAGTTCGGCGTCACCGAGCCGGTCACCGTCACCGAGCGGTCCGCCGTCGCGGAGGTGGCCGCCGTCCCGGAGGTGGCCGACGCCGCCGGGGTGACCTACGCCCGCGCCGGGGTGGCCTGCGCCGCCGAGACGGTCGGTGGCCGTCCCCGGCCGGTCGGTCCCCGTCCCCGGCCGCTCGGGCGAGGCCCCGGACGGGAGCGGCGTCGGCGGTTGGGCGGGCACCGCGCGCGGGCGCGGAACGGCGGCACGCACGTCGTGCGACAGCCCCGGCCGGGCCCTCCGCTCGGCCAGCCGGGCCCGGGCCGGGTCGCCCTGCGCCTGGTGGACGGCGCCCAGCTCACCCAGTACGGCGGAGAACTGGACGTGGTCGCCGGCCCGCTCCAGGGCGTCGGCGGCGCGTTCCAGCAGACCGGCCCGCTCCGTCGGCTCCCCCGCCGCCGCGCGGACCCGCAGCGCCATCCCGCGGACCCGGGCATGACCGCCCGGACCCAGCGCGGCAAGCTGCCGCTCGGCCAGGGCGATAGCCGACTGCCTTCGCCCCAGGGCCAGTTCGGCCTGCGCCGCACCGACCCGCCAGGGCACGATCCCGGGCAGGTGGTCCACGTCCCAGCGCGCCATCGTCTCGCCGCAGGCCCGGAAGTCGGCGAGGGCCTCCGGGATCCGGCCGACGGCCAGCAGGTGGCCGCCCCTGGCGTACCGGTAGTGCAGGCCGGCCGGCGTCCGGTCCATCTCGTCCGGGACGGCGAGGGCGAGGTAGCGCGCGGCGTCCTCGTGCCGTCCGAGCGCGGTCCGGACGGAGATGAGGGTGGACAGCGGGTAGCCCACCGCGACACCCCACCCCTCGGGACGGATCCGGGCGAACGCGGCCCGGGAGGCCTCCTCGGCGGTCCGCAGGTCGCCCTGCCGCAGGGCGGTCTCGGCCCGCAGCGCCGAGAACAGCGCGTGCCAGGTCGAACTGCAGTTGGCCGCGGTACGGGCCGCGATCGGCTCGCACCAGCGGGCCGCACGGTCCGCGCGGTCCGCGTACACCAGTACCGTCAGCGCGGAGGTCAGCGACTCCACCGAGGAGCCGCCCAGCCGGCCGTCGCGCAGGATCCGCTCCGCGCTGAGCACCGACTCCTCCGGGGGCAGCCCGGCCAGCAGGCCGCCCAGGACCGCCAGTCCGTCCTCGCCGCAGAACCGCGCGGACGGCACGGGCGCCGGCTGCGGGAAGAGCGAGCGGAACCAGTAGCCGAGCCAGGAGCGCAGCTCGCGCAGTCCCTCCGGCTCGTCGCCGGGCGGCTGCTCCGCCTCGAAGCGCTCCAGCGCGGCGGTGCCCTCCGCCACCCGTCCGTGCCAGAACAGGTACCGCACCGCCTTCAGTTGACGTCGCACCTGCGCTTCGCCGGAGTCCGCCCCGGTGCCCGGCAACCAGGGCACGCAGTGGATCTCCACCGGCTCGTCGGACCGAGCCGGAAGGTCCGAGGCCGGCAGGGCCGGCGACCGGAGTTCCAGGGTCGACGGTCCCGGACCCGTGAACCCATCGGTCGTGAAGCCCGTGGGCGTGAAGCCAGCGGGCGCGAACCCAGCGGGCGTGAGGCCAGCGGGCGTGAAGCCCGGAGTCGTCGGCTCCGCACCCGTCGCCCCCGGGGACGGGGCCAGGGCCGGAGCCGCGTCCGGCGTCGGCACACCTGCCACGGCACCTGTCACGGAAGTTGCCACGGGACCTGCCACGGCACCTGTCCGCGGAAGTCCCCACTGCGGCTGCAACGGCTGCAGCAGCTCCTCGGCCCACCCGTCCGTCCCACCGGGATCGCAGTCGCTGAGCACTTCCTCCAGCGCCTGCCCGAGCGCCGCTCCGAGGCCGGTCGCCGGGGTCGCCTGCACCGCCCACGGCGCCCGGACGTGTCCCTCCGCCGCGCGCAACTGCTCGGTGACCCGCTCGGCCGGCGCGCCGCCGGCCCGCAGCAGTTGGGCGGCCCGGCGGTGCAGTGCCGCCAGTTCCTCCGGCTTCATCGCGGCCAGGAGGTCCCCGCCGCCCGTCGGGTGCCGGAACCCGCCCTCGTGGAACAGCCCTGCGGCATGCAGCAGATAGGCCGCCCGGGAGAGCGACTGCGGTGCGAGCAGCAGGAGTTCGGCCAGGAGTTCGGGCTCGGACGGACGACCCAGCACCGCCACTCCCCGGGCGCAGCGCAGCGCCAGCGGGTCCATCCGGTGCAGGCAGTTCATCAGCCCCCGCCGGTAGTTCTCCCCGGCCACCAGCTCCTGCCGGGCCCGCCCCGGCTCCTGGTCCTCCAGCAGCGCCCGGACCAGCAGCGGATTGCCTCCGGTGAGCGCGTGCGCCTCGGCCGTCAGCCGCAGGGCCGCGTCCGCGCCGAACCACTCCCGGAGCAGCTCGGAGACCAGGCCGGCGGAGAGCAGGCCGAGCCGTACCCGCTCGTGGTGCGGCTGTCTGGCCAGCTCGACCTCGAAGAACGGGTTGGGCGGTGTCATCGTCTCGCGGGAGCTGAGCACGGTCAGCACCCGGGCGGTCCTGGTGCGCCGCACCAGGTAGAGCAGGAACTCCAGCGACTGCACGTCCGCGTCCTGCCGGTCGTCGACCGCCAGCAGCAGCGGGACCCGCTCGGCGAGCCGCAGCACGATCGAGCAGAGGCCGTGCAGCGCCTGCGGGGTGAGCCGCGCGCCGCTGTCCCCCGCGGGGGCCTCGACACCGGCCTCCAGGAGTCGCGCCACCTCGGCATCGGTGGCCGGGTCCAGGCCCGCGCTCTGGAAGAGCTGCCGGACGATCCCGAACGGGAAGTCCTTCTCCAGCGGAGAGCCCGCCGCGGCGAGCACCCGGACGCCGTGGTCGGCCGCGGCGTCCGAGAACACGTGCAGCAGTTCGGTTCGGCCCGTCCCCACGGCACCGTTGAGGGCGACGACACCGCCCTGGCCCCGCAGGCAGCGGTCCAGCGCATGGCGCAGCAGCCGGAACTCGACGTCACGGCCGGAGGGTTCGGATCGGTGGACAAGACGCGCGGCACGCGCGGTGGACGTGAGCATCCGCTCTCCTGGAGCAGGGCGCACGACCGGGCCGCGCAACGCTGCGCTACCCGTCGTACGAGAGGCCGGAAAAGAGGAGCGTCAGCGGTTGCGGAACAGGAACCCCGACGCACGAACCGAACCGCGACCCCGCACTGGGGTCCGGCCGAACGACCTCAACGACAGAGCGAGCTGGCACTGCGGACGAGGTCGACAGCCAGCCTGGCCACCAGCCTGAGCCGAACGGCATTGCTGCCGTGCACGCGCTGCATGGCCGTCTCCATTCCCCGTCACCCGGGGCATCTGTGCTTGCGACATGACACCCATGTCGCCCGGCTTATCCCCGGCGGCACCCCGCCACAGTGGAGGGTTGCCAGTCAGCCGGCCGGGGCCCAAAGCTGACATTCTTCGCCGCTCCGAGTGTACGAACGCCCGATCGGCCCCGTCAATCGAGCTTCGGTGACTCTTCGTCACACCGGTCGGCACCCGGGAGCGAGCCGTCGGCCACGGTCGCGGCCACCCGGAGCCGGTCGACCCCGCCTCAGCCGGTGCTCCCGTCGACGCCCGGCACACCGACCCGGACGCCAAACCGAACGTCACCCACCCCGGACGTCATCCGCCCCGGACGTCAGCTCGGACGTCATCGGTGATGAGCTCGACCGCCTCCCGCCGGGAGTCGACGGTACGCGCGTGCCAGTGCTGCAGGACCGGGTCCGCGAACGCCGACACCATGGCGTCGGCATCCGCCTCGGCCCACGGCCGCAGGAGCAGGCCGCCGGCCGACAGCACCGGCTGACCGGCCCTGCCGAGCGAGCCGACGGGCACGACGGGAGCGGTGAGACGTGGCATACCGGCATTCGACCACACGGGCGTCGGTACGGACATCGCCGGTCGGCATGCGCCCGGGACGGACGGCGCCGCTCCGGCCGCCGACGCGCCTACTCGGACTCGCCGAGCCCGTAGGCGACCTCGGCGATACCCGCCTCGCGACCGGCCTCGTACACCTCACGGACGAACGCGACCGCCGCAGCCTGATCGAGGTCCCGGGTGAGCCTCATCAGCTGTTCGACGTAGGTGGCCAGCCACTGCTCCGGAGTCTCCATGGCCCCATCCGACCGCGCCCCGAGCGCCGCCGCACCCCGTGCGGGGCCGATCAGGCGCCCGTACCGACGCACGCGCCCACGGGTCGGCCGTACGACCGGCTGCCCGCGTCGGGGCGGCCGACCGACGTCGGCCGTCGCAGTCCTTCCGTCGTAGTCCTCGGGCCGCTAACGCAACATGTCCGCGACCCCGGTGCGGGGATCCACCGCTACCTGAAGCGGGATCCAGGAACGATCCCAGCCGGTGTCGGTGCCCTCGCGCGGCCTGAACCGGAAGGTCAGGTGCGGTAGCACCCCGCTCGGCGTCCGCACCGGTGACAGCACCGGGCCGGACACCTCCCAGTCCTCGATGCGGTTCCTCCCGCTCTCCACGAATCTGGCTACGGCAAGGCCCCGGGCCGTTTCATGATCCATGGGCGGATCATGATCGACCGGCAGGCCGCCTGTCCACCGGTTCTGCCGCCCCCAGGAGCGTCTCCCGGCCGAACGCCGTCCACCACCCACCGGCCGCAGGCGCCGACCGCTCGGCTCGCCGCGTTCCCACCGATCCGTGCGTGGGCATACTGACTCCGTGTCGGGCGGGCGCGCAGGAGGGGGCGATATGACCGACCTGGTGGTCAAGCTGTGGCAAGTGCCGGGCAGGGAACGGCTCTACGTGAACAGACCAGGTGCCCGTGGCGCCTCGGTGGCCTGGCTGGACTGCAGGACAGGGGTGGTCACGGTCCACACTCCGCAACTGGAGGCCGCCGCCCTGGCCACCATCGAGGACTGGTGCGGATCCTCCGGCCGCCATGTACCACCACGAGCCGTCCAACGCCGGGCGGAGAGCCGCCCGCGCGCGACGGCGGACACGCCCCGGGTACCGCAGCCCCGGGTACCACGGCCCCGGGCACCACAGCCTCGGACAGCGCTGCCCCTCCTACCTCCCATGAGCGACGAGGACGACCTGGCACGCAACCTCCCCGGCGCCGGCCTGGAACGCCTGGTCCGCGAGGGTGAGGCGAGATACAAGCCACTGGTCCGGCTCGCCGCCAGGATCTCCCGGCAGCGGCTCGGGGACACGAGCACCCTCCGAGGACTGGAGGGTGAACAGATCGTGGGCGCCCGCCTGGAGTCACTGAAGGCCGCCGGCTGGAACGTCCTGCACGGAGTACCGCTGCCGTCCGGATCGGACATCGACCACGTGGTGATCGGCCCGCCGGGTGTCTTCACCGTCAACTCCAAGCACCACCCCGGCGCCACCGTCTGGGTCGGCGACGAGGTCGTGAAGGTCAACCGCAACGGCTTCCCCTACCTGCAGAACTCCGAGTTCGAGGCGACCCGCACCGCTGCCCTGCTGACCGAGTGGTGCGGCTTCGACGTCCCCGTCCACCCCGTCATCGCCATCGTCGGCGCACAGAAGATCATACTCGGGGTGACACCCGAAGTGACGGTCATCGACGGCCGCCAGATCGCCACCGCCCTCCCCTGCCGCCCGACGGAACTGTCCCCCGCCCGAGTGGACCGGATCTTCACCGTCGCCCGCCACCGCCACGTCTGGACCCACCTGGGCAAGCGCCGCAGCAAGCCCCGCTGACAGGGGGCCGCCGGCGACATCCGGCACCGGGACGGCACAGCCCGGCTGCCCACTCCCCCGCACCCGCCCCCGCACCCGCCCACTCCCCCGCCCCCGGGACGACAGAGGGCCAGTTCGTGAGGATCATGCCTCCGAACTGGCCCTTCGTGCTGGCGACCGTGGATCGCCGGATGTGGGCGCGGACGGTTTCGAACCGCCGACATCTGCTTTGTAAGAGCAGCGCTCTACCACTGAGCTACGCGCCCCCCGTCGCAGCCCGGGGGCACGACGAGAGGCAAGCCTACCCGCTCCGGCGGGGCGTCCGGTGCAGGTGGCCGAGGAGTGGGACGGGCCCGGGGCGGGCGCGAGGATCGCGGTGGGACGGGAATGGGGCCACGGGGGTGCCGGTAGGTGTGGCCGATCGGGAAGAATGGGTGGTGGATCAGCTGCCGGGCGGCCCGATGGGGTGTCCGGCGGCTCGGACGGCGGAGCAGGGAGCGCAGTGTGAGGGTGGCCGGCGGGAGCGGGCGGGCGCGGGGGCGCCTCGGGGGCGCGGCGGCCAGGGCGGGCGCGGCGGTCGAGGTGCTGGTGTTGCCGCTGGTGGTGGCCGGGGTGCTGGGGACGGCCGGGGTGGCGTCGTTCGGTGGTGCGGGGGGCGGCCGGGGCAGCTGGTGGCGGCGGGGTGATGCCGTGCGGGCCGATGCCCGGGGTGCGCGGGACGCGGCGCAGGAGGCGTTCTACGAGCTGGACTCGACACAGCGCGACGTGCGGCTGGCGGTGGAGACCGTCCGAGCGTCGGAGGACGGTGCGGCGGTCCGGCAGGCCCTGGCGGACTTCCAGCAGGTGACGGAGCGGGTCGACCAGGTCACGGTGAACTACCTGGCCGCGCTGGACGCGCAGGATCTGGACGCCGAGGAGCTGGAGTCGGGCGCGGCCACCCGGGCCCGGCGCCGGCTGGAGGACGTGACGGGGCAGCTCGGGTCCGCGAAGACGGATCTGGAGGGCTTCCTCCAGCGGCTCCAGCCAGTGCTGCAGCGCGCCGAGTCGCAGTTGATGCAGGTGGCCCCGGCGGTGGAGAAGGCCAAGCGTGCGCTGTTGGCGGCGACCACCGCGCTGGACGCCGTCCGGGCGGCGGGGCTGAAGGCGGACGATCTGGCGGCGCAGCTGGCGGAGCTGGCCCCGGAGCTGACCCGGCTGAACGAGGGGGCTTCGAAGCACGGGGTGGCGCCGACGCTGAAGCGGGCGCAGGACGTGGCCCGGCGGGCGGAGGCGGTCGCCGCGTCGGCCGGGCAGTTGCCGGAGCGGGCCGGGGAGATCGACCGGCGGGTGGCCAGTCTGCGGACCAGGATCCAGGCGCTGGAGACCAAGTCCGGCACGGTGGAACCCGCCCTGAGTGAGCTCAGGCGGCGGTTCAGCGCGGCCTGCTGGCAAGACCTCGGGCGGGTGTCGGAGCAGGTCGCGGAGGCGGTGCGGGCTTCGCAGCAGAAGCTGGCCGAGGCCGCGCGGGCGCGCGACGAACAGCGCTGGGCGGATGCGACGGGGGCGATCGGGACGGTGCGGGCGCTGCTGGAGACGGCGGACGGTTCGGTCGCGGCGGTCAACGAGCGGCTGCGGCAGCTGAACGAGGTGGAGCACGACCCGACCAAGGAGATCGAGCGGACCCGCTTCGCCCTGCGGGACGCCCAGCGGCTGGCGATGGCGGGGCGGCAGGCGCCGGACCCTCGGCACGCGGGGCCGCTGGACGCCGCCGTCGGGCGCCTCGACCAGGCGGTGGCCGCACTGGAGGCCGCCGGACGCCACCCGGACTACTGGCACTTCCTGACCGAGCTGGCGGCGGTACGGGCGACGGCGGCCCAGGTGGTGTCGCTGATCCGCGGCGATCTCGGCACCGGCCACCACTGAGCGGACGCCGCACCGCGCGGTCACCGGTACCCGACCGGCACACACCCGGACGAGACCGACCACCGCACCCCGCGGCACCGCCGCGAGCACCACACCGCCGGCCCCCACACCGCCGGCCCCCGGGCCGCGGCCCCCTGGCGTGGCGGCGGCGGCCCGGTACGCTGCCGGGTATGCCTCGTTACGATTTCCGCTGCCGGTCCTGCGGTGCCACCTTCGAGCTGCGCCGCGCGATGGCGCAGGCCAACGACCCCGCGGTGTGCCCGCAGGGCCACCCCGACACCGTCAAGCTGCTGTCCACCGTCGCCGTCACGGGTGTCGGCGGCGGCGCCGCACCGCAGCAGGCGCCCGGCGGCGGTGGCGGCTGCTGCGGTGGCGGCTGCTGCGGGTAGCGGCAGCGGCTATCGGGCCGGTACCGCCCCCGGGCGGGCGCTGCCGGCCCGGACCCGGCCGAGGATCTGCCGGACGATCTCCTCGCCGGCCGCCACCCCGATCTGGGTGAGCGCGGTGACGCCCGGCGCCGTCCAGCCGGAGTCGGCGAGTTCGCCGTGTCCGGGGCGCCAGCCCGCGTCGGCGGCGAGCAGCAGTTCCGCGTCGAGCAGGGAGTCACCGGCCGAGAGGACGGTGGCCCCGCCGATCCGGCGTTCCACCTCCGCGAGGGCCTCGCTCTTGCTGAGCGGGGCCGGCACGGCGTAGACCTTGCGGCCCTGGAGGGAGACCGTCCAGCCGCGCTCGGCGCACCAGCCGGTGAGCTCGTCGATCCACCCGGCGGGCAGCTCGGCGCGCTCGACGACCAGGTAGGCGAAGAGGTCCTCGGCGACCCGGCGCTTGTGGGTCCACTCGGGGTCGGCCGACAGGGCGAGGTGTTCGACCACCTCGCGCAGCGGCGCGGAGGCGGCGTCCAGCCGACTGCGGACCTCCGCCTGCCAGTCGGTGTCCGGCACGCCGCCGACCAGGATCTGGCCGCCGTTGCTGCAGATCGCGTACTGCGGGACCCAACCGGGCGTCGGACCGGGCAGGTTGACCCGCTCGTACTGGGTGCGGGTGCGGGTGGTGGCGGGCACGAAGACGGCCGCCTGGACGAGTTCGACGAGCAGTTCGGCGGCCTGCTCGGTCATGAAGGAGAGCGCCTTGCCGTCGTGCACCTCCACCGAGAGCAGCCGTGGCGCGAGCCGGTCGGGGACGTCCAGGGCGAGCGCGCGGTTGGAGTAGATCAGCGTGCGGTCGAGGTCGCTGGCGACCAGGAACTTCCGTTCGGTGCCCGTCCGGTCGGTACTCATCAGGCTTCAGGACTCCTTGGTCAGGACGGCGGTGCCGGCTTCGCCGACGGCACCTCGGCTGTAACGGGGGTGGATCAGGCCGACGCAGGAGTAGGGCAGGTCGTCGACCTCCTCGACCGGGACGCCGCGCTGGGCGGCGAGCAGTCGGACGTGGTCGAGGTCGGCGCCGGCGCCGCGTCGGGCGAGCACCCGCCAGGGCACCCGGCGGAGCATGACCCGGGTGGTCTCGCCGACGCCGGGCTTGACCAGGTTGACGTTGTCGATGCCGTACTCGGTGCTGATCCGCTCCACGGCGGCCCAGCCCTCCCAGGACGGCGTGCGGTCCTCGTCGGCCAGCCGGTCGGCGGCGGCGAGCGCCTCCTCGCGGACGGCGGCGAAGTGGTCGGCGACGGTCTCCAGGAACGAGTTGGAGACGTCCGCGCCGGCCAGCTCGGCGTAGTGCTTGGCACCGTGGAAGTCGTCCGGCCCGATCAGGTCGTCGCGCAGGACGGTACGTGAGATCAGGCCGGAGACAGTGGAGTTGAGGCAGGCGGAGGGGATCAGGAAGTCGTCCCGGGTGCCGTAGGTGCGGACGCAGCCGCCGGGGTCGGCGAGGACGGCGAGGTCGGGGTTGAAGCCGGTGCCGGCCAGTGCCTCGGCGAGTTCGCGGGTGATCGCGCCCTTGCCCGTCCAGCCGTCGACGAACACCACGTCGGCGGCCTCGTGGTGGGCCGCGAGATAGCGCAGGGCGACCGGGTCGATGCCGCGACCGCGCACGATCGAGACGGCGTAGTGCGGGGTGTCCAGCTCGTGGGCGAAGGCCAGCCAGCGGCGGATCAGGATGCCGACGGGCGTGCCGGCGCGGGCCAGGGAGGCGAGCACCAGACCCCGGCCGCGCTCGCGCAGCAGGGTTTCGGCCACCGTACCGACGGCGAGTGCGATCCGGGCCGCGGAGGTGCGCAGGGCCTGGTGGAACAGCTCCTGGTACTCGGGGCTGGGCTGGTACTCCACCGGCAGGGACTCGGCGTAGTGGGCGCCGCCGCTCTGCACGGCCTCCTCCCGCTCCTCGGTCGGCGCCTCGAGCGCCACCTCGGAGAGGTCGGTGAGCAGCCAGGTGACGTCGGCTGCGGCGTAGGAGGAGAACTCTGGTCCGTACAGCGGGCGCGGGGTGGTCGCGGTGCTGGGAGGCATCGTGGTCATGCTCGCCTTCGGTGTGGTGCGCGGCTGATGTTCGAACGAGTGCACGAGTCGGTCCGTTCCCCGGCTCACGCGGTGGTGGTGGCGGCGGTCGGATCGGTGACGGGGCGACCGGGCCCGGCGGGACGGGTGGGGCGGTGGGAGGGCAGAACGGCCAGCACGACGTGGTCGGTGACCCGGCGCAACTGCCGGAGCAGCGCGGTTTCGCCCTCGTGCAGGGCGGGGGTGTCGGCGAGGTCGTCCACGACCAGCACGATCGCGTCGAAGCGGCGGGCCGGGTCGGCACCGGGAGCGACGTTGTACGCGTAGCGCTCGCGCGAACCCTCGTCGGCCGGGTCGTCGTGCGCGGGGAAGACCAGCCGGGTGCGGATCGCGTAGCCGGGGTCGTCCACGGCCAGGACCGGGGAGCGGGTGGTGGTGGAGAAGCGCACGACGTCCTCGCCGAGCTGCTCCGCGAGCTGCTCCGCGAGGCGCAGCGGGGCGTACATCAGCTCCTCGAAGCCGAGGACCAGGACCCGCCGGGCTCCGGCGCGGCCACCGCCCGCCAGCGCCTCGGCCAGCCCGGCGGCCAGCGCCGGGAGCGCGTGGTCGAGCCGGGCGCGGTGCTCGGCGGTGAAACCGTGCCGGCCGCCGTCCGGCACGCCGGCCGGCCAGGCCGGTTCGACGCGGGTCAGCGGGGCGGGCGTGACGTCCGGCAGCGGGGCGGCGGGGGCGGCGTCGGCGATCAGTCGCTGGGCGCGCGGCAGGACGTCGGCGGGCAGCTCGACGCCGCCGACGGCGGTGGCGACCAGGTCGAGCCGGGCGCCGAGTTCGGCGGCCACCCCGGCGAGGCGCGCACGGTCGGCATCACCGCGCAGGTCGACCAGCGCGACCACCACGTAGTGGTCGCGCGGGTGGCCCGCGTGCAGGGCCCGGATGGTGTTGAGGACGGTGTTGCCGGTGGAGAACTCGTCGTCGACCAGGACCAGCGGGCCGTCGCCGGCCAGCATCCCCGGGTCGGCCGGCAGCAGCAGGTGCGAGGTGGCGTGCGAGTGTTCCTCCTCGAAGCCGCCGACCGGGGCGACGCCCTCGACCGGGCGGCGGGTGGAGTGCAGGTACGGCGCCCCGAGGCCGTCGGCGACGCTGTGGCCGAGGCCGGTGGCGGTCTCCGCGTAGCCGAGCACCACGGCCCGCGCGGTGGCCTGCTCGCCGAGCAGCTCACGTACCCGGTGGCCCAGCTCCAGGCCGACGCCGTGGACGACGGCCGGGCGCTGCGGGATGTGCTTGCCGAGCACGTGGGAGACGAGCAGGTGGGCCCGCTTCGTGTTCTCGCGCAGGGCGAGGCCGACCAGCTCGGGCAGCCGGTCCGATCCGGTCAGGGCGATGCCGAGCCGTTCGGCGACCCAGCGGCCCGTCCAGGGGGCCCGGGCGGCGGGGGCGGCCGCCGGGGTGCCCCCGGGGAGTCCTGCGGGCCGGGTCGCGGCTTCCTGTGCTGTCACTGCTCCTGCTTCCGTGCGTACTGCGGTAGGTGCTTCGGTACTGGTCTGGTCTGGTCTGGCCCGGCCTGGTCGTCCGGTCTGACCGGGTCGGCCCGGGTCGGCCCGGGCGGTCCGCCCGCGACGCCGAACCCGTGCGCGCCGGCCGAGCGCTCCGGCCCCGGCTGCGCGGAGCTTGCACTGCCGGGCGGAGCCCGGCCGCCGGCACCCGGGTGCGCTGGGCGGCCACCGGCCGGGGCGGGCCGAAGGGTCAGCGTACGGGGCGCGCCCGGGGCCGGCCGCTCAGCAGAGGCAGGCCGCCAACAGCTCGGCGAAGCTGACGTCCTCCCTGGCCACGCCGAACACCTCGGCGCGCAGCAGGATCCGTTCGGCCCAGGCCCGGTGCGGCTTGGCCTCGTTCATCTTGTTCGTGTAGGCCGAGCGCAGCACTCCGCCGCCGCCGCGCTCCTGGTCCAGGATGTCGCGGGCGTCGGAGTACTCCTCGTGGGTCACCACGGAGAGCGCGTGCACGGCGGGGACGTGGCTGGGGTGGATGCAGGTCTTGCCGAGCAGCCCGTTGGCACGGTCCAGCTCGATCTCGCGGATCAGGCCGTCCAGGTCGTGCTCGATGATCCGCTGCCGGACGGCCTCGCCGGGCGGGTCGGTCGCCGCGAACGGGGTGCGGCGCAACTGCGGCTTGAACATCCGCTCCTGGACGGGGAAGTACTCCCAGACCGGGCCGGTGACGGTGTAGCCGCTGCCGTCGGCGCGGCCGAGGACGTTCACGACGTCCCCGATGACGGCGGCGACCAGGGCGACGTCGTAGGCGGTCAGGTCGGGCGAGCGGCGCAGCCCGTACGCGGAGCAGAGGTCGGTGACGCCGAGGCGGACGGCGAGGATCCGCTCGCGGTGCTTGCCGAGCAGCCGGGAGATGCCGAACAGCTGGTCGCGGCGGCTCTCCAGATGGGCGAGTTCGGGCGATTCGAGTACCGGCATGGCGAACAGCCGGTGGCCGCTCTGCTCCTCGGCGGCGGCGAGCGCCTCCAGGAAGTCGTTGCCGCTCTCCTCGGTGAACTTCGGCAGGACGAAGCCGGAGAGCAGCCCGACCGCGGGGCCGAGCCGCTCGGCCAGATCGGTGATCTGACCGGCTTCACGAACTCGTATGAAGAGAAGGGGTAGATCTTGTGCACAAGACGTGTGCAATTCGCTGAGCTGGGCCACCAGATTGGCCTCCGCGGCCGGCACCTCGTGATCCGATATCGCGTCCTCCAGGCACAGCACCATGGAGACGACCCCCCGAGCCGCCTGTTTGCGCACATCCGCCCCCAGCGTGCTCCTGGTGGCGGGGCAGTACAGGGTGGCGCCGAGCGCGGTGGACAGGACGCCCGCCGCGCTGTCCCGGTCGAACGCCCCGGGCTGTTCGAGGAAGAGCCGGTCGCGTACGTCGTCGGCGAGGTGGCCGAAATGGCGCAAGGTGCTCTCCTCGGGAGGTGCGGCCCGCCGGGGTGACGGGGGTCGGGGCGTGCGGGGTCGGGTGTGGCGGGCTTGTGCTGCGGGGTCGCCCGGGGCGGGCCGCGGGCGCGGTGCGGCCGGTACTGACGGCGCGGCGCCGGGCCCCGGGGGTGCCGCCGCCGTCCCGGCGACGCTGCCGGTGCCGGTGTTTCCGGTGGTACTGACGTTGTTGATGGTGCTGGTGGTGCTGTGCTGGTGGTGCTGGGTACCGGCGCCGGCGGTCCGGTCACCCGGACGGCCGGTGGTACGGGTACCGCGTACCCGGTACTGCTGTGGATACCGCGTGCTGGTGCCGGATCCTGCGTGCTGGTGCCGGATCCTGCGGATCGGGCCGGTGACTCCGCGGCGCGAACCGCTCGGCATCCGTGCACCGATGTGTCGATAACAGTTCCGCCCGGCACCCTGGTTCCCGGCCCCGGTGTCGCCCCGACAGGCGGGCGGCCCGGGCGCACGGCAGGGGCGGCCGGTACGGGCGGGCGCCCGCGCGGCGCGTGAGCGCCGCGCGCGAGGGGCCGACGGACCTGCTGAGCTTGTCGAGACCCCCAGAGGCTTAGGCAGCCCATCGTACGGACGGTTTCGGTCGAATCGGTCGCCGAAACCTGGAATTCTCGGAAGGTTACCGTCCGCTTCACAAAGCGCAAGCATCAGGCAAAGCCCGGCACGCTCCCACCACCTTCGGCCACGTTGTCCGAACGGGTGGCGAAAGGGCAGGATGGTCCGCTATGACGCACGTGATGGCGAAGGGCGCCAACATCGCGCTGCCGGCGGCCGCGGTCCGCGCCGTGCTGCGCTGGAACGCCGTGCCCGGATCACCCGACGTGGACGCCTCCGCGCTGCTGCTCGGCGCCGACGGCAGGGTCCGCTCGGACGCGGACTTCGTCTTCTACAACCAGCCCCGGCACCCGTCCGGCCTGGTGCGCCACCTGCCCAAACACCGCACCGGCACCGACGCCGAGGTCGCCGACACCATCGAGGTCGAGCTCGGCAAGCTGCCGGCCGACGTCGACCGGGTGGTCCTGGCCGGCTCGGCCGAGGGCGGCTCGTTCCGCGCCGTCTCCCGGCTGCGGGTGCTGCTGTACGACGCCGGGGCGGGCGAGGGGGCCGCCGCGCTGGCCGAGTTCTCGGTGACGGACGCCGAGGAGGTCACCGCCCTGCTGGCCGGCGAGATCTACCGGCGCGACGGCGGCTGGAAGTTCCGTGCGGTCGGCCAGGGGTACGCCTCCGGGCTGATCGGGCTGGCCACCGACTTCGGCATCACGGTCGAGGACGACGAGCCGGCGGACGCGGCCCCGGCGTCCCGAGCCGCGGCACCCGCGGCGGATCCGCGCGGCGTCCCCCGCCCCGACCCGCGCTCGGAGCCCGGCACCTACACCCTGGCGCCGGCCGTCCCGCTCGCCACCCCGCCTCCCCCGCCTCCCAGCGCGCCCCCGTCCGCCCCGCCCGTGCAGCCGCCGGTCCCGCAGCCCGCGTACGGGTACCCGCAGCCTCCACAGCCCGGCTACGGCCATCCGCAGCCCCCGCAGTACCCGCAGCCCGGCTACGGCTACCCCCAGCCCCAGCAGCCGCCGGCACCGCAGCCCTCCGGCTACGGCTACCCGCAGGCGCCGGCCCCTCCGCCGCCGCCCACCCCGCCCGTACAGCCGCCGGCGCCGCCGGAGGGCTTCGCCCTGCCGCCGCAGGGCCCGCAGTTCCAGCCCCGCTGACCGCCGCGTACCGACGGCCGCCGCCCGGGGGCGGCCCGGAGCACCGCCGGGCGGCCCGCGGCTACTCCGCCGCCCCCGACGGCGTCTTGTAGCCGCGCTGCCACTGCATCCCGAAGCCGTACAGCCGGTCGATGTCCGACTGGAACCCGTTGACGTAGCGCACCTCCCGGCGCACCGTCAGCTGCCCGTCGCCGGTGTTCTCCAGCAGCACCACCGCGCAGGAGCGGGCGGCCGGCGCCCGCTCCTCCAGTTTGATCTCGATCCGCGGCCCGCTCTGCGGCACGATCGTCACCACCGCGTGGGTCTGGTCGAAGGCCGGTGTGCCGTCGTAGATGTACACGAAGATCAGCAGCCGTTTGAACCGGTCCTTCTTCTCCAGGTTGATGTACATCGTCTCGCCGGAGGGTGCTCCGTACACGTCGTCACCGCTGAGCTTGATGAACGGCGCCTTCTGGAGGTCGCCGAAGAGCTTGCCGAGCGGCTGCACCACACCCCGGTTGCCGTCGGTGAGTTCGTACATGCAGGCCAGGTCGAGGTCGACGTTGACGTCGGGCCGCTGGTACGAGTCGGGCTCCATCGGGCTGAGGATGCGCGGACTGAACCAGCGCCGCAACGACTGCGAGGCGCCGGGCCTCGGGGTCGCCTCGCGGGTGGTCCAGTGCAGGTTGACGTACAGGTAGCCGGTGGTGGCCGCCGCGCCGGTGATCGCGTGCTGCGGCCGCGACTTCGTGAGTGTCACCTTGTTCTGCCCGCCCGCGTCGAAGGTGTTGCGCTCCCCCCGCAGGTACTCCCAAACCGAGGCCATCCAGTCCTCCCCCAGGTCCGCCACGTTGATCTGACGGTCCATGATCCGACATCCGCCGTACGACCGGGGGCCGTACGCACCAGACCCCTACCCAGGAGCCCGCCCGGGGCACCGTCGAACCGCCCGGCGAGAGGCCCGGCCGGCGCTCCGGCGCGTCGAATGGCGGGGCGAAGCGGCCTCCCGTACGATGACGGGCCTTCGGACGCGATATCGTCTAGCCGCACAGGTGTACCGTCCGTCATGTTCGGGTACAGCAGGCACGCCCGCGGTGGCGACGACGCACCGTCAGGCTCACCGCGACCCGCGGGGCCTGACCTCCTGTGCCGCACACAGACCATTCCTGCGGAAAGCCGAGGCCCGACCCGCAATGAACCTCACCTCCATACAGCTGGTATGGGCCGTCATCGGCGGCGCCGCGCTGGTGTTCACAGCCATTCTGGTGGCGACGCTCCGCTTCAAGAACAACAAGTCCGAGGACAGCAGCGGTGACTCCTGGGAGCGCACCGAGGAGCGCCGCCGCCGGAAGGAGATGATCTACGGGATCGCCTCCTACGTCCTGCTGTTCTGCTGCGCCGGCGTCGCGGCCGCACTCTCCTTCCACGGCCTGGTCGGTTTCGGCACCGAGAACCTCGGACTCTCCGGCGGCTGGGAGTACCTCGTCCCGTTCGGCCTGGACGGCGCCGCGATGTTCTGCTCCGTGCTCGCGGTGCGCGAGGCCAGCCACGGTGACGCGGCGCTCGGCTCGCGCCTGCTGGTCTGGGTGTTCGCGGTGGCCTCGGCCTGGTTCAACTGGGTGCACGCCCCGCGCGGCGGTACGCACGACGGCGCCCCGCAGTTCTTCTCGGGCATGTCGATCTCGGCCGCGATCCTCTTCGACCGGGCCCTCAAGCAGACCCGCAAGGCCGCTCTGCGCGAGCAGGGCCTGGTGCCCCGCCCGCTGCCGCAGATCCGGATCGTCCGCTGGATGCGCGCCCCGCGCGAGACGTACGCGGCCTGGTCGCTGATGCTGCTGGAGAACGTCCGCAGCCTGGACGAGGCCGTCGAGGAGGTCCGCGAGGACCGCCAGTCCAAGATGGACGCCAAGCAGCGCGCCCGCAGCGCCGACCGCCGCGAGCGGGCCGAGCTGAAGGCGATCTCCCGCCAGGGCGGGATGCTCGGCCGGGCCCGCGGTGGCCGCCAGGTTCCCGCGCTCACCGCTGCCGGAGACGGCCAGAGCGCTTCGGAGCCTGCGCTATCCGCTGACACCGACCAGCAGGCCAAGGCCGGCCTCTCCGCGCTGGAGGCGCCCGCCCCGATGAGCGCCCTCTCGGCGGGCCGTCGCCCGCGCGCGGCGGTCGAGTCCTCGTACTCCTCCGGTTCGCCGTACTCCTCGTCGTCGTCGTACTCCTCGTCGACGTACTCGTCCTCGGCCTACTCCTCGTCGGTCGACCTGACGTCGGACGACGACACCCTGTCGATGCCCAAGCTCGACTCGCTGGAGCGCAAGCTGCGCGCCATCGAGCAGCAGCTCGGCTGACCGGTGCACCCGCACACGAGAACGGCCGCCCCCGCGCAGTGCGGGGGCGGCCGTTCTCGTGTGCGGCGGTCGGGGCGGCGGGCTACTCGGTGCCGCTGCCGACGAGTTCGGAGTCCCCGCCCCCGCCGGCCGCCTCCTCGCGGCGGTTGCGCAGGACCGAGGATCCGAGGGCCAGCCCGATGAAGGCGACGCCGACCAGGCCGGTGACGATCTCCGGGATGTGGTACTCGATGCCGACCAGCAGGATCACGGCCAGCGCGCCGATCGCGTAGTGCGCGCCGTGCTCCAGGTAGACGTAGTCGTCCAGGGTGCCCTTACGGACCAGGAAGACGGTCAACGAGCGGATGTACATGGCGCCGATGCCCAGGCCCAGGGTGATCATGAAGATGTCCTGGGTGATGGCGAACGCGCCGACCACACCGTCGAAGGAGAACGAGGCGTCGAGCACTTCGAGGTACATGAACAGGAAGAACGCGGCCTTGCCGCCCACCTGGACGATGGACCGGCCCGACTTCTCGGCCTCCTGCTCGGCCTCCTCTTCCTCCTCCAGGCCCGCTTCGAACACGCTGGACAGGCCGTTGACGGCGAGGTAGGTGGTGAGGCCCATGATGCCCGCGAGCAGCACCGTCTCGGCGTTGTCACCGGCGAAGAAGTTGGCGGCCAGGGCGAGCGTGACCAGGGCGATGACCGAGGAGAACGCCTCCAGCTTGCCGACCTTCTCCAGCGGCTTCTCGATCCAGCTCAGCCAGTTGAAGTCCTTCTCGTCGAAGATGAAGTCGAGGAAGATCATCAACAGGAAGATGCCACCGAACGCGGCGATGGCCGGGTTCGCCGCCTCCAGGTACTGGGCGTAGGTCGAGCCCTCGTACGTCTTGTCGGAGTTCAGCGCGAGGTCGATGACGGTCGCCGGGTTGAGGTGCGCGGTCAAGCCGACCACCAGCAGCGGGAAGATCAGGCGCATGCCGAACACGGCGATCAGCACGCCGACGGTGAGGAAGATCTTCTGCCAGAACGGGTTCATCCGCTTCAGCACCGTGGCGTTGACCACCGCGTTGTCGAACGACAGGGAGATCTCCAGGACGGAGAGGATCAGCACGATGCCGAAGCCCTCAGCGCCCCACAGCAGGCCGGCGGCGATCAGGCCGACGACAGTGATCGCGAGCGACCAGCCGAATGTGCGGAGGAACACGGGAGTTGGTTACCTTTCGGGTCTCAGGGCGTGCCACGGGTGCGGCGTCGTCCTGAGACGCCCTGACCGGGACTGGTCCCGGTCAGGTCACCCCCGCAGTGCCCCTTGTTGATCATTCCAAGTGATGATCTGGCCTTTACTGTACGTTTACGCCGAAATCCAGGGCAATGCCGCGCAGGCCGGAGGCGTAACCCTGGCCCACCGCGCGGAACTTCCACTCCCCCTGGTAGCGGTACAGCTCGCCGAAGATCATGGCGGTCTCGTTGGAGGCGTCCTCGGTCAGGTCGTAGCGGGCGATCTCCTGACCGTCCACCACGTTCACCACGCGGATGTACGCGTTGCGGACCTGGCCGAAGTTCTCCATCCGGGCCTCGGCGTCGTAGATCGACACCGCGAAGACCACCTTGTCCACGTGGGCCGGCACCAGCTCCAGGTTGACCACGACGACCTCGTCGTCGCCCTCGCCGTCGCCGGTGAGGTTGTCACCCTGGTGCTCGACCGAACCCTCGGGGCTCTTCAGGTTGTTGTAGAACACGAAGTACTCGTCGCCGAGCACCCGTCCGCTCTGGCAGAGCAGCGCGCTGGCGTCGAGGTCGAACGGCGCACCCGTGGTCGAGCGGGCGTCCCAGCCGAGCCCGATCTGCACCTGCGTCAGGTTCGGCGCGGCCTTGGTCAGCGAGACGTTCCCGCCCTTGGCGAGCGTGACACTCATGCTGTTCTTCCTCCCATTCGGTCCCGGGGCGCATCTCAGGTTGTATGCCCCCACGACCCCCTCCGGCCCGGTCCGGCCGGCTGAACTTCCTGAACTCCCATCCAACCAGTGCCGGGCCCCCACCCGGGCAACCGGGTCCTGGGTGACCGGCACGGGGCCGGACAGCACGGAGCCGGGGCCGCCGGCGCGCGGTCAGCGCGCCGGCGGCCCCGGCTCCGGAGCCGTCGTACCACCGTCCCGGCCCGCGCCCGGTCGCCGGCGCGGTCACCCGGTCGGCAGGGTCAGACGTTGACGCCGAAGTCCTGCGCGATGCCGCGCAGGCCGGAGGCGTAGCCCTGGCCGATGGCACGGAACTTCCACTCGGCCCCGTTGCGGTACAGCTCGCCGAAGACCATCGCGGTCTCGGTCGAGGCGTCCTCGGAGAGGTCGTAGCGGGCCAGCTCCTTGTTGTCGGCCTGGTTCACCACCCGGATGAACGCGTTGCGGACCTGGCCGAAGTTCTGGGTCCGGTTCTCGGCGTCGTAGATGGAGACCGGGAACACGATCTTGGACACCGCGGCCGGGACGGTCGCCAGGTTGACCTTGATCTGCTCGTCGTCGCCCTCGCCCTCGCCGGTGAGGTTGTCGCCGGTGTGCTCGACCGATCCCTCCGGGCTCTTGAGGTTGTTGAAGAAGACGAAGTTGCCGTCCCCGTCCACCCGGCCGGCCTCGTTGCACAGCAGTGCGCTGGCGTCCAGGTCGAAGTCCGTGCCGGTGGTGGTGCGGACGTCCCAGCCAAGTCCGACGATCACGGCGGTCAGGCCAGGCGCCTCCTTGGTGAGGGAGACATTGCCGCCCTTGCTCAGGCTGACACCCACTGGTCCTCCAAGATTCGGGAGGCACCCCGTGGTGCCCCCGTGGTGCGGTCCGAAGCGGCCGGCCTCGACCGGAGCGCCTCTGACCTGCCAACGGCCCGATCGTAGTGCCGGGTTCCCGTCCTGCGCAGTGACCGGGCCCAAGACGTGGGCGACGGGCCTCGTCACGCGTTCGCCGGAGGTGCCCGGAGGGTGTCACCGGGGCGGCCCGCCGGGGCCCGCGGCGGCGTCCGCGGGCCCTGCGGCGGATCAGAGCGCGCCGAGCACCTTCAGGTACTCCTGCTCGTCGCGGGCGTCCGGCAGGCCGTTCACGATCGACCAGCGGACCAGGCCGGCCTTGTCGATCACGAAGGTGCCGCGCACCGCGCAGCCCTTCTCCTCGTCGAAGACGCCGTACGCGCGGGAGACCTCACCGTGCGGCCAGAAGTCCGAGAGCAGCGGGTACTCCAGGCCCTCCTGGTCGGCGAAGACGCGCAGCGTGAACGGCGAGTCGTTGGAGACCGCCAGGACCTGCACGTCGTCGTTCTGCAGGCGCGGCAGCTCCTTCTGGATCGCGCACACCTCGCCGGTGCAGACACCGGTGAAGGCGAACGGGTAGAACACCAGGACGACGTTCTTCTCGCCCTGGAGGTCGGAGAGCTTCACGAGCTCTCCGTGCTGGTTCTTGAGCTCGAAATCCGGAGCCTGGGTGCCGACCTCGATGGCCATGACGGAGGGTCCTTTCTGACGCGGATCGGCCGCTCTGCGGGCGCGGCCGTGCACATCCTCGCATTCGTTCGAGGCCGTTGGGCCGAACGGGTGAGCGGCCCGGCCCCGCACCGAGCCGCTTTCGCCCTCGGCGAACAACTCCCCCGGCGACACCCACAGCCCGGGCACCCGAAAGGCCGGGCCCCGCTGGAGAAAGCTCCAGCGGGGCCCGGCCCGAAAGGTCGTCCGATGCTCAGCGCTTGCCCGACTTCGCCGCCTTCGGGGTGGCCAGACGGGTGCCCGCCCAGTCCTTGGCGACGGTCACCGAGCTCGTCTGGGAGAGGCCGGCGGTCTTGGCGGCGTCCGCGATCTCGTGGGCCTCGACGTGCCCGTCACGGCCCGTCTTGGGGGTCAGCAGCCACACCAGACCGCCTTCGGCGAGGTATTCCTGGGCGTCGACGAGGGCATCGGTCAGATCCCCGTCCTCCTCGCGGTGCCACAGCAGAACGGCGTCGGCGACGTCGTCGTAGTCCTCGTCGACGAGATCCGTACCGGTGATCTCCTCAATGCCTTCGCGGAGATCCTGGTCAGTGTCATCGTCGTACCCGAGCTCCTGGACGATCTGGCCCTCTTCGAAGCCGAGACGGTGCGCCGGGTTGGACTTGTCCGCGGGGTCCGCGGTCGCGCTCACGGGAATAACCTCCAGTATTCGGCTCGGCATCCATGCCGAGGCTGTGGCCGTAGTCCACACGGACGCGGCGGTTCGCGCAAGTACCCGACCCTCGATCCCACCCAAAGGTTGACGTTCTGTGGCAGGACACGCCGGTCGACGTGTCGGTAATCACACCCTTTTGCCCCTTTCCGCACCGGTCCGGCACGCGACCGACGGGTGTCGGCAGGGTGTCGCTCCGGCACACCCGACCGGCCTACCGGCGCGTACACCTGCCCGAGATGCGAACGGCATTCGGAACAGGTGTACCGGCGGGCGTAGAGTCTCCAGTTGGCCCTCAGCCCGACCGTCCGCCCATCGGACGGAAGGGTGCCTGGAGGCCTGGAGAGCCTGTACCCCCGAATCGGGAGTGCAGACACAGCAGGCACAGCAGGTAAAGGTCGGACCACCTCTTCGTAACACCCGGAGGGGCGCGGGACAGGCAATGGAGCCTGCTCGGCGCGCCTTCTGACCGGCCCGCCCACCAGGCGGAACGGTTACCCATCGGTAGAGATGACGGATCTCCGAGTTGCGGTACACGATGGAGGCGGCGCGACACACCTCTAGTTTCGACCGACAGTGAAGGAACAGCGTGGCTTCCGGATCCGATCGCAACCCGATCATCATTGGCGGCCTTCCGAGTCAGGTCCCGGACTTCGATCCCGAGGAGACCGCGGAATGGCTGGAGTCGCTTGACGCGGCCATCGACGAGCGGGGGCGCGAGCGCGCCCGCTACCTGATGCTCCGCCTGATCGAGCGCGCCCGCGAGAAGCGTGTCGCCGTGCCCGAGATGCGCAGCACGGACTACGTCAACACCATCGCGACCAAGGACGAGCCCTTCTTCCCCGGCAACGAGGAGATCGAGCGCAAGGTCCTCAACGCGACCCGCTGGAACGCGGCCGTGATGGTCTCCCGGGCGCAGCGCCCGGGTATCGGCGTCGGTGGGCACATCGCCACCTTCGCCTCGTCCGCGTCGCTCTACGACGTGGGTTTCAACTACTTCTTCCGGGGCAAGGACGCGGACGGCGAGTCCGGCGACCAGATCTTCTTCCAGGGCCACGCCTCCCCCGGCATCTACGCCCGCGCCTTCCTGCTGGACCGGCTCAGCGAGCAGCAGCTCGACGCCTTCCGCCAGGAGAAGTCGAAGGCTCCCTACGGTCTGTCCAGCTACCCGCACCCGCGGCTGATGCCGGACTTCTGGGAGTTCCCGACCGTCTCGATGGGCCTCGGCCCGCTCGGTGCGATCTACCAGGCGCGGATGAACCGCTACCTGGAGCACCGCGGCATCAAGGACACCTCCGACTCGCACGTGTACGCCTTCCTCGGCGACGGCGAGATGGACGAGCCCGAGTCGCTCGGCCAGCTGTCGCTGGCGGCGCGCGAGGGCCTGGACAACCTGACGTTCGTGGTCAACTGCAACCTGCAGCGCCTGGACGGCCCGGTCCGCGGCAACGGCAAGATCATCCAGGAGCTGGAGTCGCAGTTCCGCGGCGCCGGCTGGAACGTGATCAAGCTCATCTGGGACCGCAGCTGGGACCCGCTGCTCGCGCAGGACCGCGACGGCGTCCTGGTCAACAAGCTGAACACCACGGTGGACGGCCAGTTCCAGACGTACGCCACCGAGACCGGCGGCTACATCCGCGACCACTTCTTCGGTGGGGACCTGCGGCTGCGCAAGATGGTCGAGGACATGACCGACCAGCAGATCCAGCACCTGGGTCGCGGCGGCCACGACCACGCCAAGGTGTACGCGGCGTTCAAGGCGGCCCGCGAGCACACCGGCCAGCCGACCGTGATCCTCGCCCAGACCGTCAAGGGCTGGACGCTCGGGCCGAACTTCGAGGGCCGCAACGCGACCCACCAGATGAAGAAGCTCACCACCGAGGACCTCAAGCGCTTCCGCGACCGGCTGCACCTGCCGATCACGGACAAGCAGCTCGACGAGGGCTACCCGCCCTACTACCACCCGGGCAAGGACTCCGAAGAGATCCAGTACATGCACGACCGCCGCAAGGAGCTGGGCGGCTACATGCCGACCCGCAAGGTGCGGCCGCGCAAACTGGAGCTCCCGGGCGACGAGGCCTACAAGGCGGTCAAGAAGGGCTCCGGCAACCAGACCATCGCCACCACCATGGCGTTCGTCCGGGTGCTGAAGGACCTCATGCGGGACAAGGGCATCGGCAACCGCTTCGTGCCGATCGCGCCCGACGAGTACCGCACCTTCGGCATGGACTCGCTCTTCCCGTCGGCGAAGATCTACAACCCGCTCGGCCAGACCTACGAGTCGGTCGACCGCGATCTGCTGCTCGCCTACAAGGAGTCGCCGACCGGCCAGATGCTGCACGACGGCATCTCCGAGGCCGGCTGCACCGCCTCGCTGATCGCCGCCGGCTCCTCGTACGCCACGCACGGCGAGCCGCTGATCCCGGTGTACGTCTTCTACTCGATGTTCGGGTTCCAGCGCACCGGCGACCAGTTCTGGCAGATGGCCGACCAGCTGGCCCGCGGTTTCGTGATGGGCGCCACGGCGGGCCGCACCACGCTGACCGGTGAGGGTCTGCAGCACGCGGACGGCCACTCGCACCTGCTCGCCTCGACCAACCCGGGCGTCGTCGCGTACGACCCCGCGTACGGCTTCGAGATCGCGCACATCATGCAGGACGGCATCCGGCGGATGTACGGCTCCTCGGCCCGGTTCCCGACCGGCGAGGACGTCTTCTACTACATCACGCTCTACAACGAGCCGTACAAGATGCCGGCCGAGCCCGAGAACGTCGACGTCGACGGCATCCTCAAGGGTCTGCACCGGTACGCCCCGGCGACCGCCGGCCAGATCCCGGCCCAGATCCTCGCCTCGGGTGTGGCGGTGCCGTGGGCCCTGGAGGCCCAGCGGATCCTCGCCGAGGAGTGGAACGTCAAGGCCGACGTCTGGTCGGCGACCTCCTGGAACGAGCTGCGCCGCGACGCGGTGGAGACCGAGGAGTTCAACCTGCTCCACCCGGAGGAGCCGCAGCGCGTCCCGTACGTGACGCAGAAGCTCACCGGTGCCGAGGGCCCGTTCGTCGCCGTGTCCGACTGGATGCGCGCCGTGCCGGACCAGATCTCGCGCTGGGTGCCGGGCCAGTGGCAGTCGCTGGGTGCGGACGGCTTCGGCTTCGCCGACACCCGTGGCGCCGCCCGCCGGTTCTTCCACATCGACGCCCAGTCGGTGGTCCTGAGCGTGCTCACCGAGCTCGCCAAGCAGGGCAAGGTCGACCGCAGCGCGCTGAAGGAGGCGATCGACCGCTACCAGCTGCTCGACGTCGCCTCCGCCGACCCGGGCGCCGCCGGCGGCGACGCCTGATCCGGTAGCTCTCCACGAGGGCCGGACCCCTTCGGGGGTCCGGCCCTTCGGCGTTCCCCGCTCGGCGGCACTCCTCGGCGTACTGGTGTTCGCCGGGCGTGTCGGGCCGGCCGGCGGGCACGGTGGCGATAGCCATGGGGCATGTCGCCCTCCATCGCGCTCCTCACCCAGGATCTCCGGCTGCACGACAACCCCGTGCTCCGCGCCGCCCTCTCCGACGCCGAGGAGGTGGTGCCACTGTTCGTCCTGGACGACGGGGTCGCCGCCACCGGCTTCGCGGTGCCCAACCGGGCCGCCTTCCTGGCCGACTGCCTGGCCGACCTCGACGCCGGGCTGCGGGCCCGGGGCGGGCGGCTGGTGGTGCGGCGCGGCGCGGTGGTGGAGGAGACCGTCCGGCTGGCGGAGGCCACCGGGGCGGTGTCCGTGCACGTCGCGGCCGGGGTGAGCGGCTTCGCCCAGCGCCGCGAGGGGGCGCTGCGCCAGGCCCTGGGCGAGCGGCTCAGGGTGCACGACGCGGTGCTCACCGCTCTCGCCCCGGGCGCCGTCACTCCGGCCGGCAAGGACCACTACGCGGTCTTCACCCCCTATCTGCGGGCCTGGCAGGCGGCGCAGCGCCGGCACCCGGTGGCGGCTCCGCGCGCCGTCCGGGTGCCGCAGGACGTCCGGGGCGCCGAGGTGCCCGCCGTCCGCCCGGACTCCCCCGCGCTGCCGGCCGGCGGGGAGTCGGCCGGCCGCCGGCTCTGGTCCTCCTGGCAGGTCGGGCCGTACGAGGAGGTGCACGACGACCTGGCCGGCGACGAGACCTCCCGGCTCTCCCCGTACCTGCACTTCGGCTGCCTCTCGGCGGCCGAACTCGTCGCGCTGGCGCAGCGCCGCGGCGGGCCGGGCGCGGAGGCCTTCGTCCGGCAGCTGGTCTGGCGCGACTTCCACCACCAGGTGCTCGCCGCCCGCCCCGACGCCGCCCACGCCGACTACCGGCCGCGCGGCGACCACTGGCACCGCGACCGGGCGGAGCTGACCGCGTGGAAGGCCGGCCTGACCGGCTATCCGATCGTGGACGCCGGGATGCGCCAGCTCGCCCACGAGGGCTGGATGCACAACCGGGCCCGGTTGCTGACCGCGAGTTTCCTCGCGAAGACCCTGTACCTGGACTGGCGCGAGGGCGCCGCGCACTTCCTGTCGCTGCTGGTGGACGGCGACGTCGCCAACAACCAGCTGAACTGGCAGTGGGTGGCCGGCACCGGGACGGACACCCGCCCCAACCGGGTGCTCAACCCGCTCACCCAGGCCAAGCGCTTCGACCCGGACGGGGCGTACGTCCGGCGCTGGGTGCCGGAGCTGGCCGGTGTCCCCGGGGCGGCGGTGCACCGGCCCTGGCTGCTGGCGGAGCGGCCGGACTACCCGGCGCCGCTGGTCGCCCTGGAGGCCGGACGCTTCCAGCAGGGCCGCGGCCGGTAGCGCCCGGGAGCCCTCAGCCGACCCGTTCCGGGAGCCGCTCCGGCTCCCGGCGGGCCGGCTCCGGCAGGCCCTCGACGGCCGCCGGACGCGGGGCGCAGCAGACGGCGGCCGCGGCGACCACCAGGACCAGCCCGGCGGCGAAGAGCGAGAAGACCTGGTGCTTGACGCCCTCGATCGCCTCGCCGTACGCGGCGGTCAGGAACTGCGCGACGGTGATGCCGGCCAGGCAGAGCGCCGCGCCGACCAGGGCGCGCCGGCGCGGGTCGTCCCGCAGGGCGCGCAGCCGCCGGGCCCCGACCGCGCCGACGGCCAGGACGATCAGCAGCAGCGTCCCGCCGCCGAGGAACCGCAGCAGTGCGCTGAAGACGGTCAGCCGCGACTCCTGGGCGCCGGCCGGCTCCCCGGCGCCCACCGGGTAGGACCCGAGGTAGGTGGGCCGGGCGGCGTCGAAGTCCTCGACGGCCCCGAGCGCGATGTCGGCGGCGACGCCCGGGTGCCTGAGCAGGAAGGCGGCGATGTTGCCGTACGTCATCCGGTCGCGCACCAGGGGCCAGCGCGGGTCGCTCTGCGGCGGGTCGGGCGTCCACCAGCTGCGCCCGGCGTACTGGGCGAAGTCCGCCGGCAGGCCGAGCTCCACGGCCGATCCGGCCGGATCGGCGCTCGTCCCGAGCAGGCCCACGAAGACCACCTCGGTGGGGTTGATCACCTTGAACGACTCGGTCTGCCACTGCAGGGTGACGACCCCGGTCGCCAGGATCACGGCGGTCGCGCAGAGCGGCAGCACCCGGCTCGCCCACGCGCCGGCCGCCCGTCCCAGCGGGACACGGGTGAGCAGCAGCAGGCCGGCGAAGGGGGCCGCCATCGTCACGGACTGGGTCTTGGAGGCCACCGCGACCACCGCGCCGGCGGTGAGGACCAGCAGCCCGCCGAGCCGTGCGCGGGCCGATCCGCCGAGGTGCGCCGCTCCCGCGGTGGCCGCGAGGATGCCGAGCAGCCCCGCCGCCTCGCTGTAGGGAGAGGCGGCGTAGCCCGCGAAGACGCTGTCGCCGACGACGGCGAACAGGGCCGCGCAGATCAGCGAGCGTGCCGGGAGGCCGCCGCGCAGCGCCGCCGCGAAGACGGCCGTGGCAAGACCGGCCAGCAGGCAGAAGAGCACCGCGAGCGCCCGCAGATCGACCACCCCGGGCAGGCCGAGCCAGTGCCCGAGCGGCTGCGCCGCGCGCAGCAGCCAGGTGCCGCTGCTGCGGTAGGCGGCCTCCGGGTCGCAGCCGCCGGGCTCCGCGTGCGCATAGCCGAAGTTGGCGTACGACCACCAGGGCGTGGAGCCGGGCTCCAGCCGCGTGACGGCCTCCAGGGTGCACATCCGGCGCGGGCCGTCGCCGTTGTCGGCCATGCCGACGGGGCCGGGCAGGAAGATCCGCACGGCCATCAGGACGGCCGTGGCGAGGCCGGCGGCCGCGGCGAACCCGCCCGGCCGGCCGAGGAACCGGGCCACCCGCCCGGGCCCGGGTGACCCCGGACCGGACGACTGCTTCTCACCGCTGGCATCCTGGCTGGTCATGCGCACAGCCCACCGTGCGTCCGATCCCCGCGCAAGACGCCACACCCGCGGCGGGCGGGTGATTCGGCCGGACGTCGCACGCCCCGCGCCCGCCGCCCGGCCGGGGACGACCGCGCCCCCGGCGCCACGCGGGCGCCGGGGGCGGACGGTCGGTCGCCAGGCCGGTCAGATGTGCACGGCCGGGCCGGCGTCGGTGCTGCCGCGCTTGGCCAGCAGGCCGAGCAGCGCCGCCGCGAAGGCCACCACGGAGGCGACCGCGAAGGCCAGCGACATGCCGCTGACGAAGGAGTCGTGCACCGCGCCGGCCATCGCGTCCACGGCCTGCTGCGGCGTACCCGGCTGGGCGGGCGGGGCGATGCCGAGCTGGGCGGCCTGCCGCAGGCCCTGCGCGCCGGCCCCCTCGACCGGCGGCAGACCGGCCGCGGCCCAGTTGCCGGGCAGCACGTCGGTGACCTTGGCCGCCATCAGCGCGCCCAGGACGGCGGTGCCGAGGCTGCCGCCGACCTGCATGGCGGCCTGCTGCAGGCCGCCGGCGACGCCGGAGAGCTCCAGCGGGGCGTTGCCGACGATGACCTCGGTGGCGCCGACCAGGACGGGGCTGATGCCCAGGCCCATCAGGACGAACCAGAGCGACATCACGCCGCTGCCGGAGTTCGCGTTCAGGGTGGACATGCCGTACATGGCCACGGAGGTGATGACCATGCCGACCACGATCGGGATGCGCGGGCCGACCTTGCCGATCGCGGCGCCGGCCGCCGGCGCGCCGACGATCATCATTCCGGTCATCGGGAGCAGGTGGACACCGGCGTCGACCGGGGACATCCCGTGCACGTTCTGCAGGTAGAAGGTCACGAAGAAGATCGCGCCGAAGAACGAGAACGCCATCAGGATCATCAGCAGGGTGCCCGCCGACAGCGGCACCGAGCGGAACAGGCTGAGCGGGATCAGGGGCTCCCTGGCGACCCGCTGCCAGAGGGCGAAGGCGACCAGGGCCACGACGGCGCCGCCGAGGAAGAGGATCGTGCTGATGTCGCCCCAGCCCCAGGTCGGAGCCTTGATGATGCCCCAGACCAGCATGAACATCGCGGCCGAGAGCAGCAGGATGCCGGGGATGTCGAAGGACTTCGCGGCGTTCTCGGCGCGGACGTCCCGAAGGATCCAGATGCCGAGCGCGAGCGCGAGCAGGCCGACCGGGATGTTGATGAAGAACACCGACTGCCAGGACACGTGCTCGACCAGCAGGCCGCCGACGATCGGACCGGCCGCGGTGGAGGCACCGATCACGCCCGCCCAGATGCCGATCGCCATGTTCAGCTTCTCGACCGGGAAGGCGCCGCGCAGCAGGCCGAGGGCGGCGGGCTGGAGCAGCGCGCCGAACAGGCCCTGCAGGACGCGGAAGGCGATCACCGTCTGGATGTTGCCGGCGAAGCCGATCGCGGCCGAGGCACCGGCGAAGCCCACCGCGCCGACCAGGAAGGTCGTCTTGTGGCCGAAGCGGTCGCCTATCTTTCCGGCGGTGATCAGGAACACCGCGAGCGCCAGCAGGTAGCCGCTGGTCACCCACTGGATGTCGGCGGGCGAGGCCTTGAGGTCTGCCTGGATCACCGGGTTGGCGATGGCGACGATGGTGCCGTCCAGGGCGACCATCATCACGCCGACGGCGACGGTCAGCAGGGTCAGCCAGGGGTGGCCCTGCAGGCTCCTCCCCCGGGCGGGCGCGCCGGGCGGCGGCGCATCCGCCTTCGCGTTCTTGACGACGGACTGGCTCATCTGCGGGGCCTTCCGGGTGCGTGGACGACACGGGACACGGTCGTGGCGCCCCCGGCCCACCCGTCCCCACGAGTGCTCGGGCCGGACGGGCGCCACTCCCGGAGGGAGATTATGTCAGTAGCTGACATTCGGCAAACCATGACTTCTGGCCGGTACTGACATTTGTCAGAGCGCTATCGTGGTGAGCGAAACCCGTGCCCACCCGCAGTCGGAAGGCCCCACCATGGCCGCGCAGCTCACGCCCACCGCCCCCGACCCGGCCTGCCGGGTCCTCGGCCTGCGCGAGCGCAAGAAGCAGCGCACCAGGGACTCCCTCGTCGAGGCCGCCCACCGGCTCTTCCTGGAGCGGGGCTTCGGACGCACCACCGTGGACGAGATCGCCGCCGCCGTCGACGTCTCCCAACGCACCTTCTTCCGCTACTTCGCCAACAAGGACGAGGTCGCGCTCGCGGTGATGGCCGAGGCCGAGAACTTCTTCATCGCCTGCCTGCGCGGACGCCCGGCCGAGGAGAGCCCGCTCCAGGCACTGCGCGCCTCCATCGTCCAGGCGTGGCGCGAACTCGCCGCCGGCCGGCCGGACGGGCCGAGCGGCGTGACCACCGCGCTGGAACTCATGCAGCTGATAGAGGACACCCCGACCCTGCTCGCCGCCCACCTGCGCCGGATCACCGAACAGGAGCGGGTGGTGGCCGGGCTGATCGCCGCACGCGAGGGCCTGGACCCGGTCACCGACCTGCGCCCCAAGGTGATGGCGGCGGTCTTCGGCGGCGTCCTGCGCTCGGCGCACCTGGCCTGGTCCGCCGAGGCCGAGAGCGAGAGCGCCACCGGCGCGGGCGACAGCGGCCCCGAGGGGATGATCGCCCTGATCGAGCGCCACTTCGACCAGCTCGGCCCCGCCCTGGCCGGCGACTGGCGGCGCTGACCGCCCGCGACGTCGTACCCGGGTATCACGGGCGGGGCGCCACCCCGGGGGGACGCCCCACCGCCGGCCGCTCTCCTAGGGTTGGGCCGCATGGAGAACCCGCCGACCGGACGCACCGCACCCGCCCGCCTGGCCACCCTGCTGAGCGCCCTGGCCCGCCCGTCCGCCGACCGCACCCCGCAGCCGGCCGGCACCTTCCCGCGGTGGCCGCACCACCTGCCGTACCTGCTCGCCGTCGGCGCCGCGGCCTCACTGCTGCCGACCGGCATCACGGTGCTGACCCACGACTACGGGCTGAACCCCGCCGTGGCCGCCGCACTGGCGGTGGCCCAGAGCGTGCCGCTGGTGCTCGCGGTCAGCCGCCCGCTGCCCGCCTGGTGGATCATCGGCACCGCCGACCTGCTGACCGCCCTGCTGCTGCTCGCCGCCGACCGCACCACCGACGCCGTCTGGCCCTGGCCGGCCACCTCGGTCATCGGCTACTGCCTGCTGATGGTGCCGCTCTCGCTGCGCGAGCCCCGCCGGACCCTGCTCGCCGTCTGGCTGACCACCGTCGCCGGCTCCCTGACCATGTCGCTGGTGGCGCCCGCCGACCGCTTCGGCGGGGACAACAGCCTGCTGGTCATCGCCCTGTCGGGCGCGGTCCTGGTGTTCGGGGGCGCCCTGCGCGAGCGGGCCGAGGCCCGCCGGCTGCTCACCGAGCAGGAGCAGATCAGCGAGAGCGAGCGCGGGCAGCGCACCCTGCTGGAGGAGCGCGCCCGGATCGCCCGTGAGCTGCACGACGTGGTGGCCCACCACATGTCGGTGATCGCCGTGCAGGCCGCCAGCGCGCCGTACCGGCTGACCGGTGTGCCGGAGGAGGCCGTGGCCGAGTTCACCGCCATCGCGGGCACCGCCCGGGAGTCGCTGACCGAGATGCGCCGGCTGCTGGGAGTGCTGCGCAACGAGGGGTCCGGCGCCGAGACCGCCCCGCAGCCCGGCCTGGCCCAGCTGCCCCAGCTGCTCGAAACGGTCGGCCGGGCCGGGGTGTCCGCCGAACTGACCGTCCACCCGGAGGCCGCCGGACCGCTGCCGGCCGCGGTGGAGCTCTCCGCCTACCGGATCGTCCAGGAGGCGCTGGCCAACGTGGTGCGGCACGCGCCCGGTGCGCGGGCCTGGGTGTCGCTGGCGCTGCAGGACGGCCGGCTGCTGGTCACGGTGGTGAACGCGGCGCCGACGACCCGGTCGCCCTCCCTGGAGCACGCGGCGGAGGGCACCGGCCACGGCCTGACCGGAATGCGGGAGCGCGTGCGGCTGCTGGATGGCAGGCTGGACACCGGGCCGCTGCCGGACGGCGGCTTCAAGGTCGCCGCCGCGCTGCCGACCGACACCCCGGGGGAGAGTGCCGCATGACCATCCGTGTGATCATCGCCGACGACCAGGCCATGGTCCGGGCGGGCTTCGCCGCCCTGCTGAACGCCCAGAGCGACATCGACGTGGTGGGCGACGCGGCGGACGGCCGTCAGGCGCTGGAGGTCAGCGGCCGCACCCACCCGGACGTGGTGCTGATGGACGTGCGGATGCCGGAGCTGGACGGCCTGGAGGCGACCCGGCGGCTGCTCGGCCGCACCGACGGCGGGCACCGCCCACGGGTGCTGATGCTCACCACCTTCGACGTGGACGACTACGTGTACGAGGCACTGCGCGCCGGGGCCAGCGGCTTCCTGCTCAAGGACGCCCCGCCGGCCGACCTGATCGCCGCCGTCCGGGTGGTCGCGGCCGGCGAGGCGCTGCTCGCGCCCTCGGTGACCCGCCGGCTGATCGAGGACTTCGCCCGCACCCGCCCCGCCCCACGCCGGGACCCGAAGCTGCGGCTGAACGGCCTGACGCCGCGGGAGACCGAGGTGCTGGAGCTGATCGCCCGGGGCCTGTCCAACCAGGAGATCGCGGCCGCCCTGGTGCTCGCCGAGCAGACCGTGAAGACCCACATCGGCCGCGTCCTCGCCAAGCTCGATCTGCGCGACCGCGCCCAGGCGGTGATCCTGGCCTACGAATCGGGCCTGGTGACGCCGGGTCAGTAGGACCCGGGAGGTACCGCAGGAGTACCCGGGTACGACCCGGTGGTTGGCCCCCCGGTGTGACGCCGGCGGGGCCGTCGTCCTTCTACCTTCCTTCCCGTCGCACCCGACGGACGAGGGAGTACGAAGACGATGCTGCTGCGCTTCAGGCGGACGCTGGCCGCCGCCGCGATCACCACCGCCACCCTGCTCGGCGCGGGCGGCTGGGCCGCCGCCGACACGCAGAGCCCCGTGACCGGGCCGCCGCCGGGCAGCGCCGCCTGGGTCGCCGACACCACGCTGGGCCTGCGCCTGCCCGATCCCGCCACCGCCCGGCCCGACGAGGTGGCGGCCTTCTTCGCCGCGCTGTCGCCGGCCCGGCGCGACGACCTGGCCGTGCGCCACCCCCTGGTCGTGGGCAACCTGGACGGCGCGCCCGTGCCGCTTCGCTACCGGGCCAACGTGCTGGCCCTCACCGAGGAGCTCGGCCGGGAGCGGGCCAGGGCCGAGGACCCGGCGCTGACCGGCCAGGACCACGAGGCCGCCCGGGCCCGCGCCGAGCGCTACCGGAGCCTGCTGGCCGACGGGCGGCGGATCCTCGTCTTCGACCCGCGCGGGCGGGGTCAGGTCGCCGAGGTCTTCGGCGACCTGGCCGGCGCCCGGCACACCGCCGTCGTGGTGCCCGGCTCGGACATCGACCTGATGAGCTTCGACCGCGCCACGGACCCGTACGGCGCCCCCGCCGGCATGGCCCGCGCCCTGTACGAGGCGACCGGCCGGGACGCGGCCGTAGTCGCCTGGGCGGGCTACACCACCCCGGTCGGGGTCGGCCTGGACGCCGCCACCGAGGACCTCGCCGAGGCCGGCGCGCAGCGGCTGGGCCGGTTCCTCACCGGCCTGGCGCTGACCACCTCCCCGGCCGCCCCCGCCACCGTCCTCTGCCACAGCTACGGCTCGGTGGTCTGCGGGCTGACCGCCCCCGGGCCCGCGCAGGTCTCCGGCGTGGTGGTGCTCGGCTCCCCCGGCATGGGTGTGCCGGACGCCGCCGCCCTCGACCCCCGCGTGCCGCTCTGGGCCACCGACCGCAACGGCTCCGACTGGATCGGCGACGTCCCGCACGTCTCGGTGCTCGGCCTGGGCCACGGCGCCGACCCCACCGCCGGCGGCTTCGGCGCCCGGCACATCCCGTCCACCGGATCACACGGCCACACCGGCTACTTCGCGCCCGGCACGGCCTCGCTCGCCCGCTTCGCCGAGCTCACCCTCGGCCGCCCGGCAGCCTGACCGGCCCCGACCACCCCGACCACCCCGACCACCCCGACCACCCCGACCACCCGAAGGAGCCCACCATGGCCGGACCACTCGGCTCGCTGCGCCGCGCCGCCGCCGGGATCGACGCGCAGACCCCCGCCACCCGCGACCGCGCCCTCGACGGGCTGCGCGCCGTCGCCCTGCTCGCCGTGCCGTTCGGGCACTGGATGCTAGGCGGCTTCACCCTCTCCGCCGACGGCGCGCTGCACAACGCCAGCCCGCTCGGCGCCCTCGGCTTCTTCGCGCCGCTCAGCTGGCTGCTGCAGATGCTCGGGGTGTTCTTCCTGGTCGGCGGCCACTCCTCGGTCGCCTCGCTGGAGCGGGCCCGCTTGCGCGGCGTCGGCGCCGGGGCCTGGCTGCGCGGCCGGTCGGTGCGGCTGCTGCGGCCGGTGCTCGGGGTGGCCGCGGTCTGGGCACTGCTGATCCCGCTGCTGCACCGGCTGGGGGTGCCGGACGCGACGGTGCGGACGGGCTCGGTGCTGGTCGTCCAACCGCTCTGGTACATCGCGGTCTACCTCGGCCTGACCGCGCTCACCCCGCTGTGCGCGGCGGCGGGCCGGCGCCTCGGCGGCTGGTCGGCCGGCGCGATGCTCGGCGTCGTCGCCCTGGTCGACCTCCTGCGGTACGGGCCCTGGGCGCAGTCGGTGCCGTCCTGGCTGGCGCTGGTGAACATCCTCCCGGGGTGGATGTTCGCCTACCAGCTGGGCGTGCTGTGGGCGCAGGGCCGGCTCGGGCGCCGCGCCGCCCGGGTGCTGCTGCTGGGCGGGGGCGCGCTGTTCGCGGCTCTGCTGCTGTTCTTCCACTACCCGGCCAGCATGGTCGGCGTCCCCGGCGCGGCGCGGACCAACGCGCACCCGCCGTCGCTGCTGGTGCTCGCGCTGGCCTCGGTGCAGTGCGGTGCGGCCGTCCTGCTGCGGGAGCGGATCGGGACGCTGCTGCGCCGGCCGCTGCTGTGGCTGCCGGTGGTGGTGGTCAACCTGTCGGCGATGACGATCTTCTGCTGGCACCAGAGCGCGATGCTCGCGGTGGCCGTGCCCGGTGCGGCGGCGTTCGGCGCGGTGCCGGGGCTGACGACCTCCCCCGACTCGCTCGGCTGGGTGGCGGCCAGGCTGGCCCTGCTGCCGCTGTTCACCGGCGCGCTGGTGGCACTCGGCCGGCTCGCCCGGCGCTTCGACGCTCCGTGGACGTCCGTCTCCGGAACCTGGAAGGCGGTGGCGGGCGCCGGGGCCGCGGCCTTCGCCGCCTACGCGCTCGGGGTGGTGTGACCGGAGCCGATCCGACGGATCGTCACTCTCCGGACAGGACAGGGCAGTCCGAACGGCTCATCATGACGGCGCCGCCAGTCGAGTCCGCATGCGAACCACCACGCACTGTGATGATGTGTCACCGTCGGCAACGGTTCGCGCGCTCCCGCCCACGGTCTGCGCGCGGTCGCGCCGTCCGCTGCGCCCACCCCCGTCCCCAAGGAGCCCCATGTCCCGCAGCACGCCCCGCAGAAGACTGTCCGCCGCGGTCTCGGCCTGCGTCGTCGTCTCCGCACTGACCGGCGCCACTCTGATGACCACCGCGGCGCCGGCCCTCGCCGGGGTCCGCGCCCACGACGAGCCCCGGGCGGCCCCGGAGTCCGGCCCGCACATCACCTCGCCCCGGGTGATGGCGGAGATGCGCCCCGACGAGGTCGCCGCGCTGGGACCGGAGCACGCCGAGGCGCACGCCGAGGCCCGGGCCGCCGTCCGGGGCGTCGGCGACTACCCGCAGACCACCCGCACCAACCGGCTGAACGCGCTGACGGACAGCCAGGCCAAGATCAACGCCGGCTTCGACGCCGCGACCTCCGGCGCGTTCAAGGAGTACTTCCCCTCCCCCGAGTTCGCCGCCCACATCGCCATGCTGCCCACCGGCAAGGTGCTGCTCTTCTCCTTCGAGCGGATCGAGACCAACCCGGAGAAGGAGCCGGCCCCCACCCAGACCACCGGCAAGGAGAACGCCGGGCGCGCCTTCCTCTGGGATCCGGCGAAGGGCAGCGGTGCCAACGCGTTCACCAAGGTCACCCCGCCCGTGGTCGACATGCCCGACGGGCTCGGCGAGCCGCGTCCCGCGCCGTTCTTCTGCGCGGGCCACTCCTTCCTGCCGAACGGCATGCTCGGGGTGTTCGGCGGCAACCTCGGCGGCAACGGCGGCACCGGCGCCAAGCTCTCGCTGGTCTTCGACCCCTGGACGGAGACCTGGACCCGCAACCCGGACATGTCCGTCGGCCGCTGGTACCCCTCGGTGGTGACCGGCGCGGACGGCCGCGCGCTGATCATGTCCGGCCAGTCCGAACTGGGCTGGGGCACGCCGACCCCGGTGGTGGAGCGCTTCCCCGCGAAGGGCTACCCGGTGCCTCAGAAGAAGACCGACGTCCCGAGGAACACCCCGGTCGACACCTTCCGGGCGAGCGCGCCGTTCACCCTCGACTACCCCCACCTGTTCTCCCTGCGGGACGGCAACATCTACGGCTTCGGCCGCAGCCCCGGGCAGCAGTGGCTGTTCGACCCGAAGAACGAGACCCGCAGCGACCTCCCGGCCCGGCCCGACGGCAGGGCCCGCAACTACGGCTCCGCCGTACCGCTGCCCGGCGGCACCGACGGGCCGGACTCCGCGCTGGTCCTCGGCGGCGACCGGGACAACCCGAGCACCCTGAGATTCTCCAACGGCACCTGGACCGCCGAGAAGTCCCGCGCCTTCGGCCGGACCCAGGACGACACGCTGATCCTGCCGGACGGCACCCTGATGACCGTCAACGGCGCCTACGACATCCGCGACTACGGCAACGGGCCCTACAACCCCAACGCCGACCTGAAGTACCGCCAGACCGAGCTGCGCGACGCGGCCGGCAACTGGCGGCTCGGCCCCGTCCAGCGCCTGCCGCGCGGCTACCACTCCAACGCGGTGGTCCTGCCGGACGGGCGGGTGATGGTGACCGGTGACGAGCTCCAGCAGCTCGCCAACGACCCGGACGTCAAGGACGACATGAACGGCAGCATCGAGATCTACGAGCCTGCCTACCTGGCCAAGGGCGACCGGCCCGCGCTCGACCGGGCCCCGACCACCGCGATCGGCTTCGACAGCAGGTTCCTCGTGAACACCTCGACGCCGACCAGGGCGTCCCGGGCCGTGCTGCTCTCGCCGACCACCGCCACCCACTCGGTGAACACCAGCCAACGCCACCTCGAACTGCGGATCACCAGCCGGGCCGGCACGAAGCTGGAGCTGCAGGCGCCGCCGTCCGCGGCCGCCGCGCCGCCGGGCTGGTACATGCTCTTCCTCCTCGACGACAAGGGCGTCCCCAGCGTCGCCCAGTGGGTCCAGCTCGGCACCGCCGCCTGACCGACGCCGCACGGGCCGGCGCCCGGCGGCCGCAGGGCGTACGAGCGGACGCGGACCCGTCCGATCGCACGCAAGGCGTACGAGCGGACGCGGACCCGTCTCGGGCGAGCGCGGCCGGCCCGCTCGGGCGACCTCATGGTTCGTCCACGATGAATGTGAACCACCCCCACCTCGGACCGATCACCCCCAGGAGTCCCCCGTGCCACCCGACCTCAGACTGCGCGAGAGCGATGAGATCCAGGGCGACATCATCGCCGGGTTCAAGAAGGACCACGTCACCCTGCTGTTCCTGAAGTTCGAGGACGCCGCCAAGGCCCGCGGCTGGCTGAAGGCCCTCACGCCGAGGATCGCCACCACCCGTCAGGTCGCCTCCTTCAACGCGGCGTTCAGTGCCGCCCGCCGGGCCGGCGGCGGCGACGACCCCAAGTCGCTCAAGGCCGTCTGGACGGGCATCACCTTCACCTTCCCCGGCCTGGCCGTGCTGGTCGGCCGGGATCCGTACGACGAGCCGCCGGTGGGCGGCACGCTGCAGGCGTTCAAGGAGGGATCCCGGCTGCGGGCCGGCGCGCTCGGCGACACCGGGGAGAGCTCCCCCGACAACTGGCTGTTCGGCAACGGCACCACGATGCCGGTGCACGCGGTGCTCACCGTCGCCGCCGACACCGCCCCGGACCTCCAGGCCGCCGTGAGCGCGCACCGGGACTCCGCCGCCGAGGCCCGGATCGTGACCGTCTTCCAGCAGAACGCGGCCACCCTCACCGGCACCCGTCGCGGCAAGGAGCACTTCGGGTTCAAGGACGGCGTCAGCGAGCCCGGCGTGCTGGGCTTCGACCCGCCCTCCGCGACCCGTCCGGAGGAGGTCGAGGGCCACCCCGGCACCCGGCTGGTGCCGGCCGGCCAGTTCGTCGTCGGCGAACCGGCCGCCCCCGGCGGCGCCACCGACCTCCCCGCCTGGGCGAAGGACGGCTCCTTCCAGGTGGTCCGCCGCCTCGCCCAGGACGTCCCCGGCTGGTGGGCGCAGGTCGGCGTCCAGCTCAAGATCCTCAAGCAGGCCAAGGCCGTTCCGGCGGACGTCGGCAGTGAGTGGCTGGCCGCCCGGCTGGTCGGCCGGTGGCGCTCGGGCGCCCCGGTCTGCAAGCACCCGGACGCCGACGTGCCGTTCGACCCGGGCGCCTCCAACGACAACGACTTCGGCTTCGCGGACGACCCCGACGGCCTGATCACCCCGCTCTTCTCGCACCTGCGCAAGACCAGTCCGCGCGACGGCCTGGTGCTGAAGCCCGGTCAGCCGCCGATTCCGGCCGGCAACCTCGACAGCAAGCGCATCATGCGCCGCGGCGCCCCGTACGGTCAGCCGTTCGACCCGTCCGCGGAGGGCCCGGGCGGGCCCGACGACCCCCGCGGACTGCTCTTCGTCAGCTACCAGTCGGACATCGTGGAGCAGTTCGAGTTCATCCAGACCGCCTGGATCGACGACGTCGACTTCCCGCCCGGGCGCGACCCCCAACAGCCCGGCGGCGACCCGATGGTCGGCCTCGACTGCCCGGTCAACCACGAGAGCCGGTCGGCCGACGGCGGACGCAGGACCACCACGCTCAGCTTCAAGCAGTTCGTCAGGACGGAGGGCTCGGTCTACGCCTTCGCCCCCTCGATCAGCCTGCTGCGCGGGCTCGGCGACGGCACGCTCACCCCGCAGGCCCCGCCGGCGACGCAACAGCCGGGCGCGGACGGCTCCGGGCAGCCGGGCACCCAGCAACCGGCCACCCAGCAACCGGCCACCCAGCAACCGGCCACCGGACAGCCCGCCACGCCGCCGAACGGGCAGGCGGGCACCCCGAAGCCCCCGACGCCGGTGGTCGACGAGTTCCTCCCGGTTCCCGACCAGCAGCGGACCTCCGGCACCAGCGAGTACTGGTCGTTCCGTGAGGGCCGGTACCGCAGGTTCTCGGTCGCCGGCGGCACCCACGAGGACGCGCTGCTGAAGTCCGACGGCGCGCTCAGCGACTGGGAGTCGCTCCAGGGCGTCGGCCGGGTCGACGCGATCCTGCCCGTCCCGGGCCGCCAGCGGGTCGGCGGCAGGAGTTCGTACTGGTTCTTCCACACCACCGGCGGCACGCAGGTGTACCGGGGCGTCACGGTCGCCGACGGCGCCTCGCACACCGACACCCTGGACCACGCCGACCGCTCCCTGTCGCGCTGGGGCTCGCTCAAGGGCGTCAGTCGGGTGGACGCCTTCCTGCCGGTGCCGAACCTGCAGAACAGCGGCGGCCGGAGCTGGTTCTGGGTGTTCCACAGCACCGGCGGGCGTCAGGTCTACCGGCTCGTCTCGGTCGCCGACAGCGGCCTCCACATGGACGCCCTGGAGCGCTCCGACCGCGAGCTCGGCGCCTGGGTCTCGCTGGACGGCGTCACCCGGGTGGACGCCTTCCTGCCGGTGCCGGACCGTCAGCGGGTCGGCGGCGCGAGCGAGTTCTGGGTGTTCCACGGCGACCGGTACCGCCGGATCTCCGTCGCCGGGAGCAGCGGCAACCAGGACCGGCTGGAGCAGGCGGACCGCTCGGCGGGCAGCTGGACGTCCCTGGCCTGAGCCCTCGCCGGTACGGGCCGGGGCCGCGCGGCCCCGGCCCGTACCGGCAATCGGGTGACAGTGCCCACATGTGACCCATCCCACAGTTTGGGGCTCGTCCATCGCCACCACGGACCACCTACGCTTGCCCGGAGAAGTCGGCAGTCGTACCACCTCCGGGCCCCGCCCGCAGTGACGGTCACGGGACCCAGAGGGAGTTGACGCCATGCGCCGTAGGCGTTGGAAGCGTGTACTGATCGGTGCTTTCGCGGGGTGTGCGGTGCTCGTGGACGCCGGCGCCGCCGCCGCCCAGGCCGCGGCCTCCACCGAGCAGGTCGCGATCGCCACGCCGCCGGCCGGCAGCGCCGCCTGGCTGCAGGACCACTCCCTCGGACGCGCCCTGCCCAACCCCGCCACCGCGAGCGCGGGCGCGGTCGCCGGCTTCTTCGCCTCGCTGACCCCCGCCGAGACCACCCGGCTGCTCGCCGAGTACCCCCTGGTGGTCGGCAACCTCGACGGCGCCCCGCTGAACCTGCGCTACCGCGCCAACCGCGCGGCGCTCTCCGCCGAGCGCGAGAACGCGCTCGCCCGGGCGGCCGATCCCTCGCTCGATGTGGACACCCGCGCGCTGGCCGTCTCCCGCGCCAACGACTGCGGCCACCTGCTGGCGCCCGGCCGGCAGATCCTCGCCTTCGACCCGCGCGGGCGCGGCCTGGTCAGCGAGGTCTTCGGCGACCTCGCCACCGCGCAGCGGGTCTCCGTGCTCGTCCCCGGCTCCGACGCCGACCTCGGACACCACGACCAGGCCGCCGAGCCGCTGCGGTCGCCCGCGGGCATGGCCCGCGCCCTGCTCGCCGAGGCCGAGCGCCAGGCACCCGAGACCCGCACCGCCGTGGTCGCCTGGACGGGCTACGTGACGCCCTCCGGCCTCGGGCCGGACGCCGTCACCTCCCGGCTGGCCGACGTCGCGGCCCCGCGCCTGGAGCGCCTGCTCGACGGGCTGGAGGAGACCACCAGCCCCGACGCCCCGCCCGCGCTGTTCTGCCACTCGTACGGCTCGGTGGTCTGCGGGGTCACCGCGCCGCATCTCCCGCACGCCACCGGGACCACCGACCTGGTGGTGTTCGGCAGCCCGGGCATGGGTGTGCAGAGCGCCGCCGAGCTGGGCCCGGGCGTGCAGGTCTGGGCCACCCGCAACCCCACCGACTGGATCGGGAACGTGCCGTACCTGGAGGTCGGCGGCCTGGGCCACGGCGCCGACCCGACCGGCAGCGGCTTCGGCGCCCAGGACGTCTCCTCGACCGGGGCGGCCGGCCACAACGGCTACCTGACGCCGGGCACCGAGAGCCTGCGCAACTTCGCCGCGATCGCCCTCGGCCGCTACCGCTCGGTCAGCCTTCAGCCGCCCGCGGCGGGCTGACGGCCCGTCCGCGGATCACCGGCGGCGGGCCACGGCGCGAGCCCGCCGGCCCCGGAGCCGGGTGCGCCGCGGCGGCGCGGCCACCGGGCCCGCGGCGGCGACCGGCCGCCCCGGGCCCCGTCCGGCCTACTCGCGTCCGGCCGAGGTGAAGCTCATGTCGGCGTAGCGCGTACCGGTGACCCGGCCCGCGATCGGCTCCAGCTCGGCCAGCTCCTCCGGGGCCAGCCGCAGGACGGCCGCGGCGGTGTTCTCCGCGAGCCGGGTCCGCTTGCGGGTGCCGGGGATCGGAACGACCGTCAGCCCGTGCACCTCGGCGCGCTGGTGCACCCACGCCAGCGCCACCTGCGCGGCACTCACCCCGCGCCCGGCCGCGATCTTCAGGATCGGCGCCACCAGCGCCGCGTTCGCCTCCGCGTTGGGGCCGCTGAACTGCGGGTGGTAGCGCCGGTAGTCCTGCGCCGACAGCTGCTCGGCGGCGGCGAACGAACCGGTCAGGAAGCCCCGGCCGAGCGGGGAGTACGGCACGAAGGCGACCCCCAGCTCCGCCGCGGCCGGCACCGCGGTCCGCTCGACGTCCCGGGAGAAGATCGACCACTCGGACTGCAGCGCGGCGATCGGGTGGACCGCGTGCGCCTCGCGCAGCTCCGCGCCGGTGACCTCGGAGAGCCCGAGGTGGCGCACCTTGCCGGCCTGCACCAGTTCGGCCATGGCGCCGACCGACTCGGCGAACGGGACGGCCGGGTCCCGGCGGTGCATGTAGTAGAGATCGATGACGTCCACGCCCAGCCGCCGCAGCGAGGCGTCCACGGCGGAGCGGACGTACGCGGCGTCGTTGCGCACGCCCCGGTAGGCGGGGTCGTCGGCCCGGCGCTCGATGGCGAACTTGGTGGCCAGCACGACCCGGTCGCGGTTGGCCCGCACGAAGGGGCCGATCAGCTCCTCGTTGTGCCCGGAGCCGTAGATGTCGGCGGTGTCGAACAGGGTCACGCCGAGGTCGAGGGCCGCGTCCAGGGTGGCGAGGGCCTCCGCGGTGTCGGTCGGGCCGTAGAACTCGCTCATGCCCATGCAGCCGAGGCCCTGGGCGCCGACGACGGGGCCGTTGTCGCCGAGCGTGGTGGTGGGGAGTGTCATGCGCTCTTCCTCTGGTCGGAGGTGACGTGGGTGTCCGCGGGCGACACTCCGACGCGCTGCCCGTCACGGGGCCGGGTGTCCGAGGTCTGCCTGCGGGAGTAGAGATCGATCTTGTGGTCGAGGACGGCGAGCGTCGCGTGCAGGTCGGACAGTCGCTGCCGGACCTCCTCGCGGTGGGCGACCAGCAGCTCGCGCCGCTCGTGGAAGGTCGCCTCGCCCAGGCGGGCCAGCTCGACGTACCGCAGCATGTCGGCGACCGGCATCCCGGTCAGCCGCAGCTTGCCGAGGAAGGCCAGCCGGGCGAGATCACCGTCGCTGTAGCGGCGCTGGCCGGAGTAGGACCGGTCCACCGGGTCGAGCAGGCCGATCCGCTCGTACCAGCGCAGCGTGTGGGCGGTGAGGCCGCTGGCCGCCGCGACCTCCCCGATGGTGTGCCGCGGGTTCCGGTCGGGCGCGCTGTCCGGCGTGCTGTAGGCGTCCGTGCAGCTGCGCGGGCCGGAGTCGGACGGAGCGAGTGTGACCATGAGCGGGACCCCCTGGTGTGCGGTGGTGACGACGCTAGTGAGTTAGAGCGCACTCCAAGCAAGCGTCCCACGTCGGCGGGCCCCGCGGGCTTCGTTAGAGTCGGGCCCATGCAGAGCTTGCGGATGATCGAGGACTGGCCGGTGCCCCACGCGGCGACCGCCGTGGTACGCGGCGCGGACGGCGCACTGCTCGGCGCGGACGGCCCGCAGGAACGGCCGTTCCCGCTCGCGTCGGTGACCAAGCTGCTCAGCGCGTACGCGGCGCTGGTCGCGGTCGAGGAGGGCGTCTTCGAGCTGGACGATCCGGCCGGACCGCAGGGGTCGACGGTCCGTCACCTGCTCGCCCACACCTCCGGACTCGCCTTCGACGAGCACCGGTCGATGGCCGCGCCGGGCACCCGGCGGCTGTACTCCAACGCCGGCTTCGACGTCCTCGCCGACACCCTCGCCAAGGCGTCGGGCATCCCGTTCGCGCAGTACGCGGCGGAGGCGGTGTTCGAGCCGCTGGGCATGCGGGCGACGTACCTGGACACCGCGCACCGCGCACCGGCCGGGGCCGGCGGCGTCTCCACCGTCGCCGACCTGTGCCGCTTCGCCGCCGAGTTGCAGGCCCCGCGCCTGCTGGACCCTTCGACCGTCGAGGCGGCCACCCGGGTGGTCGCCTTCCCGGGGCTCAGCGGCGTGCTGCCCGGCTTCGGGCACCGCCGGCCCAACGACTGGGGCCTCGGCTTCGAGATCCGCGGCGACAAGGCCCCGCACTGGACGGGCGACGCCAGCTCGGCCGCCACCTTCGGGCACTTCGGGCAGTCCGGCACCTTCCTCTGGGTCGACCCGGCCGCCGGGGCCGCCTGCGTGGCCCTCACCGACCGCGACTTCGGCCCGTGGGCGGCCGAAGCCTGGCCGGCGTTCACCGACGCCGTGCTGGCCGAGCTCGACGGCTGATCCGCGCCCGGCCGGCCCGGCCTGCCCGCCCGCACCGGGCGGGCGGACGGGCGAGCGGGGACGGGCGAGCGGACGGACAGGCGTCAGCCGTAGGAGACCGGTGAGTGCATCTCCCAGACCAGCAGCTCGGCGCCGTGCTCGCCCGCCGTCGGATCGGCGAAGGCCTCGCCGGTGATCCGGGCACTGTCGCCGGGCTCCATCGAGCGTCCGCCCCCCTGCGGCCCCCGCACCGTGCGAAACCCCAGTGAGCCCGCCGTCAGGTGGGCGTAGCGGTACGGGGCGGCGGGCAGCTCGGGCAGCGGCAGCCAGGGGCCGGCCGTGGCCAGCCAGAGCGCGGCGTCCGAGCGGCGCAGCCGCAGGGCCGGGGTGTCCGCGTCCCGCGACAGGCCCGAGGCCAGCAGGGTCAGCCCGTCGGCGGCCGGCTCCACCCGGCGCAGCCCGTAGACCGGGGGCGCGTCGAATACGTCCGGCTGGAGCCACATCTGGACGAAGCGGACCGGCACCTCGGCCCCGCCGACGTTGCGTTCGGTGTGCGTGACGCCCGAGCCCGCGCCGAGGTGCTGCACCATGCCCGGGCGCACCACGCCGCTGTGGCCCTCGCCGTCCCGGTGGGCCAGCGCGCCCTCCAGCACGTAGGTGAGGATCTCGGTGTCGCGGTGGCGGTGCTCCTCGTAGCCGGCGCCGGGCGCGAGCCGCTCCTCGTTGCACGCCAGCAGCGCGCCGAAGTGGGTGTTCCTCGGGTCGTAGTGGCCGGAGAAGGAGAACGCGTGCCTGGTCTCGACGCCCTGCGCGTGGGTCGAGAGATAGCGCTCGGCGGTGCGGCGCAGGTCGGTGCGGGGGCGGGTGGCGGCGTCGGTCACGGGGCCACGGTAGCCGGTGTGATCGTCGCCACCGGGCCGGATCGGAGGGGTTGTGCACGAGCATTCATCCCGGTGAGGCAGTCTTGTCCTGTGCCAGCCGCTTCTGCGAACGCCAAGAACGACCAGACCGACACACCGGACGACGCCGCCGCGGCGCCGCCCTCCGAACCTGCCGGAACCGCCAGGCCCGCCGCCGGGGCGACGGCGAGCAGGAGAGCTGCCGGTCCCCGGGCGGGCCGCGCCGCGCCGCGCCTGACCGCGCAGGAGCGCAAGCAGGCCGCCGAGCGGGCCGAGCGGCGGGTCGCGACGCTCAAGCGGCTGGAGCGCTCCTCGGGCAAGCTCGCCTCGGCCGCGATCGCCCGGATGGACGACCAGCTGGGCTGGTACCGGCGGATGCCGCCGGAGCACCGCTCCTGGATCGGCCTGGTCGCCCAGGCGGGCATCGCCGCCTTCACCGAGTGGTACCGGCACCCGGACGCCCCGCAGGCCATCTCGACCGACGTCTTCGGCACCGCGCCGCGCGAGCTGACCAGGGCGATCACCCTGCGGCAGACCGTCGAGCTGATCCGCACCACCATCGAGGTGATGGAGGAGGCCATCGAGGAGGTGGCCGCTCCCGGCGACGAGGCCGACATGCGCGAGTCGGTCCTGGTGTACGCCCGGGAGATCGCCTTCGCGACGGCCCAGGTGTACGCCCAGGCCGCCGAGGCGCGCGGCGCCTGGGACGCCCGGCTGGAGGCCCTGGTCGTCAACTCGCTGCTCTCCGGTGACGCGGACGAGGGAGTGCTCTCCCGGGCGGCCGCGCTCGGCTGGGGTCAGCCGAGCCAGGTGCGGGTGGTGATGGGCAGTGCCCCGGACGGCGACAGCGAGCTCGTGGTGGAGGCGATCCGACGGGCCGCCAGGTACGCCAAGCTGCACGTTTTGACCGGGGTGCTGGGCAAGCGCCTGGTCGTGGTGGTCGGCGGCGACAAGGAGCCGGTGCACGCGGCCCGGGCGCTGATCGGCCAGTTCGCGCCCGGCCCGGTGGTGGTCGGCCCGACCGTCGGCGACCTGCTGTCGGCGACCAGGTCCGCGCACGCCGCAGCGGCCGGCCTGCGGGCCTGCGCGGCCTGGCCGGACGCGCCGCGCCCCGTCCTGGCGGACGACCTGCTGCCCGAACGGGCCCTGGCCGGGGACCAGGCGGCGCGCCGTCAGCTGGTGGAGGAGATCTACACACCACTGGACGAGGCGGGTTCGGCACTGCTGGAGACGCTCAGCGTCTACCTGGAACAGGCCTCCTCGCTGGAGGGCGCGGCCAGGATGCTCTTCGTCCACCCCAACACGGTGCGCTACCGGCTCCGACGTGTGACAGACGTCACGGGCTATGCTCCCTCCGACGTCCGTTCGGCCTTCACGCTGCGCATCGCGCTCGCGCTCGGCCGACTGGGCACGGTCGGGGAGCAGAGCTGACAGCGCTGTAGGGACTCCACAATCCCACGTGCTTTTCTTCGTTACCGTCGCCTACCCGCCCCTGGGCGTCCGGCGAGAGAGGGTTGAACCGTGCTCGTAATCGTCGCCCCTGGACAGGGTGCCCAGACCCCCGGATTCCTCAGCCCCTGGCTGGAGGTGGACGGCGTCGACGACCGCCTTCGTGGCTGGTCCGAGGTCGCCGGGCTCGACCTGGTGCGCTACGGAACCGAGGCCTCCGAGGAGGAGATCAAGGACACCGCGGTGGCCCAGCCGCTGCTGGTGGCCGCCGGCCTGGTGGCCGCCCGGGCGCTGTTCCCGGACGAGGTCCGGGCCCGGCAGCTGGTCGGCGCGGTCGCCGGCCACAGCGTCGGTGAGATCACCGCCGCCGCCGGCGCCGGTGTGCTCAGCGCCCATGACGCCCTCACCTTCGTCCGCGAGCGCAGTCTGGCGATGGCCGAGGCCGCCGCCACCACCGCGACCGGCATGGCCGCCGTCCTCGGCGGGGATCCGGAGCTGGTCGCGGCCAAGCTCGCCGAGCACGGTCTCACCGCGGCCAACAACAACGGCGGCGGCCAGATCGTCGCGGCCGGCACCCTGGCGCAGCTGGAGGCCCTCAAGGCCGACCCGCCGGCCGGCTCCCGGCTGATCCCGCTCAAGGTGGCGGGCGCCTTCCACACCGAGCACATGGCTCCGGGCGTGGAGCGGCTGGCGAAGCTGGCCCCGACCCTGGAGATCTCCGACCCGGCGGTCGCGTACGTCTCCAACAAGGACGGCGAGGTCGTGACCTCCGGCGCCGAGGTGCTCGGCCGGCTGGTCTCCCAGGTCTCCAACCCCGTCCGCTGGGATCTCTGCATGGAGACGCTGCAGCAGCTGGGTACGACCGCGGTGATCGAGCTCTCGCCCGCCGGGACCCTCACCAACCTGCTCAAGCGCAACCTCAAGGGCGTCGCGACGCTCGCCCTGAAGACCCCGGCCGATCTCGACAAGGCGCACGCGCTCGTGGCCGAGCACGGCCGTCAGGAGAACCTCGCATGAGCACCCCCCAGATCCGGCCGGTCACCGGCGCGGCGTACTCCCGGATCCACGGCGTGGGCGGCTACCGCCCCGTCCGGGTGATCCCGAACGCCGAGGTCCTGAACTGGATCGACTCCTCGGACGAGTGGATCCGGACCCGCAGCGGAATCGCCGAGCGCCGCTGGGCCGGCCCGGAGGAGACCGTCGCCGAGATGTCGGTGCAGGCGGCCGGCAAGGCGATCGCGCAGTCCGGGATCGCGGCCGAGCAGATCGGCGCCGTGATCGTGGCGACCGTCTCGCACCTGAAGCAGACCCCGGCCATCGCCACCGAGATCGCCCAGCGGCTCGGCTGCGGCACCGCCCCCGCCTTCGACATCTCGGCGGCCTGCGCCGGCTTCGGCTACGGCCTGGGCCTGGCCGACGGCATGATCCGCGGCGGCAGCGCCGAGTACGTGCTGGTGATCGGTGTCGAGCGGCTCAGCGACCTGACCGACACCTCGGACCGCTCGACCGCGTTCATCTTCGGTGACGGCGCCGGCGCGGCCGTCGTCGGCCCGTCCGACACCCCCGGGATCGGCAAGGTCGTCTGGGGCTCGGACGGCTCGCAGAAGGACGTCATCACGCAGACCCAGGCCTGGGACACCGCCTTCGCCAAGGAGGACGCCGTCAACGGCGCCGGCGACGAGGTCAAGTGGCCGGCTCTGCGGATGGAGGGCCAGGCGGTCTTCCGCTGGGCCGTCTGGGAGATGGCCAAGGTCGCCCAGCAGGCGCTGGACGCCGCCGGGATCACCGCCGAACAGCTCGGCGCGTTCATCCCGCACCAGGCCAACATGCGGATCACCGATGCCATGATCAAGGCGCTCAAGCTGCCCGCGTCGGTACCGGTGGCCCGTGACATCGCCGAGACCGGCAACACCTCGGCGGCCTCCATCCCGCTGGCGATGGAACGCATGCTGGAGAGCGGAGAGGCCCGCAGCGGCGACCTCGCCCTGATCATCGGGTTCGGGGCGGGTCTGGTCTACGCGGCGGCAGTCGTTACGCTCCCCTAGGCACAGCCGCAGTACCCGCCGTACCCGTCAACAGAACGTGCGGCCGCCCGCCGGGCAGCCGTCATCACCACCGAAGAGGAGCAGCCACTATGGCTACCAAGGACGAGGTCCTGGAAGGTCTCGCTGAGATCGTCAACGAGATCGCCGGTATCCCGGCCGAGGACGTCGAGCTCGACAAGTCCTTCACGGACGACCTGGACGTCGACTCGCTGTCCATGGTCGAGGTCGTCGTGGCCGCCGAGGAGCGGTTCGAGGTCAAGATCCCGGACGACGAGGTCAAGAACCTGAAGACCGTCGGCGACGCCGTGGACTACATCCTCGCCAACGCCTGACCCAGGTCACCGCACAGCCGGACCGCTCACCCCCTGACCGACCCGGCCGCACGACCTGACGCTAGACCGGCCGGGGCTCCCCGCTCGCGGAGCGCCCCGGCCGGGCCCCACCTCCGGCGCCGCCGAACCCCCTGCCACATGTGAGAGAGAAAACCAGTGACCGCTGAAAACCGCACCGTGGTCGTCACGGGTATCGGCGCCTTCACGCCGCTGGGCGGCGACGCCGCCTCCACCTGGGAGGGCCTGCTCGCCGGCCGCTCCGGGGTGAACGTCCTGACCGAGGAGTGGGCCGCCGACCTCCCCGTCCGGATCGCCGCGCGCACCGCCGTCGAACCGGGCGAGATCCTTCCCCGGCCGCTGGCCCGCAAGCTGGACCGCTCCGCGCAGTTCGCGCTGATCGCCGCCCGCGAGGCCTGGGCCGACGCCGGCTACGAGACGCCGGCCACCGACGTGTCCTCCAAGCTCGCCCCCGAGCGCCTGGGCGCCGTGATCGCCTCCGGCATCGGCGGCGTGACCACCCTGCTCGACCAGTACGACGTGCTGAAGGAGAAGGGCGTCCGCAAGGTCTCCCCGCACACCGTCCCGATGCTGATGCCCAACTCCCCGGCGGCCAACGTCGGCCTGGAGGTCGGCGCTCGCGCGGGCGTGCACACCCCCGTCTCCGCCTGTGCCTCCGGCGCCGAGGCGATCGGCTACGCGATCGAGATGATCCGCAGTGGCCGCGCCGACGTCGTGGTGGCCGGCGGCACCGAGGCGGCGATCCACCCGCTGCCGATCGTGGCCTTCGCCAACATGATGGCGATGTCCAAGAACAACGACGAGCCGCAGCGCGCGTCCCGCCCGTACGACAAGGCCCGGGACGGCTTCGTGCTCGGCGAGGGCGCCGGCGTGGTCGTGCTGGAGTCCGCCGAGCACGCCGCCGCGCGCGGTGCCCGGATCTACGCCGAGGCGGTGGGCCAGGGCCTCTCCTCGGACGCCCACCACATCGCGCAGCCGGAGCCGACCGGCGCGGGCGTGGCCCGTGCGCTGGCCGACCTGTTCGACCGCAACCAGCTGGACAAGGCCGAGATCGTGCACGTCAACGCGCACGCCACCTCAACCCCGCAGGGCGACACCGCCGAGCTGAAGGCGCTGCGCAAGGAGCTCGGTGAGCACCTCGACCACATCGCCATCTCGGCGACCAAGTCGATGACCGGCCACCTGCTGGGCGGCGCCGGCGGCATCGAGACCGTCGCCACCGTGCTGGCCCTGTACAACCGGCTGGCCCCGCCGACCATCAACGTCGAGCACCTGGACGACGACGTGGACGCGGACATCGTGACGGGCGAGCCCCGCAAGCTGCCCGAGGGCCCGATCGCCGCGCTGAACAACTCGTTCGGCTTCGGCGGCCACAACGTGGTGCTGGCCTTCCGCAGCGTCTGACCCGCGGTACGGGAGTGGGGCCGGTGCTTCTCGGGGAAGCACCGGCCCCACTCCCGTACCCGGCGCCGTCCCCGTGCCGGCTTCACTGCCGCACCGGGCCGGAGGTGCGCTCCGCCCCCGGGCGCACGGGGCGTGGCGGGGTGGGGTGGGAGCGGCTTCAGACCACCTGGTGCAGCCAGCGCACCGGGGCGCCCTCGCCGGCGTACCGGAAGGGTTCGAGTTCGTCGTCCCAGGGCTTGCCGAGCAGCCTGGCGATGTCGGCCTCCAGGTCGGTGCCCTCGTTGCGGGCCCGCAGCAGGACGGCGCGCAGCCGGTCCTCGGGGATCAGGATGTCACCGTGGATGCCCGTCACGGCGTGGAAGATGCCGAGGCCGGGCGTGCTGCTGAAGCGCTCGCCCTCGGCCGTCGCGCAGGGCTCGCTGGTCACCTCGTACCGCATCAGCTGCCAGCCCCGCAGGGCGGAGGCGAGCTTCGACGCGGTGCCGGGCTCCCCCTGCCAGGAGAACTCGGCGCGCCAGTGGCCGGGTGCGGCCGGCTGGCGGATCCAGTCGAGGCTCACCCGCACACCGAGCACACCCGCCACCGCCCACTCGACGTGCGGGCACAGCGCGCGGGGCGCTGAGTGGATGTACAGGACTCCACGTGTCGTCACCGGGACCTCCAGGCTGTGGACGAGGGTCGCCTTCCCCAGCTGCCTCGTGCCTGCAGGTGATCCACAGTTACCCAAGATAGCCGACATTAAGCCACTAAATTGAGCAAAACGGACAGGCTCTCACTCAATGTTAGTCGGATCCTCATGGAGGTCCACCCCTCGCTCGGATCTCTCCCCCGAACGGCCCCATGGGAGGGCGGGACCACCGTACCGCGCGCCCGCCCACCGGGGGTGACGCTCTTTCGGATCGGGCCGGAATGCGGTAGTGCGACCCCGCGCCCAGCGCCCGTACGCAAACCGCCCCGCCGGCACCGGGAGGGCGGCGGGGCGGGGCGGGGCCGCCCGAAGGAGGCCGCGGAGCGGTTCACCTCCGGCGCCCGGAGGTCTCCGGGCACCGGAGGGCGTGTCAGGAGGCGAGCCGGACCACCATCTTGCCGGTGTTGCCGCCGCGCAGCAGGTCGATGAAGGCGTCGAGGGCGCTCTCCACCCCCTCCGTCACGGTCTCGTCGTAGCTGATGCTGCCGTCGCGCAGCCAGCCGGCCATCTCGGCGGTGAACTGCGGCTGGAGCGCGGCGTGGTCGCGCACCAGCAGGCCCTCCAGGCGCAGCCGCTTGCCGATGGCGAGCGCCAGGTTGCGCGGACCGGCCGGGGCCTCGGTGGCGTTGTACTGCGCGATCGCGCCGCAGAGCACCGCGCGGCCGTGCGCGTTGAGCGAGTGGATCGCGGCCTCCAGGTGGTCACCGCCGACGTTGTCGAAGTAGACGTCGATGCCCTCGGGGGCGGCCTTCTCCAGCTGCTCGCGGACCGGGCCGTCCTTGTAGTTGAAGGCGGCGTCGAAACCGTAGTCACCGGTCAGCTTGGCGACCTTCTCCGCCGAGCCGGCCGAGCCGACCACCCGGGAGGCCCCCTTGAGCCGCGCGATCTGGCCGACCAGCGAGCCGACCGCGCCGGCCGCGCCGGAGACGAACACGCTGTCGCCCGGCTTGAGGTCCGCGACCGCCAGCAGGCCCGCGTAGGCGGTCAGACCGGGCATGCCCAGCACGCCGAGGTAGTACGACAGCGGGGCCGCCTGCGCGTCCACCTTCACCGCGCGCTCGGCGTCCAGGGTCGCGTACTCGCGCCAGCCGAGCCCGTGCAGGACGGCGTCCCCGACCTCGATGCCCTCGGCCTCGGAGGCGACCACACGACCGACCGCGCCGCCGTCCATGACCTTGCCGAGCTCGTACGGGGGCACGTACGACTTGACGTCGTTGAGCCGGCCGCGCATGTAGGGGTCGACGGAGAGGTACTCGTTGCGGACCAGGATCTCGCCCGGCCCGGGCCGGCGCACCGGTGCCTCGACCAGCGCGAAGTCGGCCGGCGTGGGCCAGCCCTGCGGGCGGGCGACGAGGTGCCATTCGCGGGCGGTGGTGGGCGATGCCTGCTCTGCCATCAGATCTGCTCCTTGGGCTGTTCCGGATGCGCTGCCCGGGACGTCGTCGGGGCGCCCCGCGGGATATCGGGTCCACATGAAAGGTTGAACCACTAAAGCAACGATGGACGTGAAAGGTTCATGTTGTCAACTGTTCAGGTAGACTGGGTGCTATGGACACGCTGCCGACCGAGGTCGCCTCCCCGCCGCCGACCGACGCGATCACCCGTGAGGTCGTCGACCTCATGGCGCATCTGGTCGCGCTCTTCCATCGCGAGTACGAGGAGGCCGCCGCCGCCCGCTCGCTGACCGGCGCCCAGGCCAAGGTGCTGGCGCTGCTGCGCCGGGGGCCGATGCCGATGCGCCACATCGCCCAGACCCTGAGCTGCGAGCCGTCCAACATCACGGGCATCGTGGACCGGCTGGAGTCCCGCGGGTTCGTCACCCGGGAGGCCGACCAGCACGACCGCCGGGTGAAGCTGGTCGCCGCCACCGACGCCGGCACCGCCGCCTCGGAGGAGCTGCGCGACTCGCTGAACTTCGCCCGCGAGCCGCTCGCCACCCTGGCCCCGGACGAGCGCGCCGTGCTGCGCGACCTGCTGCGCCGGATGCTCGACGGCGTCGGCCCCGCGGCGCTCCCGGACCGGACGGACTGACCACCACCCCCGCGCCCCCGGGGTCCGGTCTCCCGCGCCGGCCGGGCCGCGCGGACCCGCACGCAACCCCCCGGCGGTCGTGACTCCCGTCACACCGGCCGATTCCGGCCGTTCGACGTGTAACCGAACGTTCTGCCGAAGCGTCTTACCTGTGACACCAGAGCGCCGGCCCCGTGCCGCCGGCCGCAGAGAGAGCACAGGGGGAGATGGGCGATCCCACGAGCGGCCACCGCGAGGACCGGGCCGAGGCCCGTACCGAACGGGTCGGGCCGCGGCGCAGGCGGATCATCCGGACCGCCGTCGGCCTCGCCGCCGTCCTGGTGCTCTCCACCGCCGGTGCGGGCGCCTGGTTCTACCACCGCCTCGACAACAACATCACCACCTTCGACCCGGGCGGCGTGGCCACCAGCCGCCCGCCGGCGCCCGTTCCGGTCACCCCCGGCGCCCGGCTGCCGGTGAACGTGCTCGTCCTCGGCTCCGACACCCGCGAGGACGGGAACGACCAGCTCGGCGGCGGCGACGTGGGCGTCGGGCACTCCGACACGGCGATCCTGCTGCACATCTACGCCGACCACCGGCACGCCGTCGGTGTGTCGATACCCCGGGACACCCTGGTGACCATCCCGGCCTGCAAGCTGGCGAGCGGCCAGTGGAGCACGCCGCACACCAACCGGATGTTCAACGAGGCCTTCACCGTCGGCGAGTTCCCCAAGGGCAACCCGGCCTGCACCCAGAACACCGTGGAGGCGCTCACCGGCCTGCGGATCGACCACACCGTCGTGGTCGACTTCCGGGGCGTCGCGGCCATGACCGAGGCCATCAACGGCGTGGACGTCTGCGTGCCGAACGCGGTCGACTCGCACGACATCCACCTCGCCAAGGGCCCGCAGAAGATATCCGGCCAGCCGGCCGTCGACTTCCTGCGCGCCCGCTACGGCTTCGGCGACAACTCCGACATCGGCCGGATGAAGCGCCAGCAGGCCTTCCTCTCCTCGATGATCAAGAAGGTCCAGGGCGAGGGCTTCTCGCTCACCACCCTGCTCCCGCTGGCCGACGCCGCCACCCGCTCGCTGACCGTCGACGCGGGCCTGGGCACCGCGATGAAGCTGGTCGACTTCGCCCAGTCGCTGCAGAACATCAAGCTGTCGGACATCACCTTCGTCACCACTCCCTGGCGGTTCTCGGGCGAGCGGGTCGCCCTGGTCCACCCGGACGTGGACACCCTGTGGGCCCTGCTGCGCGAGGACCGGACGCTGGACGGCCGGCCCACCGGCCAGGTCACCGACCCGGCCTCCGCCGCACCCTCCGGCGCCTCCACCGACCCGGACGCGCCGTCCACCGGCTCGTCCGCCGAAGCGTCGACCGGCGCCTCCACCGCCGACCACGCCTCACCCGCCACACCCACCCCGGCGTCGGCCGACACCTCGATCGTGCTCGTCGACGGGACGAACGCGGCGGGGCCGGCCACCCGTACCGCCGACACGCTGCGGGCCAGGGGCTACCGCAACGTCACGATCGGCGCCACCGGCGGTGGCCGGCTCACCACCGAGATCGCCTACACCCCCGGCAGCCGGGCCGCCGCGGAGCAGCTCGCCGCGCTCTTCCCCGGCGCCCGGCTCACCGCCGACAGCGGCGAGGCGGCCGAGGGCGTGGTGATCACCCTCGGCCGCGACCAGCGGGCGGCCGCCACGAGCGCCACGGCTTCCACGGCCTCCGCGGCCCCCACCGGCATACCGTCGAGCATCCCGTCCGGCATCGCCGACAACACCCGCAGCGCCGCCACCGACCCTTGCGCCGACCTCACCTTCGGCTGACGGCCGGCGGCAGGCCGGGGGTTCACGCCCCCTCGGCCACCCGGAGCACGATCTTGCCCTGGATGTGCCCCCGGTCGGCGCGCCGGTGCGCGTCGGCCGCGCGTTCCAGCGGGAAGACGCTGTCCACCCCGACCCGCAGCCGGCCGCTCTCGATCAGCGCCGCCAGGGCGCCCATCTGCTGCCCGTCCGAGCGCACCTGGCCGCCCTTGAAGGTGATGCCCGCCTCGTGCGCGCGCTCGCGGTGGTACTCCCCCAGGAAGACGGGGCTGAGCGTCCCGCCGGGCCGGATCACCGGCAGCAGGCGATGGCCGTCCGGCCCGCCGACGGTGTCGACCAGGTGGTCGACACCGCGCACCACGTCCCCGACGACGGTGGTCGTGTAGTCCACGAACCGGTCGACCCCGAGACGGCGCAGGAACTCCTCGTGCCGGCCCGAGGCCACCCCGATCACCTGTGCGCCGAGCCCCTTGGCCAGCTGGACGGCGAAGTGGCCGACCCCGCCGGCGGCGCCGTTGACCAGGACCGTCCGGCCCGGCGCCCGCTCCGCGTCGAGGCCGATCCGCTCGAACAGGTACTGGTAGGCCGTGAGGCCGGCCATCGGGACGCCGGCGGCCTCGACGTGCCCCAGCCCGGCCGGCTTGCGGGCCAGATCCGTCACCGGCGCCGTCGTGTACTGCGCGTACCCCCGGCCGGCCATCGAGGGGAACCTGAGCAGTCCGAACACCTCGTCGCCGACCGCCCAGCGGGTGACCCCCGGGCCGAGGGCCGCCACCACGCCCGAGACGTCCGTCCCCGGGATGAGCGGCAGCGGCACCGGCACCCGCACCTCCGCGGGGATGTTGGCGAAACCACCGCGGGCGTACCAGTCCGGCGGGTTGACGCCCGCCGCGTGGACCCGCACCAGCACCTCGCCGGCCGCCGGCTCGGGGCGCGGCACCTCCTCGTACCGCAGCACCTCCGGGCCGCCGAGGGCGTGCATCCGGACAGCCCGCATCATCGCACCGGTCATGACTCTCCCCTGGGTCGCAGACCACCCCGTAGAATACGGAGCGCTGCTCCGAATACTAAGCGGAGCACTGTTCCGATTGTCAACACCCAGGGCCCGGCGCAGCCGCTCCGGCACCACCGCGACCGCACCGCGCACGCCTCGCCGCGGCGCGCGGGACGACGACCACGGCGCAGGCGACGCGATTCCGCGCGGCAGCGGGACGCGCGAAGCGGCGCCGGCGACGGGAGAACACCCATGACCGCCGAGACACCCGTGACCGCCGAGACACCCGTGACCGCCCAGCCACCCGTGACCGCCGAGCCACCCGCCCCGCGCGGGCAGCGCGCCGACGCCCAGCGCAACCAGGGGCGGATCCTCGAAGCGGCCAGGGCCGTCGTCGAGGAGCAGGGCACCCAGGCCTCCCTGCGCGACGTCGCCCGCCGCGCGGAGGTCGGCCTCGGGACGCTCTACCGGCACTTCCCGACCCGTGACGCCCTGCTGGAGACCCTGCTGCGCGAGCGCTTCGACCTGCTCGCAGCCCGCGCGGTGGAGCTTGGCACCGACCGCCCGCCCGAGGAGGCGTTGCGCGAGTGGCTGCGCGGGTTCACCCTCAGCACCGGCACCTACCGGGGGCTGTCCGCCTCGCTGATGGCCACCCTGAACGAGGCCGACTCGCCCCTGCACGCGTCCTGCCTGGCCATGCGGCAGGCCGCCGGGACGCTGCTCGCCCGCGCGCAGGACGCCGGACGGATCCGCCCGGACGTCGACGGCACGGACCTCTTCGCCCTGGTCAACGCACTGGGCTGGATCTCCGACCAGGCCCCGTCGATCGCCGCTCGCGGCGACCACCTGTTCGGTCTGGTGATGGACGGGCTGGCGCCACGCCCGCCGGCCGCTACCGCGGATCCGGCAGACCGGTGACGACGACGGTCATCCGGGTCCCCGGCGCCAGGGCGCCGGTCTCGGCCAGCCCGTACACCGCCCACAGCGCCTTGGCGACGTAACGTCGCTCGATCGCCAACCCGTGCCGCTGCTCGAAGCCGGCGGCGAACTCCTCCAGCTCCGCCGGGACCCGGCCGTACCCGCCGCCGTGGTAGTCGTGCTCGATCCGCCAGTTGGCGAACTCCCGCCCGTACGCGGCCCGGTGGAGGCGGGCCACCTCGCCCTCCAGGTAGCCCTCCGCGCCGCGCAGGACCGCCACCCCGAGCGCCCGGGCGCCGGGCGGAAGACCGGCCGCGACACCCGCCAGCGTGCCCCCGGTGCCGACCGGGCAGCAGAGCACGTCCCGCTCACCGAGCCCGGGGATCTCACCCGGGATCGCCGCCGCCCCGGTCACCGCCGCGGCGTTGGAGCCGCCCTCCGGCAGGATCAGGCACCGGCCCCAGCGCCCGGTCAGCCCGCGGACGAGCACCGGGTCGTCCGGCCGCCCGACGATCTCCCGGTACGCGGTCCGGGTCAGGAACTCCAGCTCCATCCCGGCCGCCTCGGCCGCCCGCAGCGACCAGTTGCGCGGCGCACCGGCCAGCTCGGCGCCCCTGACCAGCCCGACACTGCCGAGGCCCAGCGCCTCGGCGGCCGCCGCCGTGGCCCGCAGATGGGTGGAGTAGGCCCCGCCGAAGGTGAGCAGCCGGGTGTGCCCCGCCGCCAGGGCCCGCTCCAGGTTGGGCACCAGCTTGCGCCACTTGTTGCCCGGGACGGCCGGGTGCAGCAGATCGTCCCGCTTCAGCCGCAGCCGCACCCCGGCCCGCGCCAGGATCGGGTCGCTGAGCTCCTGGAGCGGGGTCGGCAGCGCGGCGGGTGCAAGCATCGGGCCAGCCTAGAGCGCCCGGACCGGGCCGGACGGGGCCCGCCGGACCGGGGGTCGCAGAACCGGGGGTCGCAGAACCGGGGGTCGCCGGACCGGGGGTGGCAGGGCGGTCCGGGGCTCGCCGCTCCGGGAGCGGCAGGCCGTCAGGTGCGGAAGCCCGCGTGCACGTGGTCGTGGTGGGTGTCGTCCGAGAAGAACTGGTTGGCCGTCGCGCCCCCGCCGAGCTGCCGCGGGCCCCCGACGTTGTACGAGCCCGCCGCGGCGGCCGCCCGCATGAAGCCGTCGACCAGCGCGCGGTCGGTGGCCGGGTCGACCACGGCGTGGCCGTCGATCTGCCAGACGTCGAACGCCCGGCCCGGCGGATGGTCGCTCGGGCGGGTCGTCCCGAAGACGTCCAGCGGGTGCCCGGAGCGGATCACACTGACCTGGTAGGTGTACGTCCGCGCCAGCGTGAGCATCGCCTCCAGCACGCTGTCGTGGACGGATCCGGCGCTCACGTCGGCCAGCGCGGCGGGCGGCAGCACGATCCGCCCCTCGGCCAGGACGGCCCGGGCCGCGGGCGAGAGCGTGCCGGCCGGCGGACCGGGCTCGGCCGGGTGCAGGGCGGTCACCGTCCAGCGGGGCGACGCACGGGCGAGCCGTACGTCGGCGGTGGTGCCGCCCGCCGTCACGCCCCCGTCGGCCGCCGCCGTCCACTGACGGCAGACCACCAGGACGCTGGCGCTGCTCGCCAGGATCCCGCCGTACTGGGCGTCGAGCACCTGGAGGGCCGCCCGCTCGGCGGCCGGCAGCAGCGCGCCCGCCTGGTCGGCCAACGCCGGGTCGAGCCCCAGCGCGGTCACGCGGGCGCGGGCCACCTGCACACCCTCGCCGCCGTCGGGCCAGGCCCCCAGTGCCTCGACGAGCTGGACGGCGCGCAGTTTGACGTCCGGCTCCACCTCACCGGCGCCCGGGAGCCACGGGGTGGTCGCCGGCAGCGCCCCGGGCGCGGCGGACGACGCCGTGGCGGGCGGGGAGGCGCCTGCGGTGGACGCCCCGGGCGGGGAGCCGGGTGCGGACGCGGGCGGGGAGCCGGGTGCGGACGCGGGCGTCGGCGTGGTCGCACCCGCCGTACCGCCGGGTGAGGCGCCCGCGTCGGCGCCGTGTCCGCCGCAGCCGGCCGCTCCCAGCAGCGCGCCGACACCGCCGAGCAGCACCGCCCGCCGGGCGAGCGGCCTGCGGAGAGCCTCGCGGGGGCCTGGTTCCATGGCTCCCACTATGCGCGACGGGCCGACGGGACGGCCCGTCGCGCATCCGGCGAGCCGCGAGGGCCGCCCACTCCCCGCTGCCTCCGGGCGGGCGGGGCGCCGGGTACGGGCCCCGGACACCCGGCCCGGGGCGGCCGTCGCGGAGCACTCCCGGGCGCCCCCGGCCGCAGCCGGGGCGGGACCGGGTCTCCCCGTGGGGCAGGACGTCCGCTAGCCTTTTGACCGATTATCATATATGGCTGGTGCACGGGGGAGCGGGAATGAACTTCATCAGCAAGGCATGGGACGGTGCGACCGAGGTCGTCAAAGACGTGGTCATGGCACCCGCCGAGATCGCGCACTGGGCCCTGAACGAGATGTTCGGCGAGGGCGACCTGCACCAGATCGCCCAGGAACTCGCCGAACTCGCCAAGCAGGTCGACACCCTGAGCAAGGACATCAACACCGCGCTCGGTCAGCTGACCTGGCACGGTCCGGCGGCGGACGCCTTCGTCAGCCACGCCCACGGGCGGGTCCGCGAGCTCGGAGCCGTGAGCGACCACCTCGCGGAGCTGGGCAAGTCGGTCGAGCGTCTCAACAACGTCTTCTGACCGGACCGGCACCTTCGCGCCGCCCACGACAGCCGGAGCGGCGCCACCGCGACGTCCGCGGGCCTGCCCGCCCCGGCGCACCGCAGGACCACCGCACGAGAACCAGGGGGATCGAACGACATGGCCAGCGATCAGTTCGGCTACCAGATGATGGAAATCGGCAAGATCCAGCAGGACTGGCAGAACGTCAGTGAACGCATGGGCGAGATGACCAAGAAGCTCGACCAGATCAAGGCCGCCGTCGTCCGGGCCACCGAGGTCGACCTCGCGGCCAGCGCCTTCGCCGGCCTGCCCGGATTCGGGGCGGCGCTGGAGGTCATGAAGGACGCCAAGAAGATCGCCTCCGAGGCCGGCGCGCTGGCCCAGGCCAAGCAGCAGCTGACCTCCGAGCTGGCCGCGGACGCCCAGAAGATCAAGGCCGTGATCAGCGAGTACGAGGCGATCGAGCGCAAGATCGTGGAGTCGCTGAAGCCCAAGCCGCCGGTGACCGCGCCCACACCCCCCAAGCCCGCACCCCCCGCGCCCGCTCCCGGTCCGGGCGGCGGCGGCAAGCACGGCGGCGGCGGAAGCGGCGGCGGCGGCGGTTCGCACTCCGGCGACGACGGCGGCGGTGGAAGTGGCGGCAGCGGTGGCAGCGGCGGTGGCAGCGGCGACGCAGGCGCTCCCGGTGGCAAGCACGACGGCGGTCACCTCAAGGACCTCAGCAGGGGCGACTGGAGCACCAAGTACCTGTACGGCGCCAAGGGCTGGGAGGACTGGCCCTCGAAGCACCACCCGCACCGGACGAACGGCCACGGCGACGGCGTCATCAAGGCGCCCAACCTCGACGGGCTCTCGGACGACCGCAAGGGGATCGTCGAGCGGGCGCTGGAGCGCGCCGAGCACAAGCTCGGCTACAGCCAGAGCGCCGAGACGAACGGCTACCGCGTCGACTGCTCCGGCCTCGTCTCCTGCGCCTGGGGCCTGCCCGGGCCGGGCCTGGACACCTACGGTCTGATGAAGCCCAGCGTCTCGCACCAGATCGGCAAGGGCGACCTCCGGCCCGGCGACGCGATGATCGCCGGTGACCACACGCTGATCTTCGGCGGCTGGGCGAACGCCGCGCACACCGAGTACATCGGCATCGAGGACAGCGGCTCGGCCGGCTGCGTCTCGCACGTGATCCCGTACCCGTACTTCCACGGCGACACCAGCTACCACCCCTACCGGCGCAACGGCGTGGAGTAGGCCCACGGGTGCCGCCGCGGGCCCTGCGGTCCGCGGCGGCCGGCCCCGCGCGGGGCCGGCCGGTGTCCGGATCACGTACCGGACCGTGCCCCGGAGGTGACATGCTCCGGCCCGGCGGTAGTCTGTCCGATCGTCAGTTCGGAGCATCCGAAACGTGTCACCTCCGGGGGATCAACAACCGTGTCATCTCGTCGAGTTCTCTGGGCCGTCGCCGCCGCCGCGGCCGCCCTCACCCTGACCGCGTGCAACAACGACACCGACAACGCGGGCCCGGCCACCGCCGGTACGCAGGCCGCGCCCGCCCCCGCGGCCACCGACGCCGGCGCCGCCCCGGAGACCGCTGCGACCACGGCGCCGGCCCCGGCCCCGGCCCCGGCGAGCAGCAAGCCGGCCACCGGCGGGGCGAGCGGCGCGGCCACGCCGACCGGGGTCCAGAAGGACGGCTGCGGAGCCACCGGCAAGCCGCTGGCGGCGGGCCACCGGAACATCCTCCCGACCACGCGCACCACGGCGACCGCGATCTCCGCGAAGGACGCCCTGCTGGAGTGCACCCAGCCCGACTTCGGCTGGTGGCCGAACGGCGCGGAGAAGTCCTACACCTTCGCCGCCGGTGCCAAGGCCGAGGTGGCGGTGGACCTGCAGCCGCAGGCGATCTCGCTCGCCAAGCTGACCGAACGGATCGTGCGTTGCGCGGACGACACCGCCGACCACCTCGGCTGCGGCTCGGGGGCCTACCAGATCACCCTCGACGCCGGCGGCAAGATCACCGCGATCCGCGAGTACGCGGACTTCTGACCGGCCCCGGCCCGACTCCGAACACGTCCGGCCGGGCGCCTCCCGGCCGGACGCCGGCTCGCGTCCGCCCTGCGGCGCCGTGTCCGGTCCATGTCCACCGGCGGGACCGATCCCGGAGTGTCGCAACCCCGGCGGGCCTGCTCGGCGGCTAGAGTGCCAGCGTGCAACCCGGCGTTTTCGCAGGTCAACCCGGCATCACGTCGAACGGTCCGTCACGCTTCAGTGTGGGGCGGGTGGGACTCGAACCCACGACCAAGGGATTATGAGTCCCCTGCTCTAACCGGCTGAGCTACCGCCCCGGTTCGCCGTGCCCGTCGATGGTGCTCCGGGGCAGCAGCAGACGGCCCCGGAAGGCCGTCCCGGGCAGCATAGCCGGTCGATCACTCGTGGTGCGCGCCGGGGGCGCGCACGGGTGTTCGAGTCCGCCCCCCTCCCCGTCCGGGCGAATCCTGGTGGCGGCACGGGTCTCCCGGCCCGAGCGTGGAGCCGACGGCGGGCGCGGTGGCGGCCGGCGCGGTGCGGCGGAGGGGCGGTGCCGGATGACGATGCGTGAGCCGTCCGTCGGGGCCCTCACCCTCGCGTTTCCCCTCGCCCTCGCCCTCGCCCTCGGCTGCGCGGCCTGCGAGTCTGGCGGCACGGGCGGCACGGGCGGTACGGGGACGCCGGGCGGGTCCGCGTCCTCCTCGGGAGCCGGGCGGTCGCAGGGCTCCGCGCCGAGCGGGGCAGGGGGTGGGCACGGCTGGTCCAGGGACCGCATCCGCGCCGCTGTGGCCGAGCATCCCGGGACCACGCGAACGGCCGATCCCACCGTCCTGAACGGCCTGGTCGGCGCCGTCTTCACGCACAACGCGGGCGGCGACCACTTCTGCACCGCGAGCGTCGTGGACAGCGCCGGGCTGAACCTGATCGTGACGGCCGCGCACTGCGTCTACGACCCCGGGCTGGGACAGCGCAGCGACCTGGTGTTCGCCCCCGGCTACCGGGCCGGCGACACACCGAGCGGCGTGTGGCCGCTGCTCTCGGTGACCGTCGACCGGAGCTGGCAGGACTCCGCCGACCCCGACATGGACGTCGCCTTCGCGGTCGTCCAGGCGCAGAACGGGCAGCAGGTGCAGCAGGTACTGGGCGCCAACCGGCTCGGCGTCGACCAGGGGTACGAACTGCCGGTGAAGGTGACGGGCTATCCGAGCAGCGGAGACGTCCCGATCACCTGCGCCAACACCACCGCCGAACAGAGCCCGACCCAGCTGCGGATCGACTGTCCGGACTACACCGGCGGCACCAGCGGCAGCCCCTGGGTGACGGACTTCGACCCGACCACCCGGACGGGCACCGTGGTCGGCGTGATCGGCGGCTACCAGGAGGGCGGCGACACCCCCGACATCTCGTACACCTGCTACTTCGGGGACGGCGTCCAGGCCCTGTACGACCGGGCGACCGGCTGACCGGCCGTGGCGGTGGCGCCACCCCGGGCCGGCCTGGTAGATCTTCCTCGGGGACGCACCGGCGCACACCGGCCCGGGGGCCGGCCCTCGGCCCGGAACCCGCGCCCGACCCCACCCCGCCCCGCGCCCGACCCCACCCCGAGCACCCGCACCCGCACCCGCACCCGCACCCGCACCCGCACCCGCACCCGCACCCGCACGAGAGTCACCCCGCGCCCGTACAGCCGATGCGTGCCCCGCACGCGGACGAGAGACGGAGTCCCGATGGCGCCCGGACCGGACCGGCCCGGACGGCCGACCGCCCTGTGGCGGCCGGCCCACACACCCGCCCTGCTGCTGGCCGCCGTGGTGCTGACGGCCGCCGCCTGCGGAGGCGAGGGCGAGCAGCCGCCGCCCGCTCCCAGCGCCCGTACCATGCCCCGGGACGCCGCGGGCGACCGCATCGGCACCCTCTCCGTCGGCACCGCGCAGGGCCCCCGGGCGTGCACGGCCAGCGTGGTGCACAGCACCCGCCGCGACCTGCTGGTCACCGCGGCCCACTGCGTGGACGACGGGCAGGGCGGACCGCCGGAGGACCTGGTCTTCACCCCCGGCTACCGCAAGGGCCTCGCCCCCTACGGCAGCTGGCCGGTCGACGCGGTGACGGTCGACCGGCGCTGGACGGAGGACCTGGACCCGGAGTACGACGTGGCGTTCGTCACCGTGCGGCCGGTGGGCGGCCGGCAGATCGAGGACGTGGTGGGGGCGAACGCCCTGGGCGGCACCGACGGCTTCGGGGTGGCGGTCTCGGTGACCGGCTACCCGTACGCGGCCGAGGAACCGATCACCTGCTCCGCCCGGACGGCCTCGCAGAGCCCCACCCAGGAGCGCTTCGACTGCGACGGCTACGCCAACGGCACCAGCGGCAGCCCCTGGGTGACCTCCGACGGCCAGGTGGTCGGTGTCATCGGCGGCTACCAGGAGGGCGGGGACACCGACCGCGTCTCGTACAGCATCACCTTCGACGACCGGGTCACCCAGCTCTACCACCGGGCGGCCGGGTAAACGGGGCGCCGGGTGGTCGGGGTGGCCCGGCGCCGCCAAGGCCCGGCCTCACGAAGACCCGGTAACACGAAGACCCGGTAACACGAAGGCCCCCCGGGCTGACCGGGGGGCCTTCGCTCTGAGCACACACCGGGACGGACCCGGTGAAGCTCCCGCATTTGGACTCGAACCAAAAACCTGCCGGTTAACAGCCGGCTGCTCTGCCAATTGAGCTATGCGGGATTGCACCTGCGGAACTGCTGGGCCAGGACGACCGGCCACTCGGACCAGGCTACCTGAGCTCCCGCATTTGGACTCGAACCAAAAACCTGCCGGTTAACAGCCGGCTGCTCTGCCAATTGAGCTATGCGGGATTGAGCTGTCCGCCGCCGTTCCGGTCGTCCCGGTCCGTCGGCGCTCGCTGCGGGTCATACATTAGCGCACTCAGGGGGGTGGTCCGCCAATCGCTTTCCGCGTACCGGCCCGGGGCCCCCGCCCGGCGCGCCCGGCGCGCGGGCGGCCCGCGCGCCGGGGATGCTGAGGACACGGACGATTCGCCCCCGCGAACGGCGGGTAGGGCACTGCGGCACAGTTCGCGAGGAAGGGTAGGAACGAGTATGTGGAAGCTGAGTTTCGTCGTGGGGCTCGCGGCCGGGTACGTCCTTGGCACCAAGGCCGGCCGGCAGCGGTACGAGCAGATCGCGAGCGCCACCCGGCGGGTGGCGCAGAACCCCAAGGTGCAGAGCGCCGCCGACAAGGCCAAACACCAGGCCGGCGCCGCGGCCGGCAAGGCGGCGGGGGCCGTGGCGGACAAGGTCGGCGACCGGCTGCCGAACTCGCTGACCGACCGGGTGCCGTACTTCAACCACCGCCAGCAGCTGGAGGACGACAGTTGGGGGACGTTCCGCCCGTGAGTGACGCGGGCACCGGGCCCGGCGCCGGCCCTCCGGGCCGGGGCGGGGCGGACCTTACCGCCCGGTACCGAGTGGGCAACACTTGCGCCGCCCGGCCGCGTCCGGGCGCACGCTGAGGGATGATCTCGACATGGCCATCGTCGCGGGGATAGACAGTTCGACCAACCGCACCAGGATCGTCGCGTGCGACGCCGACACCGGAGCCGTGCTGCGCGCGGGCAAGGCCCCGCACCCCGCCCCCGAGGGGCCGGACGCCCGGGCCACCGAGACCGATCCGCAGCTCTGGCTGCACTCGCTCGGCGAGGCCGCCGCCGGGGGCCTGCTGGAAGGGGTCCGGGCGATCGGCGTCTGCGCGCAGCAGCACGGCATGATCGGCCTGGACGCGGGCGGCGTCCTGGTGCGCCCCGCCATTCTGTGGAACGACCCCCGCGCCTCCGGCGCCGCCGCCGCTCTGGTGGACGCCCTGGGCGGCCCCGCCGCCTGGACCCGGGCCATCGGGGCCGTCCCGGCCTCCACCTACACCATCGCCAAGCTCCGCTGGCTGGCCGAGTTCGAACCCGCCGCGGCGCGCCGGGTCGCCGAGGTGCTGCTGCCGCACGACTGGCTGGTCTGGCAGCTGCTCGGCCACCCGCAGCGGCGTACCACCGACCGGGGCGACGCCTCCGGCACCGGCTACTGGTCGCCGATCACCGGCGAGTACCGCCAGGATCTCGTCAAGCTCGCGCTCGGCCACGAACTGCGTCTGCCGGACGTCCTCGGCCCCGCCGAGCCGGCCGGTCACACCCCCGAGGGCCTGCTGATCTCGGCCGGCACCGGCGACAACATGGCGGCGGCGCTGGGCCTGGGTCTCGGCCCCGGCGACGCGGTGGTGTCGATCGGCGGCAACGGCACGATCTTCGCGGTCCACGACCGCGCGGTGGTGGACGCCTCCGGCATCGTCTCCTCCTTCGCCGACGCCACCGGCCACCACCTGCCGATGGTCGGCACGCTCAACGCCGCCCAGGTGCTGCGCTCCACCGCCGCGATGCTCGGCCAGGATCTGGAGGGGCTCAGCGAGCTGGCCCTGCAGTCCTCGCCCGGCGCGTACGGGGTGGTGCTGCTGCCGTACCTGGACGGCGAGCGGACGCCGCAACTGCCCCACGCGGCGGGCACGCTGACCGGTCTGCGGGCCGAGTCGATGACGCCCCAGCACCTGGCGCGGGCCGCGGTCGAGGGCATGCTCTGCAACATCGCGGACGCGCTGGACGTCCTGCGGGCCAAGGGCGTCGGGGTCCGCCGGGTGTTCCTGCTCGGCGCGGCCGGTCGGCTGCCCGCCGTCCGGCAGATCGCCCCGCAGCTCTTCGGCGTCCCCGTCGTCGTCCCCGCCCCGGGCGACCACGCGGCCCGGGGCGCCGCCCGGCAGGCCGCGTGGGCGCTGGCCGGGAGCGCCGAGCCCCCGCAGTGGGAGCTGCCGGACGCCGTGACCACCACCCCCGACCAGGAGCAGGACCTGCCGGTCGGCTCGGCGGTGCGCGGGCAGTACGCGGCCGCCCGCGAGCAGATCCACCCGGAGACCTCGGGCTGAGTCCGGCGTCGCCCGCCCGGCCGTCGCGGAAGATGCGGCCCCTGCGGACCGGTGGCAGCGTGGATCGGGACGCGGCCACCGGACCGAAGGGCGACACCTCACATGGCGCTGCACAAGGGAGTCGACGACGACCGGCGGCTGACGGTGAGCCCGTTCATCGGCACGGCCGATCCGCTGGGGTCGATGGAGCTGGCACCGCCGGTGCACCGGCTCGCGCAGGGGCCGGTGCCGGCGGACAGCGCGTACCAGCTGATCCACGACGAACTGATGCTCGACGGCAACGCCAAGCTCAACCTGGCCACCTTCGTCACCACCTCGATGGAGGTGCAGGCGACCAGGCTGATGGCCGAGTGCGCCGACAAGAACATGATCGACAAGGACGAGTACCCGCAGACCGCCGAACTGGAGCGGCGCTGCGTGGCGATCCTGGCCGACCTCTGGCACGCTCCCGACCCGGCCGGCGCGGTCGGCTGCTCCACCACCGGCTCCAGCGAGGCCTGCATGCTGGCGGGCATGGCCCTCAAGCGCCGCTGGATGCGCCGCAACCCGGAGCGGTACGCCGCCGGGGCCCGGCCGAACCTGGTGATGGGGGTCAACGTCCAGGTCTGCTGGGAGAAGTTCTGCAACTTCTGGGAGGTCGAGGCCCGCACCGCCCCGATGGAGGGCGAGCGCTTCCACCTGGGCGCCGAGCAGGCGCCGGCGCTCTGCGACGAGGACACCATCGGCGTGGTCGCCATCCTCGGCTCCACGTTCGACGGCAGCTACGAGCCGGTCGCGGAGATCTGCGCGGCGCTCGACGACCTCCAGCAGCGCACCGGCCTGGACGTCCCCGTGCACGTGGACGGCGCCTCCGGCGCGATGGTCGCGCCGTTCATCGACCCGGAGCTGGTCTGGGACTTCCGGCTGCCGCGGGTGTCCTCGATCAACACCTCCGGCCACAAGTACGGGCTGGTCTACCCGGGCGTCGGGTGGGCGCTCTGGCGCGACCACCTGGCCCTGCCCGAGGAGCTGGTGTTCCGGGTGAACTACCTGGGCGGCGAGATGCCCACGTTCGCGCTGAACTTCTCCCGCCCCGGCGCCGAGGTGGTCGCCCAGTACTACACCTTCCTGCGGCTCGGCCACGACGGCTACCGGGCGGTCCAGCAGTCCTGCCGGGACGTGGCGCGGTACCTGGCGGACGCCGTCGAGGCGCGCGGCTGCTTCCGGCTGATCACGCGGGGGGACGAGCTGCCGGTCTTCGCCTTCACCACCACCGGGGACGTCCCGTTCGACGTCTTCGACGTCTCCCGCCGGCTGCGCGAACGGGGCTGGCAGGTGCCCGCGTACACCTTCCCCGAGAACCGCACCGACCTCGCGGTGCTGCGAGTGGTGTGCCGCAACGGCTTCTCCCGCGACCTGGCCGAGCTGTTGCTCGCCGACATCGACCGGCTGCTTCCCGAGCTCCGCAACCAGCCCGGCCCCCTGAAGGAATTCGGGATGCCCGCCAGGACCGCCTTCCACCACTGAGCGGGCCCCGCGCGCGGGATCGCGACGAGGGCCGTGCCGGGCGGAGGCGGACCGGGCCGGAGCCGGGAAGCAGCCGGTCGATGCCGACGGGCCCGGTCAGTCCAGGTAGCCGCGGAGCTGCTCCGCGAAGGCGTGGTCGCGCAGCTTGGCCAGCGTCTTCGACTCGATCTGGCGGATCCGCTCGCGGGTGACCCCGAAGACGTGGCCGATCTCCTCCAGGGTGCGGGGCCGACCGTCGTCCAGGCCGTACCGGAGCTGCACGACCTGTCGCTCGCGCTCGCCCAGGGTGTCCAGCACGGCCTCCAGGTGCCGGCGCAGCAGCAGGAACGAGGCCGACTCGACGGGTGAGGCGGCGTCGGCGTCCTCGATGAGGTCCCCGAACGCGACGTCCTCCTCCTCGCCCACCGGGGTGTGCAGCGAGATGGGCTCCTGGGCGAGACGCAGCACCTCCCGGATCCGGGTCTCCGGGAGCTGCAGGACGGCGGCTATCTCGGCCGGCCCGGGCTCGGCGCCGCGCTCCTGGAGCAGCGCCCGCTGGATCCGTACGACCCGGTTGATCAGTTCGACGACGTGCACCGGGACCCGGATGGTGCGGGCCTGGTCGGCCAGCGCCCGGCTCATCGCCTGCCGGATCCACCAGGTGGCGTACGTGGAGAACTTGTATCCGCGGGTGTAGTCGAACTTCTCCACCGCCCGGATCAGCCCCACGTTGCCCTCCTGGACGAGGTCCAGCATGGTGAGGCCGCGTCCGATGTAGCGCTTGGCCACCGAGACCACCAGCCGCAGGTTGGCCTCGATCAGCCGCCGTTTGGCGATCCGGCCGATCACCACCAGGCGGTCGAGGTCGGCGGCGAGCCGCTCGTCCGGCTCCGGGTTGCGGTCGAGGTGCTCCTCGGCGAACACCCCGGCCTCGACCTCGCGGGCGAGTTCGACCTCCTCCGCGGCGGTCAGCAGGCGGACCCGGCCGATCTCGCGCAGGTACTGGCGGAACAGGTCGGCGGACGGCCCGGTGGCGACGCCCGGGAGGGCCGCCGGGGCGCCCTCGTCCTCCTCGGCCGGCTCCGGCGGCTCGGCGGCCTCGGGGCCGTCGAGCGCGTCCGAGTCCTCGGGCGTCCCCTCGGGGCCCCCGGGTAAGTCGGTGTCGGCGAGGGGGTCGGTGAAGTCGGTGTCGGCGGGGGTGTCGGGGGTCCGGGCGGGCGTAGGACCGGCTGGCGCGGCGAGCTCCACGGGCATCCCCTCGGGGCCGTGCGCGACTCTGGCGGACCCGCGCTGTCGGAGGTGGGACGCCCTCCAGTGTGGGGTACGGCACACCCTCCGGCCGAGACTCGTGCGCGTACTTTCTCCGGCGCGGGAGAAGCCCGGGACGGGCCCTGCGGGGGCCGACGAGGCCCGGCCGGTCGCGCAAGGCCCGGCGAGCGCCCGGGACGGGCCCGGCGGGGCCTACAGGGCGGCGGAGCCCCGGCTGCGCAGCTGCTGACCGTACTGCTGGAGCTGCCAGAGCTCGGTCTGCACCGCGTGCAGGTCCTCGGGGGCGGCCCGGTTGCCCAGCCGCTGGAGCTGGGCGCGGACCTCGGCGACCCGGCGCTCCACCGCCTGGAGGCGCAGCTTGACCAGGAACTCCCCCGCGTAGATCTCGTCGACCTTGCGCCGGGTGCGCACCGGCTCGACGATCAGCTCGGTCACCAGGGAGCGCACCTGGTCGTCGGGGGCGGTCTCGCGGACGTGCTTGGTGAAGTCCGCCAGGGTCGCCCCGTACGCGGCGCCGCCGGCCTGGCCGATCGCGCGGCGCACGGCGGTGTACGGCGGGGTGGGGAACTCGTCCTCGCCGTAGTTGTCGAAGGTCGGGCTGACCAGCGCCGGGTACTGCAGGGCGAGCTTGAGCAGCTCGCGCTCGACGAACTGGGCCGGGTCGCGCGGGTTCAGCCGGTAGGCCGGGCGGGCGGGCTGGGCCGGCTGCTGCGGACCGTCGGGGCGGCGGAACTGGCGGTCGTTGCCGCGGCTGTTCTGCTGCTGCTTGTTGTCGCGGTCCCAGCGGGCGAGCTGGCCGACCCGGCGGACGACGAACTGCTCGTCCAGGATGCCCAGCATGCCGGCCAGCTGGACGGCATACTCGTGCTGGATCGAGCGGTCCTTGATCTTGGCGACGATCGGGGCCGCCTCCTGGAGCGCGGCGGCCCGGCCCTCGGCGGTGTCGACCCGGTGCCGGGCGACCGCCGAGTTGAGCGCGAACTCGAAGAGCGGGACGGGGTTGTCGATCAGCGTGCGAACCGCCTCGTCGCCCTGGGCCAGGCGCAGCTCGCACGGGTCCATGCCACCGGGGGTGACCGCGATGGAGGTGCGGGCGGCGAACTTCTGGTCGTCCTCGAAGGCGCGCAGGGCGGCCTTCTGGCCGGCGGCGTCGCCGTCGAAGGTGAAGACGGTCTCGCCCCGGTACTGGGAGGTGTCCATCAGCAGCCGGCGGATGATCTTGATGTGGTCCTCGGCGAACGCCGTGCCGCAGGTCGCCACCGCCGAGGTGACCCCGGCGAGGTGGCAGGCCATCACGTCGGTGTAGCCCTCGACCACCACCGCCCGACCCGACTTGGCGATCTCCTTCTTGGCCAGGTCGATGCCGTACAGGACGTTCGACTTCTTGTAGATCGGCGTCTCGGGGGTGTTGAGGTACTTCGGCCCGTTGTCGTCCTCGCGCAGCCGTCGGGCGCCGAAGCCGATCACCTCGCCGCCGGTGTCCCGGATCGGCCAGACCAGCCGGCCGCGGAATCGGTCGATCAGTCCGCCGCGCTGGCCCTGCGAGGCCAGGCCGCCGAGCAGGATCTCCTTGTCGCTGAAGCCCTTGCCGCGCAGGTAGCGCACCAGGTGCTCCCAGCCGGCCGGCGCGTAGCCGACGCCGAAGTGCCGGGCGGCCTCGGCGTCGAAACCGCGCTCGGCCAGGAAGACGCGGCCGATCTCGGCCTCCGGCGACTGCAGCTGCTCCTGGAAGAACGCGGCGGCCACCTTGTGCGCCTCGACCAGCCTGGTCCGCTCGCCCTGCTGGTGGCGGGGGTTGTAGCCGCCCTCCTCGTAGCGCAGGGTGATGTTGGCCTGGGCGGCCATCCGCTCGACGGCCTCGGCGAAGGTGAAGTGCTCGATCTTCATCAGGAAGGCGATGGTGTCGCCGTTCTCCTGGCAGCCGAAGCAGTGGAAGACGCCCTTGGCGGGGTTGACGTAGAACGACGCCGACTTCTCGTCGTGGAACGGGCAGACGCCCTTGTACTCGCCCCCGCCGCCGTTGGTCAGCTGGACGTAGTCGCCGACCACCACGTCGATGGGCAGCGCGCTGCGCACCGCCTGCACGTCTTCGTCCCTGATCCGCCCGGCCACTGTGGAAGTCTACGGCCCCGGCGACCCGTTTCCGGGTCCGCTCAGGTGTGAGCTGCGCCGAGCAGGCGGGCGTGCAGGGCGAGGGCGGACGCGTCGGTGAGGGTGGCGATCTGGTCGATCACCGCGCGCAGCGCCCCCCGGTCGTCCTCGGCCTCCTGGTGGAGCGCCGCGAAGACCACGTCCAGGCCGTCCGGTGCCCGCCGGATCAGCTCCTCGGCCAGCTCGGCGATCACGATCCGCTGGCGGGTGCGCAGCTGCGCCTGCTCGTCGCGCTGCATCACGTACCGGACGGCCACCGCCTTGAGCACCGCGCACTCCAGCCGCACGTCGCGCGGCACGACCAGCTCGGCGGCGTAGCGGGTGAGCCGGCCCGGGCCGTAGCGGGCCCGGGTGGCCTGCTCGGCGGCCAGGCAGAAGCGCCCGATCAGCTGGCTGGTGAGGTCCTTGAGGCCGGCCCGGGCGCGGGCCGAGCCGTCGTACTCCCTCGGCCACCAGAGCTGGGCGTGCAGCCGGTCCAGCGCCGCCGAGAGCTCCTCGGGGGCGGCGTCGGGGGCGTACCGCTCGGCGACCTTGAACAGTTCGGCGCGCTCGACCGGGGAGCGCAGCGCCCGCGGGTCGATGTGGCCGGCCTGCAGACCGTCCTCGACGTCGTGGGTGGAGTAGGCGACGTCGTCCGACCAGTCCATGACGGTGGCCTCGAAGCACTTGCGGCCGGTCGGCGAGCCGGCCCGCAGCCAGCGGAACACCGGCAGGTCGTCCGCGTAGACGCCGTACTTGCCGGAGGCCGGATCGGCCGGGTTGCGGCCGCGCACCCAGGGGTACTTGGTGGCGGCGTCCAGCGCGGCCCGGCTGAGGTTGAGGCCGACGCTGCGGCCCGGCCAGGGTGCGAGCCGGGCGGGGGTCTCGTCGAACGGGGCGAAGCGCTTGGGCTCCAGCCTGGTCAGGATCCGCAGCGACTGGGCGTTTCCCTCGAAACCGCCGCAGGACTCGGCGGCCTGGTCGAGCGCCTCCTCGCCGGTGTGGCCGAACGGCGGGTGGCCGATGTCGTGCGCCAGGCAGCCGGCCTCCACCAGATCGGGGTCGCAGCCGAGCGCCGCGCCGAGCTCGCGGCCGACCTGGGCGCACTCCAGCGAGTGCGTCAGCCTGGTCCGGGGGAAGTCGGCGCGCATCGGGGCGACCACCTGGGTCGTCCCGGCCAGACGGCGCAGCGCGGCGGAGTGCAGCACGCGGGCGCGGTCGCGCTGGAAGGCGGTGCGGCCGGGGCGCTTGTCGGGCTCGGGCACCCAGCGGGCCTCGGCGGCCCCGTCGTAGGGGGACGGCGGGTTCGGGACGGTGGTGCGGTACGCGGTGTCATCCATATGAACGCCACGGTACGCCGGTGCTCCGACACCGGGGGTGTGCCGCGCGTGACGGGGCGTGGAACGGGGCGCGAATCCTGGCCGGGCGGCGCCCGGCCGGCTGCGGACTACCGAGACCCGGCCGCGCGCCCGGACCGGACCACCCGGACCGCCCGGACCGGACCGCCCGGGTTCCGCGCTCAGCCGGCCAGCAGACCGCGCCAGCGGGGCAGTTCGGCCACCGCGCAGGCCACCGCGAGGACGGCGACGAGGATCGCGGCCGGCGCCGGCCAGGCGACCCAGGAGGAGATCACGGCGGCGGCCAGCTGGAGCAGCACCAGGGCGACGGTGACCGCGCCCGGGACGGGCACCAGCACCTGCTGCTTGTCGCCCGGGGTGGAGAAGAGCGTCGGCAGGCCGATCAGGACGACCACCGACAGCACGGCGAGCAGCACCGAGTGCGGTGCCAGCGCCCACGGCGTGGCGATCCAGGCGATCAGCTCGACGGCGAAGCGGAGCACGTCAGGGGTACGGACCGGCTTCTTTCCTTGTGCGGCAGTGGAGTTCACGGCGAAACGATCCCACAGGGCGCCCCGGCCCACCAGGGCTGCCGGGCTCCGGCCACACAGGCCACACAGGCTGCACAAGCCGTTCGGGCCGTTCGGGCCGTTCGGGCCGCGCCGCTCAGGCCGCCACGCGCAGGCGGACCTGCTCGTACCGGGCCAGGACCAGCCGGGCCATCAGCGGGTGGGCGCCGAGCGGCGCACCGGTCAGCCAGTCCCCGGCCGCGGCGGCCAGCCGGGCGAAGTCGCCCGGGGCGGTGAAGTACCCGGCGACCGCGATCCGTCGGTAGCCCCGGGCCTTGAGGCGGGCGACGGCCTCGGCGACGCTGGGACCGCCCGCCGCGACGTAGCCGGGCAGCACGGGCACGTGCAGCCGCGCGGCGAGCAGCCGGGCCTGGGCCTCGGTGTCGGCGGCGGCATCCGGGTCCCGTGAGCCGGAGGCGGCCAGCACCACGGCGTCCCGGCCGTGCCGGTGGCGCTCCCGTACGGTGCCCGGATCAGCCCAGCCGGCCTCGGCCAGGCGTTCGGCCAGCACCTCGGTGAGCAGCGGATCCGGCCCGAGCGGAGCCGTGATCACGCCGCTGACCTGCGGCGCCGCCGCCAGCAGGGCGGGCAGGTCGACCTTGGCGTGGTAGCCGCGGCCGAGCAGCAGCGGCACCAGCACGACCGGGCCGGCCAGCTCCGCCAGGACGTCGGGCAGCAGCGGGGCGTTGAGCCCGAGGTGGGCCAGGCGGATGTCCAGTTCCGGGCGGGCGGCCTGCAGGCCGGCCGACAGCCGGCGGATCTCGGCGAGGGCCGCCGGATCCCGCGAGCCGTGCGCCACCAGCACCAGCGCCGGGCGGCGGGCCGAGTGCAGCACGCGGGGCGGCCGGGTGGCGGGGCGGCCGGACCAGGGCGCAGCCGACCGGGAGGCGAACTGCTGGGAGATCTCGTCGAGGAGGTCCGAGGAGCTGGAGGTCCAGGTGGGCGGCGTCATGCCACCAGCGTCGCCGGTCGCTGTTTCCCGGCCGTTGCCCGGCGGTCAATCCTGGTTTCCCGGCCCTCACAGCCGGGCCCTGCCGGGGTGAGTCCGGTGTGAGGCGGTCGTAACGCCCGGGTCGTGGCGGCGAAACAGCGTCGTAGCAGGGTGGCGCCATGAGCATCGCCGCCGCCACCACCGACACGCACTGCCCGTACTGCGCGCTGCAGTGCGGCATGGGCCTGCGCGCCGCCGAGGGTCCCGTCCCGGTCACGGTGGTCGAGCGCCCCGGCTTCCCGGTCAACCGGGGCGCGCTGTGCGGCAAGGGCACGAACGCCGCCGCCGTGCTGGCTCCGGGCGCCCGGCTGAGCACTCCGCTGGTGCGGCGGGGCGGCGAGCTGTGCCCGGCCGGGTGGGACGAGGCACTGGACCTGATCGCCGGCCGGCTGGCGGCCACCGCGGCCGCGCACGGGCGGGACGCCGTCGGGGTGTTCGGCGGCGGCGGGCTGACCAACGAGAAGGCGTACCTGCTGGGCAAGTTCGCCCGGGTGGTGCTGCGCACCTCGACGATCGACTACAACGGCCGGTTCTGCATGTCCTCGGCGGCGGCCGCCGGCCTACGGGCCTTCGGCCTGGACCGCGGTCTGCCGTTCCCGGTGGCGGACATCCCCCAGGCGGGCTGCGTGATCCTGGTCGGCGCCAACCCGGCGGAGACCATGCCCCCGTTCGTCCGCTACCTGCGCGAACTGCGGGAGAACGGCGGCACGCTGATCGTCGTCGACCCGCGCCGCACCCGCACCGCCGAACTGGCGGACCTGCACCTCGCCCCGCGGCCGGGCACCGACCTCGCGCTGGCGCTCGGCCTGCTGCACCTGGTGGTCGCCGACGGCCGCACCGACGAGGAGTTCATCGCCGCGCGCACCACCGGCTGGGAGGAGACCAGGGCCGCCGCGATGGCGCACTGGCCGGAGCACGTCGAGGCGGTCACCGGCGTACCACTGCCCCAGCTGCGCGAGGCCGCGGCGCTGTTCTGCGACGCGGCGACGGCGATGGTGCTCACCGCGCGCGGCCCCGAGCAGCAGGCCAAGGGCACCGACACGGTCAGCGCCTGGATCAACCTCTGTCTGGCCACCGGCAACGCGGGCCGCCCGAACGCCGGGTACGGCTGCCTCACCGGTCAGGGCAACGGCCAGGGCGGGCGCGAGCACGGCCAGAAGGCCGACCAACTGCCCGGCTACCGCAAGCTGGACGACCCGGCGGCCCGCGCACACGTGGCCGCCGTCTGGGGCGTCGACCCCCGGGACCTGCCCGGCCCCGGGCGCAGCGCGTACGAGCTGCTGGACTCGCTCGGCGGGGAGGTGCGGTCGCTGCTGCTGATGGGTTCCAACCCGGTCGTCTCCGCACCGCACGCCGGGCACGTCGGCGAGCGGTTGCGCGCGCTGGACTTCCTCGCCGTGAGCGACGTGGTGCTCTCGGAGACCGCCGCGATCGCCGACGTCGTCCTCCCGGTCACCCAGTGGGCCGAGGAGACCGGGACGATGACCAACCTGGAGGGCCGGGTCGTCCTGCGGCGCAAGGCCGTCGACGCGCCGGGGGGCGTGCGCAGCGACCTGGAGGTGCTGCACGCGCTGGCCGCCAGGCTCGGCCACGGCGAGGGGTTCCCGACCGACGCCGAGAAGGTCTTCGACGAGCTGCGCCGTGCCTCGGCCGGCGGGGCCGCCGACTACGCGGGCATCAGCTACGAGCGGATCGAGGCCGAGGAGGGCGTGTTCTGGCCGTGCCCGGGCACCGGGCACCCCGGCACCCCCCGGCTCTTCCTGGACCGCTTCGCCACCCCGGACGGCCGGGCCCGCTTCACCCCCGTCCAGCACCGGCCGGCCGCCGAAGAGCCGGACGCGCAGTACCCGGTACGGCTGACCACCGGGCGGGTGCTGGCCCAGTACCAGTCCGGCGCGCAGACCCGCAGGGTGGACGCCCTCAATGCCGCCGCCCCCGGCCCCTTCGTCGAGCTGCACCCGCTGCTCGCCGAGCGGCTGGGTGTGCGGGACGGGGACCAGGTCGCGGTGGTGAGCCGGCGCGGACGGACCGTCACCCCCGCCCGGCTGACCGCCGCGATCCGGCCCGACACCGTCTTCATGCCGTTCCACTGGGGCGGTGCGGGGAGCGCCAACGTCCACACCAACCCGGCGCTGGACCCGGTCTCCCGGATGCCCGAGTTCAAGGCCTGCGCGGTCCGGCTGGAGCCCGTCTGAGACACCGTCGCCCGCTCGGGCCGCCGGATGCACCCGCCCGCCCTGCGGTCGGGCCGCGGGGCGGGCGGGAGCGGATTCCGGCGACTGACGACTGACGACTGACGACTGACAGCTGACAGCTGACAGCTGACAGCTGACGATTGTCGGCTGTCAGCTGTCGTCGACAGCCGGTCAGACGATCGGGCGGCCGCTCGCGGTGCTCTCCGGGACCGCCTCGTTGAGGTCCCAGTGCTCGGCGATCCGGCCGTCCGCGATCCGGAAGACGTCGATGACGGCGCGGCCCGGGTCGCCGGGGGCGGCGGTGAAGTGCGAGTGGGCGAAGACCAGATCGCCCTCGGCGGCGAGCCGCCGCAGTTCGAAGCGCAGCTCGGGGAGCTGCACCCGCAGGCCGTCGACGAAGGCAGTCAGCGGGGCGAGGCCGTCGGCCAGGTTGGGGTTGTGCTGCAGGAGGTCGGCGGCGAGGTAGCGGTCGGCCAGGTCGGTGCGGCCCTGGTTCCAGACCTTCTCCAGGTAGTCCTGGACGAGCCCCCGGGCGGCGGCGGTACCGGCCGTCGCGGTGGTGTCCGCGCCGGCGGTGGTGCCCGTGCCGGCGGTGGTGCCCGTGCCGGCGGTGGTGCCCGTGCCGGCGGTGGTGTCCGTGCTAGCGGTGGCGGTGCTGGCGGTGCTGGTCATCGGGTGACTCCTTCTCGGGTGGCGCCGGCCGCGAACGGGGCCGGCGTGGTGGGGGTGGTGCGGGTACGGCGGACGGAGGCCCGGTGGGCCAGCCCGGCGAGGACGAGCGGCAGCAGGCCGAGGGCGGGCAGCGGGCGGGCGCCGAGGACCGGCAGGAAGGCACCGGCCAGCAGGCTGCCCAGGCTGATGCCGATGTAGAGCATCGAGGCGTTGAGGGCCAGCAGCAGGCCGCGCTGTCCGGGCCCGAGCGCGATCAGACGGGCCTGCTGCGGCGCCTGGTAGAGCTGGCTGAAGAAGGCCCAGAAGGCGAAGAGCGCGATCGCGGCGGGCAGTGAGCGCGGTGCCACGAGCAGCCCCAGGAAGGCGGCGCCGAGGCCGATCTGGGTCAGCGTGACCGTCACGGCCCCGCCCAGGCGGGCGGACATCCTGGCACCGGAGGCGTTGCCGAGCACACCGACCGCGCCGAAGGCGAAGAGCACCAGGGTGACCGCTCCGGAGGAGGCCCCGAACCGGGCGGCGACGTAGGCCCCGGCGACGCCGTAGACGGTGAACTGGGCGGCCATGTAGAGCAGGGTGGTCAGCACGGTCGCCGCGGCGCCCGGGGTGGCCAGCAGCCGCCGGTACGCGGCGGCGGTGGGCACCTCTCCCGCCGGGACGGGCGGCACCAGTGCCGCGACCAGCGCGAGCGCCAGCAGGGTGGCTCCGGCGACCCCGGCCAGCGTCCAGCGCCAGCCGACCGCGTCGCCCAGGTAGGCGGAGAGCGGCACACCGAGGACGGCGGCGACCGTCATGCCGGCGAACACGGTGGCCAGCGCCCGCGAGCGGTGCTCCTCGGGGACGATCAGCGAGCCGACCGCCGAGGAGGCGGGCCCGAAGACCGCGCCGCCCAGCCCGGCCAGCACCCGGGCCACGAGCAGTACGGCGTAGGACGGGGCGAGGGCGCTGAGCACTCCCCCGGCGGCCATCAGGGCGAGTCCGAGCAGCAGCACGGTACGACGGTCCAGGCGGCCGAGCACGGCCGGGGCGAGCGGGGCGACCACCGCGAAGGTGATCGCGAAGACGCTGACCAGGACGCCGACACTGCCGGGAGCGGTGTGCAGGTCGTGGCCGATCGGTCCGCCCAGGCCGACGACGGCCAGGGAGGCGGTGCCGAGCGTGAAGTACCCCAGGGACAGGGCTGAGAGTGCGGGCAGGGCCCGGGTGGTTCGCATCGGGATCCCCCATTCCAATACGGTCCGTTGCGTATTTATATTTCAATACGAGACGGTCCGTATGTCAAGCCCTAGACTGGGCGCCATGACCGGACGCCCCCGTGACCCCGCCGTCGACGAAGCCATCCGCCGGGCCGCCGTCGAACTGACCGAGCAGCACGGCTACCGCGGCCTGAGCATGGAGGGCATCGCGGCGCTCAGCGGCGTCTCCAAACAGACCGTCTACCGCCGCTACCGCAGCAAGGGCGAAGTGGTGCTCGACGCCCTCGCCGGGTACGCCACCCACCACCTGCCCACGCCCGACACCGGGTCGCTCCGCGGCGACCTGACCGCCCTGCTGACCGCCACCTTCGAGGGCCAGCGGGGCGTCATCGGCACCCTCAACCGGGCGCTGGCCGCCGAGGCCCTGCAGGACCCGGCGTTCGCCGACCGACTGTGGGAGCGGCTGATCGCCGTCCGCCGGGAGGCCGTCCGGGAGCTGCTGGCCCGCGCTCGCGAACGCGGCGAGGTCGACCACCCGGACGACGAGTTCCTGCTCGACCTGGTCTACGGCCCGATGTGGTACCGGCTCCTGTTCGGCAGCGACGCCCTCACCGCGTCCCAGGCCGCCGAACTCGCCCGCAGCGTAGCCCTGGTGGCCACGACCCGGCCCGACTGAGGGCCCGTCCGCGTCGCGTGGCCGGAGGTGCTTCGCACCGCTCCGGCGGCGCGGACACGGGGGCCGCACGGGCTCACACCCGCCCGCCGGCGGCGCTGAGGTCAACGTTCCGCCGGTGAAACAGAGTGGCTCCGGACGGGAAACACCCGCGTCGCAAGCTCATACACATGACAGCGACCGACACTCCCGCAGCGGACCGCATCGTGGTCGTCGGCGCCGGGATGGCCGGCCACCGAGTGGCCCAGCAGCTCGCCCTGCACGGCACCGGACGCGAGGTGGTCCTGCTCGCCGAGGAGGACCACGCCCCGTACAACCGGGTCCTGCTCGCCGAGGTGCTGGCCGGCCGGTACGCTCCCGAGATCGCCGCCCTGGCGGCCCTGCCGCCCGGTGTCGAGCGGCGCCGCGCCCGGGTGGTGCGGATCGACCGGGAGCAGCGCCAGGTGCTCTGCGACGACGGCTCCGCGATCGCCTACGGGGATCTGGTGCTCGCCACCGGCAGCAATCCCGTTCTGCCGCCGCTGCGCGGACTGTTCGACGACTCCCCCGCGGTCTCCGGCCGGGGGCTCCCGCGGAACCCGCGACCGCGGCACGAGCTGCCCCGGGGCGTCTTCGCCTTCCGCACCATGGCCGACTGCACCGACATCGACGGCTACCTGCCGGGAGTGCGGCAGGCCGTGGTCGTCGGCGGCGGTCTGCTCGGGGTCAGCGCGGCCCGGGCGCTGGCGGCCCGCGGCGTCCAGGTGGTGCTGGCCCACCAGGGCGAGCACCTGATGGAGCGCCACCTCGACGCCGAGGCCGGCGCGCTGCTGCGCAGGCACCTGACCGACCTCGGCATCGAGGTCCACACCGAGTGCCGGGTCCGGTCCGTCCTGACCGAGGAGCGCACTGTCACCGGCGTCGAACTCGCCGACGGCTTCCGGCTGGAGGCCGACCTGCTGGTCGTCGCCGTCGGGGTCCGTCCGCGGACCGGCCTGGCCGAGGCGGCCGGGCTGGAGACCCGCCGGGGCGTGGTGGTCGACGACCGGCTGCGCACCACCGACCCGCACATCCACGCCGTGGGCGACTGCGCCGAGCACCGGGGCGTGCTCTACGGCCTGGCCGGCCCCGCCCAGGAGCAGGCCGACGCACTGGCCCGCCGGCTCGCCGGCGCCGGCGGCGCCGACTACGCGGGCAGCCGGCTGCTGACCCGGCTCACCCTGACCGGCACCGCGGGCTCCGCCACCGCAGGCCCGCTCGACCTCGCCGCCTTCGGCGAGACGGCGCCGTCCGCCCCCGAGGACCGCGTGATCCGCCTCGCCGACGCGGCCCGGGGCACCTACCGCAAGGTGATCGTCCGCCGCGACGGCGAGGGCGGCGACCGCCTCGTCGGCGGCGTCCTGCTGGGCGACCTGACCACCGTCGGCACCCTGGCGCACACCTGGGAGGGCGACGAGGCCCTGTCAGCCCACCCGCTCCACCTGCTCACCGCCACCACGCTGGGCAGCACGATCCCCGGAGGGACCCGATGACCACCACCACCAAGCCGACCGTTCTCCTGGTCGGATACGGCATGGTCGGCCACCGCTTCCTGGAAGCCCTGGCCGAAGCCGGCGCCGCCGACCGCTACCGGGTCGTCGTGCTCGCCGAGGAGCCCCGCCACGCGTACGACCGGGTCGCCCTCACCTCCTACTTCTCCGGCCGGACCCCCGAGGATCTGCTGCTCGCCGAGGACGGCTTCGCCGAGAAGCACGGCTACGAGATCCACCTCTCCGACCCGGCGACCGTGATCGACCGCGACGCCAAGGTGGTCACCACCGCGAGCGGCCGCGCCCTCGCCTACGACACCCTGGTGCTCGCCACCGGCTCCTACCCCTTCGTCCCGCCGGTGGACGGCAAGGACGCCGAGGGCTGCTTCGTCTACCGCACCATCGAGGACCTGCACGCCATCGAGGCGTACGCGGCCGGCTCCCGGGTCGGCGCGGTGGTCGGCGGCGGGCTGCTCGGGCTGGAGGCGGCGGGCGCGCTCAAGGGCCTCGGCCTGGAGACCCACGTGGTCGAGTTCGCCCCGCGCCTGATGCCCGTCCAGGTGGACACCGGCGGCGGCGACGCGCTGCGGCGCACCATCGAGGAGATGGGCGTCGTCGTGCACACCGGCATCGGCACCACCGCCGTGACGGTGTCCGCCGAGGGCACGGCCAACGGGATGACCTTCACCGACGGCAGCGCGCTCGACACCGACCTGGTGGTCTTCTCCGCCGGTGTCCGCCCCCGCGACCAGCTGGCCCGTGACTGCGGCCTGACCGTCGGCGAGCGCGGCGGCATCGCGGTCGACGGGCACTGCCGCACCTCGGACGAGAACGTCTTCGCCATCGGCGAGTGCGCGCTCGCCGTGGACGGCCGGGTCTACGGCCTGGTCGCCCCCGGCTACGAGATGGCCGCCACCGTCGCCCACCAGCTGGCCGACAGGGCCGCGAAGCCGTTCACCGGCGCCGACCTCTCCACCAAGCTCAAGCTGCTCGGCGTGGACGTGGCCAGCTTCGGCGACGCCTTCGGCACCACCCCCGGCTCCCTGGACGTGGTCTACTCCGACTCCCGCTCCGGCATCTACAAGAAGCTGGTGGTCACCCCCGAGGGCGCGCTGCTCGGCGGCATCCTGGTCGGCGACGCCGAGGCGTACTCCTCGCTGCGCCCGCTGACCGGCACCGGCATCCCGCTGCCCGTCCCCGCCGAGTCGCTGGTGCTGCCCGCCGGTATGGGCGCGCCGGTCTCGCTGGGCAGCTCGGCGCTGCCGGACGACGCGGTGGTCTGCAACTGCCACAACGTCACCAAGGGCGAGGTCCGCGGCGCGGTCACCGAGCACAACTGCACCACGGTGCCCGAGGTCAAGAAGTGCACCAAGGCCGGTACCGGCTGCGGCTCCTGCGTGAAGCTGCTCACCACGATCGTCTCCGACGAGCTGGAGGCCTCCGGCGTCGAGGTCGACAAGGGCCTGTGCCCCTGCTTCGGCCAGACCCGCGCCGAGCTGTACGAGATCGTCCGGGTGAAGCGGATCGACACCCACCGCCGGCTGCTGGCCGAGCACGGCCGGCTCGGCGGCGAGGGCTGCGAGGTCTGCAAGCCGACCGTGGGCTCGATCATCGCGTCGCTGGCGCCCGAGCTGGCGGCCTCCGGCCACGTGCTCGACGGCGAGCAGGCCGCGCTGCAGGACACCAACGACCACTTCCTCGCCAACCTGCAGAAGAACGGGTCCTACTCGGTCGTCCCGCGCATCCCGGGCGGCGAGATCACCCCGGACAAGCTGATCGTGATCGGCGAGGTGGCCCGCGACTTCGGCCTCTACACCAAGATCACCGGCGGGCAGCGGATCGACCTCTTCGGCGCCACGGTGGACCAGCTGCCGCTGATCTGGACCAGGCTGGTGGCCGCCGGCTTCGAGTCCGGCCACGCGTACGGGAAGTCGCTGCGGACGGTGAAGTCCTGCGTCGGCTCCACCTGGTGCCGCTACGGCGTCCAGGACTCGGTCGCCATGGCGATCCACCTGGAGCTGCGCTACCGGGGCCTGCGCAGCCCCCACAAGCTCAAGTCGGCGGTCTCCGGCTGCGCCCGCGAGTGCGCCGAGGCCCGAGGCAAGGACTTCGGCGTCATCGCCACCTCCAACGGCTGGAACCTCTACGTCGGCGGCAACGGCGGCGCCACCCCCCGGCACGCCGACCTGCTCGCGCAGGACCTCGACGACGACCAGCTGATCAAGCTGATCGACCGGTTCCTGATGTTCTACATCCGCACCGCCGACCGGCTGGAGCGCACCTCCGCCTGGCTGGAGCGGATCGAGGGGGGCCTGGACCACGTCCGCGACGTGGTGGTGGACGACACCCTCGGGATCGCCGACGAGCTGGAGGCCCTGATGGCCAACCACGTCTCGGACTACCAGGACGAGTGGGCCGCCACGCTGGCCGACCCGGACCGGCTGCGCCGCTTCGTCTCCTTCGTCAACGCCCCCGGCGTCGACGACCCGAGCATCCGGTTCACCCCGGAGCGCGGCCAGGTCAAGCCCGACCTCACCCTGCTCGCCACCGAGGCCGAGCTCCTCGCCGCCCTCGACCCCGACAACTCGCCCCTGCTGGAGGCCCGATGACCACCGTCGCCACTGCCACCGATGTCGCCGTCGATGCCGCCGATGCCACCGCCCGGGTCGAGGTGCTCGCCGGACGGGCCTGGGCGCCGGTCTGCGACCTGGCGAAGCTGATCCCGGGGCGCGGCGTCGCCGCCCTGCTCCCGGACGGCCGGCAGGCCGCGGTCTTCCGCGACCACCTCGGCCGGATCCACGCCGTCGCCAACCGAGACCCGTTCACCGGCGCGTACGTGCTCTCCCGGGGCCTGACCGGCTCGACCCCCGAGGGCCGGGTCTACGTCGCCTCGCCGCTGCTCAAGCAGCGCTTCGACCTGGTCACCGGCGAGTGCCTGGACGACGACGACGTGCGCATCGAGGTCCACACCACCCGGTTGACGGCGGCCTGAGCCCCGCCCCCGACAGGCCCCCGGCGGCCGTCCGCGGTCAGTGCCCTGACCCCGCGGACGGCCGCGATCGCACGCCACCGGCCCGGGGCCGGCGCGCCCCACCCCATTTCCGGGCGGTCGCCCCGTGGCCCGGAGCGGTCGTGCGACCGGACCGTCACCCCTCGCGGACGGCCGCCAGCACCGCCGCCGCCATCCCCTGCTGGCCGAGCGCGTTCGGGTGCGCGGCGGCGAGGCCCGGCGCCGGATCCGGCGGTTCGATCCAGCGGGCCGCGCCCGCGCACATGTCGTGCCCGGCGGACGGCGCGGCGGTGTCCACGTACCCGGCCCCGGCGGCGGTCGCCTGCTGCTGGAGCATCGCGTTGAGCTGCTGCTCCTTCTCCGCCAGGAAGGCGAGATCCCCAGGGGTGACGACGCCGCCCAGCTCCTGGGCGCAGCCCGACGGATCGGCCGGCAGCAGCGCCGGGTACCCGACCACGAACACCCGGGCCCCAGGGGCCCGCCGACGGATCTCCCCGAGTGCCCCGGCCAGCGTCCTCCCCGCCGCGTCCACCCTGCTGCGGAGCTGGTCGGCGCCGCCCGAGCCGTAGTGGTCCCGGCAGGGAGCGGCGGCCGGGGACCGGCCGGTCGAGCCCGGCGAACCGCTCGAACCGCCGGAGCCGGTCAGCGACCGCAGCAGCCCCTGCTCGGCGCAGACGGTGATGACGTCCATGAAACCCGCGTCGTTGCCGCCGATGCCGAGCGTCACCAGCCGGGTGGCCGCCGACAACGCGTCCAGCTGCGGCGGGTTGGCCCCGTCCGCGGTCCGCTGGGTGCCGGTGAGATCGGCCACCCGGGCGCCGCTGCAGCTCACGTCCCGGAGGTCGGCCGGGTTCAACGCGATCCCTCGGGCCACCAGGGCGGGGTAGTCGACGCCCGAGCGGCCGCAGCCCTTCGGCTCCCCCACCTGTGGTTCGAGCTGGAGGCCGGAGGTGTACGAGTCACCGAGGGCGACGTACGGGCCGGCCGGTGACGACGGTGAGGGGCTCGGCCGGACGGCGGTGGCCGACGGGCCGGGCGGCGGGGTGGCCGAGCCCGCCCCGGCCGTGCAGCCCACCGCCAGCAGCAGCCCCGCGAGCGCGGCCGCCGCTCCGGCCCGCGGTCGCCTGTGCACCAGCAACGTTCCCCCTGCGCTCGTCCGTCCGAGGGCGGACCGCCCCGGTCGTGCGGCGCCCTCGGGCGTCCCAACGGCCGGGAGCGACCGGATGACTCCCGGCCCCGCCGCCGGCCTCCGCGGCGGCCCGGCGGGCGGCCCCGGGACCACCGCCGGTGGCCGCCCCGGCCGCCGGCGGTCGGAACGTCAGTCGGCGTCCCGCTCGTGCTCCGCGAGGAACTCCTCGAAGCGGCGGCCCAGCTCGTCCGCCGAGGGCAGGTCGACGGCCTCGGCGAGCAGGCTGTCACGGCTCTCCGCGCCGGCCACCGCGTCGTACTGGCCCTCCATGCCCCGGATGGCCGAACGGAGTTCGCCGTCGCCCTGGGCCAGCTGCTCCTCGATGTCCGCGTACACCTCGCCCACCCGCTCGCGCAGCGCGTGCCCGGGCAGCACCAGGCCGGTGGCCGACTGGACGGCCTCCAGGATCAGCACCGCGGCCGCGGGGTACGCCGAGCGGGCCACGTAGTGCGGCACGTGCACGGCGAAGCCGAGCACGTCGTGGCCGGCCTCGGCCAGCCGGTACTCCAGCAGGGCCTGCGCGCTGCCGGGCACCTGGGCCTGCTCGAACCACTGCGGGTAGCCGGCGGCGAGGTCCAGCCGGTTGCCGTGCGGGGTCAGGCCGACCGGGCGGGTGTGCGGCACGCCCATCGGGATGCCGTGGAAGTCGAGGGCGAGCCGGACCTCGAAGCGCTCCGCCAACTCCCGGACGGCCGCCGAGAACCGCTCCCACTCGACGTCCGGCTCCGGGCCGGTGAGCAGCAGGAAGGGCGAGCCGGCGGCGTCGTGCACCAGCTGGAGCAGGATCTCCGGCGGGTCGTAGGAGGCCCAGTGCTCGCGGTCGAAGAGCATCGCGGGGCGGCGGGCGCGGTAGTCGACCAGCCGGTCGTGGTCGAAGCGGGCCACGACCTGCGGGGAGCCCTCCTCCAGGAGGTGCGCGCTCACCTGGCCGCCGGCCTCGCCCGCGTCCATGAAGCCCTCGAAGTGGTACAGCAGCACCAGGCCCGCCCCGGTGTCACCCAGCGCCGCGTTCGCGGCGGCCACGGCCGCCACACCCTGCTGCTCCAGCTCGTACAGCGCCTGGGGATCTCGCACCGCGCACCCAACCCCGTTCGTTCTCGTCGTCGGTGGTACCGGCCGGTACCGACCGGTCTTTTCAGTACGGGACCGCACCCCTGACGGCGGCCCGGCACGGGTCGCCGCCCCGCGCGGCCCTCTCGCTCACTCCAGCGTGCCGGACGCCGTCGGAATTCCCGTTGCGGCCGTGCTTCGTCCTGGGAACCTCCGGAGAACTTTCACCGGTCCGCCCGCGACGCGAGAATCATCGCACCTCCTCGCAAAGCCGCTGGTCACACCCCCTCGGCCGAGCCGACGGGGGCGTTCGCACGGCCCGTGCGGGGCCGCCGCGGCGTACGCCGAGGACTCACGCGCCCCCAATCGCGCGCCGCGAAGTGACGCACCGCCTTTTCGCAGGTATCGTCCTCTCGCTGCCTCGCATCGTCGCGTCGTCGTCTCGTCGTCGGTAACGCCGTTGACCACGTCCCGGACCGCTGCAGGGGTCAGCCCACACGACGCACCTTGCCTTCATCTGGCCGCCTGCTTCCTTCGCGCTCCCGTTACCTCTTCGGCCATCTCGCGGACACACACTGTCCCCTCGCTCGTCCAGCCGGACCGGTCCGTCGACCCGTGTCCGTTCCGGCACCGCGCTGCCCGATTCCGGGCCGCCGCCCCCGCCGTACGAACCGGGCTCTCCGGCGTACGCCGGAACGGTCGGCGCCCCCGGAACCGGGGCGAATCGTCCAGTCGTCCTCCGCGCCGCACCCGGCGCGAGGTCCCCCTCCGACCGCCGAAGGACCGAAGGTTCCGTGCCCGTACCCGTCATCCTCAACGGCCGCACCGTCCGGCTGGAGCCCCTCGCCACGTACCACGCCGAAGCACTGGCCCAGGCCGGCGCCGAGGACCGTACGACCTACGACTTCACCCCCGTGCCGCACGGTCCGGAGGCGGCGCGCGAGTACATCGCCCGCGCCCTCGCCGACCAGGCGGCCGGCCGCTCGCTGCCCTTCGCCACGGTGAACCTCGCCGACGGCAGGGTGGTCGGCTCGACCCGCTTCCTGGAACTCGACTACTGGCGCGGCCCGCTGGTCTGGCCGCCGGTGCCCGGCATCCCGTTCGGCGATCCGGCCACCGCCGTGCCCGACGCCGCCGAGATCGGCAACAGCTGGCTCTCGCCGCGGGCCCAGGGCACCGGCATCAACACCGAGGCCAAGCTGCTCATGCTGCGACACGCCTTCGAGGCGTGGGGCGTCCAGCGGATCTCCCTGCGCGCCGACGCCCGCAACCAGCGCTCGCGCACCGCCATCGAGCGGCTCGGCGCCACCTGCGAGGGCGTCCGCCGGGCCCACTCGCGCGGCCTGGACGGCGTCGTGCGCAGTACGGCCTTCTACTCGATCCTGGACGAGGAGTGGCCCGCCGTGCGGGACATCATCGAACTGCGGATCGCCGCGGCGACCTCGCCCAGCGCCCCGGACCGGGCGATCAACCAGGAGTGCCTCAGACACGGCGGCGGCAGCGGGCAGCTGATCCCCGCGTAGCGGCCGAGGTGGGGCCGCCCGGTCGCCGGGCGGCCCCACCGGCCGGTCGTCGGGCGGCCCCACCGGCCGAGGGCGGCCGCCCGGTCAGCGGTAGCCGGCGGCGGCCAGGCCGAGGACGTGGCCGAGCATCTCGGGGTCGGTGCCGCCCCGGTACCGCTCGGGGTGGGCCTCCACCAGCGCGGACACGGGCCGCACACCGCCGCCCCGGACGGACGCGACGGCCACCTCCCAGATGGCGAAGCCCGTCCAGCTGCGGTGCAGGTGGAGAACGCCCTCACCGGTGTAGGAGACCCACTTCTGCTCCATCTCCCGAGGGCGCAGGCCGTGGCGGACGCGCTGCCACTGTGCCGGGGTCCACACCACGTCCGGCACCGGGTGGGGGCGCGGGAGCTGCAACGGCGAGAGGGTGCCCCCGACGGAGGCGGGCGACGCCACGCCGCCCGGCGCCGGAGCGGCCCAGTCGGGCAGCGGCTCGCGGGCCGCCAGCCAGTCGGCGGGGATGCCGGCCGTGCCGGTGTGCGCGGCGACCACGCCGCCGGTGATGGCGGCGGTGGTGTCCACGTCCCCGCCGGCGGTGACGGCGTCCCAGACCGCGCCCGGGTAGTCGTCGAGCCGGCGGGCCGCGCACCAGAGCGCGTACGGCACCGTGTCGGCCGCACTGACCCGGCTGCCGTTGCCGAGCACCCGGGCGGCGGCCCTCGGATCGCTCTCGCCGAGCAGGGCGATCGCCTCGCCGAGGCCGTCGTGGACGGCGCCGCGGGGAGTGAGCGCGCGAACCGCCGTCAGGAAGGCCGCCGGGGTGGTGGGTTCGGTACGGGCCCGGGCCGCGTGGGCGGCGGCCACCGCGACCGCGATGGCGCCGTCGACGGCCTGCGGGTGCGTGTGGGTGATCACGGCCGTGTCGGCGGCCGGGCGGACGGCCGCAGCCGGGTCGGCCGCGAAGGCCGCGCCCAGCGGTGCCACCCGCATCGCGGCGCCGTTGCCGTAGGAACCCTGGCCGTCGAAGAGCTCGGCGGCGAGCCGCCCGGCGTCGCCGCCCTCCCGGACCAGCCGCAGCAGCCGGTTGGCGGCCGGCCCGTAGCCCCGGTCGAAGTCGTGCCGCAGAGCGAAGGACCGGGTCAGGTCGAAGATGTCGACGGCGCCGCGCTCGGCGTACCCGGCGTGCACCGAGCAGGCCATCTCGGTGTCGTCCGTCCACGGCCAGCGGCCGGGCGGGGTGGTGCGGGCGGCGAGGTGCGGGGCGGTGCCGGGGACGAAGAACTGCGCACCGAGGGCGTCGCCGACGGAGAGGCCGTGGAGGGAGTCGAGGGAGCAGCGGGATTCGGGAGTGGGATCTGTCATCGACGCCATCTTCTCAGACTGAGCACATCACCCGCTGGGCCTTTCGGTGCTCCGTGCCCGACCCGTCGCGCGGCCGTTGCGGGCGGGCGCACGGGCGCCGCCGACGCAGATCGCGGGCGTCCGGCCGCGGCCGGGCAGCGCCGGGGCGCGGGGCCGCCCGGCGCCTGCTCCGGGGAGGTGCCGTGCTGACGCCTCCCCGGAGCGGGCGTCAGGCGCCGGTCCGCCTGGCGCCCTGACGGCGCCGCAGGCCGACCAGCATCCCCACGCCGACGGCGGCGGTCGCCGTACCGCCGACCGCGAGCGGTACGGCGCCGGAGGCGCCACCGGTGTGCGCCAGGTCGGCGGCCTGCGCCACGACGGTCGCCGCCGGGGCCGGGGGCGAACCCGGCGCCGAGGCCGTGGCCGTGGCCGTGGCCGTCACGGTGGCCGTCACCGTGGGAGCGGGTACGACCCCGGCGGGCGGTGACGCCGTCGGGGTGCCGGTGGCGGCGACGAGCATGAAGCCCGCCTCCGCGCTGCCGGCCTCCACCGGGGTGGCGGTGGAGTTGCCCAGCGCGAGGCTCCACCCCGTGAGGGCCACCGAGGCCGCGCCCAGCGGGGCGTCGGCGGCGAAGGCGAGCCGCAGGGCGATGGTCCGGGACTCGCCGTCGTGCAGTTCGACGACGTCGGTGCTCTTGTCCCCGGTCTTGAGGAGCAGCGTGAGCCGGCCGTCGTTCGGCCCGCCGGACGCGTCCTCGCTCGCGGGCAGCCAGGCACCGCCGGCGTCCTGGAACTCGGCGTGGGTCTGCGGGACGGTGAGCGGGCCCGTCGCCCGCAGTCCCAGGGAGGGCAGGAACCGGAGGTCCCTGCCACTGTGGTTGGTGACGGTCGCCCTGAATGTCTGCGGGGACGCCCCGGCAACGATCACGGCGGGCACTCCCTCGACGTCGAGCGTCGGAGCGGCCGGGGCGATCGGATCGGCGGGCCCGCCGGGGGCGACGACGGTGAAGCGGATCCCGTTGTCGCGCGGGTTGGAGACCCGCTGCTCGGGCGGCAGCGACGGGTCCGTCACCGCGGTGCTCAGTGCCGCGGTGGCCACACCGGTGTGGGCGCCGGCGACAAAGGAGAGACGCAGCCGGTAGACGACCGACTCGCCCGCGTTCAGCGACATCCGGCTGTCCCCGGGGGTCAGCTCGAAGGCGGCTCCGACGTTGGCGCCGGCGTGGAGCACGGCGCTCTGCCACGGCGCGCCCGGCGCCTGGACCTGCAGCGCCACCTCGGACTCCAGGATGCCGGAGTTCACGTCGGCGATGACGAACTGGGCCTGGGCGGTCACCGTGTGATCGGCGTGGTTGGTGAACGTGGCGGTGAGTTCGACCGGGGCGGCCCCGGTGGTGAACTCGGCCGGGCCACCGGCGAGTCCCACCGACACGGGGGAGTCGGTCGTCAGCGCGGGGGCTCCGGCGGAGGCGGACGCGACCGGGGCGGCGGCTGCCGCTCCGGCGGTCGGCAGTGCCCCGATCGAGACCAGGGTGACCGCGGCGGCGACAGCGGCGAATCTTCGGCGCTTGTGCAAGAGAACCTCGTGGGAACGTGCGGGCCCCGGGCCCGGCGGGCAGCAGATGGGCCAGGATGCGGGCACCGTCACACGATGCGCCTCATGCGCACGATTTCTTCGTCCCCCCACCACTGACGATCACCGAAGAGTACCGGAACGCACAAGGCTCCCAGCCGGAATATCGCCGTCGCTGCGGACTGTGGCCGCCGACACGTGGCACAGCCGGATGGTGCGGATCGATCGGCGCCGCCCCGAGGCCGCGGCCACCGCACCCGGGCGGCGCGGACACCGAGCCGGCACAGGACACCGAGCCGGTACAGGACACCGAGCCGGCACGGAACGCCGCGCCGGCACAGGACACCGCGTCAGCAGCGGGCGTCGATCTCCTGGAAGCTCGTGTAGTGGTCGCCCGTCCAGTACTGCTCGCCCACGCCGCCGGTGACCACCCGCCGGGTGCCGCGGTCGGCCGAGCCCGGGGTGACCACGGTGTACTCGTGGTAGTAGCCGGTGCGGTGCCGGGGCAGCCGGCTCTCGCGGTTCTCGAAGACCACGCCGTCGGAGCGGTAGGGGAACGGGCCGCCGCGGGCGATCAGGGCGAGGGTGTCCCGGGCCTGGCTGGGCAGCGCCGTCCGGCAGATGTCGGCGAGCCCGGGGTCGTGCGGGATCCATGCCGCGAGGACGGACCCGGTCGGCGGTGAGGCCGGGGCCCCGGCCCGCGCGGGCCGTTGGTGATCCGTGAGGGCGTAGGCGGCTGCGGCGGCGATCGCGCAGACCAGCAGGACGGCGACGGCGATCAGGCGGTTTCGGCCGGTCATGGCCCCAGCTTGCCGGGAGTGCCGGGCGGGTGGTCCGACCGGGGTGCGGTCATCACCCGATCGGCGCAGAGCATGCGGCCGGGACGGGGGCGGACGCCATTGTCCGCTCCCGCCCCAACTGCTCCACGTACGCCGGTTCTCCTGCGCCGAGCTCCGGTGTACGCCCCTCCCCGGGGGGAGGGGATGCGGTCAGCGACCCACGTTACGCGGTCGGGCACTCCGGCGGCCGATGCCTGGCTGCCGGGGCTGCCCGCCTCAGCGTGAGTCGCTGCCCGCCGCTTCGAGGGCGGCGCGGCCCGCTTCCAGGCGCGCCACCGGGATCCGGAAGGGCGAGCAGGACACGTAGTCCAGCCCGACCTGGTGGAAGAAGTGCACCGACTCGGGGTCGCCGCCGTGCTCGCCGCAGACCCCGAGCTTGAGGTCGGGGCGGGTGGCCCGGCCCGCCTCGACGGCGTGCTGGACCAGCGCGCCGACGCCGTCCCGGTCGATGGTCTCGAACGGGGAGACCCCGAAGATGCCCTTCTCCAGGTACGCGGTGAAGAACGAGGCCTCCACGTCGTCGCGGGAGAAGCCCCAGACGGTCTGGGTGAGGTCGTTCGTCCCGAAGGAGAAGAACTCGGCCGCCTCGGCGATCTGGCCGGCCGTCAGGGCGGCCCGGGGCAGCTCGATCATGGTGCCGAGCTTGATCTCCAGGTTGACGCCGGTGGACGAGGCGACCTCGGCGAGCACCCGCTCGCACTCGTCGCGGACGATCTCCAGCTCCTGGACGGTGCCGACCAGCGGGATCATCACCTCGGGGCGGGGGTCACCACCGGCCTGCCGGCGCTCGGCGGCCGCCTCCGCGATGGCGCGCACCTGCATGCCGAACAGACCGGGGATGACCAGGCCCAGGCGCACGCCGCGCAGGCCCAGCATCGGGTTCTGCTCGTGCAGCTTGTGCACCGCCTGGAGCAGGCGCAGGTCGTTCTCGTTCGGGTCCTTGCGGGCCTCGGCGAGGGCGACGCGCACCGACAGCTCGGTGATGTCGGGCAGGAACTCGTGCAGCGGCGGGTCGAGCAGCCGGACGGTGACGGGCAGTCCGTCCATCGCCTGGAAGAGCTCGACGAAGTCGTCCTTCTGCAGCGGCAGGAGGGTGCCGAGCGCGACCTCGCGGTCCTTGTCGTTGTCCGCGAGGATCAGGTGCTCGACCTCCTTGCGGCGCTCCTCGCCCAAGAACATGTGCTCGGTGCGGCACAGGCCGATGCCCTGCGCGCCGTAGCGGCGGGCGCGGTTCGCGTCGTCGGCGTTGTCGGCGTTGGCGCGTACCGCGAGGCGGCGGCGTACGTCGGCGTGCGACATCAGCCGGTGGACGGCCTGGACCAGCCCGCCCTGGACGTCGGCGCCGGCGTGCAGCGTGCCCTCGAAGTACTCCACCACCGGGGAGGGCAGGACCGGGACCTCACCGAGGTAGACCTTGCCGCTGGCGCCGTCGATGGAGACCACGTCGCCCTCCTCGACCACCTTGCCGTCGGCGGTGGTGAAGCGGCGGCGCTTGGTGTCGACCTCCAGCTCCTCGGCTCCGCAGACACAGGTCTTGCCCATGCCGCGGGCGACCACGGCGGCGTGCGAGGTCTTTCCACCGCGCGAGGTGAGGATGCCCTCGGCGGCGATCATGCCGTCCAGGTCGTCCGGGTTGGTCTCCCGGCGGACCAGGATGACCTTCTCCCCGGAGCGCGACCACTTCACCGCGGTGTAGGAGTCGAAGACCACCTTGCCGACCGCCGCGCCGGGCGAGGCGGCGATGCCCCAGGCGACCTGCTTGGAGGTCGAGTCGGGGGCGAAGCGCGGGAACATCAGCTGGGCGAGCTGGCCGCCGGTCACCCGGTGCAGCGCCTCGTCCAGGTCGATCAGGCCCTGGTCGACCAGCTGGACGGCGATCCGGAAGGCGGCGGCGGCGGTGCGCTTGCCGATCCGGGTCTGCAGCATCCAGAGCTTGCCGCGCTCGATGGTGAACTCGATGTCGCAGAGGTCGCGGTAGTGCAGTTCGAGCTTGTGCATGATCGCCATCAGCTCGTCGTACGACTTCTTGTCCAGCTGCTCCAGCTCGGCGAGCTGCAGGGTGTTGCGGATGCCGGCGACGACGTCCTCACCCTGGGCGTTGGAGAGGTAGTCGCCGTAGACGCCGACGGCGCCCGTGGAGGGGTCACGGGTGAAGGCGACGCCGGTGCCGGAGTCCTCGCCGAGGTTGCCGAAGACCATGCTGCAGACGTTGACCGCCGTGCCCAGGTCGTTCGGGATCCGCTCCTGGCGGCGGTAGAGCCGGGCCCGGTCGCCGTTCCAGGAGTGGAAGACGGCGTGGATGGCGAGGTCCATCTGGCGGCGGGGCTCCTGCGGGAACTCGCGGCCGGTCTCGCGCAGCACGATCGCCTTGAACGTCTCGACCAGTACCTGGAGGTCGGAAGCGTCCAGGGCCAGGTCGTCGGCGGTGCCCTTGGCGTGCTTGAGCTCGTCGAGGGCCTCCTCGAAGAGGTCGCCCTCGACGCCGAGCACGGTCTTGCCGAACATCTGCACCAGGCGGCGGTACGAGTCCCAGGCGAAGCGCTCGTTGCCGGACTGCGCGGCGAGGCCGAGCACCGAGGCGTCGGAGAGCCCGATGTTCAGCACGGTGTCCATCATGCCGGGCATCGAGAACTTGGCGCCGGAGCGGACGGAGACCAGCAGCGGGTCGTCCGCCTGGCCGAGCTTCTTGCCCATCTCCTGCTCCAGGGCGTCGAGGTGCGCACTCACCTCGGCGTGGAGCGAGGCCGGCTCGCTGCCGGTCTCCAGGAAGACCTTGCAGGCCTCGGTGGTGAGGGTGAACCCCGGAGGGACGGGGAGGCCCAGGTTGGTCATCTCGGCGAGGTTGGCGCCCTTACCGCCGAGAAGATCCTTGAGGTCCTTGTTTCCTTCAGTGAAGGAGTAAACAAACTTCTGCTGGGACGGCACGGGTCGGTCTCCTCGCACACGGTTGCCCTGACGCCGCTGAACATACCCATTTCGAAGGCGTTGTCGCGCTGCCAATGGGCCGTACGAGGCCAGTACCCAGCGGTAACCCGGTAGATCGAATGCCCGCCAGGACGTTCACCTCTGGTGGTGAAATCGTCCTCCTGACGCGAGCGTTCATTCAATTCTTGAAGGCATCGAAACACGAAGATCACAGGAAGCGGACAGAGCGTCATGGTCCACCGCCCGCCGTGTTGCCCCGGCTTGATTTCCTGGACCCGTATCACCCGATACCCCGCCGACCCCCTTCGGAAGGCGATTCACCCCTCGACGGGCCCGGTCGGATGCTGACCGTGCGTCAGTCGCCACTGTATGTGGCAAGGGTCACGGGCGCATCTCACCTGTCATGCGTAGGCGGACTCGGCCGATCGTCGCACTGTGTCCAGAAATGAGTTCTCTCCGTGATCGGAACAGGCCCGAAAGGAGCCCCCTTGGCCAGGTTGTCCAAGAGGGCTGGGCCGGTCCGGCAGTGACCCGCACGCAGGTGACTTTGCCGGATCGTCCTCATCATCCGCCGGATGTGTCCATTTCGGCGTCCATGCCGGGCAGGGTGCAGTCGTACGGATCGTCCAGCCAGCCCTCGGGGAGCACCACCCGGTTGTTGCCACTGGTCCGCCCGCGCGGGCCGTCCGCGCCGGCCGGCCACAGCTGGGTCGGCTCGACCAGTGCGAGCGTCTCGCCCAGCTCGGCCAGCGAGCTGGAGTTCGCCAGCTTCACCCGCAGCTCGGAGCCGACCGAGAAGCCCTTGGTGTACCAGGCGACGTGCTTGCGGAAGTCCACCACGCCGCGCTGCTCGTCCCCCATCCACTGGCCGAGCAGCTGAGCGTGGCGCAGCATCGCCCGCGCCACGTCGGCGAAGGCGGGGCGGGCCGGGTCGACCTCGCCGTCGAAGATCGAGACGAGGTCCTTGAACAGCCACGGCCGGCCCAGGCAGCCGCGCCCGACCACCACGCCGTCGCATCCGGTCTCGCGCATCATCCGGACGGCGTCCTCGGCCGACCAGATGTCTCCGTTGCCCAGCACCGGGATGTGCGCCGGGACGGACTCCCGCAGCCGGGCGATCGCCGACCAGTCGGCCGTGCCGCCGTAGTGCTGCGCGGCGGTCCGCCCGTGCAGGGCGATCGCCGAGACGCCCTCCTCGGCGCCGATCCGCCCGGCGTCCAGATAGGTGAGGTGCTCGTCGTTGATGCCCTTGCGCATCTTCATGGTCACCGGCAGCCCGCCCGCGCCCGCCACCGCCTCGCGCAGGATCTCCCGCAGCAGGTTGCGCTTGTACGGGAGGGCCGAGCCGCCGCCCTTGCGGGTCACCTTGGGGACGGGGCAGCCGAAGTTGAGGTCGATGTGGTCGGCCAGGTCCTCGTCCGCGATCATTCGGGCGGCCTTGCCGACGGTCACCGGGTCCACCCCGTACAGCTGGATGGAGCGCGGCTTCTCGCCCGGGTCGAAGTGGATCAGCTGAAGGGTCTTGGCGTTGCGCTCCACCAGGGCCCGGGTGGTGATCATCTCGCTGACGTACAGGCCACGGACGGCGCCGGTCCGCGCCGCCGTCGCGGCCTCGTCGGGGGCCTGCGCGACGGGCGCGCCCTCGCTCTGCTCGCGGCACAGGGTCCGGAACGGCGCGTTGGTGATGCCCGCCATCGGAGCCAGCACCACCGGCGGCCACACCGTGATCGGGCCGATGGCCAGCGGCGCGAACCCGGCGCCGGCCGGAGCAGCGGGGGCGGTGGCCGGAGCAGCGGGGGCGGTGGTGGGGGCGGGCGTGGCGGTCATGCGGGGCTCATCCTCGGCAGCTAGGCGGTCGCGGCGGTACGGGTCGGGCTCCCCATTCTCCCCCACCGGGCCCGCTGCCCGGGCGGCCGGCCGGACACCGGGCGCCGGCGCCGCCGGATCCGGTGCTCAGCCGTCCGCGAGGGCGATGCCCACCGTTCCCGAGCCGGCCGCCACGTCGATGCTCCGGGGTGAGGCGGGATCGGCCAGCGCCGGGTCGATGCTGCGGTTGCCCGAAACCGAGTGTCCGCTGATCCGGTACCGCGATCCCGGGGGCACGACGATGCCCATCTCGCCGGAGCCCACCGAGGCGGTGACCGCGTCGGGCGGGCGGGCGAAGGTCAGTCGCAGCTCCCCGGAGTCGGTGGACGCCTGCACCTGCGGACCGGCCAGCGCGAGGCCCCGGATCAGGCCCGAGGTCGACCGCGCGGAGATCTGGCCGCCGAGCCCGGACAGCAGGATCGCCCCCGAGGTGGTCCGCAGGCGGACGTCACCGGTCAGGCCCCGCACCTCGGTGCTCCCGGAGGTGCTCCGGCCGCTCACCTCCGTCCCCGGGGCCACCTCGATGCCGATCCGGGCGTCGCAGCCGACGTCCCCGAGGTGCACCGGCAGCGACCCGCAGCGCACCGAGACGCTCAGCACGTCGCCCTCCCAGAGCATCGACACCACCGGCTTGCGAAGCGTCCAGTCCAGATCGCGGCGCACCGTCACCCGCCCCGGCGGCCCCGGCTGGACCGTCACCTGCGCCGTGCCGGTGTCCAGCACCAGCATCCGGGCCTGCTGCTCGTAGACCTTGGCGCCCGAGAAGTGCTGCTGCACCAGGGCCGCCCAGGCCTGCGAGCCGGCGAGGACGATCACCACCGCCATGACCAGCCCGCCGACCGGCCGCCACCACCGCCGCTCTCCGGCGGCCTCGTCAGCCGTCACCACTACCCGACCTCCAGGAAGCGCAGCACCGCGAGCACCCGGCGGTGCGTCGCGTCGGCCGGCGGCAGGTCGAGCTTGGTGAAGATCGAGTTGATGTGCTTGGCCACCGCGCTGTCGCTGACCACCAGGGACGCCGCGATGGCTCCGTTGGAGTGGCCCTCCGCCATCAGGCCGAGGACGTCCCGTTCGCGCGGGGTCAGCTTCTCCAGAGGATCGCTGTGCCGGCGCACCAGCAGCTGGGCGACCACCTCCGGGTCGAGCGCGGTGCCGCCCTCGGCGACCCGCTGCAACGCGTCGACGAAGTCGTCGACGTTGGCGACCCGCTGCTTGAGCAGGTAGCCGACCCCACTGGTGTTGGTGGAGAGCAGGTCGGCGGCGTACCGCTCCTCCACGTACTGGGAGAGCAGCAGGACGGCCACGCCGGGCCACTGCCGCCGGATCAGCAGGGCCGCCCGGACGCCCTCGTCGGTGAAGCCGGGCGGCATCCGCACGTCCGTCACCACCACCTGCGGCGCGTGCTCCTCGACGGCGGCGAGCAGCTCCTCGGCGTCGCCGACGGCGGCGGCCACCTCGTAGCCGACCGCCTCCAGGACCTTGACCAGGCCGACCCTCAGCAGGACCGAGTCCTCGGCGATCACAGCTCGCACGGCAACTCCACGGTGATGGTGGTGGGGCCCCCGAGGGGGCTGTGGACGGCCAGCGTGCCGTCCACCGAGGCGGCGCGTTTGCGCAGCCCCGTCAGTCCGCTGCCGCCGGACGGGTCCGCCCCGCCGACGCCGTCGTCGGTGATGACGATCCGCAGCCGCCCGCCCCGGGCGCGCACGGACAGGTCGGCCCTGGAGGCGCGGGCGTGCCGGGCGACGTTGGTCAGCGCCTCGGAGACGGTGAAGTACGCGACCGCCTCGACGGTCGGCGCGATCCGGCCGGGCAGGTCCACGTCGAGCCGCACCGGCAGCGGTGCCCGGGCGGCGATGCCCGACAGTGCGGCGTCCAGGCCCCGGTCCTCCAGGACGACGGGGTGCAGCCCCCGGATCAGGTCGCGCAGCTCCGCGATGGCGGCCTGGGCCTCCTCGTGCGCGTCGATGATCACCTGCATCACCTCGGGCGGGACGTCCTTGAGCGTGCGCCGGGCCAGCCCGAGGTTCATCGCGAGCGAGGTGAGCCGCTGCTGCGCGCCGTCGTGCAGATCACGCTCGATCCGGCGCCGCTCGGCGTCGGCGGCGTCCACCACCCCCGCCCGGCTCTCGGCCAGATCCTCCACCCGGCGCGCCAGCGTCTGCGCCCGGTTGGGCCCGAGCATCGCCCAAGTGGTGCGCTCGTCCAGCGCCGCGAGCAGGCCGACCGCCCAGGACGCGAGCAGCAGCAGCACGGCTCCGCCCACGGTGATCAGCAGATCCGGCAGGAGCCGGCCCCCGCCGCGCACCGGGCTGGTGACCGGCATCAGCCAGACCCAGCCGTACAGGGTGACGGCCACCAGGCCGACTCCCCAGGCGTACAGCACCGCCACCGCCCCGGCGGCCAACACCGGTGCCAGCAGCAGGTGGTGGGCGGCCTGCCGCCAGACCGCCTCCGAGCGCAGCCGCCGCAGCGGATTGCGGCTGCCGCGCGGCAGCCGTGGTATCTCGACCCCGCGCAGCGCCCGCATCCGGCTGCGCTGGGCGAGCGTCAGCAGCCCCATCAGCAGCAGCACCGCCGCGAGTATCGGGACCAACAGCTCCGGGATGACCGCCGCTATCCAGACCGGCACGCTCAGCACCGCACCGGCCGACACGAACAGCGTGTCGCGCCACGTGGTCGCCGACCACGGCGCCCGCGCGGCGCTCCTGGCGAGCGCTCGACGCAGCGCGGTGGAGAACATGGCCGACAGCCTAGGGCCGGGTGATCATGCCCGGCCATGAAGGGGGCTGCACTCCCGGGGTGTACCTGGGTACACCCTGGGCTCGGTGGGTCGCGCCACCGACATCGGGGCTCCGCTCCGGAAGTCTTGACGGCATGACGACGACAACGGGGACCGCCTTCGACGCCGACCCGGAGGGCCGCACCCCGGCCGCGCCCGAAGGCCCCTGGTCGGTGCGCGGCACCGGCCGCGGACGGCCCGCACTGGAGGTCTACGAGCACGGCGAGTTGCTGGACGTGGTGGTCGCCTCCCTGCTCGGCCCGCACCTGCTGAGCGGCGCACGGCGCTGCACCACGGGTGGCCGTCCGCTCGCGCTGGCCTGGGGACGGCTCCCGGCCGGCGGCGGAGCGCCGCCGGTGGTGGAGTTCACCGGCGGACGGCTGCGGCCGGTGCGGCGGCGGGCTCCGGTGGTCCCGGTCTCGGGAGCGTTCTGGCTGGCCTGGGCGCAGGGGCGGTTCGCGGCGGTGACGGTCCGGGAGGACGCGGCCCAGGGCGGCGCCGCCGCCGAACGGCTCCGGCTGCGCCGGGCGCGGGCGGCCTCCGGCACAGCGGACGGCCGTGCGACCGGCAGTACGTCCGGCGGCGCCGCGTGAGTGCCTTCGCGCCGACCGTCCGGACGGTGCTCCCGCGTCCTCGGCTGCTCCCGGTCGAGCGGCTGCCCGGGGCGGCCGCCCTCGCGCTGCTGCCCTGGCTGGTCGTGCTGATCGCCTGTGGCGAGGACACCGCCTGGATCGTCCTGGACGCCCTGGAGTTCGTCTTCCTGGCCGCCGCCGACCGACTGCTCCGGCGCGGCCACCGGGCGGCGGCTCCGGCGGCCGCCGTCGCCGCGCTGCTGCTCACCGCCGACGCCCTGGTCGACGTGCGGACGGCCGCGCCGGGCACGGAGCTGTCGGTGGCACTCGCGATGGCGCTGCTCGCCGAACTGCCGCTGGCGGTGGCCTGCCTGACGCCGGCGTGGGCCGCACTGCGCGCGACGGGGCGGGGCCGGGCCGTGCGGCCCGGTTCGACCGGGTGCCGCGCTCAGGGGTCGATCTCGCACCAGAGCCCGCTGCGGCTGGAGTGCCCCCAGCGCGCGGCGGCACCGAGCACGGGCAGCAGGGCGCCCTGGACGATCGGGTCGGCCGGAGCCGGAAGCGTCAGGCGGTACCCGGCGGGGCCCGCCGTCAGCCGTACCTCGTGGCAGCTGACCTCGCTCAGCAGCCGGGCGATACGGCATGCCCAGGCGCGTCCGCGCGGCGCGCCCGCACTCGCCTCCTGAGTGCGGTCCACCCGCGTCGGGCCCGTGGTCACCACACGAGGTGCGGCTCGGGAGCGGCGCGCGACGCCCCACTCCTGGCGGCCTCCGCCGCATGCCAGTCCGCCAGGTGCGACAGGCAGTCGCCGCACACCCGCACCGGCACCGGCACACCCCCACGGGTCAGTACCCCGACCTCGGTGACCTCGTTCAGCCGGACGCAGCCGAAGCACCGCCCACGCTCCCCGAAGGCCGCACAACCGCCGTGCCCCTGGCGCGGGCGCCGGACGGCCGGGGCCGGGGCCGGGGCCGGAGCCGGAGCCGCGAGCCGCGTCGTCGGCAGCACTCGCTCCTCCTGGCACACCAGGCCGCCCTCCCCCTGGACGGTGGGCGCGCCCCGCCGGGTCACCGGTTCGCAGGCCGAGACGCCGACCATCATCGCCATCGCGAAGGTCAGCAGCGCGACCAGCGCCGTCGTCCCCGGCGGCCCGCCCCACACCACCGCCACCGCCAGCCCCGCCAGCCCCGTACTGCCGAGGACCACCACGGCGGCCGCGAGGACCGCACCCACCGGCCGGACCGGGCTCCGGCGCCTCACCTCGCACCGCCGCTCTCCGCCGGGTGCCCGCCGGCCACCGGCCCGATGTGCTCGGGCCGCACCGTCCACTCGACACCGCCGCCCTCGGGCCGCAGATAGACCTGCCCGCCCCGGGTGTCCATGTAGACGCCGTTCCGGAGGTGTTGGTGATCCCGCACCGTCTCGCCCCGCCGGGGCCGGTACTTCTCCGTCCGAGCGCTCATCGCCCGCCCTCCTCCTGATCCTGTGTCTGATCCGGGCCCGTCCACGGCGCCACCTGGTGCAACCGCCGCAGGCGCAGGTGCCCGAGAACGCGGACGGTCACCAAGTCGTCCACCACATCGACCACTTCCGCCCGGCAGCGAGGCGCCATCGGGTCGGTGATCTCCCAGTCAGGGGGGACGACGGCGACGCTTACGCCGGGTTCGGGATGCCAGACGGCACCGTGCATGGCCGGGCTGCCCCTTCATCGGATGACGTGAGCAGAAGGCCGGATCGGACCTCCCGCTGCTTTTCTATCGCTATCGTTGCTGTACAGACCGCCGGTCGGCAGGATGCGGCGTTGACTTCCCTGAATGTCAATGGATTTGGAGCCGTCCATGGCATATGCCGAAACACTTGACCCCTCTTCATCCGTACTCGCGTTCTACGCGACGGATCTGCGGAGGCGCCGCGAGGCGGCGGGCCTGACACAACGTGCGCTGGCGGGGCAGGCGCACATGGCGCCGTCGCTCCTCAACAAGATCGAGGCGGGACGGCGGCTGCCGACGAAGGACCTGTCCGAGGTGGCGGACGCGGTCTTCGAGACCGTGGACCACTTCCAGCGACTGTGGCCACTGGTCATCAAGTACGCCTACCCGACCTGGTTCCGGCCGTACGTGGACCTGGAGGAGGCGGCCTCGGTCATCCGGTCGTACGAAGTGCAGGTAGTGCCGGGACTTCTCCAGACCGAGGATTACGCGCGGGCCATTCTGGCCGCCAGGCGGCTGGACAGGGAAACGGTCGAGGAGCAGGTAGCCGCCCGACTGCAGCGCCAGCACATCCTGGACGGAAAGAACGCACCCGAACTCTGGATCGTCCTCGACGAGAACGTGCTGCGCCGGCGCCCCAGCGGCACGGCCATGATGCGGGCCCAGCTGGAAAGCCTGGTCGCGGCAGCGGACCGACCCCGGACGGTCATCCAGGTGATCCCGCTCAGCGCCGGCGTTCACGCCGGCGTCGGTGGCCCGTTCGCCACCCTCACCCTCGACGAGGGCCCGAGTGTCGTCTATGTGGACGGGTTTCTGCAGGGTCAGATCCTGGCCGATCCCGCCCAGCTGAAGGCCGCCGGGCGCGCCTATGATCTCCTCACGGCCGTTGCCCTGCCGCCCGATGCGTCGGTCGACCTGATCGCCGCCACCGCAAAGGAGCTGACATGACCAGCAACGCGACCACTCTCCCGGTCACTTGGCACAAGAGCAGCCACAGCAGCGACAACGGCGGCAACTGCATCGAGGTCGGCTCCGGCATCCCCGGCGTCCTCCCCGTCCGCGACTCCAAGAACCCCACCGGCCCCGCCCTCCTCTTCCCCGCCGCCGCCTGGCAGACCTTCGTCACCGCCACCGCCACCGGCGAGTTCGGCGCCGCCTGAGCCACGCCGTGGGCGAGCGGGCACTGCGCCGCCGCCCGATCCGTCCACGCCGGGCGATGCGCGGCGTGCCGCAGCACCGACTACCCGGCCGACGCCTCCCGGCCCCCGCGGTCGGGGGCGACCCCGCTGCGCAGGGCGACGAACAGCCGCTCGAAGCGCGCACGGTGGTCGTCCAGCAGGGCGCTCGGCGACTCTCCGGCGATGAGGCGACCCGCCGTCTCCACCAGCACGGCCCGGTAGCCCGCGACGAAGAAGGCGGCCAGCAACGTCCGGTCGCCCTCGAAGGTCGGGTCGCGTTCGAGCTCCTCGGCCAGGATCCGCTGAAGGTCGGAGGCGATCTCCCTCGCGCGCGCGACCAGCGCGGGCGAGGCCGCGACCGTCCGGAGGAAGGGGATGGACCGGGCGTCGACGCCGGAGAGCGGGTGACGGGCGTCGACGAGGCGCAGGGTCGTCTCGCGCAGTGAGGCCGGCACGTCGACACCCGGAGCGCGGTCGCGCACGGCCGACCGCAGGAGTTCCACGGCGTCGACCTCGCGGTCCAGGAAGAGGTCCTCCTTGCGCGGGAAGTGCTTGAAGACCGTCACGCTCGACACCCCGGCCTCCCGCGCGACCTCGGCGACCGTGACCGCGTCGAACCCGCGCTCAAGGAACAACCGCCTGGCGACGTCCAGGATCCTCGCACGCGTCTGCGGCCCGCCGCGCTCTCCCGTCCTGGGCATCCGATCCCACTTTCTTGTGTAACTAAACTTAGTGACATAACCTAGTGGCATGTCCTCCGAACAGACCATGGTCATTGTCAACGAGGCGGCTCCCACCGGACTACTCGCCACCGCACGACCGGCCCCGGCCGCCACCCGGGGCGACGCGGTCGAACGGCCGGAACGCCTCGCGCCGCGGCGACCCAGGGCCCGCAGGGCGGCGGCGCGACGCGGCACCGCCGGGACGCGCGCCGTGACGCGGCCGTCCGAGCGCGGCCACCGCCGGGAGCACCACCCGAAGGGAGCTCCCGATGCGTGAGGAAACCGCACCGCCGCGCTCCCCCCGATCGCTGCGGGAGGCGTGGGTGGCCCTGGCGGGACTGTCCGCGGTGTTTCTCTTCGAGATGCTGGACAACTCGATCCTGAACGTCGCACTGCCCACGATCGGCCGCGAACTGCACGCTTCGACAACGGCGTTGCAGTGGATGACGGGCGCGTACTCGGTCGTGTTCGGCGGGCTCATGCTGGCGTTCGGCGCGATCTCCGACCGGTTCGGCCGCCGACGGATCATGCTCGTCGGGCTGATCCTGCTCGGCGTGGCGAGCCTGGCGACCGCCTTCGTCACCAGCGCGGAACAGCTGATCGCGGTCCGGGTGGCGATGGGGGTCGCCGCCGCGATGACCACGCCGGGATCGATGGCGCTGGCCTTCCGGCTGTTCGACGAGGACGGCCTGCGCATCCGCGCGACGACCCTCATCACGACCGTGGGCCTGGTCGGGCTCGCGATCGGCCCGACCGTGGGCGGCCTCGTGCTCGCGATCGCGCCGTGGCAGGTGCTGCTGCTGGCGAACGTGCCGATCGCCGTGCTCGCGGCGATCGGTGTGCGGTTCGGCATCGCGGCGGACGTCGCGGCCGATCTTCACCGCGATCCGGTGGACATCGCGGGGGCGGTGCTGGGCACGGCGACGATCGTGCTCGCACTCGTCGTGCCGACGCTGTTCGTGGACGAGGGCGCCGGAGCGTGGATCCCGTGGGCGGCCACCGCGGCGGCCCTCGTGGCGGCGGTGCTCTTCGTGCTCCGCGAGCGTTCGGCGCGCTACCCGCTCCTCGACCTCGGGCTCGTCGCTCACCCCCGGGTGTCCAGCGGCCTGGCGTTCAAGGCCGCCGCCGGGCTGGCCACCGCCGGGCTCGGCTACCTGGTGACGCTGCAGCTCCAGCTCGACTGGGGCTGGCCGCCCGCGCTCGCCGCCGTCGGCATGCTGCCGCAGGTCGTCGTCCTCGTCGCAGCCGGGCCATTGATCGGTCCGTTCGTGAAGAGGGTCGGCCTGGACCGGGCCGCGTGGCTCAGTGCGGCTGCGGTCGTGTGCGGGCTCGCCGTCTACAGCCTGCTCGGCGGCTTCGGCTACGGGTGGGTCGCGGTCGCGCTCGTGCTCGTGGCCGCCGGAATGCGGGTGGTCGGCGTCGTCGCGGGGGTCAACGTGCTCCGCGGCCTGCCGAAGAACCGGACCACGATCGGCGCGGCCCTCGTCGACACCGCGACCGAGGTCACCTCCGGCATCGGCATCGCCGTCACCGGCACCGTCCTCGCGGCCCTGTTCACCGGCGACATCGCCACGTCGCACTGGAGCGCGCAGCAGACCGCGCAGTTCCAGCAGGCGGTCACGATCGCGGGCCTCACGCTCACCGGAGCGGCCGCCGCGCTCGTCGGCCACGGGATCCTGCGCACGCGGCGCCTCGCGGACGACCCGGCCGCCACACCCGTCGGCGCGGCGCTCCCCGCCGAGGTCTGACGCCCCGCCACGGCCCCCCTGCGAGCGGACCCGCGTGGACACGACCCCTACCGCCGGAAGGAGTTCGGGCTGCGACCCGGCGGCGGACGGAGCCGGCGGCCCGACGCGGTCACCGCTCCGCGAGCAGCTCCAGCCGGGCCCGGGTCTCCTGGCAGCGGGGGGTGTAGACGACCATCCGGGCGCCCGGGCGCGGCCCCAGCCACAGGCTGGTGTAGTCGCAGCTGAGCAGGCCCACCCCGGGGACCTGGAAGCGCTTGATGCCACTGCCGGGCCGCTCCACCTCGTGGCGCTCCCAGGAGGCCGCGAAGTCCGGTGAGACCTGGCCGAGTCGGGCCACCAGGGTCTTCCAGACCGGCTCCGCGCCGTGGTCGGCCATCGCGGAGCGGAACCGCGCGACCATGCCCTCGCGCTCGGTCTCCACGTCCACCAGCACGTCGTGGAAGCGGGATTCGGTGAAGGCCAGCCACATCAGGTTGCGGTCCTCGAACGGCAGCGCCTCCAGGTCGCCCACCAGATGACCGTACGCGCGATTGTGCGCCAGCACGTCGTAGCGGCTGTTGAGGACGGCGGCGGGCAGCGGGCCCATCTGGTCGAGCATCGCGCGGAAGGCGGGGTTCACCGTCGGGCAGTCGAGCACCGGTGACGGGTCGTCCGCCTGGGCGAGGGCGAAGAGGTGGGCCCGCTCACTGGGGTCGAGCATCAGCGAGCGGGCGACCGCGTCCAGCACCTGGGCGGACACCTGGATGTCGCGGCCCTGCTCCAGCCAGGTGTACCAGGTGACGCCGACGGCGGCGAGCTGCGCGACCTCCTCGCGGCGCAGGCCCGGGGTCCGCCGACGGCCCGTGGCGGGCAGGCCGACCTGCTCGGGTGAGATCCGCTCGCGGCGGCTGCGCAGGAAGGCGGCGAGGTCGTGGCGACGGGAGTCGGCCGCGCTGCCGGAGGTCCTGCCGGTCGTGGTGCTCAGGCTCATGGCACCAAGCATGCGCCTGAACGCAGCCGGTTGCCAGGTACTTCTCATACCTGGATAACCACACTCTGGTACCAGGCTAACGCGAAGCCCATCGTGGTACCCGTGACCCAGCAACTCGAAGCCGTCCAGGCCACCGCCGCCCCGCTCCTCGGGCCCACCGCCACCCCCGGTGCCGGCCCCGCAGCCCTGCCCGCACCCGCGTCCGCGACCACCCTCGGCACGGCGGGCCTCGTCACCGTCCTGCTCGGCGCGTTCCTGCCGATGCTCGACTTCTTCATCGTCAACGTCGCGCTGCCCACCATCGACCGCGACCTCGCGGCCGGCCCCGCCGTCCTGGAGCTGGTCGCCGCCGGGTACGGCATCGCCTTCGCGGTGCTGCTCGTCCTCGGTGGGCGGCTCGGGGACATCTTCGGCCGCCGCCGGCTGTTCGTCGTCGGCGCCGCCACCTTCGCCCTGACCTCGCTCGCCTGCGGCCTCGCCCCCGGCGCCTGGACCCTGGTCGCCGCCCGCGCGGCCCAGGGCGCCTCGGCCGCGCTGCTGATCCCCCAGGTGCTCGGCACCATCACCGCCGCCACCGGCGGCGCCCGCCGGGCGCGGGCCCTGAGCGTCTACGGCGCGGTCGGCGGACTCTCGGTGGTGATCGGACAGGTGCTCGGCGGCATGTTGGTCGCCGCCGACCTCTTCGGCACCGGCTGGCGCTCGGTCTTCCTCCTCAACGTCCCGTTCGCGCTGGTCACCCTGGTGCTCGCGGTCCGGTACGTGCCGGAGAGCCGCGCCCCGCAGGCCGCCCGGGTCGACGTGCCCGGCACCGCCCTGCTGACCGCCTCCCTGCTGGCGCTGCTGGTCCCGCTGATGGAGGGCCGCGCGGCGGGCTGGCCGCTCTGGACCTGGCTGCTGCTCGCCCTGTTCCCCTTCCTGGTGGCCGCGTTCGTCGCCGTCGAGCGGCGCTCCGAGCGCACCGGCGGGATGCCGCTGGTGCCGCCGTCGCTGCTGCGCATCCCCGAGATGCGGCGCGGACTCGGCATCGCGGTGCCGTACTTCGCCGGGTTCGGCGGCTTCATGTTCGTGGTCGCCGTCGCCCTCCAGCAGGGGCTGCACCTGGGGCCGGTCGCGGCCGGCTGGGCACTCGTCCCGATGGCGGTCGGCTACTTCTGCGCCTCGCTGGCCGGCCCGCGGCTGATCGGCCGCTTCGGCAGCCGGGTGCTCACCGCCGGCGCCGTGGTCCAGGCCCTCGGCCTGGCCGTCCTGGCCGCGACCGTGCTCACCGACTGGACGCACTTCTCGCCGCTGCGGATGGCCCCCGGGGTCGCGCTGGCCGGCATCGGCCAGGGCCTGATCGGCACTCCGCTCTTCCGGGTGGTGCTCTCCAAGATCCCGGCGGACCGGGCCGGTGTCGGCAGCGGGGTCCTGGCGACCGGCCAGCAGTCCAGCCTGGCGCTGGGCGTGGCCACCCTGGGCACGCTCTACCTCGCCCTCTCCCCCGTCCTCGGCATGGCGCACGCGCTGGCGCTGGTCCTCGGCGTCCAGCTGCTGGGCTCGTTCACCATCCTGGCCCTGAGCCTGCGACTGCCGCGCGCGGTGGGGTGAGCTGCGGGCCGCCGAGCCGGTGCGGCGGGAGCGCCGCGCCACCCCGGGCGGCCGCCTCGGGCCGGAAGGGGCCGGGGCCGACGCGGTACGCGGGTGGCTCCGAACGAGTGGACTCGCCGGAGCTCGTACCGGACGGACGCCCCGGCGGGGGGGCCGGGTGGTGACGTTGCCGTCCGAGCCCCCGATCCGAAAGAGGCGCCCCGACGTGAGCCGTATCCTCTCCCGCCGTATGTTCGCCGCGACGCTGCTCGCGGCGTCCGTGCCGGCCGTGATCGCGGCCACCCCGGCCGCGGCCGCCCGGGCGCTCGCCACCGGTCCGTACGAGGAGGACGAGTGCCCACCGGACGGCCTCGACCCCGAGCTGACGGCCCGGCTGGACCAGGCCGTCGAGGACATCCGCCGGCAGGCCGGCATCCCGGGTGTCATCACCGGGCTCTGGCTGCCGGGCAGGGGGAGCTACGTGCGCGCGACCGGTGTCGCCGACACCGCCACCGGCGCGCCGATGACCACCGACCTCCTCATGCGGATCGGCAGCGAGACCAAGACCTTCACGGTCACCGCGCTGCTCCAGCTCGTCGACGAACGTCGGATCCGGCTGGACGACCCGATCTCCGCCTACGTCGACGGCGTGCCGTGCGGTGACCGGATCACGCTGCGTCAGCTCGCCGAGATGCGCAGCGGCCTCTTCTCGTACAGCGCGGACCCGGACTTCGCGCAGGCGCTGTTGAGCGACCCGGCCCGCTCGTTCACCCCGAGGGAGCTGCTCGCGTACGGCTTCAGGCACCCGAACACCGCCGAGCCGGGCGAGACGTTCCAGTACTGCAACTCCAACCTCGTCCTGCTCGGCCTGGTGATCGAGAAGGTCGGCGGCCTCGGCCTCGCGGACTTCATCCGTCAGCGGGTGCTGCGCCCGGCCCGGCTGCGCCGCACGCTGTTCCCGAACGGGGCCGGGTACCCCGAGCCGCACGCGCACGGCTACACCGACCAGACGCTGAGCGGCGCGGTCGAGGACGCCACGGACTGGAACCCCAGCTGGGCCTGGGCGGCCGGGGCGATGATCTCCGATCTGCACGACCTGCGTCGCTGGGCGGAGATCGTCGCCACCGGCACGCTGCTCAGCCCGAGGACCCAGGCGGAGCGGCTCAGGGTGCTGCCGACCGGCTTCCCCGGCACCGCCTACGGCCTCGGCATCTTCGAGACCGGCGGATGGATCGGGCACAACGGCTCGCTACCGGGCTACGAGAGCGTGACCGTCCACCTGCCCGTGGAGAAGGCCACCCTGGTGCTCCTGATCAACACCGACATCAGCTACCAGGGCCAGGAGCCGAGCACGCTCCTCGCCCGGGCGATCACCGGGATCGTGACCCCGGACCACGTGTACGACGGCACGGTCCCGGTGAGCTAGCGCACCGGCCGCCGCGCGGGGCGGGGTGGCAGCGGCGGACGGCAGCGGACGGCGGCGGGCTGCGGGCGGGCGGCGGCGGACGGCAGCGGACGGCGGCGGGCTGCGGGCGGCGGACGGCGGACGGCGCCCGGGCTGCGGAAAAGCCCGCGCCCGACTCCAGCCGGCGGTGCGAGGATGCCCCCATGACGACCGCCCGTCCCACCACTCCCACCACGCCCAGCACGGCCACCACTCCCGGCAAGCCCGCTGAAGCCCGTACCCGGGAGGAACTCACCGCCCTGGTGGCAGCCGGCGGGCACCCGAAGTACCTGCTGTTCTGGGGCCACCGGCCGCAGCGCGACGGGCAGGTCGGCCCGGGGGCGCTGAGCCAGTGGTGGCCCTCGCGCTTCGTGGTCGACGGGGTCGAGTACCCGACGGCCGAGCACTGGATGATGGCGGGCAAGGCCCGGATGTTCGGCGACGAGCGGATCGTCCCGCGCATCCTCCGGGCCCGCACCCCCGCCGAGGCCAAGGCGCTCGGGCGGCAGGTGGCGGGCTTCGACGAGGAGCGCTGGGTGGCCGGTCGGTTCGAACTGGTGGTGGCGGGCAGCGTCGCCAAGTTCGGGCAGGACGAGGCGCTGCGGACGTATCTGCTGGGTACCTCGCAGCGGGTGCTGGTGGAGGCCAGCCCGATGGACCGGATCTGGGGCATCGGGCTCGCGGCCGACCACGAGAACGCCGTCCGGCCGGCGCAGTGGCGGGGGCTGAACCTGCTCGGCTTCGCGCTGATGGAGGCCCGTACCCGGCTGAGTGGCTGAGGGGGGCCCGGATGTCGCTCCTGGCCCCGGGCCTGAACGTCACCGTGGTGGTGTCGGCCGTCGCGGCGGTGGTCGCGGCGCCGCGCGTCCTGCGCGGGCCGACGCCCGAACGCCCCGCCGCCGCGGGGGCGTCCGCCCCGCGGGCGACACCCGGGCCCGCCACCGACCGAAGGGTCTTCGGCCCGGGGGCGGCGCTGGCGGCGGTGGTGGCGCTGATCTACCTCAACCAGCTGCTGTTCGCGGTGTACGTCCTGCGGGTGCACGGCGGGGACACCTCCTTCGTCGCCCGCTACCTGCCGCCCGGCTGGTTCGCCACGGCCGACGGCGGCCTCGTCCGACGGCTCGCCGCGCACATGCCCGTGCCCGAACTGCTGGCGCCCTCGGTGCTGCGCGTCCAGGCGTTCCTGGAACTCCCCTTCGTGCTGCTGGCGTTCGCCACCGTGCTGCGCTGGCTGGACGCCGGGCTGTACCGGCGGGTGGCGCGCTCCGCGCTGGTGCCGCTCGCCGCGGCCTCCTACACGGCGGCGTTCTGCCTGGTCGAGTGGGATCTGCGCAACCCGTACACGGTGGACGACATTGCCCTGCGGGTGCTCTCCGCCCTGGTCACCCCGGTGCTGATCCGGGTGCTGGCAGGGCGCGAACGCGGGCCGCTGCGGCCGGTCTCGGCCAGGGGTCTGCTGCTGTTCGGCGTCTCGCTGTGGGCGCTGGGCTCGCTGGTGCTGGTCGTGTACGACACCGCGCTGCTCTACAACCTCTCCCGCCTCGGCGGACGGCTGCCGGACGCGGCCCTGGCGCTGGCGGTACTGGCGGGCGCCCGGTACGCCGCCTCGTACGGCCGGGCCGGGGCGCCCGCCGGGCCGGCCGTGGCCACGGTGGCCGCCGGGCTGGGCCGCGCCCTGGTCCTGTTCCTCGTCCCGGCGCTGGCGATCCGATACGGCGGCTCCTTCGCCGGCCCCGCACTCGCCGCGGGCGCCGGCCTGCTGGTCGTGCTGCGGGCGGCGGCGGGCGCCCGGGGGGAACGGGCCGGCGCAGGAGCCTGGATCGGGCTCGCCGCGGCCCTCCCGGCCGCGGCGGCAGCCGGCTGGGCGGCCGCCCGGTGGACCACCGACGCGTACTACGAGGCCGGCCTGCTCCGCGCCGCAACAGCCTTCCTGCTGACGGTGATCGGCGTCTGCGCACTCGCCGACGCGGGCGCCGACGCGCTCCGAAAACAAGCCGACTCACCGCCGTAACACGACCGCCGTATCGCCCCGCGAGGATGACCGGCAGTCAGGGTGGGGCAGTCGGAGTGGGGCGGTCGGGGTGGAGCAGTAGGGCCCGGGGCGCGGTGGAGAGGTCGGACGACGTGGTGACGGTGCACCAGGAGAACAACCTCCGCCCATCGGTGGAGCAGGACGCCCAGGCGCTGCGGGCGGAGCTCGACGAACTGCTGCGCGCACGGCAGTACGCAACCCAGCGCGAACGGCGGCTGGCCGACGCGGTACGGGACGCGGGCCTGCCGGGCACCGACCACCGGTACGCGCAGCCGCAGGGGCAGCCGGACCCGGAGCTGCTGCGGCGGCTCGACCAGGCGCGGAACCTGCGGGAGGGGCTCGGAGCACGCTGCCTGGAGCTGAGCGAACGCCTGCTGGCCGTCGAGGACGAGCTGCGCCTGCACCAATCCCCCGCGCCCTCGCCGGCGCCCGCGGCCGCCCCCGCGCCCGCGCCCGCCGCCGGGCCCACCCGCAAGCGCCCGACCGGGGCCCGCTTCGGCGGCGTGTACGAGCAGGAGCCCGCCGCGCCGCCCGTCCAGGCGCCCGCTCCGCCGGTGCCCAGCACGCCGCACGTCACGGGCGCGCGGTTCGGCGGCGCCCGAGGCGCCACCGGCACCGGCCCGGACACCCCTCCGCCGGCCGGCCAACCGGACCGGACGGCGACGACGGAGCGCGCGCGGCCACCCGCCCCGCGCCCGCGCACCGCCGCCGAACTCAACGCCCTCGCCGAACGGATCACCGCACTGCACGGACGCGGCTCCGCGCACGAGTCGGCCGCCCTGGTCGCCCAGGGCGCCGTCACCCTCGCCCCGGCGGACGTCGCCCGGCTGGCGGGCCTGCTGCGCTCCGGTGGCCCGGCGGGCGCCGCGGCCTACCTCGCCCGCGCCGTCGCCCACGGCTCGCCCGACCACGCGGCCGCCACCCTCGCCGAGCTGCGGCGGGCCGCTCTGGTCGGCGAGGCCGCGGAGCTGTTCCACGCCCTGTGGGGCTATCCGGCGGCCGCCCTGCCCGAGCTGCTGGCCGCGCTGGAGCGCTGCGGCCAGGGCGCCGACGGGCAGACCCTGCTCTGGGAGTGGGGGTCGGCGCCGCCCGCCGACCTGGCGGCGCTGGCCGACCACCTGCACGCGGCCGGTCGTCCGGCCGACACCCGCACCCTGCTGCACCAGGCCGCCGCCCGGTCGGTCCCGGAGGCGTCCGCCCTGGTCACGGCCCTGGACGGACCACTGGCGGTCGCCCTGCTGCGCGAACTGGTGACGCTGCGCCGGCCCGCCGACCTGGCCCAGGTCGGCGCGGCCCTCGCCACCACCCCGGCCCTGTACGGCGCACTGCTGGCGGCCCTCGGCGAGGCCGAGGAGGGCCGCCGCCGGGACGCCGTGGCCGCCCTGCGCGCGGCCGGCCTGCCGACCGTCCCCGCCGAGCCCACCCGGGCCCGCCGCGGCCGACGCTGACGCCGGCGCGCCACGGCGAAGGCCCCCGCCCGCCGTGACGGCGGGCGGGGGCCTTCGGGGCGTCGAGGTCCTGATGGCGCCGACGGTACTGACGTCAGGCCAGCGGACCGAGATCCCTGGGCGTGCTGACGCCGTCGAAGGTGAGCAGGTGACGGGTGGCGGTGACGGCGTACAGATCCGGCCTTCCGTCGCCGTTGCCGTCACCGGAGCTGCCCAGAACCGGGTAGTCGGCGAGCGGGAAGTTCCCGATCACGGTGCCGGACGCCGGATCGGCCAGGGCGGCGAAGTCCCAGCTGCCGTCCGCGTTGTGGGCGATGGGGTAGCTGCGCAGGGTGCCGGACGCCTTCTCCCGGGACCACAGGGCCAGCGAGCCGTCGGCGGCCTTGCCGGGAGCGATCAGCTCGTAGCCGGTCCAGGAGCCCGCGCCGAGCTTGCGCACCGTCGAGAAGGAGTAGTTCGACGGGTCGGTGAGCAGCCAGAGGTCACCGGCCTCGACCGTCAGCAGCGAGGACTGCTGGTCCTGGCCCAGCGCGCCGAGGGCGACCAGCTGGTCGGTCTTCGACCAGTCGGCCGGGAAGTCGGCCGGGAAGGTCGGCTCCTCGGCAAAGGGGTCGTCGGCCGGGCGCGTCAGCCTGATGCTGCCGGCGGCGAAGGTCCCGTAGTCGCTGTTCCGGTAGAACGAGGGAGCGTAGGTCCCGGGCGCGAACGCGATCAGGTCGTCCATCGGTGCGTGCCACTGGCCCCAGCCCCGGTGGGCGAGCTGGTAGCCCGCCCAGCTCTGCCGGTTCGGCGCGTAGCCGGCCGCGACGGTGGAGGTCGGCCGGGCGCTGGACGCGGCCGCGCTGATGATCTGGAGGTTCCCGGCCGAGTCGGGCAGCGGGATGTCCGGGACTCCGTCTCCGTCGACGTCCCCGGGGACGGCCGGCGGGCTCGGGTTCGACGGCGCGTAGAACGTGTAGCTCGTCGGCCAGGTCACGTTGCCCGCGTTGTCGACAGCGGTGAGGGTGAGGGTGTTGGTGCCCCAGGAGGTCGGCCGGATCGGCACCGTCACGAGTCCGTCGGGACCGGCCAGGACGCTGCCCCGGGCCGTGCAGTCGTTCCCCCGGTCGGGGTACAGGCCGAGGGTGTAGTGGTAGCACGCCACACCCGAGGCCGCGTCCGTCGCCCGGAACGTGAACAGGCCGCTCTGCCCCGCGTACTTCGCCGGAGTGCCGGCGGACGGGAAGTCGGTGGACTCCACGGTGGGCTGCGCGGGGGCCGTGGCGTCGACCCGGAAGCGGCAGGCGTCGGTCGGGCCGTCCGCCTGCACGCCCTTGGCGCGCCAGCTGTACGCGTGGCCGTCCGTCAGCCCGGTCACGGCGACCTGGGCGCTGCCGGCGGAGGTCTGCGCGGTGGCGTCGAACACCTTGGTGTGGGCGGAGGTGGCGTCGTCGCGGACGGTGAAGCGGACGTCCGGGACGGTCGAGGTGACCGTGAGCGTCGGAGCCGCGGTGTTGATCCATCCGGGCTCGCCCGCGTCGCCGCAGCCGCTGTGCACTCCGGTGGCGGCGAAGCCGGGGCTCGGCAGCGTCCTCGGGCCGCTCACCGGAGCACCGTCCGCCGCGGCGGCGGCCGGTGCGGCGAGCAGTCCGGCGGCCAGCGCGAACGCGGCTGCCGCGGCGAGGCCCGGCAACCCGGTTGCGGTACGACTCATGTGACTCCCCCTTGATGGAAACAGCTGTGCGATCGATCTCGCCGCTCCGGATCATGTCGGAGCACCCCCTGGCGGGACAACGCGTTTTCCGGCGGTGGACCGGCCACGGCGAAGGCCCCCGCCCGCCGTGACGGCGGGCGGGGGCCTTCGGGGCGTGCGGTCAGCAGCCGATCAGACGGGCCGCCAGGTAGGACTTCACCTGGCCGAGCGCGACGCGCTCCTGTGCCATGGTGTCGCGGTCCCGGATGGTGACGGCGTCGTCCTCGAGGGTGTCGAAGTCGACGGTGACGCAGAACGGCGTGCCGATCTCGTCCTGGCGGCGGTAGCGCTTGCCGATCGCGCCGGCGTCGTCGAACTCGACGTTCCACGCGGTGCGCAGGTCGGCGGCGAGGCCGCGGGCCTTCGGCGAGAGGTCGGCGTTGCGCGACAGCGGCAGCACCGCGACCTTGACCGGCGCCAGGCGCGGGTCGAGGCGCATGCCGACGCGCTTCTCCATGACGCCCTTGGCGTTGGGCGCCTCGTCCTCGAAGTACGCGTCGAGCAGGAAGGCCAGCATGGCGCGGTTGAGGCCCGCTGCCGGCTCGATGACGTACGGGAAGTAGCGCTCGCCGGACTCCTGGTCGAAGTACTTGAGGTCCTGGCCGGAGTGCTCGCTGTGCACCGTGAGGTCGTAGTCGGTGCGGTTGGCCACGCCCTCCAGCTCGGAGAACTCGGTGCCGCCGAAGTTGAAGCGGTACTCGATGTCCACCGTGCGCTTGGCGTAGTGCGAGAGCTTCTCCTTCGGGTGCTCGAAGAAGCGCATGTTCTCGGTCTTCATGCCGAGGCCGACGTACCAGTCCCAGCGCTGCTGGAGCCAGTACTCGTGCCACTCCTCGTCCTCACCCGGCTTGACGAAGAACTCCATCTCCATCTGCTCGAACTCGCGGGTGCGGAAGATGAAGTTGCCCGGCGTGATCTCGTTGCGGAAGCTCTTGCCGGTCTGGGCGATGCCGAACGGCGGCTTCTTGCGCGAGGTCTGCTGGACGGCCTTGAAGTTGGTGAAGATGCCCTGCGCGGTCTCCGGGCGCAGGTAGGCCAGGCCGGAGGCCTCCTCGGTGACACCGAGGTGGGTCTTCAGCATGCCCGAGAACTCCTTGGGCGCCGTGAAGGAGCCCTTGTTCCCGCAGTTGGGGCAGTTGAGGTCGGCGAGGCCGTTGGCCGGCAGCTTGCCGTGCTTGGCCTCGTACGCCTCCTCCAGGTGGTCCGCGCGGAACCGCTTGTGGCAGGAGAGGCACTCGGTCAGCGGGTCGTTGAACGTGGCGACGTGACCGGACGCCTCCCACACCTCGCGGGCGAGGATCACCGACGAGTCGAGCCCGACGACGTCCTCCCGCGCGGTGACCATCGAACGCCACCACTGGCGCTTGATGTTCTCCTTGAGCTCCACACCCAGTGGCCCGTAGTCCCAGGCGGCTCGCTGGCCACCGTAGATCTCGCTGCAGGGGTAGACGAAGCCACGGCGCTTGCTCAGGCTGACGATCGTGTCGATCTTGTCGGCGGCCACAGTGCTCTCTTCATAACGACGGCACGGTCAGGGCACGGCTGGTTGCTCGTACCCGAATACCTCAGAGGTTACCGGCCATACGGGTACCGGGTTCAAATCGGTATCGGCCGGGGGGCACCCGGCCGGTGGCCGGTGGATGCCGGGCGGACGACGGGGGCCGCGCGACGCCCGACGGACCCGTCCGATTGACCCGAACGAGTGAGTTGACAATCATTTCCACATAAGATGAGAATGGTTGTCATGACGATGACCCGACGCGCTCCCCGCTCCATAGCCCTGGCCGCCGCCACGGTCGGTGCCCTGGCGCTGTCCGCCTGCGGCGGGAGCAGCAGCGCCGGCGGCTCGGACGGCAGGCTGCACGTCGTCGCGTCCTTCTATCCCCTGGAGTTCCTCGCCGCGCAGATCGGCGGCGAGCACGTGAAGGTCACCGACCTGACGGCGGCGGGCGTCGAGCCGCACGATCTGGAACTCACCGCCAAGCAGGTCGGCTCGCTCCAGAAGGCCGACGCGGTGGTCTATCTCAAGGGTCTGCAGCCCACCGTCGACCAGGCCGTCGCGCAGTCCCACGCGAAGCACGTCGTGGACGCCACCGCCGCGAGCCCGCTGGTCGACCACCACCTGGACGAGGGCACCGAGAGCGCCGACGGCCACCGGCACCCGGAGTCCGGCGGCGACCCGCACGTCTGGCTGGACCCGACCCGTTACGCCGCGATCGCCGCGAGCGTCGGCAGCGAGTTCGCCGCGGCCGACCCCGAGCACGCCGCCGACTACCGCCGCAACACCGACGACCTGGTGAAGAAGCTCGGCGTCCTGGACCAGGAGTTCCAGGACGGCCTGCAGAACACCCGGACCAGGACCTTCGTCACCAGCCACGCCGCTTTCGGCTACCTCGCCGACCACTACGGCCTCACCCAGGTGGCCGTCAACGGGGTCGACCCCGAGGCCGAGCCCACCCCGGCCCGGCTCGCCGAGGTGCAGAAGGCGGCCCGGGACAACGGCGTCACCACGATCTTCTTCGAGGCGCTGGTCAATCCCAAGCTGGCCGGCACCGTCGCCGAGGACCTCGGTCTGAGGACCGCCGTGCTGGACCCGATCGAGGGCATCAAGCCGGAGTCGGCCGGCGGCGCCCCCGGGGCCGACTACCTGACGGTCATGAAGCAGAACCTCACCAACCTGCGGGCCGCGCTCGGCGCCACCAGCTGACAGGACGTCACACCATGCCCCACCAGACCTCCCGCACCGGAGCGGCCGCACCCGCGGCCGTCCGCCTGTCCGACGCCGTCGCCTCGCTCGGCGGACGGCCGGTGCTGCGCGGCATCGACCTCACCGTGCGCCCCGGCGAGGTGGTGGCCCTGCTCGGCGCCAACGGCTCCGGCAAGTCCACCACCGTCAAGACCGTGATCGGCGCCGTCCCGCTGGAGCGCGGCGGCCTGGAGCTGTTCGGCACGCCGTACGCGAAGTTCCGGCACTGGCACCGGATCGGCTACGTCCCGCAGCGCACCACCGCCGCCGGCGGCGTCCCGGCGACCGTCCGCGAGGTGGTCTCCACCGGCCGTCTCCCCCAGCACGGCCTGCTGCCCTTCCGCCGCAGGGACCGTGAGGCCGTGGACCGCGCGCTCGCCGCCGTCGGCATGCTGGACCGCGCCGGCGACGGCGTCGCCGACCTGTCCGGCGGCCAGCAGCAGCGGGTCCTGATCGCCCGCGCCCTGGTCGGCTCCCCCGACCTGCTGATCATGGACGAGCCGATGGCCGGCGTCGACGCCGCCAGCCAGCAGGTGCTGGCCGACACCCTGCGCAGCGAGGTCGCGCGCGGCAGCGCCGTCCTGCTCGTCCTGCACGAACTCGGGCCGCTGGAGCCGCTGATCGACCGCGCCGTCGTCCTGCGCGACGGCTGCGTGGCCCACGACGGCCCGCCGGTTCCCAACACCGGGCTGCACGCGCTGCCCGGACACGACCACGTCCACCCGCACGCCGACGACCACCGGACGCGGGCCGGCCTGACCACCCCGGGGCTGCTGGCATGACCGAGATGCTCTCCTACGACTTCATGCAGCGGGCCCTGCTCGCCGCCGTCCTGGTCGGCGTCACGGCGCCCGCCGTCGGGATCTACCTGGTGCAGCGACGCCAGGCCCTGATGGGCGACGGCATGGGCCACGTGGCGATGACCGGCGTCGGCCTCGGCTTCCTGTTCCAGACCAGCCCGGTCTGGATGGCCGTGCTGGTGTGCGTCCTGGGCGCGGTCGCCATGGAGCTGGTCCGCTCGCGCGGCAACCAGCGCGGCGACATCGCCCTCGCGATGCTCTTCTACGGCGGCATGGCCTGCGGAAAGCTGCTCGTCTCGCTCTCCGCGCAGGCCGGATCCGGAAGCCTGGAGAGCTACCTCTGGGGATCGATCCTCACCGTCGCCCCGGCCGACCTGGCGACCATCGCGATCCTCGGCGCGGTCGTCATCGCCGTCACCGTGGGCCTGCGCCGCCAGCTCTTCGCGATCTGCCAGGACGAGGAGTTCGCCCGGGTCACCGGTCTGCCGGTGCGCTTCCTCAACCTGCTGCTCGCGGTGATGGCCGCCGTGACCGTCACGGTCGCCATGCGGGTGGTCGGGCTGCTGCTGGTGAGTGCCCTGATGGTGGTCCCGGTGGTGGCCGCGCAGCAGCTCACCCGGTCCTTCGCGGCCACCCAGGCCGCCGCCATCGCCCTCGGGGTCGTCGTCTCGCTGGCGGGTGTCACCGGCTCGTACCAGGTGGACGTGCCCTCCGGCCCCGCCATCGTGCTGCTGGCGATCGCCGTCTTCGCGCTCTTCAGCCTGCTCGCGGCCCCGCTCGCCCGGCGCCGCCACCGGGGCGCCGCGGACCACGGCCCGGACGTCTGCGACGTCCAACTGCCCGGCCAGAACGGCCCGGCGCCGAGCGTCCTTTCCCCGACCGACCCGCCCGGTGGAGCGGGCCTGGCACAATGAGGTGCGTCATGCCCCCACCCCCAGGAGGACCCACGGTGACCACCGCAGGCCCGACGCCGCGCGCCCGATCGACCCGGCAGCGAGCCGCCGTCTCGGCGGCCCTGGACGAGATCGAGGACTTCCGCAGCGCCCAGGAACTCCACGACATGCTCAAGCACCGGGGAGACTCGGTCGGCCTGACCACCGTCTACCGCACCCTGCAGTCGCTCGCCGACGCCGGCGAGGTGGACGTGCTGCGCACCGCCGACGGTGAGGCCGTCTACCGCCGCTGCAGCAGCGGGCACCACCACCACCTGGTCTGCCGCCACTGCGGCGCAACCGTCGAGGTGGAGGGCCCCGCCGTCGAGCGCTGGGCGAACGCGGTCGCCGCCGAGCACGGCTTCAGCGAGGTCGCGCACACCCTGGAGATCTTCGGCACCTGCGCGGACTGCGCGAAGAAGGACTGAGCCGCGCCACCGCACCACTCGGCCCCCGTCCGGACGCTCCGGGCGGGGGCGACCGCGTGCCGGACCGGCCGCGCGCGCCTGGCGCCGCGGCCGGCCACGGGTCAGCGCTGCGGGGGCACCTCGGCGGCCGACTGGGCGGCCGGGACGTCGTTCGGCAGGGCGCCGCCGAAGCGGCGGTCGCGGCGGGCGTACTGCTCGCAGGCCCGCCACAGGTCGCGGCGGTCGAAGTCGGGCCACAGCACGTCCTGGAACACCATCTCGGCGTACGCGGACTGCCAGAGCAGGAAGTTGGACGTCCGCTGCTCGCCGCTCGGGCGCAGGAACAGGTCCACGTCCGGCATGTCCGGGTGGTACATGTACTTGGCGACGGTCTTCTCGGTGACCTTCTTCGGGTCGAGCTTCCCGGCCGCCACGTCGGCCGCCATGGCGGCGGCGGCGTCCGCGATCTCGGCCCGGCCACCGTAGTTGACGCACATGTAGAGCGTCACGGCGTCGTTGTCCTTGGTCTGCTCCTCGGCGACCTGGAGTTCCTGGACCACGCTCTTCCAGAGCTTGGGCATCCGGCCGGCCCAGCGCACCCGCACGCCCATCGCGTCCATCTCGTCGCGGCGGCGGTGGATGACGTCCCGGTTGAAGTTCATCAGGAACTTCACCTCCTCGGGGGACCTCTTCCAGTTCTCGGTCGAGAAGGCGTAGAGCGAGATGTTCTTCACGCCGAGCTCGATCGCGCCCTTGAGCACGTCGAGGACGACGCTCTCGCCGACCTTGTGGCCCTCGGTGCGGGGCAGCCCGCGCTCCTTGGCCCAGCGGCCGTTGCCGTCCATCACGATCGCGACGTGGGCCGGGACCAGCTCACCGGGGATCTTCGGGGGCCGGGCGCCGCTGGGGTGCGGGGTCGGGGGGAGGTACTCCCTCAGCTTGCTGCCGCCGAAGAGCCGTCGCGCTGCCATGCTCACTTCTCCACGTATCTCATCGAGCGGATTCCCCGCTCCAGGTGCCACTGCAGATAGGCCGCAACCAGGCCGCTGCCCTCCCGCCAGTACCGCGGTTCGCAGGCGTCGGCCGTCTGCCAGTCCCCTGACAGCAGCGAGCCGAGCAGTACCAGTGTCTCAGGGGAGGGTACGGCACAACCCGGGACCCGGCAGTCCCCGCAGAGCACACCACCGGCCTGCAGGGAGAAGAAACGGTTCGGCCCCTCCAGCCCGCACTTGGCGCAGTCGGTGAAGCTCGCGCCGTACCCGTTCACCGCGAGCGAGCGCAGCAGGAAGGCGTCCAGCACCAGATGGGACTCGTGGGTGCCGCCCGCCAGCGTACGCAGCGCGCCGACCAGCAGCAGGTACTGCTGCACAGCCGGCTCGCCCTCGTTCTCGGCGAATCGTTCCGCCGTCTCCAGCATGGCCGTGCCGGCGGTGTAGCGGCCGTAGTCGGCGACGATCGGACCGCCGTAGGGCGCGATCGTCTCCACCTGGGTGCAGAGCGGCAGACCCCGGCCGATCAGGTCGCTGCCCCGGCTGAAGAACTGGACGTCGACGTGCGAGAAGGGCTCCAGGCGGGCCCCGAACTTCGACTTGGTCTTGCGCACCCCCCGGGCCACCGCGCGGACCTTGCCGTGCTGGCGGGTGAGCAGGGTGATGATCCGGTCGGCCTCACCGAGCTTCTGCGCCCGCAGCACGACACCGTCGTCCCGGAACAGGCTCATGCCGACGCCTCGCGGGGGGTGCGGGCGGGGCGGCGCGGGGCGGGCGTCCGTGAAGGCATCCCCCCATTCTCGCGCATGCGCGGCGCGGACCGGGCCGGACCGGCGAACGCGGACCCGCACCGGGTCCATGGGGGGATGGCCACCGGTGCGGGTCGTGGCGGGCCCGGAGGGGGGACACCGGGCCCGGCTCGTGGGCGGGACGCGGACGGGTGGGTGCGCGGGAGTGGGTGCGCGGGAGTGGGTGCGCGGGGCACCCGGGGAGAGCGCCGGCTCGCGGTCAGTGCGCGGCGCGGGTGGCGGCTTCGAGCAGCGTGCCGACCTGCTCCTCGCCGAGGCCCAGACACCGACCGACGACGGCCAGCGCCTCGCGCTCCTGCGGCAGGTAGCGGCCGTCGGAGAGGGCGATCCAGGCGCCCTGGAGCAGCAGCCGCTCGCGTCCCTGCTGGGCCAGGTGCGGAGTGAGGGGTTCGAGGGCCGCGTGGACCTCGACGGTGAGCGCCTCGGCCGGGCGGTGCGCCTCCTGGAGCTCGTCGCCGAGACCGGACAGGGCGGCCAGCGCCGCCAGCACCTGGGCCTCGCCGCAGTCCTCGAAGCCGGCGTCCCGCACCACCGTGCAGGCGGCCTCGCGGGCCGCCCGGCTGCCGGTGCCGCCGGCCGCGAGCAGCGCGAGGGCGACGGTGTACTGGGCGTCGCGCAGCATGCCGGAGAGTCGGACACTGGTGAGCTGCTCCAGGCTCCGCACGCCGTACCGGCCGTGGCAGGACGTGCACTGCACGCTGCCGATCACCGGGCCGACCGGGAGGAGTGGCGTACCGAGAACCCGCAGCCACCGCCGGCCGTGCTGCCGGCGGTAGTTGCGGTCCCCGCCGCACCCTGGGCAGAAGAAGTCACCGAGAACGTCAGTCCGCCAGCGAGGACGGACACCCCACAACCCTGTCACGGCGCCACTCCCCAGACATGGCAGGCGGCCTGCACAACAATGGGCAGGTCACGCGACCGGACCCGTGGCCGTCCCACCGACCCCGGATTTCCGGTGGGTCGATGTTGCCACGGTTACCGGCACGTGTCAGTACCCCGAACGGCTCGGGACGCAGAAAAATGTGGCGCAGGACACAGCGCCTCACCCGCCCGCCCCCGGGGCGGCCCGAGAGGATCGGCACGCCGGACGGTCCGGCGGCGGCGGGCCGCCGCCCACGGGGCGGGCCGGGTCACCGCCCACGGGGCCGGGCGGCCCGGCCGGACATGCGAGTGGGCCGCCCCCGGGGGCGGCCCACTCGGCCGGTCGAGACGTACGGGTTAGCCGCGCTGCGCCCGGTTGACGGCGCTGATCATCGCCTTCAGCGAGGCCAGCACGGTGTTGCTGTCGATCCCGACGCCCCACAGCACCTTGCCGTCGACGGCGCACTCGACGTACGCGGCGGCCTGGGCGTCGCCGCCCTCGCTCAGCGCGTGCTCGGCGTAGTCCAGGACGCGTACGTCGATGCCGATGCCGGCCAGCGCGTCACCGAAGGCGGAGACCGGGCCGTTGCCGGTGCCGGTCAGCGCGGTCTCGACGCCGTCGACCACGGCCTGGGTGGTCAGCGCGTCGCGGCCGTCCTCGGTGGTCAGGCTGCGGGAGCCGCTCAGCGAGATCCGGCCCCACGGGTTGCCGGGGGTGGGCAGGTACTCGTCCTGGAAGACGGCCCAGATCGCGGCGGGGGTGACCTCGCCGCCCTCGGAGTCGGTCTTGGCCTGGATGATCCTGGAGAACTCGATCTGCATCCGGCGCGGCAGGTCCAGCTTGTGGTCGTTCTTCAGGACGTACGCGATGCCGCCCTTGCCCGACTGGCTGTTGACCCGGATGACGGCCTCGTAGCTGCGGCCGACGTCCTTCGGGTCGATCGGCAGGTAGGGAACGCCCCAGGTGTACTCGCCGACCGGTACGCCGGCCGCCGCGGCGTCGGCCTCCAGCGCGTCGAAGCCCTTCTTGATCGCGTCCTGGTGCGAGCCCGAGAAGGAGGTGTAGACCAGGTCACCGGCGTAGGGGTGGCGCTCCGGGACGCCCATCTGGTTGCAGTACTCGGCGGTACGGCGGATCTCGTCGATGTCGGAGAAGTCGATCATCGGGTCGACGCCCTGCGAGAACAGGTTCATCCCGACGTTGACCAGGTCCAGGTTGCCGGTCCGCTCGCCCTGGCCGAACAGGCAGCCCTCGACGCGGTCGGCGCCGGCCATGACGGCCAGCTCGGCGGAGGCCACCCCGGTGCCGCGGTCGTTGTGCGGGTGGGTGGACAGGCAGACGAACTCGCGGCGCGACAGGTTGCGCGACATCCACTCGATCTTGTCGGCGTAGACGTTCGGCGTGGAGCGCTCGACCGTGGTCGGCAGGTTCAGGATGATCTCGCGGCCCTCACCGGGCTGCCAGACGTCCATCACCGCCTCGCAGACCTCCAGGGCGAAGTCCAGCTCGGTGTCGATGAAGATCTCCGGCGAGTACTCGTAGCCCAGGACGGTGTCGTCGCCCAGCAGCTTCTCCGCGTACTCCATCACCAGGCGGGTGCCGTCCACCGCGATGGCCCTGATGTCGTCCTTGCTGCCCTTGAAGACCACCCGGCGGAACAGCGGCGACGTCGCGTTGTACAGGTGCACGGTGGCGCGGGGGGCGCCGACCAGCGACTCCACGGTGCGCTCGATCAGGTCCTCACGGGCCTGGGTCAGCACCGAGATGGTGACGTCCGCGGGGATCGCGCCCTCCTCGACCAGCGAGCGGACGAACTCGAAGTCGGTGGCACCGGAGGACGGGAAGCCGACCTCGATCTCCTTGTAGCCCAGCTTCACCAGCAGGTCGAACATCTTGCGCTTGCGAGCCGGCGACATCGGGTCGATCAGCGCCTGGTTGCCGTCGCGCAGGTCGGTGGAGAGCCAGCGCGGAGCCCGCGTGATCACCTTGCTCGGCCAGGTGCGGTCCGGCAGGTCGATGGTGCCGAAGGGCACGTAGCGCCCGTAGGGCATCCCGGACGGCTTCTGCTGGACGGTGGCCGCGGTGATCGGGGTCGGACGGTCGATGAAGACGCGCCCGGCGGAGTTCGACGTGGCGGAGCTCTGCTCGGTCATGAAGTGACTCTCGGCTTCCGTGTGTGATGCAGGCTGGTCGGGGTGATGGACACCCGACGGGCCGGCTGCTGCCGCGATTGCGTTTTCATACGCGCACAGCTCAGTCCCCCGCGGCAAGGGAGCCGGCCTCAGTGGACTACAGGCCCTCGCCGCGGCAGCTAAGAAGAAGCGGCCGGATACGCATGATGTGAACCAGCGTAACCCAGCCCCCGGCCCCGCCGAAGCGCGTCCGAGGACTTTTCCACTCTTTGAGACGAATCGATGACCGGGAGAGCAGTGACAAAGGGTTACTGATGCGTCACCCTGGGCAACATGACTCCAGTCACCGCGTTCTGTGCGATCGTCCCGCCCTACGTCCTCGACCGCCTCGCCCAACAGGGCCACGCGGCCGCCGTCCGCTCGCTCGCGATCGACGCCGTGCACCGCGAGGCCCGCCTGGTGCCCGGCCCTCCCGCCCCCGGGCCGGCCAGCCCGCAGCGGGTCATCCACGACGCCAAGCACTCCGAGCGGCTGCCCGGCCGCACCGTGCGCACCGAGGGCGCGGAGCCGGTCACCGACCCCTCCGTCAACCACGCGTACGACGGCCTCGGCGCGACCTACGCGCTCTTCGCCGAGGTCTACGGCCGGCCCTCGATCGACGGCGCGGGCCTCGGGCTGAACGCGACCGTCCACTACGGGCGGCACTACGACAACGCGTTCTGGGACGGCCGGCAGATGGTCTTCGGCGACGGCGACGGGATCGTCTTCGGCGACTTCACCACCTGTGTGGACGTGATCGGCCACGAGCTCTCGCACGGCGTCACCCAGTTCACCGCCGGTCTCGCCTACCAGGGGCAGTCCGGTGCGCTCAACGAGTCGCTCTCCGACGTCTTCGGCTCGCTCGTCAAGCAGTACGCGCTGCACCAGAGCGCCGCCGACGCGGACTGGCTGATCGGCTCCGGCCTGCTCGCCCCCGGCGTCCAGGGCGTGGCGCTGCGCTCGATGCGGGCGCCCGGCACCGCGTACGACGACGAGCGGCTCGGCAAGGACCCGCAGCCCGCGCACATGCGCGACTACGTGGCGACCGGGGAGGACGCGGGCGGGGTGCACATCAACTCGGGCATCCCCAACCACGCCTTCTACCTGCTGGCCACGGCCCTCGGCGGCCAGGCCTGGGAGCGGGCCGGGCAGATCTGGTACGACACCCTGACCAGCGGCCGGCTGCCCGCCGACGCCGACTTCGCCACCTTCGCCCGGGCCACCGTGGCCGCCGCCGCCTCCCGCTACCAGGACGCGGCGGTCGCCAACACGGTGACCGCCTCCTGGGCCAGCGTGGGCATCAGCCCGGCATGAGGGATCCTTAATGTGAAGCTATGGGAAACCGGCGCGCAATCCCATCCCTGCGTAGCACCATGGACACCATGCGTATTCAGGTCACCCGGACCGGCGGTTTCGCGGGCCGCCCCCAGCGCGCGGAGCTCGACACCGCCGAGCGCACCGACGCGCCGCACGTCCACGCCCTGGCCCGGGAGGCCGTCGTGGGCGGGCTGCGCGCTCCCTCCTACGGGGTACCGGACGGCTTCCACTACGCCATCACCGTAGACGGCCGCACCGTGCACTGCGCCGATCCGAAGCTGTCGGACTCCCAGCGCGAGCTGGTCTCCCTGGTGCTGCGCGAAGGCGGCTGATCCCGGGCCGTCGGGAGCGCCGACACCCCCGTCCGTCCGTCGCGGCGCCCCCGGCGGGGCGCCGCGACCGGAGTCTGTCGCCGGGTCAGAAACCGAGCTTGCGCAGCTGCTTGGGGTCGCGCTGCCAGTCCTTGGCGACCTTCACGTGCAGGTCCAGGTAGACCGGCGTGCCGAGCAGCGCCTCGATGTGCTTGCGGGCGGTGGTGCCGACGTGCTTCAGCCGGGCCCCCTTGGCCCCGATCACGATGGCCTTCTGGCTCTGCCGCTCGATGTAGACGTTGGCGTGGATGTCCAGCAGCGGGCGGTCGGCCGGGCGGCCCTCGCGCGGGATCATCTCCTCGACCACCACGGCGAGCGAGTGCGGCAGCTCGTCGCGGACGCCCTCCAGGGCGGCCTCGCGGATCAGCTCGGCGACCATGACCAGCTCGGGCTCGTCGGTGAGGTCGCCGTCCGGGTAGAGCGGCGGGCCGGCCGGGAGCAGCGGGGCCAGCAGGTCGGCCAGCAGTCCGATCTGGGTGTCGCCGACGGCCGAGACCGGGACGATCTCGGCCCACTCGATGCCGAGCTCCAGCCCCAGCTGGTGGATGGCGATCAGCTGGGAGGCGAGCGCCTTGGAGTCGACCAGGTCGGTCTTGGTGACGATGGCCACCTTCGGCGTCTTCTTGACCTCGGCGAGTTCCTTGGCGATGAACTTGTCGCCGGGGCCGAGCTTCTGATCGGCCGGGAGGCAGAAGCCGATCACGTCGACCTCCGCCCAGGTGCTGCGGACGAGGTCGTTGAGCCGCTCGCCGAGCAGCGTCCGGGGCTTGTGCAGGCCGGGGGTGTCGACCAGCACCAGCTGGGCGTCCGGGCGGTGCACGATGCCGCGTACGGTGTGCCGGGTGGTCTGGGGGCGGTCGGAGGTGATCGCGACCTTCGTCCCCACCAGGGCGTTGGTCAGGGTCGACTTGCCCGCGTTGGGACGGCCGACGAAGCACGCGAAGCCGGATCGGTAGGTGCCGGCCTGGGAGGGGGAAGTAACGCTCATGTGCCCCATTGTCCCTGATCACCAAGGGCCCGGCGGACAGGCCGCCCGGACTACCCCTTGCCGCCTCCGCCGAGCGAGGCCAGACCGCTGACCAGGACGACCACGAAGAGGGCGATCGAGCCGCCCAGCCAGAACGGCGAGCCGGTCTCCTGCCACTTGCCCATGCCCATCACGCTCAGCAGCAGCCCCGCCAAGAACGCCCACGGCCCCATCCTCCCGGCTCCCCCCGGTCCGGAGCCCCGCCGGAGCTCTCCAGGTTGAGATTATCCGCCGATCGGATGGGGCGGGCGTCCCGTCCACGGGCCGTGCTCAGCGGGCCTGGGCCGCCACCCGCAGCACGCCGTCCGGACCGGCCAGCAGGACCGGGGTGCCGGCGCCCCCCAGGTCGCGCACGGCGGCCAGGTCCGCGTCGGCCGGCTGCGCGGCCTCGCTGACCACCGCGGCCGCCTCCAGCCCGCGCGCCCCGCTGGCCACCGCCATCGCCACGGCCGTCTGGAGCGCGCTGAGCCTCAGCGACTCCAGGGCGACCGTCCCGGCGACGTAGGTCCGCCCGTTCTCGTCGCGCACCGCGGCCCCCTCCGCCACGCCGTTGCGGGCGCGGGCGGAGCGGGCCAGGGTGATGATCTTCTTGTCCTCGGGGTCCAGCTCGGTGACATCACTCATGCCGCAGAGCATAGGCGGAGGTGATCGCCGGACGGCCGTGCGGTCCGGCTCAGTGACCGATCGGGTTCGGCGGGCCGGGCTTCATGACCTTGACGAACGCGGGCGGGCCGGAGGGCATCGGCTGCTCCTCGCGGTGGCGCTTCTGCCAGTACGGGTTGTCCAGCGGCAGATGGCTGCTGACTCTGCCGTACATCCCGAAGGTGAGCACGACGAAGCCGAAGATGAAGGCGAACAGGACGTTGGACATCCGGAAGTTCAGGATGTTGGCGTCGGGACGGCCGAGCACCGTCAGGCCGTAGAAGCCGGAGAGCACGAACAGCAGCCCGACGATCATGTTGAGGTTCGAGGCGAAGTTGCCGCCCACCACCGCTCCGCCCACCAGCACCAGGCCCATCACCACGGAGAGCACGGCCAGCGCCCCGTTGGTGGACAGCCCGGCCACGTGGTCGCCCTCGGTGGACAGGAAGCCCGGGTGGCCGGCCAGCCCGAGAATGCCGAAGACCAGCAGGAAGACACCGCCCAGACCCGCGCCGATCCGGTACACCTGGGCGAGCCGGCGATCGACGGGCAGTTCGTCTTGAAGTTTCATGGAGACCTCCACCACGGACGTGACGGCGCACAACGCGGCCCTCCCCGCGCGGACGGGCGTGCCCGCACCGCGTTCCACGCTACTCCTCGCCCACCGGGGCGCACGGCGGGCGAGCCGACCACCCCGCCCGCCCCGGCCTCAGCCCCGGTCGCCGGGCGTGAGCGGGGCCTCGTGCAGGTAGAGCGAGCCGCACTGCTGGCAGCACGGCCGCTCGGTCCTGCCCCACTCCGTCTCCGACCGCGCCTCGGCGTCCGCGTCGACGGTGCGGCCGCACATCGCCTCGGTCCCGCTCGCGCTCCGCAGGACGTGCCAGGTCTTGACGCCGCCGGACCGGCCCCGCGGGCCGTACTCAGCGCGCAACTGATGAGTCATGACCACATGGTCGGGACGCCCCGCCGGGCCGGGCAAGTCGGGCTGGTCCTTCCGGGGCGGCTCAGCGCCCCTCGGACCGGTCGCCGTCCTCGCCGTCGCCCTGCTCCGGCACGCGCACCGGAGAGGCCACCACGGTACCGATCCGGTTGCGCCGGCCGGCCGAGCTCTCGGCGGTCAGCAGGATGGCGGTGAGGTCGCCGGTCACGTCCTCCGGCAGCGGTATCTCGCAGGCGGACCCGGGGATCGGCACCCGCCCGAGGTGCTTGGCCAGCAGGCCGCCGACGGTCTCGACGTCCTCGTCCTCCAGCTCGATGCCGAAGAGGTCCCCGAGGTCCTCGACCAGCAGCCGGGCGGTGATCCGGTACGAGCCGTCGCCGAGGTCCTCGACCGGGGCGATCTCCCGGTCGTACTCGTCGGTGATCTCGCCGACGATCTCCTCCAGGATGTCCTCGATGGTGACCAGACCGGCCGTGCCGCCGTACTCGTCGATCACGATCGCCACGTGCGAGCGCATCTGCTGCATCTCGCGCAGCAGGTCGCCGGCCGGCTTGCTGTCGGGAATGAAGACGGCCGGGCGCATCACGCCGCCCACCGGCTCCGACTCGGCGTCGCGGTTGATGTGGGTGAGGCGGACGAGGTCCTTGAGGTAGACGATGCCGACCACGTCGTCCTCGTTGTCACCGACCACCGGGATCCGCGAGAAGCCGGAGCGCAGCGCCAGCGTGAGCGCCTGGCGGACGGTCTTGTGCCGCTCGATCATCACCAGGTCGGTGCGCGGCACCATCACCTCGCGCACGATGGTGTCGCCCAGTTCGAAGACCGAGTGCACCATCCGCCGCTCGTCGTCCTCGATCAGGTCGTCCTTCTCGGCGAGGTCGACCAGGGCCCGCAGCTCCGCCTCGGAGGCGAACGGGCCCTCGCGGTACCCCTTGCCGGGGGTGAGCGCGTTGCCGGTGAGGATCAGCAGCCGCGGGATCGGCCCGAGGATCCGGGCCAGCGGCAGCAGCACGAAGGCGGCCGCCGTGACGGTGCTGAGCGGGTGCTGGCGGCCGATCGTGCGCGGCGAGACGCCGACCGCGACGAACGAGACCAGCACCATCACCCCGAACGCCAGCAGCACGGCCTGCCAGGTCGGCTCGACGTTGCGCACACAGACCACGGTGACCATGACGGCCGCCGCCATCTCGCTGGCCACCCGGATCAGGGTGGCCAGGTTGAGGTACCGGATCGGGTCGGAGGCCAGCGTCAGCATCCGGTCCGCGCCGCGCCGCCCGGCCCGGACCGCCTCCTCCGCCCGGAACCGGGAGACCCGGGAGATGCCCGCCTCGGCGCAGGCCGCCAGCCAGCCGAGGCCGGTGAGCAGGACGGCGCCCAGGATGAAGCTCGTACTCTCGCCACTCACAGCGGACCGGACCCCGCGCTCAGTGGGTGGTGGGGGCCGGAGAGATGCCCTCCAGGCCCCGGCCGGTGCGCCAGTCGTCCAGGATCCGCTTCTGGAGCGCGAACATCGCCCGCTCCTCGTCCGGCTCCTCGTGGTCGTAGCCGAGGACGTGCAGCACCCCGTGGACGGTGAGCAGCTGGAGCTCCTCGTCCATGGAGTGCTTCGAGGGCGCCGCCAGGCCCTGCTCCTTGGCCACCTCGGGGCAGAGCACGATGTCGCCGAGCAGGCCCTGCGGCAGTTCCTCGCCCTCCTTGCCGGGGCGCAGCTCGTCCATCGGGAAGGACATCACGTCGGTGGGTCCCGGGAGGTCCATCCACTGGATGTGGAGCTCCTCCATCGCCGCGCTGTCCACCAGGATCACGGACAGTTCGGACTGCGGGTGGATCCGCATCTTGTCGAGGGCGTAGCGGGCGATGTCGAGGAGCGAGTCCTCGTCGGCGTCCCAACCGGACTCGTTGGCGATGTCGATCGACATGGAGGGGCTGTCACTCAGCTTTCGGTGCGATGGGACTGGTGGGGTGCCCGGGCCGACGGCGCCTTGACGCTGCGGCGCTGGGCGGGCTTGCGGGCGGGCGGGGCGGCCTGCTCGGCCTCCTGGCGGGCGTCCCAGGCCTCGTACGCGTCCACGATCCGGCCGACCAGCTTGTGGCGGACCACGTCGGTGCTGGTGAGGACGGAGAAGTGGATGTCGGCCACGTCCGCGAGGATCTCCTGGACGACCTTGAGGCCGCTGCGGGTACCGCCCGGGAGGTCGACCTGGCTGGTGTCGCCGGTGACCACCACCCGGGAGTTGAAGCCCAGGCGGGTGAGGAACATCTTCATCTGCGCGGGCGAGGTGTTCTGGGCCTCGTCCAGGATGATGAAGGCGTCGTTGAGGGTGCGGCCGCGCATGTAGGCCAGCGGCGCGACCTCGATGGTGCCGGCCGCCATCAGACGCGGGATGGAGTCCGGGTCCATCATGTCGTGCAGCGCGTCGTAGAGCGGGCGCAGGTACGGGTCGATCTTCTCGTAGAGGGTGCCGGGCAGGAAGCCCAGCCGCTCCCCCGCCTCGACGGCGGGCCGGGTCAGGATGATCCGGTTGACCTCCTTGGCCTGCAGGGCCTGGACGGCCTTGGCCATCGCCAGGTAGGTCTTGCCGGTCCCGGCCGGGCCGAGGCCGAAGACGATCGTGTGCTTGTCGATCGCGTCGACGTAGCGCTGCTGGTTGAGGGTCTTGGGGCGGATGGTGCGGCCGCGGTTGGAGAGGATGTTCGCGGTGAACACCTGGGACGGCGACGGGTCGTCCGGATGGTCCCCGGCACTGCGCAGCATCGCGATGGAGCGCTCCACGGAGTCCTCCGTCAGGGGTTGGCCGGCGCGCAGCACCAGCATCATCTCGCTGAACAGCCGCTGGACGAGGGCGACCTCGGCCGGCGCACCGGTCGCGGTGACCTCGTTGCCGCGCACGTGGATGTCGGCGGCCGGGAAGGACGCCTCGATGACGCGCAGCAGGGAGTCGGTGGCACCGAGCAGGGTGACCATCGGGTGCTTCTCGGGGATGACGATCCTGGCGCTGGTGGCGCGCTCGGCGCCGGCTGCCTCGGGTCGCGACTGTCCGTTCGTCCGGGTATGCGATGTGTCACTCATAGGTCGGCGCTGAGGCCTGCCTCATCCCAATCCGTGGTCTCGTGGTGCCGCTCGGTCGGTCCGGGGTCACCAGGGTACGCCGCGCGCGTGATCGCCGCGGCGGTGCGGCGCAGCCTCTCGGCGGAGGAATCGCCGCCCGGTCGATGCTCCGGCAGTTCCGGGGGCGGCGCGAGTGGTTTTCCGGACCGCCGCCGGACCTCGGTGGCGGTCAACGGCGCGGCGGCACCGGGACCCGGGCCAGGTCCTCGGCGACGACGATCTCGCCGTCGAAGTGCCGGCGGGCCTCCGCGAGGTGCTGGCCGAGATCCGGGTAGCGCTGCGAGAAGTGGGTGAGGACCAGGGTCCGCGCCCCCGCCTCGGCGGCCACCCGGGCGGCCTGGGCGGCGGTGAGGTGGCCGTGCTCCCGGGCCAGGTGGGCGTCCGCGTCCACGAAGGTGGCCTCGATGACCAGCAGGTCGGCCCCCTCGGCGAGCTCGCCGACCCCGTCGCACAGCCGGGTGTCCATCACGAAGGCGAAGCGCTGGCCGGGGCGCGGCTCGCTGACCTCCTCCAGGGTGACCCGCCGGCCGTCCGCCAGCTCGATCGAGCCCTGGTGCTGGAGCCGGCCGACCGCGGGGCCGGCGATGCCCAGCGCGGCGAGCCGCTCGGGCACCAGGCGGCGGCCGTCCGGCTCGGCCAGCCGGTAGCCGAAGGACTCGACGGGGTGCGAGAGCCGGACGGCGTCCAGGGTGAAGCGGGCGCCGGGGACGGGCAGCGGGCCCGCCTCCTCGATCGGACGCGGGCGCAGCACCGCCGTCTCGTGGAAGGCGGTGGCGTGCCGCAGCCGCTGGAAGAACACCTCGCCGGAGGCCGGGAAGTACACGTCCACCGGGTGCGGCACGCGGTCGAGGTTGATCCGCTGGATCACCCCGGCCAGGCCCAGGCAGTGGTCGCCGTGGAAGTGCGTGACGGCGATCCTGGTGATCTGGGTGGCGGAGACCCCGGCGTGCAGCATCTGCCGCTGGGTGCCCTCCCCCGGGTCGAACAGCAGCCCCTCGCCGTCCCAGCGCAGCAGATAGCCGTTGTGGTTGCGGTGCCGGGTGGGCACCTGGCTGGCGGTGCCGAGGACGACGAGTTCGCGTTGCGACACGGTGTCAGACCAGGCCCTCGCGCAGCGGGGTGCCGCCGAGCACGTGGACGTGCGCGTGGAAGACGGTCTGGCCGGCGCCGGCGCCGGTGTTGAAGATCAGCCGGTAGCCGGAGTCCGCGATCTTCTCGTCGGCGGCCACCTCGCCGGCCTCGGACAGCAGCTCGGCGGCCAGCGCCGGTTCGGCGGCCGCGAGCGCGGCGGCGTCCGGGTAGTGCGCCCTGGGAATCACCAGGACGTGCGTCGGCGCCTGCGGGTTGATGTCCCGGAAGGCGATCGTGCGCTCGTTCTGGCGGACCACCGTCGCCGGGATCGCACCCGCCACGATCTTGCAGAACAGGCAGTCGGGCTGCGGCTCGCCGGCCATCGGGGTCTCCTCGCGATGCGTGGGTCAGGACTACGTCGTGGCTACGGGCCGCATGCTAGCCGAGCCGCGCGGCCTGCGGGGGACCGCCACCGCACCGTCCGCACCCCGCAGTCCTCCACGGACTCCGGGACTCGTCGGTCACCGGGCCGGTCACCCCCACGAAACCGAGCGGCCGGCGACGGGCCGGCCACGGCGGCGCGCCGGGGCCGCGCGCCCCGGGGCGGGAGCCGGGCTCCCGCCCCGGGCCGGCGGCAACTCCTAGAGCGCGGGCAGCGGCGGCGGGGTCTTCGCCGGGTTCTCGTCCAGGGCGGCGAGTGCGAGGCGCACGCCCTCGGCGAGCTGCGGGTCCTCCCCGGCCGCGTACTGGTGCGGGGCGATCGGCACCTCGACGTCCGGGTCGACGCCGTGGTTCTCCACCCCCCAGCCGTAGCCCTCCAGCCAGAAGGCGTACTTGGGCTGGGTCACCCGGGTGCCGTCGACCAGGCTGTACTTCCCGTCGATGCCGATCACACCGCCCCAGGTGCGGGTGCCGACCACCGGGCCGATGCCCAGCGCCTGGATGGCGGCGTTGACGATGTCGCCGTCCGATCCGGAGAACTCGTTGGCCAGCGCCACCACCGGGCCGCGCGGGGCGTCCCCCGGGTAGGAGACCGCGCCGGCGATGTCGCGGGCGGTGTCCCAGCCGACGATCCGGCGGTTGAGCTTCTCGATCACCAGCTGGGAGGTGTGGCCGCCGCGGTTCTCCCGAAGGTCGACGATCACGCCCTCCTTGGCCATCTCGACCCGCAGGTCGCGGTGCAGCTGCGCCCAGCCGGCGCTGACCATGTCCGGGACGTGCAGGTAGCCCAGCCGGCCGGCCGACAGCTCCCGGACGGCGGCCCGCCGCCCGGCCACCCAGTCGTGGTAGCGCAGCGGCTCCTCGTCGGCCAGCGGGACGACCACCGGGTACCGCCGGTCGGTGCCGTCCTTGCCCGCCACCGTCAGCTCCACCGGCTGGCCCGCCGTACCGGCCAGCAACGGGGCGGGACCGGTGACCGGGTCCACCGGCCGGCCGTTGACGGCCAGCACCGCGTCCCCGGGCCGGACGGCGGCGCCGGGCGCGGCCAGCGGGGAGCGGGCACGCGGGTCGGAGGACTCGCCGGGAAGGATCCGCTCGATCCGCCAGACCTCGCCGTCCTTGGCGAGATCCGCGCCGAGCAGGCCCTGGCGCCGGGCGGCCTCGGTGCCGGCCCCGGGCGCGGTCACGTACGCGTGCGAGGTGCCCAGCTCGCCCTGGACCTCCCAGAGCAGGTCCACCAGGTCGTCGTGCGAGCCGAGGCGCTCCACCAGCGGGCGGTAGCGGGCCAGCACGCCCGCCCAGTCCACGCCGCCCATGTCCGCGCGCCAGAAGTTGTCGCGCATGATGCGGCCGTTCTCGTCGAACATCTGCCGCCACTCGGCGGCCGGGTCGACGACGCCCCGGAGCCGGGCGAGGTCCACCTCGGTCTCGTCGTCCTCCCCGGTGGCCTTGTGGTCGGCCGGGACGATGCGCAGCCGGCCCTCGTCCAGGACGGCCAGGCGGGCGCCGTCACCGGTGACGGCGAAGTCGTCCAGGCCCGCGATGAGCTCCTCGGCCCGGAGCTTCTTGAAGTCGAAGCGCTCCAGCACCGGGCGCGGCCGCTCGTCCTCCAGCGAGGCCGCCTCGTCGCCGAGTTCGCCGAGCAGCGGCTGTCGCGTCCAGAGCACGCCGTCCTTGGCTGCGCGCAGGCTGCCGAACCGGCCGCCCTCGACCGGGAAGGGGATGATCCGGTCGGCGATGCCGTCCAGGTCCACCCGGGTGGCGGGCGGGGTGTCGGCGCCCTCGTCGGCGTCCGCCTTCTTGCCCTTCGGCTCGTCGTCCTCACCGCCGAACGGCCGCCCGGCGCGCAGCGGTCCGAACGGGGAGGGCGTGTCGGCCGCCAGCGTGATCAGGTACGGCCGGCAGCCGTTGGGGAACGACAGGTCGAAGACGTGCGCGTCGTAGACCGGGTCGAAGTTGCGCACGGAGAGGAAGGCGAGGTGCTTGCCGTCCGCCGTGAAGGCGGGCGAGGTGTCGACGAAGCGCTGCGGAGTGGCCTCGCCGACCGTCCGGGTGGCGAGGTTGGCCAGCACGATCTGACGCGCCGACCAGGGGCCGAGCGCGGGCTGCGACCAGGCCAGCCAGGTGGCGTCGGGGCTGAACACCAGCCCGCTGACCTCGCCGTCCTGACTGCGGGCCAGCTCGTGCAGGGCGCCGTCGGCCAGGGTGAGCAGCAGCACCCGGCCGTCGTGCGAGGCGAGGGCGAGCTGCTTGCCGTCCGGCGAGACGGCGAGGTCCAGCACCCGGCCCAGCTGCCCGGCGGCCAGCCGGCGGCGCTCGGCGCCGAGCACCGCGGGGGCGTACTCGATCGCGTCGTCGCCCTCGGCGTCGGTCACCCAGAGCGCGCCCTGCGCGCCGTCCTCGCCGGGCACCACCTGGGCTAGGCGGCCGCGGACGCCGGGGGTGTCGTCCAGCACCCGGGCCGGGCCCTCACGGTGCGTCAGCCAGTGCACGCCGCCTCGGACCACCACGGCGCCGGCCCGGCCGGTGCGGTCCGGCACGGCCGTCTCCAGCCAGTGCGCGGCGTCGACCGGGCGGGGGCGGCGGCCGGTCGCCGGACCGGCCGGCCGGATGTCCAGGCGCCGCGGCTCGGCGGTGTCCAGGTCGTCCAGGATCCAGACGTCGCCGGCGCTGTGCCAGACCACCCGGGTGCCGTCGGTGCTGGCGTTCCGGGCGTAGAAGGCGTCCGGGGAGCTGCTGTGGACCCGCAGGTCGCTGCCGTCCGGAAGGCTGGAGTAGACCCGGCCGTAGCCCTCGTGGTCGGAGAGGAAGGCGATCCGGTCACCCACCCAGAGCGGGGACTCGATGTTGCCGTCGAGCCCGGCGTGCACCCGCTCGAACTCCTGCTCGCCGATCCAGAGCTTGCCGGCCGTACCGCCGCGGTAGCGCTTCCACCACGCGGGCTCCCGGCTCCCGGCGGAGAGCAGCAGCACACCGGCGCCGTCGGGCTGCTGCGCCAGGCCGCCGATCGGCCCGTACGGCAGCCTGGTCGGCTCCCCGCCGTCCAGCGGGACGGCGAACGCCCAGCTGCGGCGCAGGGTGGCCTGGCCGGCCGTGGTGGTGGCGAGCGGGCGGCCGTCGGCCGTCCAGCCGCGCAGCCGGGTCTGGGCGCTGCCCCAGTACGTCAGCCGCCGCGAGGGGCCGCCCTCGGCGGGCGCCAGGTGGATCTCGGGGGCGCCGTCACGGGTGGAGGTCCAGGCGATGTGCCGGCCGTCCGGCGAGAACCTCGGGTGTCGGACCGGGGTCTGGTCGGCGGTCAGCCGCCAGGCCCGGCCACCGCCGAGCGGGGCGAGCCAGATGTCGTTCTCGGCCACGAAGGTGAGGTGGTCACCGTGCAGGTGGGGGTGGCGCAGGTAAGCGCCTGCGAGGGTGCTCTGGAGATCGGTCACAGCGTCACTTTATGCAGGTGCACGGACAACGCGAAGCCCTTTCCGGACAGCCGGACCCGCGCGGGCGACGGCGGCCGGGGCGGTCCGGTCGGGCGGCCGGGGCCCCGGCCGGACGGCCCCCGGGAGCGGCTCCCCCGGGGCCGACGGCGGATCGCAACGGCGCGGAGCGGCCCTTCGGGGCATCCCCGCGAGGCCGGTCGTCGGTCCCGACCCGCCGGGACCCCGGGCCGTCAGGGCCGGGCCGCCGGGACCCGGGCCGTCAGGACCAGCGGCCGGTGCGGCCGAGCAGCAGCGCGCCGCCGGCCACCCCGGCCGTCGAGGTGCGCAGCACGGACGGCCCGAGCCGGTGGGGCAGGGCCCCGGCCCCGGCGAAGGCGGCCAGCTCGTCCGGGGAGACCCCGCCCTCGGGGCCGACGATCAGCACCAGGTCACCGGCGGCGGGCAGCGCGGCGGTGGCCAGCGGCTGCGCGCCCTCCTCGTGCAGCACGGCGGCGAACGCGGCGCCGGCCAGCAGCGGTGCCAGCTGACGGGTGGTCATCGGCTCCCGGATGTCGGGGAACCGCAGCCGGCGGGACTGCTTGCCCGCCTCCCTCGCGGTGGCCCGCCACTTGGCGAGGGCCTTGGCCCCGCGCTCGCCCTTCCACTGGGTGATGCAGCGGGAGGCCGGCCAGGGGATCACCACGTCCACGCCGACCTCGGTCATGGTCTCGACGGCCAGCTCGCCCCGGTCACCCTTGGGCAGCGCCTGGACGACGATCACCCGCGGCGCCGGCTCGGGCTCCCGGCGGACCGCCCCGACGAGGACCTCGATCGCGTCCTTGCCGTGCACGGCGGCGACCGTGCCGTCGACGCCGAGACCCAGGCCGTCGGCGAGGGTCACCGCCTCCCCCGGTTCCAGTCGCTTCACGGCGGCCGCGTGCCGGCCCTCGGGGCCGTCCAGGCGGACCAGCGCCCCCGGGGCCGCTCCGACGAGCCGCGCGGTGTCGGTGACGAACACGGGTGCGGTCATCGGGTCTGCCTCCGGGTGGTGCGGGCGTGGACGAACGGGTGGGAGCGGCCCGTGCCCCCGGGCCGGATCGGCTCGGGGGCACGGGGGTGGCCGTCGGGCCGGTGGGCGGCCCGGCGGCGTCGGGCCGGTGGACGGCCGGTGGACGGCTCAGCGGCCGTTGAAGGCGTCCTTCAGGCGGGAGAACAGGCCCTGCTGGCCGGGCGCGAAGGTCCCGGAGGGACGCTCCTCGCCGCGCAGCACTGCGAGCCGGCGCAGCAGATCCTCCTGCTCGGGGTCGAGCTTGGTGGGCGTCTGCACCTCGACATGCACTATCAAGTCGCCCCGGCCGCCGCCGCGGAGGTGGGTGATGCCCCGGCCGTGCAGCGGGATCGACTGGCCGGACTGGGTGCCCGGCCGGATGTCGACCTCCTCCAGCCCGTCCAGCGTCTGCAGCGGCACCTGGGTGCCGAGCGAGGCCGCGGTCATCGGGATGGTCACCGTGCAGTGCAGGTCGTCCCCGCGCCGCTGGAACGTCGGGTGCGCGCTCTCCGCGATCTCGACGTACAGGTCGCCGGCCGGGCCGCCACCGGGGCCGACCTCGCCCTCGCCGGCCAGCTGGATCCTGGTGCCGTTGTCGACACCGGCCGGGATCTTGACGGTGAGCGTACGGCGGGCCCGCACCCGGCCGTCGCCGGCGCACTCGGGGCACGGGGTCGGCACGACGGTGCCGAAGCCCTGGCACTGCGGGCAGGGGCGGGAGGTCATGACCTGGCCCAGGAAGGACCGGGTGACCTGGGAGACCTCGCCCTTGCCGCGACACATGTCACAGGTCTGGGCCGAGGTGCCCGGCGCCGCGCCCTCGCCGGAGCAGGTCGTACAGGTGACGGCCGTGTCGACCTGGAGTTCCTTGGTGGTGCCGAAAGCGGCCTCCTCCAGGGTGATCTCCAGCCGGATCATGGCGTCCTGGCCGCGCCGGGTGCGCGAGCGGGGCCCGCGCTGACCGGAGGCCGCGCCGAAGAACGCGTCCATGATGTCGGAGAAGCCGAAACCGGCCGCTCCCGCGCCGAAGCCGCCCGCGCCGCCGCCGTTCGGGGAGAGGGGGTCGCCACCGAGGTCGTAGACCTGGCGCTTGGCCGGGTCGGAGAGCACCTCGTAGGCGGCGTTGATCTCCTTGAACCGCTCCTGCGTCTTCGGGTCCGGGTTGACGTCCGGGTGCAGTTCGCGCGCGAGGCGCCGGAACGCCTTCTTGATCTCGTCCTGCCCCGCATCCCGTCGGACGCCGAGTACCGCGTAGTAGTCCGTGGCCACCAAATGCTCCGCTTGTTCCGCCTCTAGAAGTGCTGCGACTGGGTTGCCACCGCCGATGTACGGCGGTGGTGTGCTCTATGACTCGGCCAGGATCTGGCCCACGTACCGTGCCACCGCTCGCACCGCCCCCATTGTGCCCGGATAGTCCATCCGGGTCGGACCGATCACACCCAGCTTCGCCACACTCTCGTCGCCCGAACCGTAACCGACCGAGACCACCGAGGTGGAATTGAGCCCTTCGTACGCGTTCTCCCGGCCGATCCGGACCATCATCGACGCGTCACCGCTCTCGCCGAGCAGGCGGAGCAGGACGACCTGCTCCTCCAGCGCCTCCAGCACCGGCTGGATGGTGAGTGGGAAGTCGTGTCCGAAGCGGGTCAGGTTGGCCGTGCCGGCCAGCATGATCCGCTCCTCGTTCTGCTCGGCGAGCGCCTCGAAGAGGGTGGCCAGCACGGTGGTGACGGTAGGGCGGTCGGCGGCCTCGAAGGCGGCCGGAAGGTTCTCCAGCAGCTCCGGGACGTCCGGCAGGCGCTGGCCGACGGCCCGGGCGTTGACCCGGGCCCGCAGGTCCCCCAGCACCGTCTCGCCGACCGTGCCGGGACAGTCCACCATGCGCTGCTCGACCCGGCCGGTGTTGGTGATCAGGACCAGCATCACCTTGGCGGGTGCGAGCGCGACCAGTTCGATGTGCCGCACGGTCGAACGCGAGAGCGAGGGGTACTGCACCACGGCCACCTGCCGGGTCAGCTGCGCGAGCAGCCGCACCGTCCGGGCGACCACGTCGTCCAGGTCGACGGCGCCGTCCAGGAAGTGCCGGATGGCCCGGCGCTCGGGCGCGGTCATGGGTTTGACCTCGGCGAGCCGGTCGACGAACAGCCGGTAGCCCTTGTCGGTCGGGATCCGGCCGGCGCTGGTGTGCGGCTGCTGGATGTAGCCGTCCTCCTCCAGTGCCGCCATGTCGTTGCGGACGGTGGCCGGCGAGACCCCGAGGCTGTGGCGCTCGACCAGCGCCTTCGACCCGACCGGCTCCTCGGTGCCCACGTAGTCCTGGACGATCGCGCGCAGCACCGCCAGCTTGCGGTCGTCCAGCGGACGGACGTCGAGCCGGCGGCCCTCGAACGGCCGGTTCTCGCCCTGGCGAGGGTCGGACTTGCGGTCCTCGGACCTGCGTTCGCTGACCATGGGGCACTCACCTCCGACTTCGAACGTTGTCCGATATGACTCGATGTGGATCACTTGCGGTGGATCACCTGGCACTCACGACAGGCGAGTGCCAAAACCGTACCTGCCAGTGTAAGGCCCGGGCCCGACGGCAGGAACGGGCCGCCCGGGCGGATCCGGGGTGATCCTGCACGCATCGCCCCCGCGCGGGGTGATGCTCGCGGGCCGGCCAGGTGGCAGCATCGGAAGCAACCGGCGAATCGGAGGAGCAGCAATGTCAGCCTCGGGCCCGCACACCCGTTTCGCACCGGACCGTGGACTCACCGGTCGGATGGTCGCGACGATGTTCGTGATCGGCCTGCTGTACGTGGGGTTCACCGGTGTGCTCATCGTGCTGCTGCGCGGAGCCTGGCCGTTGATCGTCCTGATCTCGGGCGGGCTGTTCGTCGCGCAGTTCTGGTTCAGCGACAAGATCACCGAGCGGGCGATGGGCGCCCACGAGGTCACCCCCGAGCAGTATCCGCAGCTGCACGGCACCATCGACCGGCTCTGCGCGCTGGCCGACATGCCCAAACCCCGGGTCGCGGTCGCCGACAACGACATGCCGAACGCCTTCGCCACCGGCCGCAAGCCGGAGAAGTCCGTGGTCTGCGTCACCACGGGCCTGCTGCGCCGCCTGGAGCCGGAGGAGCTGGAGGGCGTCCTCGCCCACGAGCTCTCGCACGTCGCCCACCGCGACGTCGCGGTGATGACGGTGGCCGGTTTCCTCGGGGTGCTCGCCGGGGCGATGACCCGGATGGCGATGTACGGCGGCCTGATGGGCGGCGGCAACCGCAACAGCAACGACCAGAACGCCGCCATCGCGATGCTGATCATCCCGCTGGTGTCGATGGTGGTGTACGCCATCAGCTTCCTGCTCACCCGGCTGCTCTCACGCTACCGCGAGCTGGCGGCCGACCGGGCCGCCGCCCAGCTCACCGGGCGCCCCAGCGCGCTGGCCTCGGCCCTGACCAAGGTCACCGGCCAGATCGCCGCGATCCCGTCCAAGGACCTGCGCCAGGCGCAGCCCTACAACGCCTTCTACTTCGCCCCGGCGCTGAGTGCGCGGGACGCCGCCTCCCAGCTGCTGTCCACCCACCCGTCGTTGGAGAAGCGGCTGGAGCAGCTCGCCAGGATCTCCACCGACCTCAGCCGCTGACTCCCGTTCCGGAGGGACACCCGTGGGATTCCTGGACACCCTGTTCGGCCGCAGCAAGCCGGTCCGGCCCGACCTCGACCAGCTCTTCGGGGTGCCCTCGGCGGCACTCACCCTGGAGGCCGCCGCCGGCTTCCGGGCCACCGGCCTCGGCTCGGTCTGCTTCGCGGCCGTCGAGGGCGGGGCCTTCGGCGAGGTCGAGCGCCAGGTGCGGGCCCTGCTCGACGCCGACACCGAGCGCGGCGGCGTCCCCGTCGAGGCGAGCCGGGACGGCTACGGCTACTCCTGGCTGCTGGCCCGGCACTCCCCCGAGGAGCTGCCGGAACTGGTCAACGACCTGCACGCGGTCAACAGCGAGCTGGAGGCGAACGGCTTCGGCCCGCAGCTGCTCTGCTCCCTGGTGGCGTTCCGCAACGAGGCCGGGCAGCCGCTGGCGCTGGTGTACCTGTACAAGCGCGGCACCTTCTACCCGTTCGCGCCGATGCCCGGCGGGGGCGAGCGCCGCAACAGCCCGCTGGAGCTGCAGGTGAAGGCGATGCTCGGCGACGACCTGCGGGTGGAGTCGGACCTTTCCCGCTGGTTCCCGGTCTGGGGCGCGCCCGGGCTCTGACCTGCCGTCGGATTTCCTATAGTCCTCCTATGCGCAGCAGGAGTTACGGCCCCGACCTCACCCCGCCCTGGAAGCGGCAGCAACCCGCGCCCGAGGTGCCCGCCGAGCGGGATCTCGTGGTGGAGGAGGCGGCCACCGGCTTCTGCGGGGCCGTCGTGCGCTGCGAGAAGACGGCCGAGGGGCCGACCGTCACGCTGGAGGACCGCTTCGGCAAGCACCGGGTGTTCCCGATGGGCCCGCGCGGCTTCCTGCTGGAGGGCAGGGTGGTCACGCTGGTCCGGCCCGCCGGCGCGGCTCCCGCGGCCGGGAAGGGGCCCGGCCGGACCGCCTCCGGATCGGTGGCCGTCCCCGGCGCCCGCGCGCGGGTGGCCCGTGAGTCGCGGATCTACGTGGAGGGCCGGCACGACGCCGAACTGGTCGAGCGGGTCTGGGGCGACGACCTGCGGATCGAGGGCGTGGTGGTGGAGTACCTGGAGGGCATCGACGACCTGCCCGCGATCGTCGCCGAGTTCGGTCCCGGCCCGGGACGGCGCCTCGGCGTGCTGGTCGACCACCTGCTGCCGGGCACCAAGGAGCACCGGATCGCCGGCCGGGTGACCGGCTCCTCGGTGCTGGTCGTCGGCCACCCGTACATCGACGTCTGGGAGGCCGTGAAGCCGGCCAGTGTCGGCATCCCCGGGTGGCCGCAGGTGCCGCGCGGCGAGTCCTGGAAGGAGGGCGTCTGCCGCCGGCTCGGCTGGCCGGTGGACACCCCGGCCGCGTGGAAGCGGATCCTCGCCTCGGTGAACTCCTACCGGGACCTCGACCCGGCGCTGCTCGGCCGGGTCGAGGAGCTGATCGACTTCGTGACGTCGCCGGAGTGAGGCGGCTCAGGGCCCGGGCTTAGGCCGGGAGCCGGTGCCGACGACCGCGGGGCTCCGGTCCTGCCCGGACTCCCTCGGACGGCTCCCGCCACGTGGCCGGCGGTCAGTCGACCAGGTCTCGCACGACGCCGTCGGCCAGCAGCCGCCCCCGCAGGGTCAGCACGGCGCGCCCGGCCGCGAAGGCGTCCGGGTCGAGCAGGCCGTCGGCCAGGGCCCGGTCGGCGGCCTCCAGGCCCGCCGGGGCGAGCAGGTCGAGCGGGCAGCCGGCGACCAGGCGCAGCTCCAGCAGGATCCGCTCGACCCGGCGGTCCGCCGCCGGGAGCACCTCCCGGCCCTGGCCGGGTGTACGGCCCTCGGCCAGGGCCTGGGCGTAGGCGGCCGGGTGCTTGGCGTTCCACCAGCGGACGCCGCCGACGTGGCTGTGGGCGCCGGGGCCGGCGCCCCACCAGTCGGCGCCGGTCCAGTACAGCTCGTTGTGGCGGCAGCGCGCCGCCTCGTCGGTGGCCCAGTTGGAGACCTCGTACCAGGCGAAGCCGGCCTTGCCGAGCGCCTCGTCGGCGATCAGGTAGCGGTCCGCGTGCACGTCGTCGTCGATCATCGGCAGCTCACCGCGCTTGACCCGGGCGGCGAGCCTGGTGCCGTCCTCGACGATCAGCGAGTACGCGGAGACGTGGTCCGGACCGGCGCCGATGGCGGCGTCCAGCGAGGCCCGCCAGTCGTCGTCGGACTCGCCGGGGGTGCCGTAGATCAGATCCAGGTTGACGTGGTCGAAACCGGCCGCGCGGGCCTCGGCGACGCAGGCCTCGGGGCGGCCCGGGGTGTGGTGGCGGTCGAGCAGCTCCAGGACGTGCGGACGGGCGCTCTGCATGCCGAAGGAGATCCGGTTGAAGCCGCCCTCGCGCAGCTCGTCGAGGTACGCCGGGTCGACCGACTCCGGGTTGGCCTCGGTGGTGACCTCGGCGCCGGGCGCGAGGCCGAACTCCTCCCGGATCGCGCCGAGCATCCGCACCAGGTCGCGGGCCGGCAGCAGGGTGGGCGTGCCGCCGCCGAGGAAGACGGTCCGCACCGGCAGGTCGGCCTCGCCGAGCACCGTCCGGGCGAGCCGGATCTCCGTGACCAGGTTGTCGGCGTACGTCTCCTGCGAGGCCACCGCGCCGGAGGAGCGCAGTTCGGTGGCGGTGTACGTGTTGAAGTCGCAGTAGCCGCAGCGGGTGGCGCAGTACGGCACGTGCACGTAGAAGCCGAAGGGCCGCTCTCCGAGCCCCGAGAGGGCGTGGGCGGGCAGGGAACCGTCGGACGGCACGGGTTCGCCGTCGGGGAGTGCGGAGGGCATGCGTCCATTGTCCGGTACGGCCCGGGTGGGCCGTACCGGACGGGTGGGCGGGCGGCGCCGGGCGTGCCGGGTGCCGGGCTGCCGGGTGCCGGGCTGCCGGGCTGCCGGGTGCGCCAAGTGCGCCGGGCTGCCGGGCAGCCGGGGGTCATGCCTCGACGGTCCCGGCGTACATCTCGGCGACGGCGTCCGCGTACGTCCGCTCGACGACCGGGCGCTTGATCTTGAGGCTCGGCGTCAGCTCGCCGTGCTCGATGTCCAGGTCGCGCGGGAGCAGGGTGTACTTCTTGATCGTCTGCCAGCGCTGGAGGTCGGTGTTGAGCCGCTGCACGAAGCCGTCGATCAGCTCGCGCACCTGCGGCGAGGCGACCACCTCGGCGTACGGGCTGCCGGCCAGCCCGTGCTCGGCGGCCCACGGCATGATCACCGCCTCGTCCAGGCCGATCAGCGCGGTGCAGAAGTTCCTGGAGTTGCCGATCACCAGGATGTTGCTCACGAACGGGCAGATCGCCTTGAACTTGCCCTCGACCTCGCTGGGCGCGACGTACTTGCCACCCGAGGTCTTGAACATGTCCTTCTTGCGGTCGGTGATCCGCAGGAAGCCGTCCTCGGAGAGCTCGCCGATGTCCTCGGTGTGGAACCAGCCGTCCGGCTCCAGCACCTCGGCGGTCTTCTCCGGGAGGTCGTGGTAGCCGCGCATGACGCCCGGGCCGCGCAGCATGATCTCGCCGTCCTCCGCGATCCGGACCTCGGTGCCCGGCAGCGGCCGGCCGACCGTGCCGACCCGGAAGTCGTCCTCGCGGTTGACGGTGGACCCGGCGCTGGTCTCGGTGAGGCCGTAGCCCTCCAGCACGGGGACGCCGGCTCCCGCGAAGAAGAAGCCGATCTCGGGCGCCAGCGCGGCGCTGCCGGAGACCGACCCGCGCATCCGCCCGCCGAAGGCGGCCCGGATCTTGGCGTAGACGAGCTTGTCGGCCAGCGCGTGCTGCAGGCCGAGCGCGAACGGCACCGAGGCGCGGCCGGTGGCGATCCGGCTCGCCTGGGAGGTACGGGCGTGCTCCCGGGCGACCTTCGCCGCCCAGAGGAAGATCTTGTACTTGGCGCCGCCCTCGGCCCTGGCCTTGCCGGCGATGCCGTTGTAGACCTTCTCGAAGATCCGCGGGGCGGAGGCCATCATGGTCGGGCGGATCACCGGCAGGTTGTGGATGATCCGGTCGACCCGGCCGTCCACGGCCATCACGTGCCCGGTGGCGATCTGGCCGGAGATCAGCGTCTTGCCGAAGACGTGCGACAGCGGCAGCCACATGAACTGCACGTCGTCGGCGCGCAGCAGCCCGCTGGCCTCCTGGGCCCGGCCCTCGTACGACCAGCAGTCGTGCACCAGCCGCACGCCCTTGGGGCGGCCGGTGGTGCCGGAGGTGTAGATGAGGGTCGCCAGCTGCTCCTTGTCGAGCTCGGCGACGGCCTTCTCGACCGCGTCGGGGTGCTCCAGCAGGTACTCGGCGCCGAGCCGCTCCAGCTCCGCGAGCGAGAGCACGGCAACCCCGGCCGGCTCCGGCAGCTCGGCGGGGGCGTCGAAGAGGACGACCGTCTTCAGCTCGGGCAGCTGCTCCAGCTGGGAGACGGCCTTGTCGAGCTGGGCCGTGTTCTCCGCGAACAGCGCCTTGGAGCCCGAGTTCGCGAGGATGAACGCCGTCTCGTCGGCGTTGGTGCTCGGGTAGACGGTGGTGGTCGCGGCTCCCGCGCACATGTTGCCGAGGTCGGCGATGATCCACTCGACCCGGGTGGAGGAGGACAGCGCGATCCGGTCCTCGGCCCGGATGCCCAGGGACATCAGACCGGCGGCCACCGCCCGGACCCGGACGGCCGTCTGCGCCCAGGTCAGCGAACGCCACTGCTCGGCGCCCGGTGCGCCGTCCGCCGCGTGCTCGTCCACCGGGACGGGGTAACGGTAGGCCTCGCCGTTCGGCGTCGCCGCCACCCGGTCGAGGAAGAGGTGTGCGACGGAGGCGGGGCGCCCGGCGACGATGTCGACACTGCCGGAGCCGATCAGGGACTGCGCGGAACTCAACGAGACCTCCGGGGCGGGTGGCCGAGGGTGGGCGGTGCCGGTGGCCGTGGGGGCGGCCGCCGGGCCGGCTTGGTACGGGACTCAATTGACCTGCTGCTTGTCACCGGCCGGGTTGTTAACCGACGAGTAACAAGGGGGTAGCAGCAGCCTAGGGGGAAACCAGCCGTTCCGTAAGAGGGTGACGCCACCTGGCACACCGGCGCGTCGCGAGTGCACAGGACCTCAGTAGTCTCAGGGTCGGAGCACGGTGAAGTCATTCCGGAAGGGCCGTACGCGACTCCGCAGAGGGCCGAAAATTGGGATGCGAATCCCGCTGTCGAGCATGAGAGTGTTGCCAGTGCTGATCAGACTGCTCAGGGCTCATCTGAAGCCCTACTCCCGACCGATCTCCCTGCTGGTGCTGCTCCAGCTGGTCGCCACCATCGCAGCGCTCTACCTCCCCACTCTCAACGCCGACATCATCGACGAGGGTGTGGTGAAGGGGAACACCGGCTACATCCTGCGGATCGGCGCGCTGATGATCGTCGTCACGCTGGCCCAGGCGGCCTGCTCGGTCGGCGCCGTCTACTTCGGCGCGCGCACCGCGATGGCCGTCGGCCGCGACATCCGCGCCTCGGTCTTCGACCGGGTGCAGAGTTTCTCGGCGCGCGAGCTCGGCCAGTTCGGCGCGCCGTCGCTGATCACCCGCACCACCAACGACGTCCAGCAGGTCCAGATGCTGGTGCTGATGGGCTTCACCCTGATGGTCGCGGCCCCGATCATGTGCCTCGGCGGCGTGATCATGGCGCTGAACCAGGACGTGCCGCTCTCCGCGCTGCTGCTGGTGGTGATCCCCCTGCTGGGCACCGTGGTGACCCTGCTGGTGCGCCGGCTGCGACCGCAGTTCCGCAGCATGCAGACGAAGATCGACACGGTGAACCGGGTGCTGCGCGAGCAGATCACCGGCATCCGGGTGATCCGCGCCTTCGTCAAGGACGGCCACGAGCAGCAGCGCTTCGGCGGGGCCAACCAGGAGCTGACCGCCGTCTCGCTGCGGGTGGGCCGGCTGATGGCCTTCATGTTCCCCAGCGTGATGTTCGTGGTGAACCTCTCCAGCGTCGCCGTGATGTGGTTCGGCGCGCACCGGATCGACAGCGGGGGGATGCAGATCGGCGCGCTGACCGCGTTCCTCTCCTACCTGATGCAGATCCTGATGAGCGTCATGATGGCCACCTTCATGTTCATGATGGTGCCGCGCGCCGAGGTCTGCGCCGAGCGGATCCAGGAGGTGCTGGCCACCGAGTCCAGCGTCGTCCCGCCCTCGGATCCGGTCACCGAGCTGCTGCGCCGGGGCAACCTGGAGCTGCGTGACGTCGAGTTCCGCTACCCGGGCGCCGAGGCACCCGTCCTGCGCGGGATCGACATCCTGGCCCGGCCCGGCGAGACCACCGCCGTGATCGGCTCCACCGGCAGCGGCAAGTCCACGCTGCTCGGACTCGTCCCCCGGCTGTTCGACGCCACCGGCGGTTCCGTCCTGCTGGACGGCGTGGACGTGCGCAGGCTGGCGCCCGACCTGCTCGCCCGCACCGTCGGACTCGTCCCGCAGAAGCCCTACCTGTTCTCCGGCACGGTGGCCGGGAACCTCCGCTACGGCCGCCCGGACGCCACCGACGAGGAACTCTGGCACGCGCTGGAGGTCGCCCAGGCCAAGGAGTTCGTGGAGAAGTTCCCCGAGGGCCTGGACGCCCCCATCTCGCAGGGCGGCGGCAACGTCTCGGGCGGCCAGCGCCAGCGCCTGGCGATCGCCCGGGCCCTGGTCGGCAAGCCCGGCGTCTACCTCTTCGACGACTCGTTCTCGGCGCTCGACTACGCCACCGACGCCAGACTGCGCAAGGCCCTCTCCCAGGAGACCGCCGACGCGACGGTGCTGATCGTCGCCCAGCGGGTGAGCACCATCCGGGACGCCCATCGGATCATCGTCCTGGACGAGGGCGCCGTGGTCGGCACCGGAACGCACCACGAACTGATGGCCGACAACCCGACATACCGGGAGATCGTGCTCTCCCAGCTCACCGAGCAGGAGGCGGCGTGACCACGCCCGAGAAGGACAGCAGAGGCCCCGGCGGCAAGCGCGGCCGGGGCGAGGCCCCGGCGGCTCCCGCCGGCGACTCGCAGAGCGCCGCCGCCCGGCGCGGCCCGGCCGGCCCCGGCCGGTTCATGGGCGGCCAGGGCGCCGAGAAGTCGATGGACTTCAAGCGCTCCGGCAAGCGGCTGCTCGGCCTGCTGCGCCCCGAGCGGGCGGCCCTCACGGGGGTGCTCGCACTCGGTGTGCTCAGTGTCGGCTGCGCGGTGGTCGGACCGAAGATCCTCGGCAACGCCACCGACCTGATCTTCGCCGGCGTGGTCGGCCGGCAGAGCCCGGCCGGGGTCAGCAAGGCACAGGTGATCGACAACCTGCGCGCACACGGCCAGGGCGGCGTCGCCGACCTGCTCAACTCGGTCGACTTCACGCCCGGCCAGGGGATGGACTTCGGCGCCATCGGCACCGTGCTGCTCTGGGTGCTGGCCATCTACGTCGCGTCCGCGCTGTTCGGCATCGTGCAGGGCCGGATCGCCACCTCGGTCATCCAGCGCACGGTCTTCCGACTGCGCGAGTCCGTCGACGCCAAGCTCACCCGGCTGCCGCTCAGCTACTTCGACAAGCAGCCGCGCGGCGAGGTGCTGAGCCGGGTCACCAACGACATCGACAACATCGGCCAGTCCATGCAGCAGACCACCGGCCAGGTGGTCAACTCGCTGCTCACCGTCGTCGGCGTGCTGGCGATGATGTTCTGGATCTCACCGCTGCTGGCCCTGATCGCGCTGATCTCGGTGCCGCTCTCGGTGGTGGTGGCGACCAGGGTCGGCAAGCGGGCCCAGCCGCAGTTCGTCCGGCAGTGGAAGACCACCGGCGAGCTCAACGGCCACATCGAGGAGATGTACACCGGCCACGCGCTGGTCAAGGTGTTCGGCCGCCAGGCGGAGTCCGCCGCGACCTTCCGGGAGCACAACGAGGCGCTGTACGCCTCCAGCTTCCGGGCCCAGTTCATCTCCGGGATCATCCAGCCCGCGATGATGCTGATCGGCAACCTGAACTACGTCCTGGTCGCCGTGGTCGGCGGTCTGCGGGTCGCCAGCGGCGCGCTGTCGATCGGCGACGTGCAGGCCTTCATCCAGTACTCGCGGCAGTTCAGCCAGCCGCTGACGCAGGTCGCCAGCATGGCCAACCTGGTGCAGTCCGGCGTCGCCTCGGCGGAGCGGGTCTTCGAGCTGCTGGACGCCCCGGAGCAGTCGGCCGAGCCGGCCATGCCCGAGCGCCCGGCCGAGCTGCGCGGGCGGGTCGCCTTCGAGGACGTCGCCTTCCGGTACGACCCGGACAAGCCGCTGATCGAGGACCTCTCGCTGAAGGTCGAACCCGGCCACACGGTGGCCATCGTCGGTCCGACCGGCGCCGGCAAGACCACCCTGGTCAACCTGCTGATGCGGTTCTACGAGGTCAGCGGCGGCCGGATCACCCTGGACGGCGTGGACATCGCCGCGATGTCCCGTGAGGAGCTGCGGGCCGGCATCGGCATGGTGCTCCAGGACACCTGGCTGTTCGGCGGCACCATCGCCGAGAACATCGCGTACGGGGCCGACGGCAGCCCCACCCGCGACCAGGTGGTCGAGGCCGCGAGGGCCGCGCACGTCGACCGCTTCGTCCGCACCCTGCCCGAGGGCTACGACACCCGGATCGACGACGAGGGCACCGGCGTCAGCGCGGGCGAGAAGCAGCTGATCACCATCGCCCGGGCGTTCCTGGCCCGGCCGAGCATCCTCGTCCTGGACGAGGCGACCAGCTCCGTCGACACCCGCACCGAGGTCCTCATCCAGCGGGCCATGGCCCGGCTGCGGGCCGGCCGGACCAGCTTCGTGATCGCCCACCGGCTCTCCACCATCCGGGACGCGGACGTGATCCTGGTGATGGAGAACGGCGCGATCGTCGAGCAGGGCTCGCACGACGACCTGATCGCCACCGGCGGCGCGTACGCCCGCCTGTACCAGGCGCAGTTCGCCGAGGCCGTCGCCGAGGTCGACTGACCGGCGCGCTCGGGCACGAGAGTTCGGGTACGAGGAGGGGGAGGCCGCTCGCCGCGGCCTCCCCCTCCTGCGTCGCGGGCCGGACGGCGCTGCGGCCGGACCTGCCCGGACGGACCGGCGCCGAACGCCGTCCGAGAGCCCGATGGGCCCGGGGCTGCTGCCCCGGGCCCATCGGCGATACCGCTCGGGTTACTTCTTCTCACCCTTGGGGGCGTCCGCGTCGGTGGACAGCGCGGCGATGAAGGCCTCCTGCGGGACCTCCACACGGCCGACCATCTTCATCCGCTTCTTGCCCTCCTTCTGCTTCTCCAGCAGCTTGCGCTTACGCGAGATGTCACCGCCGTAGCACTTGGCGAGAACGTCCTTGCGGATCGCGCGCACGGTCTCACGGGCGATCACCCGCGAGCCGATGGCGGCCTGGATCGGCACCTCGAACTGCTGGCGCGGGATGAGCTTCTGGAGCTTGCCGGCCATCATGATGCCGTAGTTGTACGCCTTGTCCTTGTGCACGATCGCGGAGAACGCGTCGACCGCGTCGCCGTGCAGCAGGATGTCGACCTTGACCAGGTCGGCCGTCTGCTCGCCGATCGGCTCGTAGTCGAAGGAGCCGTAGCCGCGGGTCTTGGACTTCAGGATGTCGAAGAAGTCGAAGACGATCTCGGCCAGCGGGAGGGTGTAGCGCAGTTCCACCCGGTCCTCGGACAGGTAGTCCATCCCCTGCATGTTGCCGCGGCGGCTCTGGCAGAGCTCCATGACGGCGCCGACGAACTCGTTCGGCACCAGGATGGAGCCGCGGACCACCGGCTCGTGCACCTCGGAGATCTTGCCGGTCGGGAACTCGCTCGGGTTGGTGACGGTGTGCTCGGTACCGTCCTCCATCACCACCCGGTAGACCACGTTGGGGGCGGTGGAGATCAGGTCGAGGTTGAACTCGCGCTCCAGCCGCTCCCGGACGATCTCCAGGTGCAGCAGGCCCAGGAAGCCGCAGCGGAAGCCGAAGCCCAGCGCGACCGACGTCTCCGGCTCGTACACCAGGGCGGCGTCGTTGAGCTGGAGCTTGTCGAGGGCGTCGCGCAGCAGCGGGTAGTCGCTGCCGTCCAGCGGGTAGAGGCCGGAGAACACCATCGGGCGGGGCTCCTTGTAGCCGCCCAGCGCCTCGGTCGCGCCCTTGTGCATCGAGGTGATCGTGTCGCCGACCTTGGACTGCCGGACGTCCTTCACACCGGTGATGATGTAGCCCACCTCGCCGACGCCGAGGCCGTCCGCGACCTTGGGCTCGGGCGAGATGACGCCGATCTCCAGCAGCTCGTGGGTCGCGCCGGTGGACATCATCTGGATCCGCTCGCGCTTGGTGAGCTCGCCGTCGACCACCCGGACGTAGGTGACCACGCCGCGGTAGGTGTCGTAGACCGAGTCGAAGATCATCGCGCGGGCCGGGGCGTTCTTCACGCCGACCGGGGCCGGGATCTTCTCGACCACGTGGTCGAGCAGCTCCGGCACACCGAGGCCGCTCTTCGCGCTGACCTTGAGGACGTCCTCCGGGTCGCAGCCGATGATGTGCGCGATCTCGGCGGCGTACTTCTCCGGCTGGGCGGCCGGCAGGTCGATCTTGTTCAGCACCGGGACGATCGTGAGGTTGTTCTCCAGCGCCAGGTACAGGTTGGCGAGGGTCTGCGCCTCGATGCCCTGGGCGGCGTCCACCACGAGGACGGTGCCCTCGCAGGCGGCGAGCGAACGGGACACCTCGTACGTGAAGTCCACGTGGCCCGGGGTGTCGATCATGTTGAGGATGTGGGTCTTCCCCGCACCCTGGCCGACCGTCGGCGCCCAGGGGAGGCGGACCGCCTGCGACTTGATGGTGATACCGCGCTCGCGCTCGATGTCCATGCGGTCGAGGTACTGGGCACGCATCTGCCGGGGGTCGACGACGCCGGTGATCTGCAGCATCCGGTCGGCGAGCGTCGACTTGCCGTGGTCGATGTGGGCGATGATGCAGAAGTTGCGGATCAGCGCCGGGTCGGTACGGCTGGGCTCTGGCACATTGCTGGGGGTCGCGGGCACCTTGGTCCGATTCTCCGTTGGTCCGGGGGCCGGGTACTCGCCCCCTCGACCGCTCGACGTCGTACTCGTCGTACTCGTCGTCAACCGAAGGAGCCGCTTCCCGGGGACCGGACGGTCTCGTCCGATCGATATGGCTCCGACCATCCTCCCACGAGCGCGCGGCGGCTCGCCGTCCAGCTCGGGCCGGCGGTCCCGGCCGGTGCCTGGAGTGACTGCCCATGATCCTCGAAAGCGCGCTGCTCGACGTCCGGCCCGGCCGCGAGGACGACTTCCTCGCCGCGTTCGGCGAGGCCAGACCGCTGATCGCGGTGCAGGCGGGCTTCCGCTCGCTGGAGCTGCGCCGCTGCCTCGACGAGGGACGCCGCTCGCGCTTCCTGCTCCAGGTGGAGTGGGAGACACCGGCGGACCACACCGAGGGGTTCCGCCGATCGGCCGAGTACCAGCGGTGGCGGGCCCTGCTGCACCCCTTCTACGCACCGTTCCCCGAGGTCGAGCACTACGGCGAGGCGCTGCTCACGGCGTAGCCGGTTTGGGCACGGCCCCCGGCCCCTGGTAGCGTTGGCCGCTGCACCTGGCACCGGCATGCCCTCTCAGCAGACCGGCGCCGTCCGGTGCACTCTGTTCAAACCATTACGAACAAGACTGAGGCTCCTTCGTGGCGAACATCAAGTCCCAGATCAAGCGCATCAAGACCAACGAGAAGGCGCGCCTGCGCAACAAGGCCGTCAAGTCCTCGCTCAAGACCGCCCTGCGCAAGGCCCGTGAGGCCGCTGCCGCCGGCGAGACCGAGAAGGCCACCGTGCTGGCCCGCGAGGCCTCCAAGGCCCTCGACAAGGCCGTCAGCAAGGGCGTCATCCACGCCAACCAGGCCGCCAACAAGAAGTCGGCCATCACCAAGCGCGTCAACTCGGCCGTCCAGGCCTGACGCCCCGGGGCCGTCGCGGCCCCACTCTCTCAGGTCGAACCGGCCCTCTACCCGGAACCCTGAGACGCACAGACTCGTACCGCACGCGGCCTGCGTTCGCCACGCGGGTGCGGTGCACGGACTTACCGCGAACCGCCTGGCGACAGGCCGTTCGCCCACTGCCCGCCAGGGGACTCCTGGCGGGCAGTGCGCTTTTGCGCGGGCTCTTCCGGGCGGGGCGCCAGTGGCCGCGCCCCGCTCCCGGGCCCGCCACCGCCACCGCCACCGCCACTGCCAGGTCGGACGTTCGCTACCTCACTTGGATTTGACCCAGGCCTGGCAGCCCTCCGTCTTGAAGACCTTGTCCGAACTCTTGATCGTGACGACTCCCTGCCCGGTCAGGTTGTCGTTCGCGATGATCGACTCGAAGCCGCCGCTGCTGTCCTTGGCCCGCTCCCAGTAACACATACCGAGACTTCCCGGTCCGGCGGTCTTGTAGGTACCGGGCTGGATGTCGTCCCCGACCAGGTACGTCCCACTGCCCGCGACGGTGTCGCCGGGAGCGGCAGCGGGCTGCTGGGCCGGGGCCTGGACGGCGGCGGGCTCGGTGACGGTGGCGGTCACCGTGGCCGTGACCGCGGGGGCCGGCGGCGCCGTCACCGTCCGGGTGACGGTCACCGTGGGGCCGGGTGCCGGCGACGACCCACCGGCTGCCGCCGTCGCGCCGCCGGTGCCGTTCGGGCCCGCGACGACGGCGCTGCAGCCACCGATGATCACCAGGCCGCCGATGATGCCCAGGGTGATCTTCGCGGCCTTCGGCAGACCGGCCCGGGGGGCCGGAGGCTGCGTCCAGCCCGGTGGCGGCACGGGGTTCGGCGGCCCCCAGGAGGGACCGGACGGGGACTGCTGGTCGGGGCTGCTCATGCGCTTGTCCTCTGTGGGCGAAGGGTGTCAGGAGGCAGGTCTACAGGTGTACTTGTGGGTACATCAGCTGTTTGCGGAAGCGTTATCGGCCTGCCCGGATCCGGCCCCGGACGGTGCGGATCGGGCCCGGCACGGTTCGGGGCCCCGCCCGCGCAGGCGCGGTCAGGTGTGCCCGGGCGCCGTGGGCCGCCCCCGCCCCGGCGACTGCGGGCTTCCCTGCCGGACGGGAGGGCGGGGCCGCTATCGTCGTCGAGCGGACCCGCGCGAGCGATCCCGACAGCACCGGCCGCAGCGGGGGTTCGGGGGTCGCTCCCGGCGTCGCGGCTGCGGCGATCGGGCCCCGCGAGGCGGCTGCGGCGATCGGGGTCCCGCGAGGCGGGGCAGGGGTGAACGCGGCGGCCGTCGGGGCCGGTGCGCAGAGCACTTCACAGGGGGACGCGGAGATGGCAACGCCACCACAGGCCGGTCACGGGTACGGGAACCACCCGACGGCGCCGCCCCAGGGCCCGCCGTTCCAGCAGTACGCGACCGCCGGCCACCACCCACCCGGGTCGCCCACCGGTGGGTCTGCTGCCGGTGGGTCTGCTGCGGGCGGGTCTGCTGCGGTCGGCGCCTCGGCCTCCGGCGGGGACAGCGGCGAGAGGCGGGGCGACGGGCGGCGCGCCCTGCGCCGCGCGGCGGGGTGGGGCTTCACGGGGGCGCTGCTGGCCTCCGTCGTCTGGACGGCGGTGGTGCTGACCGTACCCGGCATGGTCAGCGTGCCGACCGCGCCGCAGGGTCTGCACGGCTATCACACCGTCGACGACCTGTGCCGGGCGGCCAGGCTGGTCAGGTTCACCCAGCTCTACCCCCAGCCGGACGCCACCCCCTCCCACCACACGGATCTGGACCCGGCGCTCGACTCGATGTCCTGCATCCTGTCGCTGGAGCGGAACACCGGCGACAGCGGCGACAGTGGCGACACCGAATACGCCTCGCTCTACGCCCAGGTCAAACTGCACAAGGCCGTGAACGCCGGCCTGGAGTTCGACGCCGAGAAGGCCGGGATGCAGCAGCAGCGGTACGAGATCACCGACGTGCCCGGACTCGGCGAGGAGGCGTACATCGCCTTTCGCGACGGGGTGAGCGGCTCGGACGGGGCCTGGCACAGCGTCTCGCAGGAGCTGCAGATCCGGGACGGCGGCATGACGTACTACCTGTCCTGGTCGGGCAGTTATCAGGACGGCAAGAGCACGGCACCGGACCGGGAGACGATCCGTCAGTCACTGCTCGCCGACAGCCGGGATCTGCTGAAGGAACTCGGCGGGCCGTGACGGGACCGCCCCCATGGGCCGCATGGCCTGCACCGACCGCACCGACCGCACCGACCGGGCGGCGGGACGCGGGAGCGGGCAGCGGGACGCGGGCAGCGGGACGCGCGAGTGGGCAGTGAGCCCGGGCGGCGGTCAGTACGAGCGGGCGCCGGAGCGGGCCGCGCGGGCGACCGCGACCACGGCGCGCTCCAGTGCGTAGGCCGGGTCGTCGGAACCGCCCTTGACCGCGGCGTCGGCCTGCGCGATGGCGGTGAGGGCGGTGGCGACCGCGTCCCCCGTCCAGCCGCGCATCTGCTGGCGGACCCGGTCGACCTTCCAGGGCGGCATGCCCAGCTCGCGGGCCAGGTCGGCGGGGCGCATGTTGCGGCCGGTGGTGGCGAGGCGGCCGATGCTGCGGACGCCCGAGGCCAGCGCGTAGGTGATGCCCGTGGGCGGTTGGCCCACCGCGAGGGCCCAGCGCAACCGCTCCAGTGCCTCGGCCGCCCGGCCGGTCACGGCGAGGTCGGCCACCTCGAAGCCGGTGGCCTCGGCCCGGCCGCTGTAGTACCGGGCGACCACCGTCTCGTCGATGGTTCCCTCGACGTCCGCCGTCAGCTGGTTGCAGGCGGCGGCGAGTTCGCGCAGATCACTGCCGAGCGCGTCCAGCAGGGCCTGGCAGGCCTCCTGGCTCGCGGACCGTCCGAGGGTGCGGAACTCACCGCGGACGAAGGCGAGACGGTCGCCCGCCTTGGTCAGCTTCGGGCAGGCGACCTCACGGCCGCCCGCCTTGCGGCCGGCGTCCAGCAGGCCCTTGCCCTTCACCCCGCCGGCGTGCACCAGAACCATGATCACCTCTTCGGCCGGGTCCTCGATGTACGCCTTGACCTCCTTCACGGAGTCGGCGGAGAGATCCTGGGCGGCCCGGACCACGATCACCTTGCGCTCGGCGAACAGCGAGGGCGTGGTGAGCTCCGCGAGGCTGCCGGGCTGCAGACCGCCGGGCGGGATGTCGCGCACGTCGGTGTCGGGGTCGGCCGCCTTCGCCGCCGCCACCACCTGCGCGACCGCGCGGTCGAGCAGCAGCTCCTCCTGGCCGACCACCAGGGTCAGCGGGGCGAGCAGGTCGTCGGGTGCACTCTTCCTGGCCATCGCGTACCAGCATCCCACGGGGGCCCGACACCCCGGCGCGGCGCTGCACCCGGGCCGCGCCGGGCAGAGCAGGCAGGGCAGGTAGGGCAGGTATCGGGCAGGACGGGCCGGAGCCGGAGCGCTGGGAGCGGGCGCGGCCGAGCGGGGATCGGGCGGGGATCGGGCGGGGGTCGGGCGGGCAGGTACGGGGCCCCGGGCGGGAGAGCCGCACCGGGACGGGAGAATGGCGCCGTGAACGAGAACCACGACGTCCAGGACCTCCACGCGCGACAGCTCCTCGTCCTGCCCGACCGCGACGCCGCGCAGGAGGCGGCGCGGGAGCTGACCCTGCGCCGGGCGGGTCTGACCGAGCCCGAGGTCGTCCGGGACGCGCTCGCCGGGGAGGACGACGCGGAGGACGCGCAGTGGCTGGTGGTCGTGGAGCCGCCGGAGGCGGGATGGACGGCGGAGCTGCTCGCCGAGCTGGAAGCCCTCGCGTCCGAGTACGAGGGCTGGCGCGAGGAGGGGTAGGGCGCGCGCCGACGACGGGGGGACGGGGGCGGCGGCGGCCCCAGGGGACGGTGTCGCCGGTGGGGGCGGGTCCTGCGGGGCGGGCCTCCTGCGGGGCGGCGATCGCTGGCTGAGGCGGCGGGCCGTCATCGGCGCCGGCCCTCGGGTCGGTCGTGCGGATGGGTGGCCGCGCCGAGGGCGTCGGGGGTGTCGCCCAGGACGGCGATGTCACCCTGTTGGTCCGTGCGCAGGACGGTCGCACCGAGCGCCCGGAGCCGGTCGACCGTACGGGGCGCCGGGTGACCGTACGGGTTGTCCCGGCCGCAGGAGATCAGGGCGAGCCGGGGGTGCAGCGCGGCGGTGAGATCCCAGTCCTGGTGGGCGGATCCGTGGTGGGCCACCTTGAGGACGTCCACCCGGGCGGCCGCGAGACGGCCGAGCAGAACGGCCTGGGCCGGTGGTTCCAGGTCTCCCAGCAGGGCGACGCGCAGCGGCCGTCCGGCAGCGGTACCCGGCGCGCCACCCGGGGCACCGACGGTGGCGAGCAGGGCGACACTGGCGTTGTTCGGCCCCGGCGCCCCGGGAGCGGCCAGGCCCGTGCCCGCAGGGCCGCCGGGAGCCGCGTCGGGCCAGAGCACGTCCCAGGAGAGCAGTGGCCCCGCCGTACGGTGTTCGCCCCGGGCGGCCCGCAGCAGCGGGACACCGGCGGCCGCCGCCCAGCGCCGCACGCGCGCCGCCTCGGCGGCCGGTTCGTCCAGCGTGGTGCCCTCGACGGCTCCGACCTCGCGCCCGCGCAGCACACCGGGGACGCCCTCGACGTGGTCGGCGTGAAAATGCGTCAGGAGCAACAGGGCGACCCTGGTGATGCCGAGACTGCGCAGGCAGCTGTCCGCGCTGTCCGGATCCGGACCGGCGTCGATCACCACCGCGCTGTCGGGAACGGCGGCGTCCGGGTGGACGGCGGGGAGGATCGGCAGGACCAGCATGTCGCCCTGGCCGATGTCGCACATGGCGAGCCGCCATCCGGGAGGCGGCCAACCGGTCGCGATCCTGGCGAGGGACGGTGGCCGCAGAAGGATCACCAGCAGCGCACAGGCCAGCGCAACCGCCACGAGGGCCCGGAGCCGACCGGAGCGGCCCCTGCCCGTCGGCCGGCCACCGCCCGGGTCGGCGGGGCGTGACGGTGGTGGCAGCAGGAGCGGCACTGCCAGGCACGCGGCCACCGTGGCGATGGCGAGCACCCCCGCTCCGACCGGGCCGCCCGGCCAGGACAGCTCGGCGCCGGGCAGGGCCGCGCCGTGCCTGGCGACCGCCGCCAGCCAGCCGGCCGGGAGGGCGGCGAGCTCGGCGGGCAGGTGTGCGAGCGCGCCCGACACCGGTGCGACGAGGAGCGCGGCGAATCCCAGCAGGGTGGCCGGGGCGACGGCCAGTTCGGCCAGTAGGTTGCAGGGCACCGCGACCAGGCTGACCCGGGGTGCCAGCAGGACGGTGGCCGGCGCGCAGAGCACCTGGGCCGCGCCGGCCGCGGCCAGCGCCGCGGCGAGGTGGCCCGGGCAGCCCCGGGCGCGCAGCGCCGCCGCCCAGCGCGGCCCGAGGACCAGCAGACCGGTGGTCGCCAGGACGGACAGCAGGAAGCCGTAGGAGCGGGCGAGGTAGGGATCGAGCAGGACGAGCACGAGGACGGCGCCCGAGAGGGCCGGCAGAGCGTGACGTGGCCGGCCGGCGGCCAGGGCGAGCAGGCCGATCAGTCCGGTCGCGGCGGCCCGCAGGACGCTGGGATCGGGGCGGCAGACCGTGACGAAGGCCAGCGTCAGGGCCGTACCCAGCAGCGCGGTGGTCCGCAGCGAGAGGCCCAGGCGAGCGGCGAGGCCGCCGCGTTCCGCAGTGCCCGCGCGGCCGGGTGCGCCGATCAGGACGGTCAGGACGATGGCGAGGTTGGCGCCGCTGACGGCGCAGAGATGCGCGAGGTCGGTCGCCCGGAAGGCCTCTCCGAGGTCCTCCGGCAGCCTGGAGGTGTCGCCCACCACGAGGCCGGGCAGTAGGCCGCGGGCATCGGCGGGCAGCCCGTCGCAGGCGGCGCGGAGCCCGGCCCGCAGGCCCCCGGCGACGCGTTGCGGAAGGCTCGGCGGCGCGATCGGCCGGGGCGGACCGTGGGCCAGCAGCACGGCCGCGCTGTCGTCGCGGCCCTCCCCCGCCGGCAGGACCAGGACGTCGGCGGCCACCCGCGTGGAGGGCAGCAGCGGCTGCCACCGGGCGGCGTCCTGGGCCCGCACCATGACGGTGACGGGTGTCCTGGTCCGGGTGGTGGCCGCCGGCCGCACCCCCTCGGGGACGGTGACGCGTTCGACGACGGCGGCGACCGTCAGCAGCGCCTGCCCGGGAGCCGTCCCCCGGGCACGCGAGATCCGGGCCTTGGGATCGCCCGCGACGACCAGCTCGACCAGCAGCTGGGGAGGGGCCGACGCGGCGGCCTCCCCCGGGCGGGGCGGGTCGGTGCCGTCACGCTCACGGGGCGGCTCGGCGGACAACTGTGCGGGTGGGCTGTCGGGTGGGCTGTCGGGTGACGGCCCACCGTGCGCGAGTGCGACCAGCGGGCCGCGCTGGAGGTCGGCGGTGTGCAGGAGCGTGGCGGCGGCCGCCGCCGCGCCCGTGAGGAGCACGGCTGCCAGGGTCACCACGGTGCGCCGCCGCCGACCGGGCCCGACCAGCAGCAGTGCGGCGGCCACGGTGGCGGCACCGGCGGCGACGACCGATGCCTGGCGGTGGGCCGGGCCGAGGCCGAGCAGCAGCGAGGTGACCGCCCAGGCCGCGACGGTGGGCAGCAGCAGACGGAGATCGGCGGCGGCGCCCGGGTGAGCTCCGCCGGGCCCGGCGGAGCTCACCGGCCGTGACCCTGGCCCTGGTCCTGGCCCTGGTCCTGGTCCTGGCCCTGGTCCTGGTCCTGGTCCTGGTCCTGGTCCTGGCCCTGGCCCTGGTCCTGGTCCTGGTCCTGGTCGAACGGTGTACGCGGTGATGGGGTCACCTCCTGGTGGCGCGGCCGCGGCCCGGTGGGTCGGGCACCGACCGGCCGTGCGGGCCGCAGGGGTCGGAGCGCCGAGCGCGGTTCAGAGGGTGAGCAGCGGTTTCATCTCCGCCAAGGTCCGTTCACCGATGCCGCTCACCTGCCGGAGCTGGTCCAGGGATCGGAACGGGCCGTGCGCCTGGCGGAAGGTGATGATTCGTCGGGCGAGGGTGGGACCGACGCCGGGGAGGGCGTCCAGCTGTTCGGGGGTCGCGCGGTTGAGACTGACCGGCCCGCTCGTCGGGCCCGCCGCGCCCGGCGGCGCGAGCGGGATCCCGCTCTCGGGCGCGCCGACCAGGATCTGCTCCCCGTCCGCCAGAACGCGGGCCAGGTTCAGTGCCGTGGTGTCGGTGTCGGGAAGGGCGCCACCGGCGGCCCGGAGCGCGTCCGCGACCCGGGAGCCGCCGGGGAGTTCGCGCAGGCCGGGAATCCGTACCCGGCCCGCGATGTCCACCACGACGACGGCGGCACCGGTGCTCTCCGGGCCCGCGACGCCACTGGTCTCCGGACCTGCGGCGCCACTGCTCTCCGGGCCGGCCGGGACGGGCTCGTCCGGCCCCGCCCTCGCCGTCGATGCCGCGGCGACCGGCACCTGGACCGGCTGCGGGCGGCCGAGCCAGAAGTGCTGCACCGCGTACGCGACGGCGAGCAGGAGCAGGACGGCGAGCCCCATCACCGCCCGCCGGTCGAGGGCGAGCGCCGGGCGCAGCAGGGAGGTGAACGCGGATCGCGGCGGTCGGTGGTCGGGCTCGTGGATCCGCTGGTGCGGCCGTGCTCCGGCGGCGGGCGGCGGCGGGCCCCCGGGAGGCAGGGAACTGCCGGGATCCCACTCCGCGAGGGGCGTACCGACAAGGCTCTCCTCGGGAGGACCGCCGTCACCACCGGGTTCGTCGGAACGTCCGTCGCGATCGTGCCCGTCGCTGCCGTGGCCATCGACGCGGTACCCGTCCCGGTCGTTCCCGTCGCTGCCAAACCCGCCGCCACCGGGCCCATCGGCGTCGTGCCCGCCGCCCCCGTGCCCGCCGGCGTCGTGCCCGTCGGCGGGCGGCCGTGCCGGGGGATCGGCGGCCAGCAGGGTGGCCATCCGCTCCCGGACGGTCTCGGTGGTCGCACGGCGGCGGGCAGCGCCCGGTGTCAGGGTTCTCATGGCGCAGGACGGTACGGGCCGCACCGGCGGCCGTGGGAGGACGACCGATTGCCTGGGGAAAAGTCCGGCCTGTGGATAACCGGGGTCGCCCGCAGGAGTGAACCTGCCCCCGCCGGCCGTCACGGGCCCGGCACAGCGGGCATACTGCCGGGCACCCGCCGGAGACCCCGTCCGGCAGCGCACAGGGTCAGCGGGGTGAGAGCACCACCGCGAGCAGCCCCGTACCGACGTGGGCGCCGATCACGGCGCCCACCTCACCGACGTACAGCTCGCACAGCCCGGGGATCCGTTCGCGCAGGCGCTCGGCGAGGAGCTCGGCACGGTCCTCGGCGGCGAGATGGTGGACGGTGAGGTCGACCCGGCGGTCGCCGGCCCGCTCGACGGCGATCTCCTCAAGCCTGGCGATCGCGCGGGAGGCCGTGCGGACCTTCTCCAGCGGTTCGATCCTGCCACCGGAGAGATGGAGCAGCGGCTTGACCGCCAGCGCCGAGCCGAGCAGGGCCCGGGCCGCACCGATCCGACCGCCCCTGCGCAGGTGTTCGAGGGTGTCGACGTAGAAGAAGCCACTGGTGTGCGCGGCCCGCCGCACCGCGGCGGCGGCCACCTCGTCCAGTCCCAGGCCGTCGGCGGCACTCCGCGCGGCCGTCAGCACGCTGTAGCCGAGGGCCATGCCCACCAGCCTGCTGTCGACCACCCGTACCGGAATCGGCGCTTCGGCCGCGGCGAGCCGGGCGGCCTCGCAGGTGCCGGACAGCTCCCCCGACAGGTGCACCGAGACGACACCCCGGGCACCGGCCTCGGCGGCGCCGCGATACGCCGCGGCGAAGGTCTCGGGGTTGGGACGGGAGGTCGTCACCCGGTGCTTGGCGCGCAGCGCCTCGGCAAGCTCCTTGGGGGTGATCTCCACGCCGTCCGCCAGCACCTCGTCGCCGACCGCGACGCTCAGTGGCACCACGGTGATCCCGTGACGGTCGACGGCGTCCTGCGGCAGGTAGGCCGTGGAGTCGGTGACGATGGCGAGGTCGGCGGGCATGAGCCGGAGGTTACTCCCCGTACGGCCCCGAGGACAGCGCCGGACACGCGATGACGTGCGCTCCCGCCCCGGGGGCGCGGCCGCGGGCGGGCGGTGGTCAGCCTCCCGAAGGTCCCGCCGAGGGCTTGCGCAGGCGCTGGGCGAGGCGGGCCAGCGGGTCGGCGAGGCCGAGTGCCTCCTCCGCGCCCGGCCGGCGGCCGCCGGAGGTCAGCCCGGGTCGCGGTGCCTGCCCCGCCGGAGCCGGGTCGGTCACCCCGGCCGCAGTCGAGCCCGCGTCCACGCCACCGCCCTGCGCAGCGGCGGAGTCCCAGTGCCGCAGCGCGCCCGCCTCGCTCTCGCACTCCTGCCCCAGCCGGGTCAGTTCGTCCTCGGCGAAGCGGTGCATGCGGTCCTGGGCCGCCCAGCGCATCGTCTCGGCGGAGCGGGTGATCCGGTCGGCGCGCTCGCGCAGTTCGGGCAGTCTGGCCGCGATCCGCCCGGAGTCCGGCTCTCGCTCCAGCGTCCGCAGCTCGCCGTCCAACTCCGCCGCGTGGACGTCGAGCCGGGCCAGCAGTTGCAGGGACTCCGTCAGCTGGCCGTCCTCGGCGACAGCGCCCTCCAGGACCTGGCGGGTGCCGTCGAGCGAGGAGCGCAGGGCGAGCCGGGTGGCCGAGATCCTCCCCTGGGCGCCGGGCCTGGTGTACGTCTTCGCCTTCAGGGTGACGTTCTCCACGGCCCGTCTGGCGTTGGCCTCGTGCCGCTCGACCTTCACCGCCACCGCCTTCGCGGCCTTGACCGTGCCGACCACCGCCAGGGTCAGCAGCCCGAGGCCGAACAGCAGCACCAGGGCCAGCAGCACTCCGAGTGCGTCCATCACGAGCCACCTTCCACCGGAGCGGGTACACCGGACCGGGCGCGCCGGACCGCGTGGCGCGGGCCGCACCGTACGGGTGCACGGGCCGGACCGCAGTCGCCGAGGATTCCACCGTAGCCGCCCCGACCGGCCGGCGGCCGGGTCAAACCGGACACCGGGGCCGAGATCAGGGACAGATCGGGGATCACCCTCACAGGACCCGGCACCCGGGCGGCCGGTGTGCCCCACCGCACCACGGACGGCGCCGCGGACCGTCCCACGTCCGAGACGGGCTCCCCCGCGCCCGGACGGCCCCGGCTCGGACGGCCCCGGGCCGAGCAGACCCCAGCAGGCCCGGGCCCAGCAGGCCCGGGCCGAGCCGAGCCGAGCAGAACTGGCCGGGGCCGACGGCACCGGGGCCGGACCCCGCCGCAACGGCGTGGCCCGGCCCCGGAGTTGCCCTGCGGTCAGCCGGTGACGATGTTGACCAGCTTCGGCGCGCGCGCGATGACCTTGCGCACCGGCGCGTCGCCGATCGCCGCGACCACGGCGGGGTCGGCCAGCGCCAGGGCCTCCAGCTCGGCGTCGGAGATCTCCGGGGAGACCTCCAGGCGGGCCTTGACCTTGCCCTTGATCTGGACGACGCAGGTGACCGACTCGTCGACCACGTACGCCGGGTCCGCGACCGGGTAGTCGGCGTACGCCAGCGAATCCTCGTGGCCCAGCTTGCGCCACAGTTCCTCGGCGATGTGCGGGGCCAGCGGGGCGACCAGCAGGACGATCTGCTCCGCCACCTCGCGCGGCGTGGAACCGCGCTTGACCAGGAAGTTGTTCAGCTCGATGGCCTTGGCGACCGCCGTGTTGAACCGCAGCCCGGACATGTCGCCGCGGATGCCGTCGATCGCCTTGTGCAGCGCGCGCAGGGTCGGCTCGTCGGCGGGCTCGTCGGTGACGACCAGCTCGCCGGTGGACTCGGACGCGATGTTGCGCCACAGCCGCTGCAGGAAGCGGTACGAGCCGACCACGGCCCGGGTGTCCCACGGACGGGAGACGTCCAGCGGGCCCATCGACATCTCGTACAGGCGCAGCGTGTCGGCGCCGTACTCGTCGGCGATCTCGTCGGGCGCGACGGCGTTCTTCAGCGACTTGCCCATCTTGCCGGCCTCGCGCTTGACCGCCTCGCCGTTCCAGACGTAGCCGCCGTCGCGCTCCTCCACCTCCGCGGCGGGCACCGGGAAGCCCCGCTCGTCGCGGTAGACGTCGGCGGTGATCATGCCCTGGTTGAACAGCTTGTGGAAGGGCTCGACGGAGGAGACGTGGCCCAGGTCGTGCAGCACCTTGTGCCAGAAGCGCGCGTACAGCAGGTGCAGCACGGCGTGCTCGGCGCCGCCGACGTACAGGTCGGCGCCGCCGGCCGGCTTCTCGGCGGTCGCGCCCAGCCAGTACCGCTCGTTGGCGGGGTCGACCACCTTGTCGGCGTTCGACGGGTCGATGTAGCGCAGCTCGTACCAGCACGAACCCGCCCAGTTGGGCATGGTGTTGGTCTCGCGGCGGTACGACTTCACACCGTCGCCCAGATCCAGCTCGACGTTGACCCAGGCGTCGTTGCGCGACAGGGGGGTCTTCGGCGAGGAGGTGGAGTCGTAGGGGTCGTAGGTGTGCGGCGAGTAGTCCTCGACCTCGGGCACCTCGACCGGCAGCATCGACTCGGGCAGCGCGTGCATCACGCCGTCCTCGTCGTAGACGATCGGGAAGGGCTCGCCCCAGTACCGCTGGCGGCTGAACAGCCAGTCGCGCAGGCGGTAGTTGACGGTTCCCGCACCGATGCCGTGCTCGGTCAGCCAGGCGGTGACCGACTGCTTGGCCTCGACGACCGACAGGCCGTCCAGCGAGACGCCGTTCTCGGTGCCCTCGGCGTGGGCCGAGTTGACGATCACCGAGTCGTAGGTGTCGAACGCGTCGTCCCAGGTCTGCGGGTCCTCGTCGCGCCCGTCGGTGGGCCTGACGACGCAGCGCATCGGCAGCGCGAAGGCGCGGGCGAAGGCGAAGTCGCGGTGGTCGTGGGCGGGGACGGCCATGATGGCGCCGGTGCCGTAGCCCATCAGCACGTAGTCGGCGATGAACACCGGGACGGGCTCGCCGCTGACCGGGTTCGTCGCGTACGCGCCGGTGAAGACGCCGGTCTTCACCTTGGCGTCCACCTGGCGCTCGACGTCCGACTTGGCGGCGGCGGTGGCGCGGTACGCGGCCACGGCCTCGGCCGGGGTGGCGGCGCCGCCCGTCCAGTCGTCGTGGGTGCCGGCGGGCCAGGCCGCGGGCACGATCGAGTCGACCAGGGCGTGCTCGGGCGCCAGCACCATGTAGGTGGCGCCGAACAGGGTGTCGGGGCGGGTGGTGAAGACGGTGATCGCCCCGCCGTCGGCGCCCCGGCCGTTCACCGCGAACTCGACCCGCGCGCCCTCGGAGCGGCCGATCCAGTTGCGCTGCTGCTGCTTGATGGCCTCGGGCCAGTCCAGCAGGTCCAGGTCGGCGATCAGGCGGTCGGAGTAGGCGGTGATCCGCATCATCCACTGACGCAGGTTGGACTTGAACACCGGGAAGTTGCCGCGCTCGGAGCGGCCGTCCGCGGTGACCTCCTCGTTGGCCAGCACGGTGCCCAGACCGGGGCACCAGTTGACCGGCACCTCCTTGGAGTACGCCAGGCGGTGGTCGCCCAGCAGGTCCTCGCGCTCGGCGGCGGACAGCTGCGCCCAGGCGCGGCCGTCGGGGGTCTGCCGGGTGCCGTCCTGGAACTGCGCGACCAGCTCGGCGATCGGACGGGCCCGGCCGGCCTCGGCGTCGTACCAGGAGTCGAAGATCTGCAGGAAGATCCACTGGGTCCAGCGGTAGTAGTCCGGGTCGATGGTGGCGATCGACCGGCGCGAGTCGTGGCCCAGGCCCAGCCTGCGCAGCTGCTGGCGCATGTTCGCCATCGCGGCCTCGGTGGAGACCCGGGGGTGCTCGCCGGTGGCGACCGCGTGCTGCTCGGCGGGCAGGCCGAAGGCGTCGTAGCCCAGGGTGTGCAGCACGTTGTGCCCGGTCATCCGCTGGAAGCGGGCGAACACGTCGGTGGCGATGTAGCCCAGCGGGTGGCCGACGTGCAGGCCGGCGCCGGAGGGGTACGGGAACATGTCCATGATGAAGCTGTGCGGCTTCGCCGAGACGTCACCGGCGGCCGGATCGGCCAGCGCGCCGACCGGGTTGGGGGCGTTGAACGTCCCCTCCTTCTCCCAGACGTCCTGCCAGCGGGACTCGATGTCGGCCGCCAGCGCGGCGGTGTACTTGAAAGCCGCCTCCGCGCGGAAGGGCTCGGTTGCGTCGCCGGCCGCGCCGGAGGCAGGTGTCGTCTCGCTCATGGTCCTTCAGGCTCCATCGGTGTCAGAGTGCGAACCGGCGGAGAAGTCCGTCGGCGGTCCGGCTGGATCCGGCTGAACAGCGCCGGAAAACAAAAAAGCCCCTCGCAGGAGGGGACGCCACGCCGACTCCGGCGCCTTCCGAGCACGGCCGGTTCTTGTCAGCGCGGCCGGCTAAGGAGCAGGCGCGCGGTTCGCATGGGCTCAGGGTACCGCAAGCCCACGAGCGCCCTCGCTCCCGTTCCACGGGCGGGGCCGCGCCCCGGCCCGCCGCGGAGCCGGCCGGACGCCTCGAACGGAGGGCCGGCCAGGCCCGCCCGACCGCCTACCCGAGGCCCGTCCTGGCCGCCGCGTCGAAGTCGCGCAGCGCCCGGGCGACCCGGGCCGACTGCATGCCGGCGGCCAGCCGCCTGGCCTCGTCGGCGCTGCGGGCGGCCGAGGCCCGGTCGCCCGTCCGCCGGTAGGAGTCGGCCAGCCGGACCATCAGCAGGGCCTTGGCCCGGGCGCGGGCCGGCCCCAGGACGCCGACCGCGCCGGACAGCAGCGCCCGGGCGCGCTCGTGCTCGTCGAGGAAGAGATAGCCCTCCCCCACCATGCCGTCCAGGTCGGCCCGCTCCTGACGGCTGTCCGGCTCGCCCTCCAGCGCCCGGACCGCGCGCGCCGCGGCCTCCTCGACGCCGCTGCGCTCGCCCTTGCGGCCGTACGCCCGGGCGATCCGCCCGAGCTGGAGGGCCCGCTCGCGCGGCGTCAGGACGTCGCCGGCGGCCAGCAGCGCACCCGAGAGCATCGCCACCGCGTCGAGTCCACGCCCGCCGGAGGTCTGGGTGGCCTGCACCGCGAGACAGCCGACCACGCTCACCCCGAGCCGAGGATCGCCACAGACGTGCGCGGCGCGCAGGGCGGCCACGAAGGCGCGTTGCGCGGCGGCGTCGTTGCCCATGTCGTAGTTGGCCCAGCCGACCAGCCGGGCGAGCCTGGCCGCGGCGGCGTACAGCTCACGTCCCAACGGCTCCCCGTACGAGCCGAGTTCGAGCAGCTTGCCGACCATCGCAAGCTCGGCCTTGGCGGGGTCGAGGACCAGCCCGCCGCCGCAGGCCCGTTCGAGCCGGCGCTTGCCGTCGTGGGAGCGCCGGAGGTCGGCGAGCTGCTCGGGGGCGATCCGCAGGGCGCCCTCGCCGCCGGTGACGGCGGGCGGCGGCGACGCCCAGTGCCCGGTGGCCTGTTCGAGTTCGGCGCCGCGGAAGAGGTCGGTGAGGCGGACGGGGCCCGCGTCGGTGCCCGCCTCGTGCAGCGCGGTCTGCGCGGTGTCGGCGGTCCAGGGGTCGGTCAGCAGGCGCGGGGAGAGGATCTTGGCACCCCGGTTGCCTCCCATCCGGCCCCAGAGCTGTTCGTAGGTGACGGCGATGCCCAGGGTGCGGCTGAGCACCTCGCAGACGGTCTGGTCGTGCGGGGCCCGCGGCACCATGCCGCGATCGCGCCACTTGTACGGGGCGGTGGAGCTGATCGCCAGGCCGGCCGGCAGCGCCAGGTTGACCTCCCGGGACAGCCGCTCCGGACTCCAGCCGAGCTGGTGCAGTATCCGGGCCAGCTCTTCGTTCCGCTTGCGCGCCAGGTCGGCCATGGCACGACGGTAGCGGTCGGCGCTCGGTACGGGGTAGGTCCGGCCCGGCGGCCGCCGGACAGGCGAGAGGCCGCCTCCCCGAACGGGAGGCGGCCTCTGCCGACTGTGGAGCTACGGGGAATTGAACCCCGGACCTCTTGCATGCCATGCAAGCGCTCTACCAACTGAGCTACAGCCCCTTGACCTGCGATGTCACCTCGGGTCCCACATTGTGGTCTCCCTTGGCGACATCACTTACTTTACACGGTCACGGGGGTGCTCCACGAATCCTTTGGCTACCCGGCCCGCTCCGCCCGCCCGGACCGGGCGGCCAGGACTCCGGCGAGGGCGACCGCTGCGGCGATCACCGCACCGGTGACGAACAGCGCGTGCCCCGACGCGTCGGCCGGCGCGGGCAGCCGCACCTGGCCCAGGAAGACCGAGCCGAGCACCGCGACCCCCACCAGCTGCCCGAGCTGGACGACGGTCACCATCACCCCGCTGGCATCGGCCGCGTCCGCCGGCAGCACCCGGCCGAGCGCCCGGGCGAACAGCGGCGCGTACGCGCATCCCGCCGCCAGCCCGATCCCGGTCATCAGCAGCAGCTCGCCCGGGCCGATCTCCGCGCCGCCGCGCAGCAGGAGGGCGAGCAGCAGGTAGCCGGGCGCCACCAGCGCCGTCCCGAGCACGGGCAGCACCGTGTGCAGGCGCGACGGCAGCCGCTGCCAGCGCAGGCTGGAGAGGCCGAAACCGAGCGCGACCGGGCCGGAGAGCAGACCGGCCCGCAGCGCGCTGTGACCGAGGCCCGCCTGCTGGTGCAGGGCGAAGGCGAACATGAAGCCGGAGAACGCGGCCATGATCATGAAGATCGCCCCGGCCGCCGACAGCAGACCGGGCGTGCGCAGCACCCGACCGGAGATCAGCGGCCGGCCACCGCGGCGCGCGATCCGCCGCTCCACCACCGCGAACAGCGCGGCCGTCACCCCGCTGCCGGCCAGCATCGCCCAGCCCCAGACCGGCCAGCCCAGCTCGTGCCCGAGCACCAGCGGCACCACCAGCAGTCCGAGCGTCAGCGCCAGCACCACCAGGCCGGGGACGTCGAAGCCCTCGGTGGGCTCTCCCGGCCGACGGGGCAGCAGCCGGGCGCCGGCCGCCAGCAGCGCCAGCCCGAGCGGCACGTTGACCAGGAACACCGGCCGCCAGCCCGTACCGAGGAGGTCGGCGCTGACCAGCAGGCCGCCGAGCACCTGGCCGAGCGCCATCCCGCCGGCCAGCACGGCCGAGTACAGGCCGAGCGCCCTGGTCCGGGCGGCGCCGGTGAAGGTCCGCTGGATCATGCTCATCACCTGGGGCACCATCAGGGCCGCCCCGACGCCCTGGAGCAGCCGGAAGCCGATCAGCCAGCCGGTGCCCGAGGCGAGACCGCAGGCCAGCGAGGCGGCGGTGAAGCCGGCCAGGCCCAGCTGGAACAGCCGCCCGTACCCGAAGCGCGCACCGAGCCGGGCGCCGGTGATCAGCAGGACGGCGTACGCGATGGTGTAACCGGCGACGACCAGTTGCAGGGCGGCGCCGGAGGCGTGCAGGTCGGTCCGGATGGTGGGTACGGCGACGTTGACGATGGAGACGTCGAGCACCGCCATGAACTGGCCGCCGAGGACGAGAGCGAGGAGCAGCCCCGGCCGGGCCGCGGCCCGGGTCGGGGTCGCGCCGGGAGCGCCGGGGCGGGTCTGAAGATCCGTCATGGACCCAGCCTCGCGCAGCTCCGGTACCGGTGGTTAGAGCCTGCCGATCCTGGTACCGGCAACACCCTGCGGGCGCCGAGCACCCTGCGGCACGATGACGGCATGACCGTCGCCGACGCGGGCCACGGGCCCGCACCGCAGCCACAGCCACAGCCACAGCCACAGCCACAGCGGCAGGACAAGCGCCGCAGCGAGCTCACCCACTTCCTGAAGGCCTGCCGCGCCCGGGTCACCCCGGAGGACGTCGGCCTGCCGCCGGGGCTTCGCCGACGCACGCCCGGCCTGCGTCGCGAGGAGGTCGCGCAGCTCGCCGGGGTTGGCGTGACCTGGTACACCTGGCTGGAGCAGGGCCGGCCGATCAACGCGAGTGAGCAGGTGCTGTCCGCGGTCGCCGGCTCCCTGCGGCTGGATCCGACCGAGCGCGACCACCTGTTCCGGCTGGCCGGGGTGCGCGCCGTCCGTCCCGCCTCCCCCGCGCACCCGCACCTCGACGCCTCCACCCAGGTCATCCTGGACGCGCTGGCGCCGCTCCCGGCAGCGGTCTGCAACAGCCGCTACGACGTACTGCTGCACAACTCGTCCTACGAGTCGCTGTTCGGGGCGAACCCCCCGGCGGCGCCGCACGGGGTGTTCAACAGCCTGTGGTGCACCGTCACCGCGCCGCCCTGCTGCAACCCCTTTCTGAACCGGGACGAGGAACTGCCCCGCATGGTCGGGGTGCTGCGGGTCGCGTACGGCAGGCACGTGGGCGAGCCGGTGTGGGAGGGGTACATCCGGGAGCTGACGCTCGCGAGCGCGGAGTTCCGGGAGCTCTGGGCCCGGCAGGAGGTGGCGCCGGCGCGGTCGGCCCGCAAGGTGTTCCGGCACCCGGAGGTCGGCGAGCTGCGGTTCACCGCCGCGTACCTGACCATTCCGGCCGCGCCCGAGCACTACATGGTGGTCTACACCCCGGAGGGTCCGCAGGACCGCGAGCGGACCGAGCGGATGGCGACGCTCCCGGCGCGGCCGGTGAAGTGCTGCCACACGTGAGCGGCCGGGCGGGAGCGCCGCGCACCGGGCCGGCCCGGAACGCACCGAAGGCCGTCACCCACCGGGCGACGGCCTTCCGAACTGTTGTGGAGCTACGGGGAATTGAACCCCGGACCTCTTGCATGCCATGCAAGCGCTCTACCAACTGAGCTACAGCCCCGCGACACGACCGGCCCTCTCGGACCGCTGGTGCGGAGTGGAGCTACGGGGAATTGAACCCCGGACCTCTTGCATGCCATGCAAGCGCTCTACCAACTGAGCTACAGCCCCGCATTCGTGTGGATCCTCCGCTTCCCTTCCGGGCCGCGTTCTCACCTGCGAACGAGGAAGACTCTAGCTGGTCAGGCCCGGAACTGCGAAATCCCACCGCCGGCAGACCCGCGACGGCCGGTGCCGACCGTCAGGTGTCGTCACCGATCACCGGCTGCGGCAGGGTGCCGGCATTGTGCTCCAGCAGTCGCCAGCCGCGCGCGCCCCGGCCGAGGACGGACCAGCAGCAGTTGGACAGGCCGCCGAAGCACTCCCAGAGCGCCGGGTCCAGCCCGAGCATCCGGCCCAGCATGGTGCGGATGGTGCCACCGTGGCTGACCACGACCAGCGTGCCGTTCTCCGGCAGCTTCCCGGCCGCCTCCAGCACCACCGGGACGGAGCGGTCGGCGACCTCGGTGGACAGCTCGCCACCGCCGCGCCGGACCGGCTCACCCTGCGCCCAGGCCTCGTACTGCGCCGGGAACCGGGCGCGGATCTCCGCGTTGGTCAGGCCCTGCCAGTCCCCCGCGTACGTCTCGCGCAGGCCCTCGTGGTGGTGCACGTCCAGCCCGGTGACCGTGGCCAGCTCGGCGGCCGTCCTGGCCGCCCGCTGGAGATCCGAGGAGATCAGCAGGTCCGGCTTCAGGCCGGCGAGCAGCCGGGCCGCTCGCTGCGCCTGCTGGACGCCCTGGCCGGTCAGCTCGATGTCGGTGCTGCCCTGGAAGCGCGATTCGAGGTTCCAGGAGGTCTGGCCGTGCCGCCAGAAGACGATGCGCGGTCCCCGCGCCTCCCGGCTCAGCTGTGATCCTCGGCGCTGTAGTTCTCGCCGCCGAAGTCGTCCGCCGGCGGGGCGGTGACGTTGCCGGCCGCGTCGGCGTCCGCGCCCTCGGGACGGTTGCGGGTGGCCATCGCCTCCTCGGGCAGCGCCAGCTCGGGGCAGTCCTTCCAGAGCCGGTCGAGGGAGTAGAAGGAGCGCTCCTCCGAGTGCTGGACGTGCACCACGATGTCGAGGTAGTCGAGCAGGATCCAGCGGCCCTCGCGCTCGCCCTCGCGGCGCACCGGCTTCACGTCCAGCTTCTCGCGCAGCTGCTCCTCGATCTCCTCGGCGATCGACTTGACCTGGCGGTCGTTGCTCGCGGAGGCGATCAGGAAGGCGTCGGTGATCGACAGCACCTCGCTGACGTCGAACGCGATGATGTTGTGGGCCAGCTTGTCGGCCGCCGCCTGGGCGGCGACGGTGATGAGTTCCTGGCTGTGGTCGGTGACGGTCACTGTGTTCTTCCGGCTCGGCTGCAGAGAGGGACGCCGCCCGGCCCGCGAACGGGCAAGGGGGTCCCAGTCCAGGATCTCACGCCGCCGCCGCGACCCCGGACGAATTGTTCCGGGGCCGCGGCGGGCGGGCACTGCGGCGGGGGGAAGGCGGCGCGCTACTGCGCCTTCGGCGGCTGGTAGTCCTTGCCGAGAACCACCAGCAGGTCCGCGTTCTGGGTGTCGGAGACCTTCTTGACCGCCGACTCCGGCACGTTCAGGCTGATCGCCAGGGACTTCGCGGCCGCCTGTCGCGAGTCGTCCGTGTAGCGGATCTCGGTGGTCGCCTGCGGGCTGCCCTTGGCCACGCCCGGCACCAGGGTCAGACCGGCGTTGGTGATCTGGACCTGCGCCGCCGCGGCCGACTGGTCGTTGCCGGAGGCGTCCTGGACCGCCACCCGGGCCATCGCGGAGTCTCCGCTGCCGGCGTTGTGCACGGTGCCGCCGAGCACGTCCTTGACCTGCTTGCCGGCGGTGGCGTCGTCCAGGGTGCCGTCCGCCGCGACGGGCAGCGCGGAGGTGCTGAAGTGCCCGTCCTTGGCCTGCAGGGCGAGCTGGACCAGCACGCCCGCCAACGCGTCCTCCGGCAGTGACGGGTCGAGCACCGCCCCCATCCGGTGCACGGTGTCCTTGGCGTCCTTGAGGTCGACCGGCATGGTCCGCACGATCGCCTCCAGCACCTGCCCGAACCGGGCCAGCTGCGCGTCCCGGGCCTCGCCGGCGGCCTGGTAGGTGGCGTACCCGACCGCGGCCTGGCCGTTCAGCAGGACGTTCTTGCCGACCGCGGCCAGCACCTTGCCGTCCGCCTTGCCGCCGTCGCGCACCTCGGCGTTGGTGTCCACCCGGACACCGCCCAGCTGTGCGACCAGCAGCTGGAGATAGGGGGTGTCCAGCCGCCAGCTGCCGGCCACGCTCGCGCCCAGCACCGTGCCGAGCCCGTCGCGGGTGCCGGAGGTGCCGAGCGTGTCCATCCCCTGGCCGAGCGCGACCGTCGCCGCGTCGCCGGTCCCGGGCAGCTTCAGGGTCTCCGGCAACAGCAGCACCGAGCCCTTGTGGCCGGAGGCGTCGTTGACCAGCAGCGCGGTGGAGACCTTGCCCTGGAGGTCGCGCAGGTGCACCACGTTCACCTGGCGCGGTCCGGCCGCCGAGGCCGCGGTCTGGGTGCCGTCGAATCCGCCGGTGAGCCAGAGGTAGCCCGCCCCGCCGCCCGCCAGCACGGCCAGCACGACGACCGCGCCCACCAGCCGGTTGCGCAGCTTGCGGCGGCGCTCGTCCCGGCGCTCGCTGCGCGACTCGGCGAACTTCAGCCAGTCGATGACGTCCTCGGACTCCTCCGCCTCCTCCTCCACGAAGGTGAACTCGCCGGTGGCGTAGCCGTCCGCGGGCGACTTGGCGGCCTTGGCCGCACGGCTCCCGCCGACCTGTTCGGAGGGCTGCTCGGGCCTGGCCGGCGCGGGCGCGGGCTCGGCGGGCCGGGCCGGGCGGGGGCGCGGCGGAGCGGGCGCGGCGGCCACGGGGGCGGCCACCGGCGGCTGCTGCACGGGCTGCGCGTACGGGTCGGCCTGCTCGTAACCGCCCTGCTCGTAACCGCCCTGCTCGTAACCGCCCCGCTCGTAGGGCGCCTGCTCGTAGCCGCCCTGCTCGTAGCCGCCCTGCTCGTAGGGCGCCTGCTCGTAGCCCGGCTGCTGGTAGGGCTGGTACGGCTGCGCGTACGGCTGCTGGTACTCGTCGTACCCCGGCGCCCGGCCGTAGGCCTCCGGCCGGGCGTACGGCTGGGGCTGCTCGTACGGCTGCGGCTGCTCGTAGGGCTGGGGCCGGCCGTACGGCTGCTCCTGCCCGTATCCGTGGCCGGACTGCCCGGACTGCCCGGACTGCCCGGACTGCTCCTGCCCGTACCCCGGCTGCTGGTCGTGGCCGTAGGGCTGCCGGACCTGCGGCGGCTGCCGGCGGGACTGCCCGTAGGGCTGCTGCGGGTCGTAGGGCTGCTGCTCGTACGGCTGGTCGTAGCCGGGCTGCTGCTCGTAGCCGGACTGCTGGTACGGCTGGTAGGGCCGCTGCTGCTGCGCGGCCGGCCAGTCGTCGTCCTGGCCCCTGCGGTCTGCCGTTCCGGTCACGCCGTCCCTCCCGGGATCAAGGCTGGGCCGGCGCGTAGAGCGCCCGCTTGTCGATGTAACGGACCACACCGTCCGGGACGAGATACCAGACCGGTTCGCCCTTGGCGACCCGGTTGCGGCAGTCCGTGGAGGAGATGGCCAGGGCGGGGACCTCCACCAGGGAGACCCCGCCCACCGGGAGCCCCGCGTCCGAGAGGGTGTGCCCCGGGCGGGTGCAGCCGATGAAGTGCGCGAGCGAGAACAGCTCCTCGGAGTCCCGCCAGGAGAGGATCTGGGCGAGCGCGTCGGCGCCGGTGATGAAGAAGAGGTCGGCGTCCGGGTGCAGCGCGCGCAGATCGCGCAGGGTGTCGACGGTGTAGGTGGGGCCCTGCCGGTCGATGTCGATCCGGCTGACGGAGAACTGCGGGTTCTCGGCGGTCGCGATCACCGTCATCAGGTAGCGGTCCTCGGCCGGGGTGACCCGGTGGTCCTCCTTCTGCCAGGGCTGCCCGGTCGGCACGAAGATCACCTCATCGAGGTGGAACGCGCTCGCCACCTCGCTGGCTGCGACCAGGTGTCCGTGGTGGATCGGGTCGAAGGTTCCACCCATCACACCGAGGCGCTTCTTGACCGGTTCGTGTCCGCCGGGGGTCTCGGCCTGCTGTCCCATGCCGCCACACCTTACGCGACGCCCGTTGCGGCCTGCTCCCCCCGTCGCGGTCCTGGACGCGAACATGGCAAAGGGAGCGTCCGCGACTGCGCGGGGCGCTCCCTGGGCCTGCTCCGTCGGACCTGGCGCCGGCTCAGCGGTCGCGGTTGAACCGGGTGGTGATGAAGAGCAGCAGCAGCAGGATGAAGAGTCCGCCGCCGCCCGTGAGGTACGGGCTGAGGCTCTCGTGGTTGCCACCCTCGCCCTCGGCGATCAGGTTCAGGACGGGGAGTGCAGCAGCAGTGCTCATGGTCGCAGGACCTTCTCGGCTCGGGTGACGGACCAGGGGTCTGGGGCCCGCGGGGGCCCACCGGGTCATCGTACGGGTGAGCCCCGCGCAACCGCGCGGCGCCCCACCGCGTCCGAGTGAGCGGGGCCGGGACCAGCGGGGTCCGGCTCCCGCGCAGGGCCCGCGGCCGCCGGTTCAGCTCTTGCGGCCGGCCCGCAGCAGGATCCAGGCCAGCAGGCCGACCCCGACGAAGGAGGCCACCACGATCGCGCGCAGGAACAGGCCGGGACCGGCCTCCGTGGAGATCGGTGCGGCCAGGGTGACAAGGGTGGCGGGCGACATCTTGGGGCTCCTCGGTCTGCTCTGCACCGCGGCCTGTTCCGGTCCCGGTTCTCCAGAGCATTCAGCGTAGACCGGGCGGCCCGGTCCACTCGCCACGCCCCCCGGAACAGTCCGCGAGGGCCCGGGAACGGCGCCGGGCACGGCGCGTAGGGTGAGCGCCGGGGACGAGTACGCAACCGCGGACGTTGCACAGGCAGTCGTAGCAGCCAGAGACCAGCGGGGGCCGGCCGCGGCCGGGACCGGCGTCGACCAGGAGGTACTCAGAACATGACCGCTACCAACCAGGCGAAGACCCCGAGCCGGCGCCGCCAGCGCTTCCCCGAGATCTCCACCCGGGCGTGGGAGCACCCCGCCGACCGCTCCGGCCTGGTGGCCCTGCGCAAGCTCACCGGCTTCGACGACGTGCTGAAGAAGCTGGCCGGCCTGGTCTCCGAGCGCTCCGTGCGGCTGATGTTCCTGGCCACCGCCGTGAAGACCTCCGAGCGGCAGTTCCCGGAGCTGTACGACATGGTGCGCGACGCCGCGTACGTGCTGGACCTGGAGAAGGTCCCGGAGCTGTACGTCAGCCAGGATCCGACGGTCAACGCGATGTGCATCGGCATCGACACCCCGATCATCGTGCTGACCAGCGGCCTGGTCGAGCTGCTCGACGAGGAGGAGCTGCGGGCGGTGGTCGGCCACGAGGTCGGCCACGCGATGTCCGGCCACGCCCTCTACCGGACGATGCTGCTGATCCTCACCAACATCGCCACCCGGATCGCCTGGATCCCGCTCGGCAACCTCGCCATCATGGCGCTGGTCACCGCGCTCAAGGAGTGGTTCCGCAAGGCCGAACTCTCCTGCGACCGGGCCGGACTGCTCGCCGGGCAGGATCTGCAGGCCTCGATGCGCGGCCTGATGAAGCTGGCCGGCGGCCACAACCTCGGCGAGATGAACGTGGACGCGTTCCTGGAGCAGGCGGCCGAGTACGAGAAGGCCGGCGACCTGCGCGACGGCGTCCTCAAGGTGCTGCAGTTGCTGCCGCAGACCCACCCGTTCGCCGTGGTCCGGGTGGCGCAGCTGAAGAAGTGGTCGGAGAGCGACGACTACCGCTCCATCCTGGCGGGCGCCTACCCGCGCCGCGCCGGCGACCCCGACGCCTCGGTGACCGAGGAGTGGAAGGCGGCCGCCGAGCACTACTCGACCAGCGTCAAGGAGAGCAAGGATCCGCTGATGGGCCTGCTGCGCGACGTGGCCGGCGGCGTCGGTACGGTCGGCGGCAAGCTCCGCGACACCTTCGTCGGCCCCCGCGCCGGCGCGCCGACCGCTTCCTCCTCCGCGTCCGCGTCCGCCGAGGACGCCGCGAGCTGACGCCCGGCGGGCCGGTGCCCGGAGGCCCGAGGGCGTCCGGGCACCGGCCCGTACGGGATGTCCGCGTCCCGGGGCACCGGCCCGCCGGGACGCGCGGATCAGGGGGCCGGGATCAGGGGGCCGGACGCGGGCCGCCGGGCTTCAGGGCGCCCCCGGGGCCAGCACGCCGCAGAGCTGCCAGGCCGGGACGCCGTGGTCGGCGGGATCGACGGCGGGCGGGGCCGGCGGCGCGGTGCCGCCGGCGGTGGCGAGGAGCGGCTGGAGGTACGCGCCCTGGGGGGTGCCGCAGGCCGCAGGGCCGGTCTGGACGGCGGAGTCGACCAGCCGCAGCTGGTCCGCCGCGAGGTCGGTGCGGTCGAACGTGAAGCGCAGCTCCCGGCGCACGCTCACCAGGGTGACGGGGGCGCTGGCCGCGGCGCCGTCGGCCTGCAGCGCGTAGACGAAGGTGTGGTCGGTGGTGATCTGCAGCGCGCCGTCGTCGGCCTCGTCGACCCGCATGGTGCCGAGGACCTTGACGGTGTCGGTGGCGAGCACGGTCCGCGCCGGGTCGAAGCGGACCATCCAGCCGGTGGCGGCGTGGTGCTGGTCGTCGCGCGGAGCCTCCAGGCTCTGGTCGAACTGCGCCTGCTGGCCGGTGGTGACGAAATCCCGGACCGCGCCCGTCGCGCCCTGGACCAGGGTCTGCCGGCTCAGCGAGGAGGCCACCAGGAAGCGCTGCACGGTGTCCAGTGCCTTGGCCACCTCGACGCGGGTGTAGTGCGCCGTGGCCGCCCCGGCCGGGGTGGCGAGGCCCGCCGTGCCGTTCGCGTACCCGGCGGCCAGGCCCGCGAACGGATCGGCCGGGTCCGCCGCGGGGAGCACCGGCGAGGTGGGAGCGAGTGTCACCAGGCTGACGGTGAGTTGGCTGCCGGAGACCTGGGCGCTCTGCCGGTTCGGCGAACTGATGCCGAAGTACACGGCGGCCGCGAACGCCACCACGATGAGCAGCAGCAGGGCGATCGCCTGCCGGGGTACGGTGCCCAGCGCGCCGAGGCCGATCCGGGCCCGGGTGGCGCGGCCGTGGCCGCTGCCGAGCCGCTCGCGCGCGGAGAGCTCCTGGATGCGGGCAGCTCGTACGAACGATTCGTCGAAGACGACAAATCGGTACTCGTCCTCGTTCCCTGAACCACCCTCGGGCGCACCCTCGGGGGGCTCTCGCGGGTCACCCATACAACCAGGGTAAGTCGCCTGGGCTTCCGCCACGAGTGCGCGCGCGTAACTTCTCCGCGACGTACGGTGATCGGCCCGGCGGGCCGGGGCGGCGGGCCGCGTACCGCCCCGCCGGGGCTCTCACCCCGCCGGGGCGATCACGGTGAGCGAGGGCACCGCGGAGGGCGGCGCGGAGGTGGAGCCGGGCGTGCTGCTGCCCGTCCCCGGCCGCTGCGTCGAGCGGCCGCCGGCCGCGCCCACGCCCTGGTAGACCGCCGCGACGGCCACCGCCACCAGGCTGACACCCATGATCACGGCCAGTACCCAGGCCACCGGCCGGTGCCAGCGCTGCTGGGCCACGCACCGGCCGCGCGCGGCCCGTACCGGGTCGTAGACGGCGTGCCGGCCCCAGCGGCCCGTCCGGCCCCAGCGCCCGGCCCGGCGCCGCCCGGCGGTCCGGCCCGGGCCGGACCACGGATCGGGGTAGCGGCGGTCGTCGTCGAGGCCGCCCGGGTAGGGCCGCAGCTCCAGCGGCAGCCCGTCACCGGTGCCACCGGACGGGAGGTCGTGGCCCCAGCCCTGCCCCGCGGTCTCCGGCTCGAACCGCGCCTCGGCGGCGGCCAGCTGCCGCTCCCTGGCGCTCGGCTCGTGCACGGCCGCGGAGCGGACGAAGGCCTCATCGAGGACCACGGTGGCGAACTCGTCGTCCGCATCACCGTGGTCGGCGTCGTCAGGGTACGGAGAACCCCCCACATCCTCAGCCACGGATTCAGCGTATTACCGGGCGGCCGTTTTGTCTGTGGCTCCTCGCAGTTACTCCGTCACACGTGTGACGCCGTTGGCTCACACGGCGGTGTCCCCGCCGCCCACGGTCTGCTCGGCCTCACCCCGGACATGGCCGTCACCAGTGACGATGTACTTGGTGGAGGTCAGCTCGGGCAGCCCCATCGGGCCACGGGCGTGCAACTTCTGGGTCGAGATGCCGATCTCGGCGCCGAAGCCGAACTCACCCCCGTCGGTGAACCGGGTGGAGGCGTTGACGGCGACGGTCGCGGCGTCCACCAGCTGGGTGAACCGGCGGGCGGCGCTCTGCGAGGCGGTCACGATGGCCTCGGTGTGCCCGGAGGACCACCGGCGGATGTGCGCGACGGCGGCGTCCAGCGAGGGCACCACGGCGGCCGCCAGGTCGTAGGAGAGGTACTCGGTCTCCCAGTCGGCGTCGGTGGCCGGCACGACGGTGGCCGGCGAGCCCTCGGCCGCCTTGAGCACGGCCTCGTCGCCGTGCACGGTCACCCCGGCGCCGGCCAGCGCGGCCAGTGCGAGCGGGAGGAACTCGTCGGCGATGTCCTGGTGGACGAGCAGCGTCTCGGCCGAGTTGCAGACGCTGACCCGCTGGGCCTTGGAGTTCAGCAGGATGCCCACCGCCATCGCGAGGTCGGCCCGGGCGTCGACGTAGACGTGGCAGTTCCCGGTGCCGGTCTCGATCACGGGGACGGTCGAGCCCTCGACCACGGTACGGATCAGCGAGGCGCCGCCGCGCGGGATCAGCACGTCGACCAGGCCCCGGGCGCGCATCAGCTCCTGGACCGACTCGCGGCTCTCGCCCGGCACCAGCTGGATCACGTCGGCGGACAGGCCGACCGAGGCCACCGCGTCGCGCAGCACGCCGGTCAGCGCCGTGTTGGAACGGTACGCGGAGGCCGAGCCGCGCAGCAGGACGGCGTTGCCGGACTTCAGGCAGAGCGCGGCGGCGTCCACGGTGACGTTGGGCCGGGCCTCGTAGATGATGCCGACCACACCGAGCGGCACCCGGACCTGGCGCACGTCCAGGGCGTTGGGCAGGGTGTAGCCGCGGACCACCTCGCCGACCGGGTCGGGCAGACCGGCCACGTCCCGCACGTCGGAGGCGATGGCCGCGATCCGCTCGTCGTTCAGGGTCAGCCGGTCGATCACGGACTCGGCGGTGCCGGCCGCCCGGGCCCGGGCCACGTCCTCGGCGTTGGCGGCGGTGATCTCGGCGCTCCGGGCCACCAGGCCGTCGGCGATCGCCAGCAGCGCGGCGTCCTTCGCCCGCCGCGGCAGCGGGGCGAGGTCGGCGGCGGCCTCCCTGGCGCGGCGGGCCACGGCGAGGACGGGACTGTCGGTGATGGCGAGGTCGCTGGTCATGCCCCACAGGGTAACGACTGCCGTGGGTCGCGCCAGGCCGTTTCGTCGGGTGAGACGCCGCACCGGCGGCGGTGCGCGGGGCCGCGCCGCCGTGGCCGCCCTCACCCGCCTCCCGCCCGCGGGCCGGAGCGGCGGGGCTCAGTACGGGTGGACGCCCCCCGGCTGCGGCCGGGGCTCCCCGAAGCCCTCCGCGACCCGCTGGTGGTAGGTGGCGCGGTCGACCACCTCCAGCCCGACGATCTCCCACGGCGGCAGGCCGGCGGTCGCCTTGTGCTCGCCCCACAGGCGCAGCGCGATGGCCGCCGCGTCGTGCAGGTCGCGGGCCTGCTCCCAGTAGCGGAGTTCGGCGTGGTCGGCGGCGTAGCGGGCGGTGAGGAAGAAGGAGTGGTCGTGGGCGAGCCGTTCCAGACCGGCTCGCAGCGCGGACAGCGCGGTGCTCTCGCCCGCGACGCTCAGCACCACGTGCCAGAGCCTGGCCTGATCCGGGGCGGCCGGCCGGGCGGGCGCCCCCTCGGCGCGCGCGGACGGCCGCAACTCCCTTACCGTGTCGGCCTCTTCGGTCGGCTCGGGGCGGGCCGGGCGGCCGCCGGCGGTCCGACCGCCCGCGATGCCGCCGAGCCTGCGCTCGGCCGTCGTTCCGGGCAGGGCTCCGTCGTGCGTGCGTCCCACCGGCGGCCTCCTGTTCGGTGATGTCCTGTCGTCCTGCGGGCCGGAGCAGCCCGGCCGGCCCGTACGGCTGCCGATCCCCCGCCCCGTCCCCGGCCCGGTTGCCCGGGCCACCCCGTGCCCGGACGGGCGGAAGGCACCCGCCCACCCCCTGCGGAGCGGCCCGTCAGCCGCGCAGGACGACCAGGTCGTCGCGGTGGACGACCTCGCGCTCGTACGCGGCCCCGAACTCCTGGGCCAGGTCACGGGTGGAGCGACCGAGCAGGCGGGGCAACTCCCTCGCATCAAAGTTGACCAGCCCGCGCGCCACGATGTGGCCGTTTTCACCAAGAAGGTCCACCGGATCACCCGCGGCGAAGTCGCCGTCGACCCGGGTGACCCCGGCGGGGAGCAGCGACGCGCCGCCGGAGACCACCGCCGCCACCGCGCCCTCGTCCAGGTGCAGGGCGCCGCGCGGGCTGCTGGCGTGGGCCAGCCAGAGCAGCCGGTCGGCGCTGCGGCTGCCGGTGCGCAGGAAGAGGGTGCCGGTGGGGCGGCCGGCCAGCGCGTCGGCGGCGTGGCTCGCGGCGGTCAGCACCACCGGGATGCCCGCGCCGGTCGCGATCCGGGCGGCCTCGACCTTGGTGACCATCCCGCCGGTGCCGACGCCCGCCTTGCCGGTGCTGCCGATCTGGATGCCCTCCAGATCCTGCTTGCCGCGCACCTCGGCGATCCGGCTGGTGCCGGGCCGGCTCGGGTCCCCGTCGTAGAGGCCGTCGACGTCGGAGAGCAGGATCAGCAGGTCGGCGCGGACCAGGTGGGCGACCAGAGCGGCGAGCCGGTCGTTGTCCCCGAACTTGATTTCGGCGGTGGCGACGGTGTCGTTCTCGTTGACGACCGGCATCGCGCCCATCGCCAGCAGCTGGTCCAGGGTGCGGTAGGCGTTGCGGTAGTGCGCGCGACGGCTGGCGTCCTCGGCGGTCAGCAGCACCTGGCCGACGCGGATGCCGTACCGGGCGAAGGAGGCCGTGTAGCGGGCCACCAGCAGCCCCTGGCCGACGCTGGCGGCGGCCTGCTGGCGGGCGAGGTCCGGCGGGCGGCGGTCCAGGCCGAGCGGGGCGAGGCCGGCGGCGATGGCGCCGGAGGAGACCAGGACCACCTCGGGGGCCTGCGGCTGGCTGCGGACCTTGGCGATGGCGTCCACCAGGGCGTCGACCCGGTCGGCGTCCAGACCGCCGGTGGCGGTGGTGAGTGAGGACGACCCGACCTTGACGACGATCCGCCGGGCGGTCAGGACCTCCTCACGGAGTGGCTGCTCGCTCATCGCGCTGGTGCCCTTCGCCGTTGCGGGACGGCAGGCGCGGGAGCCTGCCGCTCCCCGCAATCTACGCGATCCGGGTGAACGCCCCGTACGGCATTTCACCGGCTGGACGACCGGGGCGCCCGGCGCCGGACGGACGGACGGCCCCCGCCTCCCGGAGCGGGAGGCGGGGGCCGCGGGCGGGACCGGCGGACCGTCAGTGGTCCTCGTCGTCGCCCTCGTCGATGGCGCCCGTGCGGCCGCTGGAGAGCGCCTCGAAGGCCAGGTACTCCGACTCGGCGGCGTCGCGGCCCTTGGCCTTCTCGCGACGGCGGTCGACCGCCGGGCGCGGGTTCTCGAAGCGGTGGTCCTCGCCACGACGGCCGAGCATCTCGGCGCCGGCGGCCATCGTCGGCTCCCAGTCGAACACGACCGCGTTCTCCTCGGGGCCGATGATGACGGTGTCGCCCTCCTTGGCGCCGACCTTCCAGAGCTTGTCCTCGACACCGAGGCGGGCCAGGCGGTCGGCGAGGTAACCGACGGCCTCGTCGTTGGAGAAGTCGGTCTGGCGGACCCAGCGCTCGGGCTTGATGCCGCGCACGTGGTACGAGCCGTCCTCGGTCTCGGTGACGGTGAAGCCGGCGTCGTCGACGGCCTTGGGCCGCAGCACGATCCGGGTGTTCTCCTCGACCGGCTTGGCGGCCCGGGCCTCGGAGACGATCTGCGCCATCGCGAAGCTCAGCTCGCGCAGGCCCTTGCGGGAGGCGGCGGACACCTCGAAGACGCGGTAGCCGGCCTCCTCCAGGGAGGCGCGGGTGATGTCGGCCAGATCCTGGCCGTCCGGCACGTCCACCTTGTTCAGCGCGACCAGCCGGGGACGGTCGTCGAGGCCGCCGTACTCGGTGAGTTCGGCCTCGATGGTCTCCAGGTCGGTCAGCGGGTCGCGGCCCGGCTCCAGGGTCGCGCAGTCCAGCACGTGCACCAGGACGGAGCAGCGCTCGACGTGGCGCAGGAACTCCAGGCCCAGGCCCCGGCCCTGGCTGGCGCCCGGGATGAGGCCGGGGACGTCGGCGACGGTGTAGATCGTCTCGCCGGCGGTGACCACACCGAGGTTGGGGATCAGGGTGGTGAAGGGGTAGTCCGCGATCTTCGGCTTGGCGGCGGAGAGCACCGAGATCAGCGAGGACTTGCCGGCGCTCGGGTAGCCCACCAGGGCCACGTCCGCGACGGACTTGAGCTCCATGACGATGTCGCCGGCCTCGCCGGGCTCGCCGAGCAGCGCGAAGCCGGGCGCCTTGCGGCGGGCCGAGGCGAGCGAGGAGTTGCCGAGGCCGCCGCGGCCGCCGGCGGCGGCGACGAAGCTGGTGCCGTGACCGACCAGGTCGGCCAGCACGTTGCCCTCGCGGTCCATCACGACGGTGCCGTCCGGCACCGGGAGGACCAGGTCGTCACCGGTGGAACCGGTGCGGTGGCCGCCCGCGCCGGGCTTGCCGTTGACGGCCTTGCGCTTGGGCGAGTGGTGGTACTCCAGCAGCGTGGTGATGCTGGAGTCCACGGTGAGGATGACGCTGCCGCCCTCACCGCCGTTGCCACCGTCGGGACCGCCCAGCGGCTTGAACTTCTCCCGGTGTACGGAGGCGCAGCCATGGCCCCCGTTACCCGCGGCGACGTGCAGTTCGACGCGGTCCACGAAAGTGGTCATGGGGTGTGCCTCTCAAAGAACAGGGAAAAGACCAAAGGTTGAAACACGGAGGGTGGACCGGAACATTCCGGTCCACCCTCCATGAATCCTACCGAATGCCGCTTGACGCGACGTCAGGAAGATCAGGCCTCGACGGCCACGATGTTGACGACGCGACGACCGCGGTGGGTACCGAACTGGACCGCGCCGGCGTTCAGCGCGAACAGGGTGTCGTCGCCGCCGCGACCGACGCCCGCACCCGGGTGGAAGTGGGTGCCACGCTGGCGGACGAGGATCTCGCCGGCGCTGACGACCTGGCCGCCGAAGCGCTTCACGCCGAGGCGCTGGGCGTTCGAGTCGCGGCCGTTGCGGGTAGAGCTTGCGCCCTTCTTGTGTGCCATCTCGCTATCCCCTTACTTACTTCGCGGAGTCGATGCTGGTGATGCGGACGGCGGTGTGACGCTGGCGGTGACCCTGGCGCCGACGGTAGCCGGTCTTGTTCTTGTAGCGAAGGATGATGATCTTCTCACCCTTGGTGTGGTCGACGACCTCGGCGTGAACCTTCACACCGGCGAGGACCCACGGGTCGGAGGTGACGGCCTCGCCGTCGACAAGCAGGATGGTCGACAGTTCGACCGAGTCACCCGGCTTGACGTCAACGCGGTCAATCTCCAGCACGTCGCCGATGGCGACCTTGTGCTGGCGGCCGCCTGCGCGAACGATCGCGTACATGCGGTACCTGCTTTCTCTACTCGGTCGGAACTCTCGATGCCAGCCGCCTGGGTACGGACACAGTCGGCCTCCCCCGTTCCCCGAAGGGTTCAGGAGGTGATCTGCTCGGGAGCATGGCGTAGACACGCCGATGTTCAAGAATACGGATCGGTTGCCGCCTGGGCAAACCGGGCCGTACGACCGGGAGCGGACGGTGACCGCCCGCTCCCGGCCATGGGCCTACTCCGCCGCCGAATCACCCTCGGCGGCCGCTGCCTTCTTGGCCGCCGCGCTCGTCCGCTTGGTCGCGGTCTTGCGGGCGGTGGTCTTCTTGGCGGGCGCCGCCGTGGTGTCGGCGACGGCCTTCTTCGCGGCCGTCTTCTTGACGGCGGCCTTGCGCGGGGCCCGCTTCTTCGGTGCGGGCGCCTCCTCGGCCTCCGCCTCGGCGGGAGCCTGCTCGGCCTCGGCCTCGGCCACGACCTCGGGCTCGGCCACGACCTCCGCCGGGGCGGCGGGGGCCTGCGGCTCGGCCACGACGACGGCCTCGGGCTCCGCCGGGGCCGTCTCGGCGGCGGCGAGCGCCGCCTCCATGGCCGCGTCGGCGCGGGCCTGCAGGACGACGATCTCGGCCTCGGCGGGGGCGCCGGCCGGGGCGGTGGCCTTGCGGACCGCGCGGCGGCGGGTGCGGCCGCCGGCCACCGGGGTGGCCGGGATCTCGACCAGGCTCGGGCGCTCCTGCTCGGCGGGGGCCGGCTCGACGGCGGGGGCGGGCTCGACGGTCTCGGCCTGCTCCGCCGGGACGTCGATCACCAGCTGCTCGCCGCCGGAGACGATCTCGAACTCCTCGTGCTCGTGCTCGTGGTCGTCGCCCTCGTCGATGCCGTCCTCGTCCAGCAGGTGCGGCAGCGGCTCCTCGTGCGCGGCGCCGCCCTTGCCCCGGCGCCGGCGCTTGCCGCCGGTGGCGGAGGCCTCTCCGGAGGTGCCCACCGGGCCACCGCCGCCACCGGGGGCGGTCGGCTGCTCCATGTGCACGATGACACCGCGGCCGTTGCAGTGCACGCAGGACTCGGAGAAGGACTCCAGCAGGCCCTGGCCGACCCGCTTGCGGGTCATCTGGACCAGGCCCAGCGAGGTGACCTCCGCCACCTGGTGCTTGGTCCGGTCGCGGCCCAGGCACTCCAGCAGGCGGCGCAGCACCAGATCCCGGTTGGACTCCAGCACCATGTCGATGAAGTCGATCACGATGATGCCGCCGAGGTCGCGCAGCCGCAGCTGGCGGACGATCTCCTCGGCCGCCTCGATGTTGTTGCGGGTGACGGTCTCCTCGAGGTTGCCGCCCTGGCCGACGAACTTGCCGGTGTTGACGTCGACGACGATCATCGCCTCGGTCCGGTCGATCACCAGCGAACCGCCGCTGGGCAGCCAGACCTTGCGGTCCAGCGCCTTCATCAGCTGCTCGTCGATCCGGTACGTCGCGAAGACGTCCACGTCGGACGTCCAGCGCTGGAGGCGCTCGGCGAGGTCCGGGGCCACGTTGGAAACGTACTCGTGGATGGTGTTCCACGCCTCCGAGCCGGAGACGATGACCTTGGTGAAGTCCTCGTTGAAGATGTCGCGCACGACCCGGACGGTCATGTCCGGCTCGCCGTAGAGCAGCGCCGGGGCGTTGCCGCCGGCGGCCTTCTTCTGGATCTCCTCCCACTGCGCCTGCAGGCGCTGCACGTCACGCGTCAGCTCGTCCTCGCTGGCGCCCTCGGCCGCGGTGCGCACGATGACGCCCGCGTCGTCCGGGACGATCCGCTTGAGGATCTGCTTGAGGCGGGCCCGCTCGTTCTCGGGCAGCTTGCGGCTGATCCCGGTCATCGAGCCCTCGGGGACGTACACCAGGTAGCGGCCGGGGAGCGAGATCTGGCTGGTCAGGCGGGCGCCCTTGTGGCCGATCGGGTCCTTGGAGACCTGCACCAGCACGGACTGGCCGGACTTCAGCACCGACTCGATCCGGCGCGGACCGCCGTGGCCGCCCAGCGAACCGAAGTTGACCTCACCGGCGTACAGCACCGCGTTGCGGCCCTTGCCGATGTCGACGAAGGCGGCCTCCATCGAGGGCAGCACGTTCTGGACCTTGCCCAGGTACACGTTGCCGACGTACGAGGTGGCCTGCTCCTTGTTGACGTAGTGCTCGACCAGCACGCCGTCCTCCAGCACGCCGATCTGGGTGCGCTGGCCGTTCTGGCGGACCACCATGACGCGCTCGACCGACTCGCGGCGGGCCAGGAACTCGGCCTCGGTGATGATCGGCACCCGGCGGCGGCCCAGCTCGCGGCCCTCGCGGCGGCGCTGCTTCTTGGCCTCCAGGCGGGTGGAGCCCTTGATGGACTGCACCTCGTCCGGGTCGAACGACGGCTCGGTGGAGCGGCGGCGCGGCTCGCGCACCTTCACGACCGTCCGGACGCCGTCCTCGGCGGAGACGCTCTCGGCGGGCTCGGCGCCGCTCTCACCGCTGCGGCGGCGACGGCGACGACGGCGACGGGAGGAGGCCAGGCCGGAGGCCAGGTCGTCGTCCTCGTCGTCCTCCTCCTCGACCCGGGCGGCCGGCTCCTCGGCGCTCTGCTCGGCCTCGTGGGTCTCCGGCTCGAACTCCTCGGCCTCGCCCCGACGGCGGCGGCGGCCACCCCGACGGCGACGGCGGGACGGACGGCCGTCCTCCTCCCAGTCGCCGTCCTGCTCGGGACCGGCGGTGACGGGCTCGGCCTTCGGCTCCGCGGCCGGCACCGGGGCGGGCGCGGCCACCGGCGCCGGCGCGGCGGAGGCGACCGGAGCGGCCTGCGCGGCCGGCTTCTCGGCCGCGGCGGGCCGCTGACGGGAGGGGGTCTGCACCCGGACCTGGGTGCGGGTGCGGCGACGGCGGCCGACGCCGCTGTACTCGAACTCGTCGTCGCCCTCGACCGGAGCGGCCTGCGCGGCCGGCTTCTCGGCCGCGGCGGGCGCGGCGGCGGCCACGGGGGCCGGGGCGGCGGCCGGCGGCGCGGCCTGAGCCGGTGCCGTTGCCGGTGCCTGTGCCGGTGCGGTGAAGGACGCGGGCTCCTGGAAGACCGGAGCCTGGAAGATCGCGGTGGACGGACGCACCGCACGGCGGCGGGCCCGCGGCGGCTCGGCCGACCCGACGGGCGCGACCACCGGGGCGGGAGCGGCCACCGGGGCGGGAGCCGGCTCGGCGGCGGCCACCGGCTGCGCGGCGGGCTCCTCCTCGGCGGGCTCCTCCGTCGCGACCGGGGTCTCCTCGACCACCGGGGCGCTCTCCACCACGCGGCGGCGCCGGGCGCGGCGGGCGGGTGCGGCCGGCGCCTCCTCGGCGGCGGGCTGCTCGGCGACGACCGGCTCGGCCTCGGCGGCCGGGGTCTGCGCGGCCGGGGTCTCGGCGGGCGCTCCGGCGGGGGCCTCGGCACGCTTACGGGCACGGCGGGCCCGCACCGGCTTCTCGGGCGCGGCCTCGACGGCGGGCTCGGCGGCGGCGGGCTCGGCCGCGGCGACCGGCGCGGCGACGGCCGGTGTGACGATGGTCTCGGCGGCCTCGGGCGCCCCGGCGGGGGCCTCGGCACGCTTACGGGCACGGCGGGCCCGCACCGGCTTCTCGGGCGCGGCCTCGACGGCGGCGGGCTCGACGGCGGCGGGCTCGACGGCGGCGGGCTCGGCCGCGGCGACCGGCGCGGCGGGCTCGGCGGCCACCACGGTGTCGGCGGTCTCGGCGCCCTGCGGCGCACCGGCCGGGCGGGAGACCGCACGGCGACGGCGGCGCGGCGGAGCGGCGGAGGCGCCCTCGGTGCTGCCGGCATCGCTGCCGGCGGCGGCGGCGGACTGCTGCGGATCGGTGTTATCGAGCATGCGGGTGGATCTCCCGTCAGGCCCCCGGGCTCCGCATCGGGCACGGCGTGGCACCGGTGGCCGGCCGGCCTCCTCACGGATGCCTTGCCGGACCCTCAACGGTGCCACCGTGCGGACGCGAGGCCGCACAGGGGCTCGTAGTCTCGCTCGGCTCCCCGCACAGTTGCGGGGTGTCGAAAGTCTTCTGGTCTGACCAGTCTTCTGAGGTTTTCCCAGGCTGCGCCGTCCCCCAACCCCGGGTGGCTCCCGGACGGGGTCCTCGGGCCCACCGACCATCGGGGTCGGCGGGCCACAAGGGGCGGCCTGTGCTTCGCTTCGACGACGCTCGCTCCCCTGGGGAGCCGCGGGGGCCTGGAGCGCCAGACGGTCCAGTGGTTGCTGGACCCGGCCTCCGCCCGCTAGGCGGACGCGGTTGCGCGCGGCTCGGCGGCCTCTACAGGGCCGGCCGGGGCCGCGGCGCGGTCGAGCGCCAGCGGGTCGGTCACCGTGCCGGTCTCCTCGTCGAGCGGCCCCTGCGCCAGCCTGGTCACCTCAGCGGGGACCGGCGGCGCCAGGTCGGCCGTTACACGGAGACCGGACAAAACGTCGTCGGGTCGTACGGCGGGTGTGGCGTGTCGTACTACCAGGCGCAGTATCGCACAGGGACGGGCCGTCCGAACATCGGACTCCCCCTCCGAGTGTCCGTCCGGACCAATTCCCACCTGCGGCGAGACGATCTCAAAGGCCGCAACCGGCCCGCGCGCGTCGAAGCGGCGCACGCCGTTCTTGGTCGTGCGCTCGACCTCGACCTCCTCGGCCGCGAGGAAGAGCGCGACCGCGCGGGCGGCCTCCTGCGGCTCCACGCCGTCCAGTCGCACCAGCCACTCGGAGGCCTCCAGGCGCTCCACGAAGTTGGGCGTCCGGACCTCGACGGCGTCCGTGATGTCCAGCCCGGGCGGCAACGACGCGTCGAGCAGCGCGCGCAGCTCCTCCGGGTCGCGGACACCGGCCAGACCGATCTCCAGGTACTCCGCCTCGCTGGCCACCCCGGTGGGGGCGGCGTTGGCGTACGAGACCTTGGGGTGCGGCGTGAAGCCGGCCGAGTAGGCCATCGGCACGGCCGAGCGGCGCAGAGCCCGCTCGAAGGCGCGCTGGAAGTCACGGTGGCTGGTGAAACGCAGCCGGCCGCGCTTGGTGTAGCGAAGACGGATGCGCTGCACCGTCGGCGCGGGCGGCGGACCGTCGGGCGTGCGGCGTGCCAGGGCACTCAGTCCTTCGTCAGTCTCCGTGTCCGGCCGCGCCCATCGGCCCGCCCGGACTCTGTCGTACCAAAGGGTACGCGCCTGCGCGCCTTCCGCGCTCCGCCCCTGGTCAGGAGCGTGACAGCGGCAGCCGGGGCCGGGGGGCGGCCGGCGCGGGCCGCCGCGCCCCGGCGGCGGGCGCGGGGCGGGGCCCGTCGTGCTGCCCGACACGACGGATCCCCGGCCGGAAGGCGGCCGGGGATCCGGGGAGGCGTGTCGGGCCCTGCGGCAGGTGTTACTTGACCACCGTCAGCGGGAGCAGCTTCTGCCCGGTGGGGCCGATCTGGATGTCGAGGCCGAGCTGGGGGCAGACCCCGCAGTCGAAGCACGGCGTCCAGCGGCAGTCGTCGACCTCGACCTCCTCCAGGGCGTCCTGCCAGTCCTCCCAGAGCCAGTCCTTGTCGAGGCCGCTGTCCAGGTGGTCCCAGGGCAGCACCTCCTCGTAGGCGCGCTCGCGGGTGGTGTACCACTCGACGTCGACGCCGGTGCCGGCCAGCCCCTTCTCCGCGGAGGCCATCCAGCGGTCGAAGGAGAAGTGCTCGCGCCAGCCGTCGAAGCGGCCGCCGTCCTCGTAGACCGCGCGGATGACGGCGCCGATCCGGCGGTCGCCGCGCGAGAGCAGGCCCTCGACGATGCCGGGCTTGCCGTCGTGGTACCGGAAGCCGATGTTCTTGCCGTACTTGCGGTCGTGGCGGATCGCGTCGCGGAGCTTGCCGAGCCGGGCGTCGGTGGCCTCGGCGGAGAGCTGCGGGGCCCACTGGAAGGGCGTGTGCGGCTTCGGGACGAATCCGCCGATGGAGACGGTGCAGCGGATGTCGTTCTGGCCGGTGACCTCGCGGCCCTTCTGGATGACGTTCTTCGCCATCTCGGCGATCTGCAGCACGTCCTCGTCGGTCTCGGTGGGCAGGCCGACCATGAAGTACAGCTTCACCTGGCGCCAGCCGTTGCCGTACGCGGCGGCGACGGTGCGGATCAGGTCCTCCTCCGACACCATCTTGTTGATCACCTTGCGGATGCGCTCGCTGCCGCCCTCGGGGGCGAAGGTGAGGCCCGAGCGGCGACCGTTGCGGGTCAGCTCGTTGGCGAGGTCGATGTTGAAGGCGTCGACGCGGGTGGACGGCAGCGACAGACCGATCTTGTCGTCGGTGTAGCGGTCCGCCAGACCCTTGGCGATGTCGCCGATCTCGGTGTGGTCGGCGCTCGACAGGGAGAGCAGGCCGACCTCCTCGAAGCCGGTGGCCTTCAGCCCGCGCTCGACCATCTCGCCGATGCCGGTGATGCTTCGCTCCCGCACGGGGCGCGTGATCATGCCGGCCTGACAGAAGCGGCACCCGCGGGTGCAGCCCCGGAAGATCTCCACGGACATCCGCTCGTGGACGGTCTCGGCGAGCGGGACGAGCGGCTGCTTCGGGTAGGGCCACTCGTCGAGGTCCATCACCGTGTGCTTGGAGACCCGCCACGGCACGCCGGGGGCGTTGGGCACGACCCGGGCGATCCGGCCGTCGGCCAGGTACTCCACGTCGTAGAACCGCGGGACGTAGACCCCGCCGGTCCTCGCCAGCCGCAGCAGCACCTCGTCCCGGCCGCCGGGACGGCCCTCGGCCTTCCAGGCCCGGACGATCTCGGTGATGTCCAGCACGGCCTGCTCGCCGTCGCCGACCACCGCGCAGTCGATGAAGTCCGCGATCGGCTCGGGGTTGAAGGCCGCGTGGCCGCCCGCGAGGACGATCGGGTCGTCGAGGGTGCGGTTCCCGGCCTCCAGCGGGATGCCCGCGAGGTCCAGCGCGTTGAGCATGTTCGTGTAGCCGAGCTCGGTGGAGAAGCTCAGGCCGAACACGTCGAACGCCTTGACCGGGCGGTGCGCGTCCACGGTGAACTGCGGCACGCCGTGCTCGCGCATCAGCGCTTCGAGGTCGGGCCAGACGCTGTACGTGCGCTCCGCGAGCACGCCCTCGCGCTCGTTGAGCACCTCGTAGAGGATCATGACGCCCTGGTTGGGCAGGCCGACCTCGTAGGCGTCGGGGTACATCAGGGCCCAGCGGACGTCGCAGGCGTCCCAGTCCTTGACGGTCGAGTTGAGCTCGCCGCCGACGTACTGGATCGGCTTCTGGACGTGCGGGAGGAGGGCCTCCAGGCGTGGGAAGACCGATTCGACAGTCATGTAACTAGAAACCCTTACGACAGGAACTGGGGTGACCCTCAAGGGTAGCCGAACCGGCGCCGAGTCCGGACGGGCCGACCGCCCCCGGACGGGGGGCAGGCGCCCACGAGGGCGACCAACGGGCCGTCCGGGCAGGGACTTTGGCCCCTCCCGGCGCTCGCGGGGCCATTTCCGGCGCCCGCCCCGGTGGCCGGGCGGGCGCAGAGCGTGGGGCGGCGATCGCGGTGCCCGGGTGACCGTCCCGGATGGTCTCGACGAATCCGCAGACCGCCGAACCCCAGCGGCCCCCGGGTGCCCACCGACCGGATCGCGCACTGGGACAGCTGGTGGCCGGGGCTCCCCGGACGCGGCGGTGCCCCGGCCGGTCCTCCCCGGCCGGGGCACCCGTGCGCACCGCTCAGCCCGCTATCGGCCGCTGGCTGTGCACCGCCTGCATCAACCCGATCGCGACCCAGACCGCGAACATCGAGGACCCGCCGTAACTGACGAACGGCAGCGGGATGCCGGCGACCGGCATGATGCCCAGGCACATCCCGATGTTCTCGAAGGCCTGGAAGGCGAACCAGGCGACCACCCCGGCGACCAGGATGGTGCCGTAGAGGTCGGTGGCGTGCCGGGCGATCCGGCAGGCCCGCCAGAGCACCACGCCGAGCAGCAGCAGTATCGCGGCGGCTCCGAGGAAGCCCAGCTCCTCACCGGCGACGGTGAAGACGAAGTCGGTCTGCTGCTCGGGCACGAACTGGCCGGTGGTCTGCGTCCCGTGGAAGAGGCCCTTGCCGGTCAGGCCGCCGGAGCCGATCGCGATCCGGGCCTGGGCGGTGTTGTAGCCGACGCCCGAGGGATCGAGCGCGGGGTTGGCGAACGCCGCGAACCGGTCGATCTGGTACTTGCTCAGCACCCCGAGCTTCCAGACCGCCACACAGCCGCCCGCACCGGCCAGCAGCAGCCCGAAGGTCCACCGGTTGGCGGCGCCGGAGGCCAGCAGGATGCCCAGCACGATGACGGCCATCACCATCACGGAGCCGGCGTCGGGCATCAGCATCACGACGGCCATCGGGATGCTCGCCGCCACCAGGCCCTGGAACACGCTGCGGTCGGAGGGGAACTCACGCTCCCCCGCGTCCACCCGGGCCGACATGATCACCGCCATGCCGAGCACGATCGCCAGCTTGGCGAACTCGGCCGGCTGGACGGAGAAGCCGCCGCCGAACTGGATCCAGGAGTGCTGTCCGTTGATCGTCGAGCCCAGCGGGCTGAGCGTGGCGAGCAGCATCAGCATCACGGCGATGTAGAGGAACGGCACCAGCGTCCGGAAGCGCCGACTCCCTATCCCGATGACGACCGCGCACAGGGCCAGCCCGATCACCAGGTTGGTGAGGTGGCGGTAGAGGAAGTACTGCGGATCCCCGTGGGTCAGCGAGTCCCGGCCCCGGGTCGCCGACCAGACCAGCAGCGAGCTGCCGAGCGAGAGCACCAGCGCGGCCAGTATCAGGATCCAGTCGATCCGGCGCAGCGGGGCGTCCCTGGCGAGCGCCTTGGAGACCGCCCCGCGCTGCGGGGAGAGCCGGATCTGGCGGTACGAGCCGTACGACGTCATGACCGGCCCTTTCCGATGCTGCCGTTCCACGTGCCGCGGGCCGGTTCGAGGGCGGCGCCGGCCGCCGTCCAGAGCGCGGCGGAGCCGGTCGGCTGTGCCGGGTCGAGGAAGGCGGACGCGCCGTAGGTGTAGGTGTAGGAGGCCTGCTTGATGATCGCGGTGCCGTCCGGGCTGAACTTGGGCAGTTCGGCCTGCGGCTTGGGCAGCAGCGCCTTGCCGTTGTCGACGTTGCCCTTGTCGTCCACGCCGTACAGCGCCTGGTAGATCCGGCGGATCGCGTCGCCGGAGCCGCCGGAGCCGGTGCCGCCCTGGCTGATCGTCATGATGACCGCGTAGTCACCGCTGTAGGTGGTCAGCCAGGAGGTGGTCTGCTTGCCCTCGACCTCGGCGGTGCCGGTCTTGGCGTGCAGTTCGATCTTGCCCTGCGGCCAGCCGGCGCCGGTGAACTTCCAGGCGGCGGTGCCGTTGGTGACGACGCCGGCGGTGGCCTGGTCGATGTAGCTCAGCAGCTTCTGGTCGCCGGGGAACTTGGCGTCCGCCTGCGGGGCGATCTCGCGCACCAGCTGGCCGCTGGGGCTCATCACGGCCTTGGCGACGGTGGGGCGGTAGAAGGTGCCGCCGTTGGCGAGCGCCGAGTAGATCCGGGCCATCTGGATCGGGGTGACCAGGGTGTCGCCCTGGCCGATCGCGTAGTTGACCGAGTCACCGGCACGCATCACGTAGCCGTCGACGCAGTTCTCCTTGGCGATCTGGTCGGAGTAGCTGTTGCCGCCCTTGGCCGCCTGCGCGCACCAGGCGTCCTTGTTGTTGTCGAAGAAGGACTGCTTCCACTGCCGGTCCGGCACCCGGCCGGTCACCTCGGCGGGCAGGTCGATCCCGGTCTTGGCGCCCAGCCCGAACTCGTGCGCGGTCTTGTAGAACCAGTCGGCCGGGTCCTTCTTCGGCTTGATGCCGCCGTCCTTCATCCACTGGTCGTAGGAGAGGCCGTAGAAGACGGTGTCGCAGGAGACCTCCAGCGCCTTCTCCAGCGTGATCGAGCCGAAGCTCTCCGCCTCGAAGTTCTTGAACTCGCGGCCGCCGATGGTCAGGCTGGTCGGGCAGGGGTAGGTGCCGTCGAGCGAGTAGCCGGCCTGGACGGCGGCCGTGGTGGAGACCACCTTGAAGGTGGAGCCGGGTGCGGACTGACCCTGTATGGCCCGGTTGAGCAGCGGGAAGTTGGAGTCCTTGCTGGTCAGAGCCTGGTAGTCGTTACCGGTGATGCCGCCGACCCAGAGGTTCGGGTCGTAGGTCGGTGCGCTGGCCATCGCGATGATCCGGCCGGTGTGCACGTCCATCACGACCGCGGCGCCCGAGTCGGCCTCGTAGTTGCGGTTGGTGACCTTGTCGAAGGTCTTGCGGGCGTCGCCCATGGCCTGCACGAGGTTGTCCTCGACCACCTTCTGGACCCGCGCGTCGATGCTGGTGACCAGGTTGTTCCCGGGTTGGGCGGCGACGGTGCCGGCGGTGCCGATCACCCGGCCGAGGTTGTCCACCTCCAGGCTGGTGACGCCGGTGGTGCCGCGCAGGTCGCTGTCGTAGACCGACTCCAGCCCGGCCCGGCCGATCTGGTCGGCCGGCAGGTAGCGATCCCGGCCGGTCTTGTCCGCGGTCCTGGTGACCTCGTCGTCCGTGACCGGGGAGAGGTAGCCGAGCACCTGGGCGGCGTTGGCGCCCTCGACCCCGGTGTAGTGGCGGACGGCGGTGGGCTGCGCGGTCACGCCGGGGAAGTCCTCGCGGCGTTCCATTATCTGCATCGCCTGCTGCGTGGTGGCCTCCTTGGAGACCGGGATCGGCTGATAGGGCGAACCGTTCCAGCAGGGCTGCTTGGTCTTGGCGTCGCAGAGCCGGACCTTCTCCTGGAGATCCTTGAGCGGGACGCCCAGCACGTCGCCGAGCCGGGTCAGCACGCCCTTGCCGCCGTCCTTCTGCTGGAGCAGCGAGGTGCGGCTGACCGAGACCACCAGGCGGGTCTCGTTGCCGGCCATCACCCGGCCGGAGGCGTCCAGGATCTCGCCGCGCACGGCCGGCTCGACCACCTCGCGGATGTGGTTGCCGGTGGCCTTGGCGGTGTACTCGCTGGCGCTGCGGATCTGCAGGTACCAGAGCCGCCCGCCGAGCGTGGCGAGCAGGGAGAGCACAAGGATCTGCAGGACCACCAGACGGATCGTCACCCGCCGGGTTCGTCCGGTCTCGGGGATGTTGCTCACGTCGCGTCTGCTCCAGAGGACGAGGGTGCGGGCATGGCGTTACGAGCGGCGCGCGCTCACGGGCGCCGGGCTGGCGCTCACGGGCGCTTGGCCAGCCCGAGGACGCGCTTCTTCTTGTAGGTGGGGCCGGCCGAGGCCTCCCGGGTGGTCCGGTAGCGGGCCAGCGTGCCCAGGCCCGCGCCGCCCGCGCCGTCGCCGCTCGCGGCCGCCACCGGGTCGTGCTCGAAGCGGCGCGCCGCCAGCATCACCACCGGCACCACGAACGGGGCCAGCAGCAGGTCGTACAGCAGGGCGCTGAGGACGAGGCCGACCAGGCCCACGTGCCGGGCGGCGGTGTCGCCGACCAGCGCGCCGACCATCGCGTACAGCAGGGTGGAGACCACCGCGGCGCCGCCGACCACCAGCAGCGCGCCGGCCACCGAGCGCTGGCGGCCGTGCTCGCCGCGCAGCAGGCCCGCGCCGTAGCCGACCAGGCACAGGACCAGCGCGTACCGGCCGATCGCGTGGTCGGAGGGCGGGGCCACGTCGGCGAGCAGGCCGGCCGCGAAGCCGACCAGGCAGCCGCCGGTCGGCCCGTAGACCATGGCCAGGCCGACCACGACGAGCAGCAGGACGTCGGGGGTGGCGCCGGGCAGCTGGAGCCGGCCGAAGACGCTGACCTGGAGCACCAGGCCGAGCAGGACCAGCACGGCGGAGACCGGGATCCGGATGAGTCGCATGGGTCAGTTCCCCCCTGTGGGACTGGCGGGCGGTACGGCGGGGGCCTGGGCGGCGGGTGCCTGGGCCGCGGTCGCGGGCGGCAGGACGGCGTCCCGGGGGTCGGTCCGCGGCGGCACCACCACCACGCCGATCAGGTCGAGCCGGGTGAACTGCACGTACGGCTCGACCATGATCGTCTTGGTGAGCTGACCCGGAGTCGCCTCGACCTCCACCACCTTGCCCACCGGCACGCCGGGGACGAACGGCCGGCCGCTCTGCGACCCGAAGGTCACCAGCCGGTCCCCGGCCTTGACCTGGGCCTTGCCGTTGAGCAGCTCGACCCGCATCGGGCCGGTGCCCTGGCCGGAGGCGAAGCCGATCTCGCCGCTGCCCTCCAGCCGGGCGCCCGCGCTGAAGCCGGGGTCGGAGGCGAGCAGCACCGTGGAGGTGGTGGGCGCGACCGTGGTGACCCGGCCGACCAGACCCTGGCCGTTGATGACCGTCATGTCGCGGGTCAGACCGTCGTCGCTGCCGGCGTCGATGGTGATGGTCCAGGAGAAGCCCTGGGCCGCTCCGATCGCGATCACCTGGGCGGCCTTGACGGTGTAACCGCCGGCGCCCGCGGTACGGAGCATGTCGTCCAGCTGCTTGGTGCGGCCGGCGGCGGCGTCGGAGGACGCGAGCTTCTGGCGCAGCTCGGTGTTGTCCCGGTTCAGCTGGTCGATGCGGCCGCTGTGGGTGGCCGCGTCCCGGAACGAGCGGACGGTGTCCGCGACCGGGTCGACCGCCGACGCCGCGCCCCGCTCGACCGGCCCGAGGACACCGGCGGCGGCCCGGCGGGCGCCGCCGAGCGGCGAACTCTCGCCGCCCTTGATGTCCACGGTGATCAGGGCGAAGGCGACGGCCACCAGCAGGATGAGCAACAAGCGGCTCTCTCGTGTGTCCCTCACGGTGCTGGAGCTGCCCCTTCGTCCGAGTCCTGTGCCGGGCCCCCACCGGGCTGTGGGCGGGGTGAGGGCCCTTCCGTGTGAAGGACGGTCCGTCCGAAGGACCGTCCGCGTACCTGTCGCGGCGGCTCAGCGCCGCGGCTGGGCGTCCAGCACCTGCTGGAGCGCCTCGAACTCCTCGACGCACTTGCCGGAGCCGAGTGCGACCGAGTCCAGCGGGTTCTCGGCGATGTGGATGGGCATGCCGGTCTCCCGGCGCAGCCGCTCGTCCAGCCCGCGCAGCAGCGCACCACCGCCGGTCAGCACGATGCCACGGTCCATCACGTCGCCGGCGAGCTCCGGCGGGCACTGGTCGAGGGTGGTCTTGACGGCGTCGATGATCGAGTTCACCGGCTCGTCGATGGCCTCGCGCACCTCGGCCGCGGAGATCACCACGGTCTTGGGCAGGCCGCTGACCAGGTCCCGACCGCGGATCTCGGCGTGCTCGTCCTTCTCGCCCTCCAGCGCGAAGGCCGATCCGATGCTCATCTTGATCTGCTCGGCGCTGCGCTCACCGAGCAGGAGCGAGTACTCCTTCTTGATGTGCTGCACGATCGCGTTGTCCAGCTCGTCGCCGGCCACCCGGATCGACTGGGCCGTGACGATCCCGCCGAGCGAGATCACCGCGACCTCGGTCGTACCGCCGCCGATGTCGACCACCATGTTGCCGGTGGCCTCGTGGACGGGCAGGCCCGCACCGATCGCGGCGGCCATCGGCTCCTCGATGATGTGCACCTGGCGCGCGCCGGCCTGCGAGCTGGCCTCGATCACGGCGCGGCGCTCCACCCCCGTGATGCCGGAGGGCACGCAGACCACGACCCGCGGACGGGCCAGGTAGCGGCGGCGGTGGATCTTGAGGATGAAGTAGCGGAGCATCCGCTCGGTGATCTCGAAGTCGGCGATCACGCCGTCCTTGAGCGGGCGGATCGCGACGATGTTGCCGGGGGTGCGGCCGATCATCTTCTTGGCCTCGGAACCGACCGCGAGGATCCCGCCGGTGTTCGTGTTGACCGCGACCACGGAGGGCTCGTTGAGGACGATCCCCTTGCCCCTGACGTACACCAGCGTGTTGGCAGTGCCGAGGTCGATCGCCATGTCACGGCCGATGAACGACAGGTTGTTGGCCATGGGGTGTGGTGTGCCTTCCCGGGCTCGGAGTCAATGGCGGGGAGTGGGCCGATCGCGCACGCCCGTGACAGGGCGGACACCAGCTGAGCAGCCGTACCGGGCCCATGAGTTGTGTCCATCGTAGCCACGCCGGTCACGGTGGACGCGGACGGACGGAATACCACCCATTGTCCGGGGTGTGATCGCTTCTACGAGGATTGGGACGCCGTGTCGGAGTCCTGAGTTCCGTATTTGACGATAAGAATGCCCCGACCGGATCAGTCCGGCCGGCCGGGGCGGGCGGTCACGCGTGGGCCGGGAAGAAGATCTTGATCTCGCGCTCGGCGGAGGCGTCCGAGTCCGAGGCGTGGATCAGGTTCTCACGGGTGATGGTGGCGAAGTCACCGCGGATGGTGCCGGGACCGGCCTGCAGCGGGTCGGTCGCGCCGGCCAGCGCGCGGATGCCGGGGACGACGTTCTCGCCCTCGACGATCAGCGCGATCGACGGGCCGGAGGTCATGAAGTCGAGCAGCGGCTCGTAGAACGGGCGCCCGACGTGCTCCTCGTAGTGCTGCTCCAGCGTCGCCCGGTCGAAGGTGCACAGCTCGACGGCGGCGAGGCGCCAGCCGGCCTTGCGCTCGATCCGGCTGATGATCTCGCCGGCCAGGCCTCGCTTGACGGCGTCGGGCTTGAGCAGGACGAGAGTGCGCTGGGACACGGTGCGGCTCCTGGGGAATCGGTTCGGCATGGTGTATGCGGCTAACCCGAAGGTTACCTTGCGTGAGCGGCCCAGCTCATCGGGCCGTCCCCGCGAGCGCGGGGCCGACCCGGACCGGCGGGGCGCCGCCGATTCCCGGAGCGCCGCCGGTGGCGGGGTGCGGCGTCAGGCTACTACTGCCGGGGCCGGGCCCTGCGCCGCCCGGGCGGCCTTGATCTCGTCGATCCTGCGGCCGTAGTGCACCGAGCACCACCAGAGGCCGGCGAAGACCACGCCGAGGCCGAACATCGTCGGCAGCACGAAGCCGCTGGCGATCAGGCCGATCTGCAGCGCCCAGCCGGTCGCCACCGCGCCGGGGCGGTTGATCATGCCGCAGAGCAGCACGCAGAGCACCATCGCTATGGCGCTGACCGTCCACACCGTCGCGGTGGAGACGTCGGAGAGCCGCATCGCGACCAGCCCGGCGAACATCACCAGCAGTGCCTCGCCGATCAGGGTCGAGGAACAGAGCGTCCTCATGTCACTTCCTTCCGAGCAGCAGGCGTGCCTCGCCCACCGTGATGACCGAACCGGTGACCAGCACACCGCAGCCGCCGAGGTCGCCGTCCTCCTCCGCCAGGGCCACCGCGGCGTCGATCGCCTCGTCGAGGCGCGGCTCGACCTGGACGCGCTCCTCGCCGAAGATCTCGACCGCGAGGGCGGCCAGCCGGTCGACGGGCATCCGGCGGTGGGTCGAGTTCTGGGTGATCACGACCTCGGCGAGCAGCGGCTCGAAGGCCGACAGCAGCCCGGAGACGTCCTTGTCCCCGCTGGTGGCGATCACCCCGATCAGCCGGGTGAAGCCGAAGGCCTCGTTGATCGCGGACACCGTGGCCTCGGCGCCCGCCGGGTTGTGCGCGGCGTCCAGCAGGATGGTGGGGCTGCGCCGGACGACCTCCAGGCGGCCCGGCGAGCTGACGCCGGAGAACGCCTGCCGGACCTTGTCGATGTCGAGCTTTCCGGCGCGGGCACCGCCGACGCCGAAGAACGCCTCCACGGCGGCCAGCGCGAGGGAGGCGTTCTGCGCCTGGTGCGCGCCGTGCAGCGGCAGGAAGACGTCCTCGTAGTCCTCGCCGCTGAGCCCGCGCAGCGTCACCAGCTGGCCGCCGATGGCGACCTCACGGTGGCGCACGCCGAACTCCATGCCCTCGCGGGCCACCGTGGCGTCCACCTCGACGGCGCGCTTCAGGATGGTCTGGGCGGCGTCCAGCTGCTGCTGGGCGACGACGGCCAGTCCGCCCGGCTTGATGATCCCGGACTTCTCGACGGCGATCTCACCGGTGGTGCCGCCGAGCTTGTCGGTGTGGTCCAGCGAGATCGGGGTGATCACCGAGACGCCCGCGTCGATGACGTTGGTGGCGTCCCAGGAGCCGCCCATGCCGACCTCGACCACGGCCACGTCCACCGGCGCGTCGGCGAAGGCCGCGTACGCCATGCCGGTGAGCACCTCGAAGAACGACATCGCGACGGGCTGCTGCTCGTCGACCATCCGGACGTAGGGCTCGATGTCCCGGTAGGTCTCGGCGAAGCGCTCGGGGCTGATCGAGCTGCCGTCCAGGCTGATCCGCTCGGTGACGGACTCCACGTGCGGGCTGGTGTAGCGGCCGGTGCGCAGTTCGAAGGAGTTGAGCAGCTGCTCGACCATCCGGGCGGTGGAGGTCTTGCCGTTGGTGCCGGTGATGTGGATGGACGGGAAGGCCCGCTGGGGCTCGCCCAGGATGTCCATCAGCGCGTTGATCCGGTCGAGCGAGGGCTCCAGCTTGTTCTCGGGCCAGCGCCCGGCCAGCTCCTGCTCGATCTCGCGCAGGACGTCCGCGGGCTCGGCGCCGCCATCGGCACTGCTGGGGCGGACGGTGTACGGGTTCTGCTCGGCCTTGTCGCTCACGGTGCCAGTCTACGGAGCCCCGGGAGTGGTGCTGCGGGGGCGGGTGGGAACGGGTGACCCGGGCCACCCCCCGACGGCAGGCGAAGAAGATCGTCCGGCGCCGGCCGGCGCGGGTGAACCGCCGGCGCCGGTGCCGGGCCGGCGGCCGCCCGCGGCGGCCGTCGATCCGGCCCACGTCGCACGGCACTCTTGACAGCCGGATTGGTCTACTCCACCTTGTGAGGCAAGTACCTGGCTCGCCAGGTGACTTGGTTTGTCGGACGCTCCCGCACGCGCACCATCGACACCCGGTACGACCCTCCCCCACCGGGTCGGCCGGCCTCCCCCACTGGAGATGGAGTCATGCCACCTGCCCGACACCGGAGCCGCAGTCGCGGCGTCCACACCGCGCTCGCCGGCACCGCCGCCCTCGCCCTGGGCCTGAGCGCCCTCGTGCTGTCCGGCGGCGGCGCACAGGCCGCCGACGCCGACCTGATCGCCAACGGCGGCTTCGAGACCGGCAACCACCTGACGAACTGGAACTGCCCGGCCGGTACGGGCGCCGAGACCACCTCCCCGTACGCGGGGAGCGCCTCCCTGCGCGCCACTCCGACCAGCAGCGACACCGCGGAGTGCACCCAGACCGTGGTGGTGAAGCCGTCCTCGACGTACAACCTGAGCGCCTGGGTGCAGGGCCCCTACGTCTACCTCGGCGCCCGGGGCACCGGCGGGACCGACCCGAGCACCTGGTCCAGCAGCACGAGCTGGAACAAGCTCGGCACCACCTTCACCACCGGGGCCGCCACCACCAGCGTCACCGTCTACCTGCACGGCTGGTACGGCCAGGGCGCCTACCTGGCGGACAACGTCTCCCTGGTCGGGCCCGGGACCCCGCCGCCGTCCCCGTCGGCCAGCACCACCGCGAGCGCCACTCCGACGCCGACGGCCGGTCCGAGCAAGAGCCCGACGGCGACCGCCAGCCCCTCGCCGACGCCGACGGCCACCTCCACCGGCCCCGGCCCGGGACTGCCCAAGCACGTCCTGACCGGTTACTGGCAGAACTTCGACAACGGCGCGACCGTCCAGAAGATCAGTGACGTGCCGGCCGCGTACGACATCATCGCGGTCTCCTTCGCCGACGCGACCGGCACACCGGGGGCGATCAGCTTCACGCTGGACAGCACGCTCTCCTCGCACCTCGGCGGCTACACCGACGCCCAGTTCAAGGCCGACATCGCGGCCAAGCACGCCGCGGGCAAGAAGGTGGTGCTCTCGATCGGCGGCCAGAACGGCACCATCTCGGTGAGCGACTCCGCCTCCGCCGCCAACTTCGCCAACAGCGCGTACGCGCTCGTCCAGAGCTACGGCTTCGACGGGGTCGACATCGACCTGGAGAACGGCGTCAACTCGACCTACATGGGCCAGGCACTGCACTCGCTGGCGAGCAAGGTCGGCAGCGGGTTCGTGCTCACCATGGCTCCGCAGACCATCGACATGCAGTCGACCGGGATGGAGTACTTCAAGCTGGCGCTGAACGTGAAGGACGTCCTCACCATCGTCAACATGCAGTACTACAACTCCGGTTCGATGCTGGGCTGCGACGGCAACGTCTATGCGCAGGGCAGCGAGAACTTCCTCACCGCGCTGGCCTGCATCCAGCTCAAGGGCGGGCTGAAGCCGAGCCAGGTCGGACTCGGCGTCCCCGCGTCCACCGGTGCGGCGAGCGGCGGCTACGTCGCCGCGAGCGTGGTGGACAACGCGCTGGACTGCCTGGCGGCCGGAACCAACTGCGGCAGCTACAAGCCGGACACCACCTGGCCCGGGATCGGCGGGGCGATGACCTGGTCGACCAACTGGGATGCCAAGAACGGAGGTTCGATCGCCGGCACGGTCGGCGGTCACCTGCACGCGATGCCCTGATCCTGATCCTGATCCGCCCCGGCCGGCTCCGCAGCACGGGCCCGGCCGGGGCACCCGGCGCGAGCGTCGGGCAGGGCTCAGGCCCCGGCCCTGGCCTCGGGGATCTCCGGAGCCGGGCCGCAGTGCCGCCGGCGCAGCTCGGCCACCACCTCGCGGGCCTCGCCCTCCGGCAGCAGCGGAAGCATCATGGCGACGGCCTGGAGCAGTCCGCCGAGCAGGAAGGTCGTGTCCGCGGTCGCCGCCACCATGCTGCGCACCACTGCCACCTCCCCCGCCTCGACGGCCTCCAGCAGCCGCGCGGCGTCGGCGGTCTGCTCGTCGATGGCGACCGAGGAGGTGTCGGCGGGCGCCCGCCGGGCGAGGCCCCGCAGGACCCGGTCACCGACCTCGGGCGCGTAGGCCTTGCGCACCGCCTCGGCGGCGATCCAGACCAGCAGCGTGGTTACCTCGCGTTCGGCCTGCTCCGCGAAAAGCCGGTCCAGGGCGTCGTCGTACGCCAGCTGGTTGCCGTGCCGGAAGGCGAGAAGCAGGGTGGCCGCGCGGGCCTTGGCCTCCTCGACCGCTTCAGCAGGCAGTTCGTCGGCCAACTCCTCGGTCACCACCACGCCGTGCCCTCCCGTCAGTCGACCGTCTCGGCGGAACTCCTGCCCACCGTACACAGCCGACCTGTGAACTTCGCCGAACCCGCCCGGGCAAGACCGGAAGGAAATAGACCGGGTTTTGACCAGAGAGCGGCACGGATTTCCCCATCTCCGGGAAGTCGGCCGAGCGGTCGTGACCGGGCACGGATATCGGTCGTACCGGAAGAACGGTCCGGCACCGGCACAGCAGCGCCCTGATCACTGCCGAACGGGGTGTCCGGGTAATACGAATGGACCGTTCGGGTCTTTCCGGCGTGGCTCCCCGACGGTGCGGTGCGCCGATTTCCCATCCACCGCCCGAGGGCGCCGCGCACCGCCGAGGACATCGGGCGCGCATTTCGCCGCGCGGCCGATGTCCTCGGGCGCGCATGACGCCGCGCAGAGAAGGAAAAGCCCGGGGGCCGCACCCCGTCCTACGGGTGCGGCCCCCGGGTGATCACCTGTCGGTCAGGCCTGCGGCAGCGCCGCCAGCTGGGCCGTGATCCGGAGGATGTCGGCCCCGGCGGCCTCCTGGCGGGCCCGGATCTTGGCGACCACGTCGTCCGGCGCCTTGGCGAGGAAGCCCTCGTTGCCGAGCTTGGCGGTGGTCTGGGCCTTCTCCTTCTCCGCGGCCGCGAGGTCCTTGGCGAGGCGCTTGCGCTCCGCCGCGACGTCGATGGTGCCGGAGAGGTCCAGGGCCACGACCGCACCGGCGACCGGGAGCGAGGCGGTGGCCGTGAAGCCCTCCTCGGGAGCGGTCAGACGCAGCAGCGAACGGATCGCGTCCTCGTGCGCGGTCAGCACGGTGCCGGCCAGGTCGAGCGTGGCGGGCACCCGCTGGGCCGGCTGCAGGCCCTGGTCGGAGCGGAACCGGCGGACCTCGGTGACCACCTGCTGGAGGGTGGCGACCTCGGCCTCGGCGGCGGCGTCCCGGCGGGCCGGGTCGGCGACCGGCCAGTCGGTGACGACCAGCGACTCGGCGCCGGTCAGCGTGGTCCACAGGGTGTCCGTGACGAACGGCACGATCGGGTGGAGCAGGCGCAGCGTGACGTCCAGGACCTCGCCGAGCACCCGGCGCGAGGCGTCGGCCTGCGGGCCGCCCTTGGCCAGGGTGGTCTTGGAGAGCTCGACGTACCAGTCGAAGACCTCGTCCCAGGCGAAGTGGAAGAGGCAGTCGGCCAGCTTGGCGAACTGGTAGTCGTCGTAGAGCCCGTCGACCTCGGCCACGGTGGCGTTCAGGCGGGACAGGATCCAGCGGTCGACGGCCGTCAGCTCCTCGGGAGCCGGCAGCGGGCCCTCGACGGTGGCGCCGTTCATCAGCGCGAAGCGGGTGGCGTTCCAGATCTTGTTGCAGAAGTTGCGGGAACCCTTGACCCAGTCCTCGCCGATCGGCACGTCGGCGCCCGGGTTGGCACCGCGGGCCAGCGTGAAGCGGACGGCGTCGGCGCCGTAGGCGTCCATCCAGTCCAGCGGGTCCACGGCGGTGCCGGAGGACTTGGACATCTTCTTGCCGAACTCGTCGCGGACCAGACCGGTCAGCGCGACGGTCTTGAACGGCGCCTGTCCGTCCATCGCGTAGAGGCCGAACATCATCATCCGGGCGACCCAGAAGAAGATGATGTCGTGGCCGGTGAGCAGGACGTCGGTGGCGTAGAACTTCTCCAGGTCCAGGGTCTTCTCGGGCCAGCCCAGGGTGGAGAAGGGCCACAGGCCGGCGGAGAACCAGGTGTCCAGGACGTCCGGGTCCTGGTGCCAGCCTTCGCCGGTGGGCGGCTCGTCGTCCGGACCGACGCAGACGACCTGGCCCTCGGGGCCGTACCAGACCGGGATCCGGTGGCCCCACCAGAGCTGGCGCGAGATGCACCAGTCGTGCATGTTGTCGACCCAGTCGAAGTACCGGCCCTCCAGCGACTTCGGGTGGATCTTCACCCGGCCGTCGCGGACGGCGTCGCCCGCCTCCTGCGCCAGCGGGTCGACCTTGACCCACCACTGCAGCGACAGGCGCGGCTCGACGATGGTGTGGCAGCGCGAGCAGTGGCCCACCGCGTGCATGTAGGGACGCTTCTCGGCGACGATCCGCCCCTGCTCGCGCAGCGCGCCGACGACGGCCGAGCGGGCCTCCAGCCGGTCCAGGCCGAGGAAGGGACCGTGCACGGTGATCACACCGTGCTCGTCCATCACCGTCAGGTTGGGCAGGCCGTGGCGCTGGCCGATGGCGAAGTCGTTCGGGTCGTGTGCCGGGGTCACCTTGACGGCGCCGGTGCCGAACTCCGGGTCGACGTGGGTGTCGGCGACGACCGGGATCTCACGGTCCGTCAGCGGCAGCTTGATCGTCCGGCCGATCAGGTGCGCGTAGCGCTCGTCCTCCGGGTGGACGGCGATCGCGGTGTCACCGAGCAGCGTCTCGGCGCGGGTGGTGGCGACGACGATCGAGTCCGCGCCCTCGCCGTAGCGGATCGAGACCAGCTCGCCGGGGCTGTCCTCGTGGTCGACCTCGATGTCGGAGAGCGCGGTGAGGCAGCGCGGGCACCAGTTGATGATGCGTTCGGCGCGGTAGATCAGGCCGTCGTCGAAGAGCTTCTTGAAGACGGTCTGGACGGCCTGCGAGAGGCCCTCGTCCATGGTGAACCGCTCACGCGACCAGTCCACGCCGTCGCCGAGCCGGCGCATCTGGCCGAGGATCCGGCCGCCGTAGTTCTCCTTCCACTCCCACACCTTCTCGACGAAGGCCTCGCGGCCCACGTCGTGGCGGGACAGCCCGGCCTCGGCGAGCTGCTGCTCGACCTTGTTCTGGGTCGCGATGCCGGCGTGGTCCATGCCCGGCAGCCAGAGCGTCTCGAAGCCCTGCATGCGCTTGCGGCGGGTCAGCGCGTCCATCAGCGTGTGCTGGAAGGCGTGCCCCAGGTGCAGGGCGCCGGTGACGTTCGGCGGCGGGATGACGATCGTGTACGCGGGCTTGTCGCTCTTCGCGTCGGCCGTGAAGTAGCCCCGCTCCACCCAGTGCTCGTACAGCGCGCCCTCTACCTCCGCCGGGGCGTAGGTCGTCGGGATGCCACCGCTGAGCGCGGTGGTGGCGGCTGCTTCGTCCCCGGGCGTGTTGCTCTCGGGGCGCTGGTTCGTCGTGTCGGTCACGACACACAGTTTACGTAAAGGCGGAGGCAGCTTCCGACCCGTTTGTTGCCGGGCGCCCCGGGGACCGCCCCACGGCTGCCCCGATGCCGTGCGGTAGCGTGCCCCGGACTCCGCACGGGCACCCGTGCGGACACGGACGACTTCACACAACTTCACACATCGAGAGGCCGCGGCCGCGGCGGGGGAGCTCCACCATGTACGGGCAGGGTCAGCAGTATCCGCAGGGTCAGCCGCAGCAGCCGTACGGGCAGCCGCCCCACCAGGGTCATCCGCCCCAGCAGGCGCCGGCGCCGCAGTACGGAGCACCGCAGCCCCCGTACGGCTACCCGCCCCAGCAGCAGGCGCCGGTACCGCAGTACGGAGCACCGCAGCCCCCGTACGGCGGGCCGCCCCAGCAGCCGTACGGCGCGCCGCAGGCTCCCTACGGCGCGCCCGGCTATCCGCCGCCGGCTCCCCCGGCCAAGGGCAGGGCCGGTCTGGTGATCGGCCTGGTCGTCGTCGCGCTGGTGCTCGGCGGCGGCGCGTTCGGCGTCTACCAGGCCGGCCGGCACCCGAGCACCGCCTCGGGCGGGTCGACCGGTGGATCGGCCGGCGGGTCGAGCTCCGCGGCGACCGCGGGCTCGGGCGGCTCCGGCGGCGGCGCCGCTGCGGCGGGCGGTTCGTTCAGGATCTCCGCCCCGGACTCCGTGCCCGACGGCTACGCGAAGAAGACCGCGACCGAGCAGGCCCAGGATCCGGCGAAGGCCAAGGAGGCGGCGAAGTACGGGACGGACATCCGGGTGGTGGTCGCGAGCTACGCGAAGAGCTCCGACCCCTTGGACACCTTCGGCCTGGCCGGCTTCTACGGCAGGCTCAAGGATCCGGAGGCACTGATCGACGAGCAGAACGCCGCCGCCGCCGGGGGCACCTGGAGCAGCCCGCCGACCGACTTCCCGGCGCAGGACCGCAGGAACCCGTCCGCCAAGCTCTCCTGCGGCGTCTTCCTGTCCACCATCACCAAGTCGAAGAGCCCCGTCTGCACCTGGGCGGACAACTCCACCTTCGCCCGGGTCAACTTCCTGAAGGTGTCCCTGACCGGTGACGCGGCGACGGTGATGACGCCCGAGCAGGCTGCCGCCCGGACCAGGGCGATCCGCGACGCGATGGTCGTACCCAAGTAACCGTCCCGAGCCCGACGTCGGCTCCACGACGCAGGAAGAGAGCACCCGTGTACGACAACAACCCGTCCGGCCCGCCGCCCGCCCAGCCCCACGGCGCCCCGCCGCCCTACGGGGCGGTGCCTCCGCAGACTCCCCCGGGCCACCCCGGCGAGGGGTATCCCGCGTACGGCTACGCCGGCTACCCGCCGGTGGCGCCCAGGAAGTCCCGCCGGACGCTCTGGATCCTGCTCGGCTGCCTCGGCGGCGTGGTGCTGCTGATCATCGGGCTGCTCGTGTACTTCGTCGTCGACGTGACGTCCAAGGCCGGCACCCACAAGATCGTCCTGCCCGCCGAGTTCAAGGGCATGAGCCGGGACGACAGCAGCGACAGCGCCCAGCAGCTGCGGGACAGCATCACCAAGGATCTCGGCGGCGGCGACGGCTCCTGGACGCCGACCGGCGTCGGCGCCCTCTACCAGGGCGACGACACCCACCGCATGGTGGTGGTCGGCGGCTACGGGAAGGTGCTGCAGCCGCAGAACGAGCTGGACGCGTTCTTCAAGGGCATCGCGTCGAACGACAGCGCGTCGATCACCGACCGGCACAGCGTGGACGCGGGCACGCTCGGCGGCCGGATGGACTGCGCCACGGTCTCCAACGGCACCAACGACTTCGGTGTCTGCGCCTGGGCCGACAGCAGCAGCGTCATCGGCGTGATGGAGGGCGACAGCGGAGGTGACGCCCCGGATCTCGACGCGGTCGCCGGCGACGCGCGCGAGCTGCGCGCCGTGGCCGAGGTCCCGAAGTAGGGCTCGCCCACGACGACGACCGAAGGGGCCCCGCACACCGGACGGTGTGCGGGGCCCCTTCGGTCCTGGGTACCGGTCGTCGGTACCGTCGGTCAGGCGCTCTTGTCGCGTCGCTCGCGCTTGATCATGTCGCGCGGGACGAGGGTCGGGATGGCGTGCTTGGAGACGACGTCCCCGGTGACCACCACGCGGGCCACGTCCTGGCGCGAGGGCACCTCGTACATCACGGACATCAGCACCTCCTCCATGATGGCCCGCAGGCCACGGGCCCCGGTGCCGCGCAGGATCGCCTGGTCGGCGATCGCCTCCAGCGCGTCGCGGGAGAACTCCAGCTCCACGCCGTCCAGTTCGAAGAGCTTGCGGTACTGCTTGACCAGCGCGTTCTTCGGCTCGGTGAGGATCTGCAGCAGCGCCTCGCGGTCCAGGTTGTGCACGCTGGTGATGACCGGCAGACGGCCGATGAACTCGGGGATCATCCCGAACTTCACCAGGTCCTCCGGCATCACCTGGCGGAAGTGGTCGCTGGAGTCGCTCTCCCGCTTGGAGCGGATGTTGGCGCCGAAGCCGATGCCCTTGGCACCCGCCCGGCCCTCGACGATCCGCTCCAGGCCCGCGAAGGCACCGCCCACGATGAACAGCACGTTCGTGGTGTCGATCTGGATGAACTCCTGGTGCGGGTGCTTGCGGCCGCCCTGCGGGGGCACCGAGGCCGTGGTGCCCTCCAGGATCTTCAGCAGCGCCTGCTGGACGCCCTCACCGGAGACATCGCGGGTGATCGACGGGTTCTCGCTCTTGCGGGCGACCTTGTCGATCTCGTCGATGTAGATGATCCCGGTCTCGGCCTTCTTGACGTCGTAGTCGGCCGCCTGGATCAGCTTGAGCAGGATGTTCTCGACGTCCTCACCCACGTACCCGGCCTCGGTCAGCGCCGTGGCGTCCGCGATCGCGAACGGCACGTTGAGCATCCGGGCCAGGGTCTGCGCGAGCAGCGTCTTGCCGGAGCCGGTGGGGCCCAGCAGCAGGATGTTGGACTTCGCCAGCTCGATGGCGTCCTCGCGGCCGTTGCCGCCGCTGCGTCCGGCCTCACCGGCCTGGACGCGCTTGTAGTGGTTGTACACGGCCACCGACAGCGACTTCTTCGCCGTGTCCTGGCCGACCACGTACTGGTCGAGGAACTCGTAGATCTCGCGAGGCTTCGGGAGCTCCTCGAAACGCACCTCGGAGGTCTCGGCGAGCTCCTCCTCGATGATCTCGTTGCAGAGGTCGATGCATTCGTCGCAGATGTACACGCCCGGCCCGGCGATGAGCTTCTTCACCTGCTTCTGGGACTTGCCACAGAACGAGCACTTGAGCAGGTCGCCACCGTCTCCGATGCGTGCCACGAGGTGCTTCCCCTTCGCCAGGGGCCCCGCGGGGGTTCCGGGGCCTGGTGCTGTGGACCGGCAGCGCCGTCGGCGCTCGGTCTCGCTATCCGACGGTACTCTGCCGGGCCGGTGATTCCGCCGTCTTCGGCAGGTCTGCCCTACGCCCTGGGCGAATTGATACCGAACAGATGCCGTCCGGAAGGCGTGCGACCCGCTGAACGGCGTCCGGTCGGGTCCGCGGCCGCCCGGGGCCGCGGCCACCGGAGCGGGACGCACGGTGCTCCCGTCACTCGGGAGTGCGCCCCGCCCCGGACCGCCGGCGACCTCAGTCGGTCAGCGAGGTCTTGCGGGTGGAGATGATCTGGTCGATCAGCCCGTACTCCAGGGCCTCCTCGGCCGTGAGGATCTTGTCGCGCTCGATGTCGTCGCGGACCTGGTCCACCGGCTTCTTGGAGTGCTTGGAGAGCATCTGCTCCAGCTGCTCGCGCATCCGGAAGATCTCCTTGGCCTGGATCTCCAGGTCCGACACCTGACCGCGGCCGGTCTCGGTGTACGGCTGGTGGATCAGGATCCGGGCGTTCGGCAGCGCCATCCGCTTGCCGGGGGTGCCGGCCGCCAGCAGCACGGCCGCCGCCGAGGCCGCCTGGCCCATGCAGACGGTGGTGATGTCCGGCTTCACGTACTGCATGGTGTCGTAGATCGCGGTGAGCGCCGTGAAGGAGCCGCCGGGCGAGTTGATGTACATCTGGATCTCGCGGTCCGGGTCCATCGACTCCAGGCACAGCAGCTGCGCCATGATGTCGTTCGCGGAGACGTCGTCCACCTGCGAGCCGAGGAAGATGATGCGCTCCTCGAACAGCTTGGCGTACGGGTCGTACTCACGAACGCCCTGCGAGGTGCGCTCGACGAAACGCGGGACGATGTAACGGCCCTCCGCCCGCGGGGCGGTGGACTCGTGGCGGGCGCCGTAGTACTCGCCGCGCGGCGTGTTGGCGCCGAAGGAAGTGTTGCTGGCCATGGGAGTTCGTCCTCCGAATGCGTGCGTGCCGACGTGTGTGGGGTGCGGAAGAGGGCGCTCAGGCGCCGGTGCCGCCGCCGCCGGGGACATCCGCGGCACTGTGCATGATCGAGTCGATGAGGCCGTACTCCTTGGCCTCCTCCGGGGTGAACCAGCGGTCACGGTCGGAGTCCGCGGTGATCCGCTCGAAGGACTGGCCGCTGTGCTCCGCGATCAGCTCGGACATCCGCTTCTTCGTGCGCAGCAGCTGCTCGGCCTGGATCCGGATGTCGGTGGCGGAGCCGCCGAGGCCCGCCGAGGGCTGGTGCATCAGGATGTTGGCGTTCGGGAGCGAGAAGCGCTTGCCCTTGGCGCCGGCCGTCAGCAGGAACTGGCCCATCGAGGCGGCCATGCCCATCGCGATGGTGACCACGTCGTTCTTGATGTACTGCATGGTGTCGTAGATCGCCATGCCGGCCGTGATCGAGCCACCGGGGGAGTTGATGTAGAGGTAGATGTCCTTGTCCGGGTCAGCGGCCAGAAGCAGCAGCTGCGCGGTGATCTTGTTGGCGATGTCGTCGTCGACCTGCTGGCCGAGGAAGATGATCCGCTCGTTCAGCAGCCGGTTGTAGACCTGGTCGCCCAGGCCGCCGAGCACGTCACCAGCGGCGGCGTGCGGCGCCATCAGGCCAGGCATCTGCATCTGCGGGAACGTCACTTAGCCACCTGCTCAGTCGATGTGGACGGTCGCTCCACGGCCGTCACTTTGTCGCACAGCTTCGGGTCTCACTGCGCCCTACCCGCGAAGCGAAGTCGCAGTGTCGCTGTCCAAGGACCCTAACGCGCAGGCCGGGCCGCAGAATCCCCCACGCAGAACTGTTCGCTGTGAGCGCAGGGTCGGTACGTCCGCGCAGGGCCCCGCAGCGGCCCCGGGACGGACCGCACGGGGGCCGCACGGCACAGGGCCCGGACACCGCTCGCGCGGTGTCCGGGCCCTGTGCCGACACGGGGTGCTACCGGGGCACTCAGGCCTCGGTGGTCTCCTCGGCAGCGGCCTCGACGGCCTCGGCGGCCGGGGCGCTCTCGCCCGACTCGTCCTCGTCGTCGTCGAAGTTGATCTCGTTGCCCTCGGTGTCGACGACCTTGGCGGCCTCGACGACCAGCGCCAGTGCCTTGCCACGGGCGACCTCGCCGACCAGCAGCGGCACCTGGCCACCCTGGACGACCTGCTGCGCGAACTGGTCCGGGGTCAGGCCCGAACCGGCGGCACGGCGGATGAGGTGCTCGGTGAGCTCCTCCTGGTTGACGCCCAGCTCCTCGTTGCCGACGATCTGGTCCAGCACGAACTGGGTCTTGATGCCCTTCTTGGCCTGCTCCTCGGTCTCCGCCAGGAAGTCCTCGAGGGTCTTGTCCTGGGTGGCGAGGTAGGTCGTCAGGTCCAGGCCCATCGGCTCCAGCTGGTGGTGCTCCAGGTTGTGGCGACGGGTCTCGATCTCGTCCTTGAGGAGCTTCTCCGGGTAGTCCATCTCGACCTGCGAGAGCAGCTCGTCGAGGACCTTCTCCTGGGCCTGGGTGGCCTGGTCGAACTCCTTCATGCGCTCGAGGCGCTTGCGGGAGTCGGCACGGAGCTCGTCCAGCGTGTCGAACTCGCTGGCCAGCTGGGCGAACTCGTCGTCCAGCTCCGGCAGCTCCTTCTCCTGGACGGCGGTCACGGTGACGGTGACCTCGGAGGTCTTGCCCGCCTGGGTGCCGCCCTTGAGCTCGGTGCTGAAGGTCGCGGTGCCACCGGCCACCAGGCCGACGACGGCGTCGTCGATGCCGTCGATGAGCCGGCCGGAGCCGATCTCGTAGCTGACACCGGACGCGAGGCCGTCGTCCGGCACCTCGCCGTCGACCTTGGCCTCGAGGTCGACGACCACGATGTCGCCGGCGGCCGCGGCGCGCTCGACGTCCTTGACCGAGGAGAAGCGCTCGCGCAGCTGCTCCAGGGACTTGTCGACGTCCTCGTCGGAAACGACGATCGGGTCGACGGTCACCGAGATCTGGGTGAAGTCCGGCAGGGTGACCTCGGGGCGGATGTCGACCTCGGCGGTGAACTTGAGGTCACCACCGTCGGCGATCTTCTCGACACCCTCGATGTCGGTGATGTCGGGCTGGCCGAGGACCTCGATCTTGCCTTCGTCGACCGCCTGCGTGTAGAAGCGCGGCAGGGCGTCGTTGACTGCCTCTTCCAGCACCGCGGCGCGGCCGAAACGCTGGTCGATGACACGGTTCGGGATCTTGCCCTTGCGGAAGCCCGGGACCGAGACCTGCTGGTTGATCTTCTTGTACGCCGCGTCGAGGCTGGGCTTGAGCTCCTCGAAGGGCACCTCGACGGTGAGTCGAACCCGGGTCGGGTTCAGAGTCTCGACGGCGCTCTTCACGGTTGGGTCTCCTAGTGGGCTTGCGGTCAGGTTGTCTCCGCCGTTCCCGGCGGCCGGCTTGGGCCGGTCAGGTCGGGCGAGACGGGCGATGGGCGGTTGGAGCTGCATCTCCCGTAGGGGGTGGACGGTGAGAGTGACTCCTCGCCCTCGGGCGGTTGACCTGCGTGTACACCACAGGCACCACCGCCAGCGGCCCATCCTACCGGTACCACGAAAGGCGGACGCCAGGGCTGCGTCGTGAAAGACCTCTCAGAGCCGCTCGGCGAGCTCCCCGACACCCTCCGCGACGGGCTCCACGGCAGGTCGGGGAACCGCTCGCATGGTAGCCACCGCATCGGAATCCCGGACGGACAGCGCGACGGCGGCCGCCACCAGGGCCAGTCCCGCGGCCACCAGGAACGCCGCCCGATACGCGTCCAGGTTCGCCACGGGCGTACCCGCCGCGTCCACGGTCACCGTGCCGACGGCCGTCAGCACGGTGCCGAGCACCGCCACACCGAGGGCGGAGCCCAGCTGCCGCTGGGCGTTGTACAGGGTGGAGGCCGCCCCGGTCGCGCGCGGGGGGACGGTGGCGAAGGCGGCGGTCTGGGAGGGCATGAAGACGTGCGACATCGCGAAGCCCGTGACGAAGAGCAGCGCCCGCACCGCCCACAGATTGCTGTCGGGGGTGATGGTCGCCATCAGCGCCAGGCAGAGCGCCACCACGGTGGCACCGACGGCGAGGATCCGCCGCGGGCCGACCCTCGGGTAGAGCCGGCCGGCCAGCTGCGAGGCGATCATCACACCGATGGCCTCCGGGAAGACCATCAGACCGCTGTGCAGCGCGTCCATGCCCAGGGCGTCCTGCATCAGCAGGGGGAAGAGGTAGAGCATGCCCAGGAAGGCCGCCCCCGAGAAGAGCGAGAGCAGGTTCGTCGCCCGGAAGAGCCGGTCCCGGAAGAGCCGCAGGTCGAGCATCGGCTCCGGCCGGCGCAGCTCCACCACCACCAGGGCCGCCAGGGCCAGCAGCCCGCCCACCCCGCAGGCCAGGATCCGCGCGCTGCCCCAGCCCTGGCCGGCGCCCTCGGCGAGCGCGTACATCGCCAGACCGAAGCCCGCCGCGGACAGCAGGAAGCCGGGGGCGTCGAAGCGTCCGGCCCGCTCCACCCGGTAGTCCGGGAGGAAGAGCAGGCCGAAGACCAGCGCCGCGACACCGACCGGCACGTTGACGATGAACACCCAGTGCCAGGACCACCCGTCCACCAGCCAGCCGCCGAGCACCGGGCCGAGCGCGGGCGCCACCGCCGTGGGGAGCATCAGCACCCGGGTGGCGCGCATCCGCTCCTCCTGCGGGAAGGCCCGGAAGAGCATGGTCATCCCGACCGGGGTGAGCATGCCACCGGCGGCCCCCTGGAGGATCCGGTAGACCGTCAGCTGCGCCATCGAGTCGGCGGCACCGCAGAGCAGTGAGGTGACGGTGAAGAAGGCGAGGGCCGCCAGGAACACCCGCCGGGTACCGAACCTGTCGCCCAGCCAGCCGGAGAGCGGGACGAACACGGCGAGGCTGACCAGGTAGCCGACGTTCACCACGCCGACACCGGCCGGGTCCACCCCGAACTGCCGCCCGATCGAGGGCAGCGCCACGTTGACGATCGTGGTGTCCATGATCGACATGAACAGCGAGGCCACGAACACCGCACCGACCGCGATCTTCGGGTCGATCCCCCGACGGGGCGGCGCGGAACGGTCAGGGGCGGACATGCGGCACTCCAGGGGTTGGTGAAAACTCAACATTCTACCCCGCCCGGACGGCACCCCCGGCGACCGCCGAACCGCCGGGCCGCCGGGCCGCCGGGCCGCCGACCATCACGTCAGCGCGACGCCGGCACGCGTCCTCGCGCGGGCCCGCGCGTGCACCGCGCCGCACCGGCCGCTCCGCAGCCGCGCGCCGGCACCCGCCACCTGGGCCCGGGAACGCCAACAGGGCCCCGCCGGATGACGAGACCCTGCCGCACTGTCGGGGTGACCGGATTCGAACCGACGGCCTTCCGCTCCCAAAGCGGACGCGCTACCAAACTGCGCCACACCCCGTGGTGCCGAGAGGAAGCGTACACGCCGGGCCCCCACGGCTCGCCGACATATCCGGGGCCCGCCGCGACGAAAGGAGTGTGCACGCAGGCGACCGGACCAGGTACTGTGGTCCCGTCCTCGCGACCGGCAACGGTGGCGGGTGCCGTGCTCCACGAGGGCACGTGTGCGGGCGTAGCTCAATGGTAGAGCCCTAGTCTTCCAAACTAGTCACGCGAGTTCGATTCTCGTCGCCCGCTCCACTGACAGAGGCCCAGGTCAGGGATTCACTCCCTGAAGTGGGCCTCTGTCGTTCCCACGGTCTTTCAGCCCGGCGTGCCCGTGCCGTGCCCGTTCGGATCGATCTTCTTCCGGCTCGCCTTCGGCCGGGCCTTCTTGACGAGGTCACTGACGGCCTTGGCGATCGAACGTTCCCGCTCGGCGGTGGCGTGCTGGTAGATCAGCGCGGCGCGGGCGGTGCTGTGACCCATCCTGGCCATCAGCTCACGCGTACTCGCCCCGGTCGAGGCGGCGAGGGTGTTCCCGGTGTGGCGCAGGTCGTGGAACCGCAGCCCGGTCACGCCGGCGGCGGCGCAGGCCCGGTGCCAGACCCGGTTGAAGTGGTTCCGGCGCGGCGTGGCGCCCTTGGCCCCCAGGAACACCCGGCCGTCACTGGCCGGCTCGACGAACAGCTTCAGGTGCCGCTTGACCTCCGCGAGGATCACCTCCGGAATGGCCACGGTGCGGACCCCGGCCGCCGTCTTCGGTAGCTTGGCGACCCGCTCACCGTTCCTCAGCTCCGCCATCGACTGGCGCACTCTCACGGTGCCGAGTCCGGTGTCGATGTCCCGGCGGCGGAGCCCGATCAGCTCGCCCCAGCGCAGTCCGCAGAAGGCGGCGACCAGGACCAGGGCGCGGTACCGCTCATCGATCTGCGCGGCGATGGCGTACACCTCGGCCACGGTCGCGGTCGGGCGCTCCGGGGTCTCCTCCTTGCTGCCGCCCTTGATCTGGCAAGGGTTACGGCGGATCAGCCGGTCCGCCACCGCCGTGTTCAGGATCGCCCGCAGCAGGGCGTAGGACTTGGCGACGGTCGAGACCCCGGTGCCAGCGGCGAGGCGGGCGGCGCGCCAGGCCCGGACGGCGGCCGAGGAGATGTCGGCGACGGCGGTCCGCTCGAACGTCGGGGCGAGGTGGAGCCGGAGCAGCGTCTCGTACAGCTGCACGGTCCCGGCGCTCAGGCCCCGCTCGATGATCCAGGCCTTGGCGAAGACGCCGAAGGTGACCCGCCCGGCCTCCGGGTCGGACCAGTCCCCCGCCCTCAGCTCCGTCTGCATGGCAGCCAGCCAGTCATCCGCCAGCTTCTTGGTCGCGAAGGTCTCCGGCGCCGGGCGGTCGATGCCGTCCGGGCCGGGGTACCGAGCCTGCCAGCGACCGGAGGGCAGCTTGCGGACCCGGCCGAACGTGCGCTTGCCGGCCATCAGGCAGCCACCCCCAGCCGGGCACGGCGCTGCGTCGGCGACACGGTGTTCGCGGCGATGAAGGCCGCCAGGACCGAGGCCCGGATGCGGACGTGCCGCCCGACCTTGACGTACTCGATCCGGCGTTCCTCGATCAGCCGACGCGGGAACCGGGGCGTGGTGCCGAGGATCACGGCGACCTGGTCGACGTCGAGCAGGTGGTCAGGCATGGGTGGGCTCTCCTTCCGTTCCGGGTGCGGGTTGCAGTGCGGCGGTGAGCCAGGACTCGCCGGGGGTGAGGCCGGTGCCGGCGAAGGCCCAGTGGGCGAGGACGAGAGTCGTCTCCTCTTCGGTGTCCGGGTTGTCGGGGCCGTGGAGGTGTTCGAGGGCCTGGGCGCGGCGCCAGGCCGCGCGGGCGTGGCGGAGTGCGCCGAGGGTGGTGGAGTACTTGCGGGTCTTGGTGGAGAAGTGGCCGCGGAAGCCGAGCATGTGAGCCCAGGCGCGAAGGCGGAGGTCTTCGAGGCCGGGGTCGGCGCCGAGGTCCCAGCAGGTGCGGATGAGCCGACGGGCATGCTCGGGGATGTCGAGGTGGCCGATCTCGGCGAGGAAGCGGACGGGGCGGTCGAGTGCGCCGGTGGCGGTCTCGGCCCCCTTGGTCGCGTACTTGGCGATGTAGGCGGCGACGGCCCGCTCGGTGATCTGGACGGGGCCGGTGAAGTCGGCGCTTCGGATGGTGCGAATATCGAGCTGGTTTCCGAAGGCGAGGCGGTGCTCCCGTCCGTTGACGAGGGGGCCGGGGATCTCGGTGCGGCGGGCGGCGGCGCGGATCGCGTCGGTGAGAAGTTCGGCGGACGCCCAGGAGGGCGGGGGTTGATGGCCGCCGTCGTGGCCGTCGAGGCGGATGACGGCGTGGAAGTGGATCGCGCCGCGTTTCTGGTACTCGGCGACCTTGCCGAAGGAGATCCGGGCGAAGTCCTTGAAGTCCCGTTGGGTGAGGCCGGCTCGCTTGGCGACTTCCCGCCGCAGGTGGATGGAGAAGCGGGCCCAGATCTTTCCGGCGTGGGCGTTCCAGAGAACCGCGGCTTCGTAGTCGTAGGTGTCGGGGTTGAGGGGCGATCCGAGGGCCGGGTCGTCTGTCGGGTGGGTGGTGCCGCAGCGGCAGCGGCCGGTGGCGGGGCGGTTGTGGACGGGGCCGAAGCTGGGGGCGGTGAAGGTGGCGAAGACGCGGGGGTGGGTGGCGACGGTCTCCGGGGTGCCCTTGCCGCCGGTGAGTCCGGCGGTGATCAGGTGGTAGGTGTCGCGGCGGTAGGTCTCGGCGCAGGACGGGCAGCGGGTGACGCGCCGGTTGCCGCAGCGGATCAGGAGGTTGCCGGCGGGCAGGTCGGCGGACTCCAGGTGGTGCAGGACCTGACCGGTGCTCTCGTTGATCTCGGTGCGCCAGCCGTCGAGGCGGATGGGGGTGGTGCAGCCAGCGAGGCCGGAGAGCTGCCGCATCAGGGCGGGCATGGTGCCGAGGGATGCCAGGCCGAGGAGATCGGCGACCGGGGGCGGAGTGGTGGTGGTCAAGGGGTGGTTCACCTCCTGTGCGAGGAGTTGGGCCCCGGAACCGTCGTTCGGTGGGTTCCGGGGCCCGAGGTGGTCAGGACCGGTGGGTGGGCTTGGGGTGCTGGTCGATCCACTGCTCGGCGCACACCTTGTGGACGGGCTTGCCACGGTCGGAGCGAAGGTTGGTGGGCTTCTCGCAGACGCCGCAGGGTTCCGGTTTCGAAGACCAGTGGCGGGAGTCGCGCCAGTCGAGGAGGGCCACCGGTCAGGCCGTCCGGGCGGTGGCCAGCCGGCGGGCGGTGACACCGGCGCCGTGGCAGGCGAGGCAGACAACGGGGATGGTGTGGCGGGTGCCGTCGCTCAGGCGGATGCCGGTGGCGATGGCCACGGTGGCGAAGCCGGAGCAGTCCGGGCAGATCCGGGTCTGGGCGTGGGTGTGCTGGGGCATCATGAAGGTCTCCTTCGTGGGCTTCGGTTCGGGGAGGGGTTGCGGTCTCCGGGGCGGCGGGATGCTTGGCGGTGTCGAGCCGCCCCGGGGACCGGTCTTGCTAGCGGCGGCGGGAGGTCCGGCCGTCGGGCTTGTGGGAGTACATGTCCCGGTCTGCGGCGGCGAGCGCGTCCGTGAGCGAGGGCACCGGCAGGTCGGCCAGGTGGCAGACGCCGATGGAGGCGCCGACGGGGATCTGCCGGCCAACCAGCGACATCTGCGTTGTAAGAGCAGCGCTCAGCCGTTCCAGGCGTTCGGCGGTGGCGTCCAGGACGACGACGGCGAACTCGTCCCCGCCGAGGCGGGCGGCGAGGCCGTGGGGTCCGCACCAGGCGGAGAGCCGGTTCGCGGTGGCCGTGAGAACGACGTCGCCGGCGGCGTGGCCGTGGGTGTCGTTGACGGCCTTGAAGTCGTCCAGGTCGATGAGCAGGACCGTCGTGCGGTCGGGCTGGGAGCGGACCAGGTGTTCGGCTCGGGCGGTGAAGCCGTCGCGGGTGTGCAGGCCGGTGAGCGGGTCGCGGCGGGCGGTGGCGAGCCGGCGGTAGAGCCAGGTGCTGTGGCTGGTCCAGCCGACCAGGGGCACGCCGGCGGCGGCGAGGATCGGGGCGAGGTCCATGGTGCGAGTCCTTCCGGTGCGGGTCCGGGCGCCCGGGTGAGTGACGGGTTCAAGTCCCGTCAATCACTTCCGGTGCGAAGCGGGTTGCGGGCCCGGGGGCGGCGGGATGCTTGGCGGTGTCGGGCCGCCCCGGGGACCGGTCAGAGACCGAGGGAGAGCGCGCGGGCCGAGGCCCGGTCGAGCAGTTGGTGGATGTCCGCCTGGCGGGTGGTGGGGCGGTCGTTGTAGTCGTCCGGGGAGGTGACCGGGCGTCCGGTGGCGTGCAGGATCTCCATGACCTGGACGCGGGCGGTGGTGACGGTGGCGGGGGTGCCGTAGCCGTGGGCGAGGACGGCGGCCTGTGCGCCGAGGAGGCAGACGCGGCCGGCGGTGTCCCACAGGGCGCCCTGCACCCAGCCGTGGGCGGCGATGTAGCGGGAGGCGAGCCGCAGGTGATCAGCGGCGGTCACCGGGACCGGACGGGCCGGGCGGCGGGCGATCCGATCCAGCACGCCCAGCCGCGGGACGGGGTGGCCGGCGTTCCAGGGCTGGACGGTGGAGCCGAGCGGGCAGACGTACGGGACGGCGCGGCGGGCCGGGGCGGGGAGGGAGGCGAGGTAGGCCTCAATCTCGGCGATGAGACCGGAGGCGTCCGGGGTGAGGCGGAGCGGAGGGAGCGTCAGGAGGTTGCTGGTCATGGCGGTTGCTCCGTTCACTTCGTGGTGACGGCGTTGACGCCGGTGCGGGTGGTCTCCTCGATGACGGGGGCGAGGAAGGTGCCGGCGAGGTAGAAGCCGAAGAGGGCGATGAGGGCGGCGACCCAGAGGCGGATGCCGAGGAGCTTGACGGCGGTCCAGGTGGCGGCGCCGAGGACGACGACCAGGGGCAGGGTGACGTTCACGGGGTAGGTCTCCTGTCAGCGGACGGTGCAGCGGTGGGTGCGGGCGGCGATCTCGGCGGCGGGGCGGGAGTCGTAGTCGGCGGAGAAGCCGCAGCGCGGGGCGGTGCAGACGGCGGTGTGCTTCTCGCGGCCCCGGCCGTCGTAGTAGCTGGCGACCTGGACGGGGCCGATGCGCAGGCTGTTGCGGGGGCGGATCGGACGCGGCATGTGGGTTCCTCCGGTCAGGTGAGTTGGGCGGCGATGGCGTCGGCGAAGTGCGCGGGGACGCCGAGCCGGGCGCGCAGGGTGTCCGGGTCGATGGGGGTGCCGGTGCGGGCGTGGTGGTCGTCGGCGACCTTGCGGGCGTGGTCGATCAGCGCGGCGGGCACCGCCACCACCGGGACCGGAACGGGTGTCGGGGCGGGCGGGAGAGCCGGGACGGGTTCGGGTGCTTCGACGGCGGGCGGGTCGGGCTCGGCCACCGGGGCGGTTGTCGGGGCGAGGGGCGGTGCGGGTTCGTAGAGCGGGAGGTCCGGTTCGGGGGCGGTGTCGGGTTCGGCGGGGCGGACGGTGGTGGTCGCGGTGGTGGTGTGGGCGAGGAGGGTGCCGCCGAAGAAGGCGAGGGCGGGCCAGCCGGCGACGAGGATCCGCAGCCACGGCGGGACGTGCCCGAGGTCGAGGAGTCCGGCGGTGGCGACGTTCGCGCCCAGGGAGGCGGCCAGGGCGATGGCGAACCAGGTCCAGGCGGCCGGGGCCGGGATGCCGGCGGCGCGCAGGGTCCGCATGCGGTGCCAGGCGGCGACGAGCAGCAGGTCGACGGAGACGGGATAGGCCCAGGCCTTCCAGCCGTTCTGTCCGGCAGCGGAGGCGAGGTCGTGGAGGTGGGCGAAGGACAGGGCGCCGGCGATGGCGGCTTGCACGAGCACGGCGTCCGGGCGGAACAGGCGCATCGGAGGGGTCCTCCTTCCAGGGGAGTTGGGGCCGGGCCCGGGCGGGCCAAGGGGGCGGGCGTCCGCCCGGTTCCGGCGGTCAGGGGAGCTGTTCGGCGGCGGTGCCGGAGCCGAGGCAGGTCGGGCACAGGACCTCGACCTCACCGGCGGGGCGGGACTTCTTGCCCCGGCCGACGGTGTGGGTCTCCTTGACCCAGCCCTCACCGGCACAGCCGGCGCACTTCGGCGGGGCGGTCTTGGTCCGGGTGGTCCTCTTGGTGGGCACGGGGTGGGTTCCTTCCGGCGTCGGGCATGGCGGGGGTAGGGACGTGGCGCGGAGGCGGTCGCGCCGGCCGGGGTGCGGGGTGGGTCAGCCGGTGACGGGGCGGGGCTTGACCAGGGAGGGGCCGCCGGCCGGGGCGGGCACGGTCGCGAAGGCGGGCCGGAAGGCGGCGAGGGCGGGCAGGTCGGGTGTCAGGTGCGCGGTCTCGCGGCAGACGCGGGCGGCGTCGGCGAGGGACAGGTCGGGGGTGCGGATGCGGGACCAGCCGCCGGAGGAGTCGCCGGCCACCGCCACGCCGGGCATCTCGGGGGCGATCTGCGTCGCGGCGAAGACCGCCTCCGGGGAGATGTCGCCGAGCCCCATCTCAGCGGTCGGCCGGTCGTTGACCCGGTGGACGACGCGGCCGGTGAGCTGAGCGCGGAGCATCGTCGCTCCCCTGCCCAGCTCGGAGCCGAAGCGCTGGCCGCAGACCTCCAGGAACACCCCAGCGGCGCGGCCCAGTTGGGCGAGGCGGATCAACTGGGTGACCATGTGGTCCCGCCGGTCCTCGTCCTTGCGGGTCGCGACGAGGAACAGCTCCGCGACCTCGTCCACGATCAGGACCAGCGGCACCGGCCGAAGCTCCGCCGGCAGCCCCCACACGTCGGAGGTGATCTCCTCGTCCGCCACCGCACCGGGAACACCCTGGTGGTCACGGATCAGGTCGTAGCGGGCCTCCATTTCCTCAACGAGCTTGTCCAGCAGGTCACTTGCCTGCTGCGGGTCGGTGGCCAGCGCCGACAGGCGCGGGGCGAACGGCGCCTGTTCGACACCGAGCTTGCAGTCGATGCCGACCAGCGCGACCCTGCGCCGGGCGAGGCCGGTGATCAGGTTGCGCATGTACACGGACTTGCCGGTCAGCGTCGCGCCCAGGGTCAGGCAGTGCGGGATGGCCTGGTAGTCCCGGACGAAGGCCGTACCGTCGTCCCGCAGCGCGACCGGCACCAGCAGGTCACCGGCCGGCAGGCGGCGCGGCATCCGTACCTTGCGGAGCACGTCGAAACCGGTCATCCGCAGCTCCACCACACCGGGCTTCACGATGGTGACGTGGACGGCGTGCACGCCCCAGGCGTGGCGAAGACGCTCCGCCGAGGCCGCCACGTCCGCCGGTTCCTGACCGGGCGCCAGCCGCAGGCGGACCCGGAGGCCCGTCGAGGTCGGACGGACCCGGCGGATCCTCGGCGGGACCGGGCGGATCTCGCGGCGGGTGGTCGCCCGGGTGACCAGCACCCGCAACCGGGACGGCGCCACCGTGAGCCCGCAGGCGTCCATGGTGCTGCCGTACGTCGCGGAGAACCGGACCGCAGTGGCCGGCAGGCCGATCGCCGACCAGTACACCGCCGGGGCCTTCACCCGGGCGTACGCGGCGCCACCGGCGACGGCCGCCAGCGGACCGCCCACCTCGGCCAGAGTCAGCAGCTCGGACATCGCGCTCAGCCCCGGGCCGGAGCGAGGGAGGTGATCGCCATCGCGCGGAACGAGATCCCGTGCCGCTTCTGGCCGTTGAACTCGTTCTCCCAGTCACGGGCCTTGAGCGCGGTCACCGCGACCGGCATTCCGACCGCCAGACCCTCCGAGATGCCGGTCTCCGGCACCGTGACGGTGTAGAGGTTCGCCTCACCGTCGTCCGCGACCGTCAGGCCCACGGTCAGCAGCTTCGCGCCGGTCTCCCGGTCGATGGCGATCTCGCCCGTCTGCTTGTTCACCAACTTCGGCGCCGGCGGGACGACCACGAACACGAACGCGGTCGAAGTATCGATCTTGAAGGTAGCCATCGTGCAACTCCTCTAAAGGAGGTGGCCTCATGCACTCATGTACATGAGCTGATGGATAGAAGAGTGCCCGACTCCTGTACATGAGTCAACCCGCCGCGAGAAGGAATCTTGCGGCGGGTTGCGAGAGTTGAGCGGCCGTCAGTCGCGCGCGGCGAACCGGTAGTCCAGAACGAACTGGTCAGCGGCCATGACGGTGTCGCAGACCTCCACGACGACGCCGGCGGCGGTCGTGGCGTTCCTGATCAGGTGGATCACCGGTGCACCAGGGCTCAGCGCGAGCGCGCCCGTCTCAGCCTTCGTGGCCAGCCGCGCCCGCACCGTCTCGGTGAACTCCGAGAGCACATGCCCCTGCTCCTCCAGGCGGGCATAGATCCCCCCTCCACCCGGGTTCTCGGCGAACATCTCCGGGATGTCCTTCACCACGTCCCACGGCAGGTAGGACGTCGCTTCTTCGGTGGGCGTCCCGTCCCGGAAGTACCGGCGCTTGCGTGCCAGCACCTTGGCCCCGGCGGGGACGTCGAGCCGTTCCGCGATGTCCGCCGGCGCATCCACCGGGCCGACGAAGAGGACGTTCACGGACGGGACGCCGCCCGACTGCTCCGCCTCAGCCAGGTATGCAGCCTTGCCCGCCAGCCGGTGGGCCCGCCGGAAACGGTCGGACGACTTGCGCTGCACCGGAGGCCGGGATCGCACGAACGAGCCACGCCCGTGGTGGGTCTCGATCAGCTGGGTCGTCCGCAGCTCGGCCACGGCCTTCCGCACCGTGCCGGAAGCGACGCCGTACCGCTCCATCAGCTCGGCTTCACTGGGTACTGCGTCACCAGGAGCCAGGACACCTGAGCGGATCTGCGCCGCTAGGTCATCTGCGATCTGGAGGTACTTCGGCTTGGCCGTCGAGGCCGGGTCGCTCGCCATAGTCCTGCATTGTCTCCTATCCTCCTGTACATGAGTAACAGCGCTCAGCAAGCCACGTCAACGCCCCTGCACTCCGTGTCCGTAGCCGGAGCTGTGGTGCGCGAAGACGGCCGGCTACTGGCGATCCGCCGAGCCGACAACGGCACCTGGGAGCCCCCGGGCGGAGTCCTTGAACTGACGGAGACCGTCGAGGACGGCGTGCGCCGCGAGGTGTTCGAGGAGACAGGCATCAAGGTCGCCGTGGAGCGGCTGACCGGTGTCTACAAGAACGTGAACCGGGGTGTCGTCGCCCTGGTCTTCCGATGCCACCCCGAAGGCGGGAGCGAACAGCTCTCCGCCGAGTCGACGGCCGTGGCCTGGCTGACGCCGGACGAGGTGGCCGCACAGATGGGCGAGGTCTACGCGGTGCGCCTGCTCGACGCCCTCCAGGCGGAGGCGGTACCGCACATCCGCACTCATGACGGTCGGAGCCTGATCGACCTGCCCCAGGCAAGCTGAGTCACCGGCTTCGCGCGCTCCAGTTACTGGTCACCCATGTCGAGATGGGGACGATGGACTGGAGGGGGATGCGTAAAAACCTTCTCTACGGGTTCAAGGCGCGGCGCCGAGCGCCGCGCGGCACTCGCCCGGCCGCTCGCCGTCGCTCCTGTCTACGCCCCGCTCCGGCGGCGGCCGGCGGTGCCGCGAGTAGCGGCAGAGAGAAGTGGGGCTCTGCCCCAAACCCCGGCCCTCCTCGGAGGGGGCGGCCGACATGCGCGAAGGTGCACCGTCGATGTGGTGATCGTGGTGGGTCGCGGGACGGCCCCCTCGTCGACCGGACCCCCAAGGGCGTACCCGGAACCCCCAGGGGCCGCCAAGGCCAAGCGCAAGCGTCACGATGTGAGCCTTGGCGGCCCCTGGAGAACCCGGGTAGCGGCGAAGCTGCCCGATCGACGAGGGAACCGTCCCGCTCAGGCTCGACTATGCCGGCGGCAGCCCTGACGCTGCACCACTTCGTGCCCAAGCTGGGATTTACGTCACCCAGAAACCATCAGAATTTTGGCAGGACTAAGCCTTACGAGAACCTCACTCCTGTCCCCCAGGTCCCACTGGGACCCTATTTACCACATGAACTTCTTCATAATTTCCGGCATTGGTTCCATCATAATCAGAAGCGTCAATAAGCAGCCTAAACAGCCAGATCAAACGAATTGTTCTGAGGGTCCCAAGCGCCAGCAGAAACTCTACAAACCAGCCCACTCCACCGATGGTTTCATCAGTGTCATACAACATGACCGCAAGGCAGCCAATTGCCACAGCCGACATTGAGGTCAAAATACTCACCCAGTTTCGGCGGAGGCTCGCGCCAAACCTAGCTCGCAAAAAAGTCATGCGGCGCCCAGAGCTAGAGGCGTACTGGCTAATGGCAGCCGTACCAAACCCTCCGATGATGGCTGCAACTGAAGCCACCGTTGCATAGATGCTCATACGCTGGTCAGCCGAATGTCCGGCAAGGACATGCTGCCTCAGCAATACGGCGTGCAGGACCACGACCACTAAGGCGAGGAGCCAATCACTAATCGGGCGTTCGCTCCAGGCGTTATGGGTGGATCTTGTGACCCTTGTCCAGCTAGCCATCGCTCCCCCTTCGACTCCTCTGAGCCTAGGGCACGGCACTGACAGCGTCGCGCAGCTCACGCTCACAGTCGTTGGCGACCTGCATGATGGCCCGCACAGCAGCCTCATGCCATGGAGCGCCACCTTCACTTCGACGCATGATCACGGATTTCTGCGAGGTGATGTGATCAGAGACAAAATTAATCTTCTCTTCGATCAGTTCGCCATCCGCATTAGGAAGCATCACATGTGCGATGGCTCGGTCAACTGCCTCATTCGATCCCACCAAGCTCGCATACTGAGAGATGAAAGCCTGCACATCTTCACGCAAGATTCTCTCTCCACGAGCGCGCGGAGTACCACGACCGAAGAATCCCTGCTTGGGAATCTTCATACTAAGCGTGATGAGTGCATCCGGGTTGTACTTGTGAATTCGGCGAGACATGTCACCAAGGCCGCCCACCTCAGCCGCAAGGACATCAGGACCCGGGCGCAATCTCATCTCAAAGAAATTAATTTCTTGCGCGCTCCTCAACTTCTCCATTGCACTTTTCCCTATCAGGGGAACTACCGCAATGTCTCGATTGAGTCCTGTATCCATACTGTTCAGCCATCGCTGGATTGCAATGGGGCGCGGCGCTGACATCGTGCCCTGAAGGACGCCAATCACATTACCAAATGGCAGAAAGCATACGACGGTCGTATCTACAATACTACGGTTCTCTTCGAGCTGGAGATGGTCAATATGACCGTGCTCCCAGTCCACCTGCTGAATATCTCCATCACGCAGACGCGCCAACCCGAGATGCTTCTTCCCTTCGGCAGAAACGGGCTCACCGAAATAGATGTCATTAGTATCTCGATAGAGGCGCTGCTGCGGAGGAATGCTGCCAAGATTAGAGAGAGCAGCCTGCCAGTCAACCTGAGACATGCGCGTGTCGCCAGCCTCTTTTGGTCGGATAATCTCATAGAAGGCAACAGTCTTCTTACGCTCCGAATTGGCCATAGGCCACCCCCTGGCAACGTGCGCTATGTCCTCATACTGCGCATTGATCAGCAGTATGGCCGCAGGCGTAAGACTTGGCTACCGAAAGTGTCCAACTCGTTCACAATCTGTTGCCCTTCGGGCCACATGACTGCCGGGTCACGGCTGAGCGGCACACGCCCGACGCTCTACAAGCAGTCGCATCGCGGGCCCAGGAGGGCGCCTCGGCGGGCGCGGCGACGATGGAAGGTCAAATGGGCCACACGGGCCACCGTCGGCCGCCCAGGGGCAACTCAGGGGCATTCAGGGGCCTTCGTGCCCGCCACGTGCCCGTTCCGCGAGGAGCCGGCGGGGAATCACGGGGAGCCAAGGCGAGCGCGCCGCTCCCCCGCAGGTCAGCGAATCGGCAGCTCGGCGGGCGTCCGGTGCCGTCGTCTTCCAAACTAGTCACGCGAGTTCGATTCTCGTCGCCCGCTCAGCTGACAACGGCCCAGGCCAGGGGAACATCACCTGACCTGGGCCGTTGTCGTTCCCGCGGCAGTCGTGTGCCTGCCCCTGCCAGTTCGGGGCGCTGGTCCCGCGCCTGGGCCCTCTCCGACGGGTCCGCGCGGAGGGGACGGGGCTGCGACCGCGGGTGCGGGAGCGCGGGGTGGCACCGTTTCGGTCGGGCGGGGCCCTCCCCCTGGGGTGGTCGACCGGCCACCGTCGTCGGACACCGGCCAACACGGCTCGGCCCCGCCGAGGCGCCCGGGGACGAGTACTACGTGTGGCGATCGCGCTCCGCTACGGTCTCTCCATGGACTGGGCCGCACCTCTCAGCACAGCGCTCGGCGCCGCGATCGGCGTCGGATCCACTCTTCTCGCAGAGCGCTCGCGATGGCGGCGGCAGACGACGGACACGGAGCGGGAGACTCTGCGTGCCCTGTATGCGGACTTCCTCACCGCGCTTTCCCAGGCCCTGGACCAGATATGGCAGGCGAGCAGGCGTCGCCGACTCGATCCCGCTGTGCTCGAGGGCGCCGCACAGTCGGCGCTCAACGACCACCAGGTCTACCCGAGGCGGTTCCAGTTGACCGTTTCGGCCCCGGAGTCGGTCGCGGTCCTGGCCAAGGACGCGGTCGACAGGCTGGTGGCCTACCGGGACCTGATTGTTGACGGCACTCCCCACGCCGACCCTCGATGCAGGGAGGCACGGCGGCTCTACTCCGATGCCAGGGACCAGCTCATAGCGGCGATGAGAGCGACTCTGCCGCACGCGGGCTGACGGCCCGGCGCCGACGGACGCCGACACCGGGCCGCTGCCGGCCCGCGGGACGGCCGCCGGCCCGCGGGACGGCCGCCGGCCGCGCTCAGAGGCCGAGGGAGAGGGCGCGGGCGGCGGCGCGGTCCAGGAGCTGGTGGATGTCGCCCTGGCGGGTGGCGGGGCGGTCGTTGTACTCGTCGGGGGAGCTGACCGGGCGTCCGGTCGCGTGCAGGATCTCCATCACCTGGACCCGGGCGGTCTGGACGGTGAGCGCGGTGCCGTAGCCGTGGGCGAGGACGGCCGCCTGGGCGCCCAGCAGGCAGACCCGCCCGGCGGAGTCCCACAGGGCGCCCTGGAGCCAGCCGAACGCGCCGATGTAGCGGGAGGTCAGCCGCAGGTGGCCGGCGGCGGTGACGGGCGCGGGCCGCGCCGGGCGGCGGGCGACGCGCTCCAGCAGGGTGGGCCGGGGCAGCGGGTACCCGGCGTTCCAGGGCTGCACCGTGCTGCCGAACGGTGGGACGTACGGAACGAGCGGCCGCCGCAGGGGCGCGGGGAGCGACGCGAGGTAGGCCTCGATCTCCTGCGCCAGGCCCGAGCCGTCGGGGGCCGGGAGAAGGGGCCGGAGCGCCGGGGCGGTGGGGGGCAGCGCGGTGCGGGGCATGGTGGTCACTCCTGCGCGGGGCCGACGACAGCGGATGCACGGTCATTCCCAAAATGGTGCATATATGAGTATTCCGCTAGCCGAGGCCGCCTCCCCCGCCTGCCCGCCGCCACGTCCTAGGCTCGCCGCCGACAGGCGGACGGACCCTCGCGACTCGGGAGCAACGGATGGAACTCACGCAGGTACGGCTCCTCGTGGACGACTTCGGCAGCTGCTTCCGCTTCTATCGGGACGTCCTCGGACTGACCCCGCAGACGGACGACGACAGCGGGCCCTACGGCAAGCTCAGCCCGCCGGTCGGCGGAGCCGCGGTGACCCTCCAGGAGCGGGCGCACTTCGCCCGGGAGCTGCCCGCCGCCGCGGCGGCCGCCGGAGAGGGCGGCGGGGGCGTGCGGGCGCTGGTGGTGCTGAAGGTCGACCGGGTGGACGCGGCGGCCGCGCGGATCAGGGCCGGCGGACACTCACTCCTGGAGGAGCCCCGGAACCAGTGGGGACGGCTCAGGGTGGCGTACCTCACCGACCCGGAGGGGAACCTGGTGGAACTCCAGGAGTGGCTGACGCCGGGCGCCTGAGCGCGGTTTCCCCGGCCGGCGTCCGGGCCGATAGCCTCGCTGGCAGCCGTCGTCCGTTCGATGCCGGCCCGTACGTTCGAGCTTCACCCGGGCGTCCGACTTCAAGGGTGAGGAGTGTCCCGTGCGGCCCCAGGAGCGACTGGACGTCATACAGCGCAGCGTGACCCGGGAGATGGCGCGGTTCGGTCAGGCGTTCACCGCCGACGGCGCCGTGGTGCGCGGGCCCGGCACCACCGCCGTGGCCGTCCGGGAGCACCCCGGCCAGGACGGCGCCGGCCATGTCGACCTCGGCTTCGTGCTGCAGCTCGGGCGGGCGGACGCCCCGGTGGTCTGGGACTGCTCGGCGGGCCTCGGCCAGACCGAGGAGGAGAAGCTCGCCAACGCGGTGAGGATGTGGGCCACCACCACCGCCTCCACCCTGGTGGAGCTGCAGGAGGGGCGCGGCGAGCACGGCGACCACTACCGCCCCGAGGAGCTGCCCGGCTGGCATGCCGTCCAGGGCCCGGCCGCCGTGTTCGGCTTCGGCAACGAACACCTGGCGCACTGGCTGGCGGAGCACCAGCTGCTGCCGGCCCTCGCGCCCGCGCTGGCACCCGAACTGGCCGGCTCCGGGCTGCACGGCGTGAAGCTCTTCCTCGGCGGCAAGGCCGGGGACGACGTCGCCGAGGTACGGGTCAACGGCGAGGTCTCGGCGGCCGCCTCGGCGGCGCTGCGCGCACTGGACTGGCCGCGCGGCGAACGGCTCTGCTGGGCGAGGCTGTTCATCCTGCTGACGGCCGAGGGCGGGCAGCAGGAAGTGGCGCCGGGACCGGTGGTCCGGACGCCCGCCGTCGTGGCCGCACCCGCACGCGCGCGGCCTCGCGGCCTGTTCGGCCGGTGGCGCCAGGCCCGGCGGGCCGGCCAGGAGCCCTGATCAGGCTTCGTCCCGGCCGCCGGGGTCCCGCTGACGGATCAGCTGGCGACGCCTGAGATGGTCTTCGCCAGCTGGCTCAGGAAGTCCTGGATCGGCTTGGCGGCCGTGCTCTGGTTCAGCATGAAACCGAAGAGTGCGGCCAGGATCGCGTGGCCGATCTTCAGCTGCTTGTTGCGGATGAAGATGATGCAGATGACGCCGAACAGGACCAGCGCGGAGACGGAGAGTGCCACCCGGACTCACTTCCTCGTTTCGTTGCGGAGCTTCGGCCCGAAGCTCCTGCGAAGCCGGACCCCGGTGTGTCCGACGGTCCCGAGGCGGAAGTCGGTCGATCACATCGCAGCCCGCGTCCCGTGCGGCCGTACGGTGCAACCGCGCCGCACCTGACGCCCCCAATCCCCGAGTCCCCGAGTCACGACCAGTCCCGCCCGGACTCAGTGTGGTCGACCGTGCGGGTTGCGTAAAGGTGTTACCGGGAGCAGGAGCCCGAGATCCTGCGATGTGAGACGAATTTCCGCCGACCGAGACGATAGCCGAGCTCTCCTGACGGATCGTCGGCGGGGGGCCGCGACCCGGCGGCTCAGCGGACGGGCCGCCCTCCGGGGAGGGCGCCCGCGGGGTGCGGACCGGCCCCTGACCTCGGGACAGGAATGGCCGAAGATCAGCTCCTGCCCGGAACAGGGGTTGACAGCGGCACATGCGGCCGGGTGCACGGCGGTCCGCGTGCCCGGGGGGCGCACCGCCTCGGTGCCGCGCTCTTCCGTGCGACCGGGGTCCGCACGCCTGCGCGCGGGGTGGTCCGGCCGGTCGCGGACGGGCTCGTCCCCGGGTCGGCCGGTCGCGGGTCGGGTACCGGTCACCGGGCCCGGTACCGGGTGTCGGGCCGTAACCGGTACCGGGCCTGACCCGAGGTCAGTCCCGCCAGAGCAGCAGCACGGCGCGGTCGTCGTTGATGTCCTTGGCGACCGTCTCGATGAGCCCCGCCGCCGCACCGCCCCGGCCGGCCGGACCGCCCCCGGGGACAAGCCGGTCGGCCTCGCCCATCAGCCGGTCCATCCCCTCCGAGAGATCCCGCCCGGGCGCCTCGACCATGCCGTCGGTGCAGAGCATCAGAACGTCGCCGCGGTTCAGCCGGCCACGGACGCCCTCGAACTTCGCGCCGTCGTAGATGCCGAGCAGTGGCCCCTCGGTGGCCTCCTTGACCTCCCAGCGGCCCGCCCCCGAGAGACGCTGCATGCCCGGCAGATGACCGGCCGACAGCAACTCGTACTCGCCGGTGTCCAGATCCAGCACCAGGTGGACGGCGGTCGCGAAGCCCTCCTCCCAGGACTGCCGCAGCAGGTAGCCGTTGGCGGCGGGCAGGAACTCGTGGGCGGGCAGCGAGCCGAGCAGGCCGCCGAACGCCCCGGAGAGCAGCAGTGCCCGCGATCCCGCGTCCATGCCCTTGCCGGAGACGTCCGCCAGCACCACCTCCAGCACCCGCTGGGCCGGCCCGGTCCGGGAGGCGACCACGAAGTCGCCGGAGAAGGACTGACCGCCCGCCGGACGCAGCGCCATGTCGGCGTGCCAGTCGGCCGGCAGGTCGGGCACCCTGCTCTGCACCCGCAGGCGCTCGCGCAGGTCGAACAGCATCGTCGAGCCGCCCCACCACGGCACACCGACCCGGCTGCGGAACTGCGCCAGCAGCAGACCGGCCACGCCCGCTGCGCCGACCACCAGGGCGGCGCCGGGGGTGACGCCGTAGGTGTACGCCTCCGGGTTGTCGCTGGCGACCCGCTGGCCGGTGTGGATCACCGACTCGGCGGAGAGTCCGAGGGCGGCCAGCGCGTAGAGCACCACGAGGCTGCCGGGGCGCAGCAGCAGGGAGGCCGCCAGGATCGGCAGGACGAGGGCCGTGGGCGGAGCCCAGGCGGGGATCCAGATGTTGAGCGCGACGAGCACCGGGACGAGCAGGGCGAGTGCGGTCAGCACGGGCCAGTCGGCCGCGCCGCCGCGGAAGTAGTCGACGCCGGCGGTGCGCAGCTTGCGGCGGATCCTGCGCTGCCACTTGCGCAGCCTGGCCCCGACGGGGTCCTTGGCCACCTGGGCGGCGTCGGGCCTCGTCGCAGTCGTCTGGGGCGGTGCGCCCGGAGGTCTGCCAGCCATGGGGCCAGACCATATCCACCGGCACCGGCCGCCGTCGACGGGATGAGCCGGCCCGGTCGGTGCCGGGGAGCGACTCCATCGGCTTTCAGCCGACCGCCGGACTGCTCGGGCGTTCCGTCAACAGGCTTGGACGGGTGGGAGCAAGGCTCCGGAGCGACGGCGCGGACGGCCCGCGCGCGGCGGTTCCCTCGCGCCCCGGCGCACCCCGGCGCTGTGTCGCACGCCACAACGGGGCTCGCCCGGCCGCACGTTCGCGGCCGTACCTCACGGCCGTACCTCACGGCCGGACTTCGCGGCCCGGACGGCCGGGCGGCGCGGTGCGACGGCCGACCGCCGCGTACGCACGGCCGGCCGTCGGAGACGACGAGCGGGGATCAGCCCTGCGGGTGGTGTGCCGGAACGGGGGGCAGCTCGCCGGTGGTCTCGTAGTCGCTGAGCATCTCGATCCGGCGGGTGTGCCGCTCGGCGCCGCTGTACGGGGTGTCGAGGAACACCTCGACGAACCGGACGACCTCGTCCTCGGTGTGCATCCGGCCGCCGATGGAGATGACGTTGGCGTCGTTGTGCTCGCGGCCGAGCGAGGCGGTCTGCTCGCTCCAGGCCAGTGCGGCCCGCACGCCCTTCACCTTGTTGGCGGCGATCGCCTCGCCGTTGCCCGAACCGCCGATCACGATGCCGAGCGCCTCGGCGTCGGCAGCGGTGCGCTCGGCGGCGCGCAGGCAGAACGGCGGGTAGTCGTCCTCGGCGTCGTAGATCAGCGGCCCGCAGTCGACCGGCTCGTGGCCGGCCTCCTTGAGCCACTGGACGAGGTGGTTCTTGAGGTCGAATCCGGCATGGTCGGAACCCAGGTACACGCGCATGCGTATGAGTGTGGCATGCGCGTGCACCGGGGTGGGGCAGGGGCTCGGCCGTGCCCGGCACGGGCTCCGACGGTCGGTCAGCCGCGCTTGCCGAGGAGCTTCCAGGCGAGCGGGAGGGCGCCCATCGCCAGCACGGCCTTGAGGCCGTCGCCGACCAGGTAGGGGTAGAGGCCCAGATCGGCGGCCCGACCGAGGGAGAGGTGCAGCGAGGCGGCGAGGTACGGGACGCCGACCGCGTAGATGGCCAGGGTGCCGAGGACCATCGCGCCGGCGGTGCGCAGCGGGCTGCGGTCGGCGCCCCGGCGGGCGAGGGCCCCGGTGAGCCCGGCCGCGAGGACGAAACCGATGACGTAGCCCAGGGTCGGCATGGCGAAGCCCGAGGCGCCCTCCGCGAACCAGGGCAGGCCGGCCATGCCGGCGAGCAGGTAGAGCCCGAGCGAGGCGACGCCCCGGCGGGTGCCGAGGGCGGTACCGACCAGCAGGGCCGCGAAGGTCTGGCCGGTGACGGGGACCGGCGAGCCGGGGACGTTCACCGAGAGCTGGGCGGCCAGGCCGGTCAGGGCGGCGCCCCCGGCCATCAGGGCGAGGTCGCGGGCCTGGGCGCCGAGCCGGGTGGTCGCCGAGGGGAGCAGGTCGGCGAGGACGGTGCCGGACTGTATCGGGGTGCTGGCCGTGGCCATCGGGGTCTCCGCACTGTTCGAGGCTGGGTTAACACCTGTGAACCTACGCGCTCCGCGGCTGTGGCACCGTCAGGGAATCCGACAAAGGCCAGGTGGCGGCCGTTGTCGGATTCGACCCGGACCGCCCGGCGCGGCCGCCGTGCGCAGGGTGCGGCGGTGACCACACAGGGTCACCCCCCGGTCCGGATGGTGAACCGGGGCGCGGTTTTCTTGGCATGGACAGCCCTGGCACCGGATATTGGACCGCTCAGCCCGCTATCCGAACAGTCTGGACCACCCTCATGGCCCACCTCCCCGCACCGCCGGCCACCGAACCGCCGCCGACCGCCCAGGCCGCGCCCCTCGCGTCGACCGACGGACAGCAGCTCGCGCACGGCCTCAAGCAGCGCCACCTCTCGATGATCGCGCTCGGCGGCGTCATCGGCGCCGGCCTCTTCGTGGGCTCGGGCGCGGGCATCGCGGCGGCGGGGCCCGCCATCATCCTGGCCTTCACCCTCTCCGGTCTGCTGGTCATGCTGATCATGCGGATGCTCGGCGAGATGTCGGCCGCCCGGCCGGCCTCCGGTTCGTTCTCGGTGCACGCCGAGAAGGAGATCGGCCCCTGGGCCGGGGTCACCGCCGGCTGGATGTACTGGGTGATGCTCTGCTGCGGCGTCGCCGCCGAGGCCACCGCCGCCGGAAAGATCATGAACGGTTGGATCCCCGGCGTCTCCGCCTGGATCTGGGTCGGCGTCTTCATGGCCTTCTTCTGTGCCAGCAACCTGACCGCGGTGAAGAACTTCGGCGAGTTCGAGTTCTGGTTCGCCGCCGTCAAGGTGACCGCCATCGTCGCGTTCCTGGTTCTCGGCACGCTCGGCCTCACCGGCGTGCTCGGCGGCGGCGCCCCCGGCACCGCCAACCTGACCGGCCACGGCGGCTTCCTGCCCAACGGCACCAGCGGGCTGATCGTCGGACTGCTGGCCTCGGTCTTCGCCTACGGCGGTCTGGAGACCGTCACCATCGCCGCCGCCGAGTCCGAGGACCCGAGGCGCAGCGTGGCCAACGCGGTGCGCACCGCGGTCTGGCGGATCGCGGTCTTCTACATCGGCTCGATGGCGCTGGTGGTCACCCTGGTCTCCTGGAAGGACCCGGCGATCGTCGAGAACGGCCCGTACGTGACGGTGCTCCAGCACCTCGGTGTGCCCGGGGCGGGCACCATCATGGAGGCCGTGGTGCTGATCGCGCTGCTCTCCGCGATGAACGCCAACATCTACGGCTCCTCCCGGATGGCCTACTCCCTGGTCTCCCGCGGACAGGGCCCCCGGGCGCTGGCGAAGGTCAGCGGCGGGGTGCCCCGGCTCGCCGTGATCGCCTCCTGCTGCTTCGGCTTCGGCGCCGTGCTGGCGGGCAGGTTCTGGCCGGACACCGTCTTCACCTGGCTGATGAACACCACCGGGGTGGCCATCCTGGTGGTCTGGTTCTTCATCTGCGTGGTCCAGCTGCGGATGCGCCGGCGGCTGGAGCGCGAGAGCCCGCAGCTGCTGACCGTCCGGATGTGGGGCTACCCGTACCTGACCTGGGCCGCGCTGCTCGCCGTGCTCGCCATCCTCGGGCTGATGACCACCACCGAGGGCAACCGCGAGCAGCTGTACGCAGCCGGCGTCCTGGTCGTGGCGCTCTCCCTGGCGGGCTACCTCAAGCAGCGCCGCGACGCCGCCCGCGCGCTCGTCTGACACCCGGCGAGCGGCGAACGGCGGCGCGGGCCCCGACCGACTCCTCGGAGTCGGTCGGGGCCCGCGCCGCCGTTCGCCGTCGTCCCGGCTACTCGAAGGACGGGCCGGCCGTACGGGTGCGCTTGATCTCGTAGAAGCCCGGCGTGGAGGCGACCAGCAGGGTGCCGTCCCACAGGCGCACCGCGGCCTCGCCGCGCGGGATCGGGGTCACGACCGGCCCGAAGAAGGCCACCCGCTCGCCGTCGGCGCCCTCGACCGCGATCACCGGGGTGCCGACCTCCTCGCCGACCAGGCCGATGCCCTCGGCGTGCGACAGGCGCAGGGCCTCGTCGTAGCGGTCGGTGTCGCCGGCGTCCGCCAGCTCGGCCGGCAGGCCGGCGGCGACCAGGGCGGCCTCCAGGGTCTCCCGGTTGCGCGGCAGCCCCTGGTTGTGGAACCGGGTGCCGATCTCGGTGTAGAGGCGGCCGAGCACCTCCTCGCCGTGCTTCTCGGCGGCCGCGATGCAGATCCGGACCGGGGCCCAGGCCTCGGCGAGCATCTCGCGGTAGCTCTGCGGGATGTCCTTGTCCTCGTTGAGCACGGCCAGGCTCATCACGTGCCAGCGCACGTCCACCGGGCGCTGCTCCTGGACCTCCAGCAGCCAGCGGGAGGTCATCCACGCCCAGGGGCAGAGGGGGTCGAACCAGAAGTCGGCGGTCTTGCGGTCAGCGGCAGTGGTCACGGCCTGGCTTCCTTCGATGAGTCGAGTACTACGGCGGGTCCCGCTCCGGCACGGGTGTCTTCGGCAAGGCTGTCTTCCCAGGGCCCCAACGTCCGACCGGCGCGGCTGATTCCTCGGGCCGCCGATTCCTCCCGGCGCACGTCCGGCCGCGCGTGAAAGGATGCCCGGGAACGAGCGCGGACCTCCCACCGGGGGCCCGCCGCACCGCAGAGCGCACCACCGTGCGAGCCGGACAAAGGAGTACCGCCGTGCCGGGCAAGAACCTGAGTCGCGAGGAGGCCCGGCAGCGGGCCGGCCTGCTGGACGTGGACAGCTACCGGGTGCACCTCGACGTGACCTCCGCACCCGATCCGGCCGCCGCGACCTTCGCCTCCACCACCACCGTCCGGTTCCGCTGCTCGCAGCCGGGCGCCGCGACCTTCGTCGACCTGCTCGCGCCGGCCGTGCGCTCGGTGCGCCTCAACGGCCGCGAGCTGGACCCGGCCGAGGTCTTCGACGGCACCCGCATCGCGCTCGACTCGCTGGCGGCGGAGAACGTCCTGGAGGTGGCCGCCGACTGCGCGTACAGCCGCACCGGCGAGGGCCTGCACCGCTTCACCGATCCGGTGGACGGCGAGACGTACCTCTACACCCACTACGAACCGGCCGACGCCCGCCGGGTGTTCGCCGACTTCGAGCAGCCCGACCTGAAGGCCCCGTTCACCTTCGCGGTCACCGCTCCCGCCGCCTGGGACGTCCGGTCGAACGCCGTCCACGAGAGCGTCACCGCCGAGGGCGACGCCCGCAGCTGGGAGTTCGCCCCGACCCGGTCGATCTCGACCTACCTGACCGCCGTGGTGGCCGGCCCGTACCACGTCGAACGGGACCACTACAGCCGTGAGCTCCCGGACGGCAGCACCCTGGAGATCCCGCTCACGGCGCTCTGCCGCCGCTCGCTGGCGCCCTACTTCGACGCCGACGAGATCCTCACCGTCACCAAGCAGGGCCTGGACTTCTTCCACGAGGAGTTCGACTACCCCTACCCGTTCGGCAAGTACGACCAGGCCTTCGTCCCCGAGTACAACATCGGGGCGATGGAGAACCCGGGCTGCGTGACCTTCCGCGAGGAGTTCATCTTCCGCTCCAAGGTGACCGAGGCGGCGTACGAGGGCCGGGCCAATGTCATCCTGCACGAGATGGCGCACATGTGGTTCGGCGACCTGGTCACCATGCGCTGGTGGGACGACCTCTGGCTGAAGGAGTCCTTCGCCGACTTCATGGGGACGTACGCGCTGCTCGGCGCGGACACCAGGTACCGCTCCGGCTGGATCACCTTCGCCAACCAGCGCAAGGCGTGGGCGTACCGCCAGGACCAGTTCCCGACCACCCACCCGATCACCGCCGACATCCGGGATCTGGAGGACGCCAAGCTCAACTTCGACGGCATCACCTACGCCAAGGGCGCCTCGGTGCTCAAGCAGCTGGTGGCCTACGTCGGGCGGGAGGCGTTCTTCGAGGGCGCCCGGCAGTACTTCAAGCAGTACGCCTACGGCAACACCGTCCTCGCCGACCTGCTCGGCGTCCTGGAGCGCACCAGCGGGCGGGACCTCACCGCCTGGGCCGGTGCCTGGCTGCGGACCGCCGGCGTCAACGCGCTCACCCCGCAGGTCACCGTGGACGCCGAGGGCCGGATCACCGAACTCGCCGTCCTCCAGGACGGCGACGTGCTGCGCCCGCACCGGGTCGCCGTCGGCCTCTACGACCGGGACGCCGACGGCGCCCTGGTGCGCACCGGCCGGGTCGAGCTGGACGTCACCGGCGCGCGGACCGTCGTCGCCGAGGCCGCCGGCCTGCCCCGGCCCGCGCTCGTCCTGCTCAACGACGAGGATCTGACCTACTGCAAGATCCGCTTCGACGCCGAGTCGCTGGAGACCCTGCGGACCGGCCTCGGCGAGCTGAGCGACGACCTCGCCCGGGCGCTGTCCTGGTCGGCCGTCTGGAACCTCACCCGCGACGGCCTGATGCCGGCCCGCGACTACGTCGCGCTGGTGCTGCGCTTCGCCGGCCAGGAGTCCAACATCGGGGTCCTGCAGTCACTGCACCGGCAGGCCAAGGGCGCCGTCGCGCTGTACGCCGACCCGGCCTGGCGGGCCGAGGGCGACCGGCTGCTCGCCGAGGGCGCGCTGCGCGAGCTGCGGGCCGCCGAGCCCGGTGGCGACCACCAGCTGGCCTGGGCGCGGTTCCTGGCCCAGAGCTCGAACACCACCGAGCACCTGCGGCTGGTCCGCGGCCTGCTGGCCGGCACCGCCCGGATCGACGGCCTCGACGTCGACCAGGAGCTGCGCTGGTCGCTCTGGCTCGCGCTCAGTGCCGCCGGCGACGCCACCGGGCAGGAGCTGGCCGGCGAGCTGGCCGCCGACAACACCGCCAGTGGCCGCCGCCAGTACACGCAGTGCCTGGCCGCGCGGCCCACCGCCGAGGCCAAGGCGGCCGCCTGGTCGGCCGTGATCGACTCCGATGAGCTGCCGAACGCCCTGGTGGAGGCCCAGATCGCAGGCTTCGCCCTGGCGGGGCAGCGCGAACTCACCGCCCCGTACACCGAGCGCTACTTCGCGCTGCTGGAGCGGGTCTGGGCGGAGCGCACCATCGAGATCGCGATGCGCATCGTCGGCGGGTTCTTCCCCCGGCTGCAGATCGACGCGCCGACCCTGGCCGCCACCGACGCCTGGCTGACCGGCCACCCGCAGGCCGCTCCCGCGCTGCGCCGGCTCGTCCTGGAGTGCCGGGACGACCTGGCGCGCGCACTGCGGGCCCAGGCCTGCGACCGGCTCTGACGCACCGTGCGGGGCCCGCTCGCGAGCGGGCCCCGCACGGAGGGCTCAGCGGCCCTGGAGGCCCTTGTCGAGCGCCTTCACCAGCGAGCCCTGGGCGTCGTCGTTGTCGAGCGCCCAGGCCATCACCCCACCGAGGTCGTTCCACCGGCTGTACTCGGCCTTGCGGGTGAGCAGCTCGGGGGTGTCGTACGACCAGAAGGTGGTGCCGTCGTACTTCCAGGTCGCGCCGTGCAGGCGGTCGTAGCTGACCGTGCCCGGCAGGTCCTTGATCTGGTTGTACGGCAGGTTGCCGCCGCCGGCCAGGCCGGTGGCCGGCTGGAACAGGCCGTTCCTGGTGCCGGCCGGCACGCCCGTCCAGCCGTAGCCGTAGAACGGCACGCCGAGCACGGCCTTGCGGGCCGGCAGGCCGGCGTCCAGGTAGTGCTGCACGACGCGGTCCGCGCTGTAGAACTTGTTGTCCGTGGACGGATCCGCCTTGTCCGCGTACAGGTTGGCGTTGTGGTTGGTCGGGCCGAGGGTCTCCCAGCTGCCGTGCAGGTCGTACGTCATCAGGTTGAGCCAGTCCACCGACCTGGCGACCTTCGGGATCTCCAGCTGGTCCGCCCGGCCCTCGTTCGAGGCGACCGCGCCGGTCAGCAGGTAGTGCGTGCGGCTCTTGGCGCCGGCCGCGTCCAGCTGACGGCGGAACTCCTGCATCAGCAGGGTGTAGTTGTGGCCGTCCTCGGGACGCACGATGTTGCCGGCGTCACCGCCGCCGCCCGGGTACTCCCAGTCGATGTCGATGCCGTCGAAGGAGCCGGCGGCGGCCCCCGCGCCGCCCTCGACCGAACCGAGCTGGGGCAGGTTGCCCTTGATGTACAGGTCGATGCAGGAGGCGACGAACTTCTTGCGCGAGGCGTCGGTGGCGGCGGCGTCCGAGAAGTACTTGGACCAGGACCAGCCACCGAGCGAGATGACGGACTTGAGCTGCGGGTTCTTGGCCTTGAGCTTGCGCAGCTGGTTGAAGTTGCCCTTCAGCGGCTGGTCGGCGGCGTCGGCGACGCCGTCCACCGACTCGTCCGCGCCGACCGGGCGCTGGTAGTCGGCCCAGGCGTCGCCGACGCCGGCCGCGTTGGCCTCGAAGCAGGTGCCGTCCGAAGAGACGTTGCCGAAGGCGTAGTTGATGACGGTGAGCTTTCCGGCCTGGCCGGAGTCCTGCACCTTCTTCGCGGAGAACCCGCTGTAGATGCCCCACTGGGTGAAGTAGCCGACCCGTTGGCCCTTCAGGCGGGGGCTCTGGTGGTCGTCGTGCGCCTGGGCGGCGGGGGCCGCGGCCAGGGTGGCCACCGTGAGGGCGGCGAGGAGAGCGGCGGTGCGGCTGGGCATACGCATACGAGAAGACCCGTGGCTTTCTCTGAGTCAGCACTTATTGGTCTGGACCAGACTGATCAGAGGTTTAGTCCACTCGGGGCCTCGGGCACAAGGGGTCGGCACCTCACGGATTGGCCACGGCGGTACGCCGGGGCGCCCGCGCCTCCCCCGCGCGGCTCGGCGCGGGCCCACCGGACGCCCCGTCAGAACCGGCCACGGCCACCGGCGTCGGGACTCCCGCCCGGCCTGCCCCGCCGACGGCCGGGCGGGCGGGACACGAAGACGGCCGGGCGGGCCGGGTACGAAGACGGCCGGGCGGGCCGGGTACGAAGACGGCCGGGCCGCCCTCCCGAGGGAGGGCGGCCCGGCCGGTGGCGCGGAGTGCCGGATCAGCCGATCAGGCTGCGCAGCACGTACTGCAGGATGCCGCCGTTGCGGTAGTAGTCCGCCTCGCCGGGGGTGTCGATGCGCACGACCGCGTCGAAGGCGGTGGTGGTCCCGTCCGCGCCGACCGCGGTGACCTTGACGGTCTTCGGGGTGCGGCCCTCGTTGAGCTCGGTCACGCCGGTGAAGGAGAAGGTCTCCTCGCCGGTCAGGCCGAGGGACTCAGCGGTCTCGCCGGCCGGGAACTGCAGCGGCAGGACGCCCATGCCGATCAAGTTCGAGCGGTGGATGCGCTCGTACGACTCGGCGATGGCGGCCTTGACGCCCAGCAGCGCGGTGCCCTTGGCGGCCCAGTCGCGGGACGAGCCGGAGCCGTACTCCTTGCCCGCCAGCACGACCAGCGGGATGCCGGCGGCCTGGTAGTTCTGCGAGGCGTCGTAGATGAACGACACCGGCGCGTCGGCCTGGGTGAAGTCGCGGGTGTAACCGCCCTCGGTGCCCGGCGCGATCTGGTTGCGCAGGCGGATGTTGGCGAAGGTGCCGCGGATCATCACCTCGTGGTTGCCACGGCGCGAGCCGTACGAGTTGAAGTCGCGCTTCTCCACGCCGTTCTCGGTGAGGTACTGCGCGGCCGGGGTGCCCGGCTTGATGTTGCCGGCCGGGGAGATGTGGTCGGTGGTGACCGAGTCGCCCAGCTTGGCCAGCACGCGGGCGCCGGAGATGTCGTTCACCGGGCTCGGCGTCTTGGCCATGCCCTCGAAGTACGGGGGCTTCCGGACGTAGGTCGACTGCGGGTCCCACTCGAAGGTGTTGCCGGTCGGGATGGGCAGCGACTGCCAGCGGTGGTCGCCGGCGAAGACGTCCCGGTAGCCCTTGTCGAACATGCCCTCGTCGATGGAGGCGGCGACGGTGTCGGCGACCTCCTTCTCGGTCGGCCAGATGTCGGCGAGGAAGACGTCGTTGCCGTCGGCGTCCTGGCCCAGGGCGTCCCGGGTGATGTCGACGTTCATGTTGCCGGCCAGGGCGTAGGCGACCACCAGCGGCGGGGAGGCCAGGTAGTTCATCTTGACGTCCGGGTTGATCCGGCCCTCGAAGTTGCGGTTGCCGGAGAGCACCGAGACGACCGCGAGGTCGGACTCGTTGACGGCGGCCGAGACCTCCTCGGGCAGCGGGCCCGAGTTGCCGATGCAGGTGACGCAGCCGTAGCCCACCAGGTTGAAGCCCAGCTTCTCCATGTACGGGAGCAGGCCGGCCTTCTCGTAGTAGTCCATGACGACCTTGGACCCGGGGGCCAGGGTGGTCTTGACCCACGGCTTGACCTGAAGGCCCTTCTCCACGGCCTTCTTCGCCAGCAGGGCCGCGCCCAGCATGACGGAGGGGTTGGAGGTATTGGTGCAGGAGGTGATCGAGGCGATCACGACCGCGCCGTTGTCGATCTCGTACGACGCACCGTCGGGGCTGTGCACGGCGGTCGGCTTCGACGCCTCGGCGGAGTACGTCGGCAGCGCCTCGGCGAAGCGGTCGGCGGCCTCGGCCAGGATCACGCGGTCCTGCGGGCGCTTCGGACCGGAGATCGACGGGACGACGGTGGAGACGTCCAGCTCCAGGTACTCGGAGTAGACCGGCTCGACCGACGGGTCGTGCCAGAGGCCCTGCTCCTTGGCGTACGCCTCGACCAGGGCGAGCTGCTGCTCGCTGCGGCCGGTGAGCTTGAGGTAGCTGATCGTCTCGGCGTCGATCGGGAAGATCGCACAGGTCGAGCCGAACTCCGGCGACATGTTGCCGATGGTGGCGCGGTTCGCCAGCGGGATCGAGGTGACGCCCTCGCCGTAGAACTCGACGAACTTGCCGACCACACCGTGCTTGCGCAGCATCTCGGTGATGGTGAGCACCAGGTCGGTGGCGGTGGTGCCGGCGGGGAGCTGGCCGTTGAGCTTGAAGCCCACCACGCGCGGGATCAGCATGGAGACCGGCTGGCCGAGCATCGCGGCCTCGGCCTCGATGCCGCCGACGCCCCAGCCCAGCACGCCCAGGCCGTTGACCATGGTGGTGTGCGAGTCGGTGCCGACGCAGGTGTCGGGGTACGCCTGGCCGCCGCGGACCATGATGGTGCGGGCCAGGTGCTCGATGTTCACCTGGTGGACGATGCCGGTGCCCGGGGGGACGACCTTGAACTCGTCGAACGCGGTCTGACCCCAGCGCAGGAACTGGTAGCGCTCCTTGTTGCGGCCGTACTCGATCTCGACGTTCTGGGTGAAGGCGTCCTTGGTGCCGAACTTGTCGGCGATGACGGAGTGATCGATGACCAGCTCGGCCGGGGCCAGCGGGTTGATCTTCGCCGGATCGCCGCCCAGCTCCTTGACGGCCTCACGCATGGTGGCGAGGTCGACGACGCACGGCACGCCGGTGAAGTCCTGCATGATCACGCGGGCGGGCGTGAACTGGATCTCCTGGCTCGGCTCCGCCCCGGCGTCCCAGTTGCCCAGGGCGCGGATGTGGGTGGCGGTGATGTTCGCACCGTCCTCGGTGCGGAGCAGGTTCTCCAGCAGCACCTTGAGGCTGTAGGGCAGCCGCTCGGAGCCCTCGACGGCGGAGAGCTTGAAGATCTCGTACGACTCGTCGCCCACCTGCAGCGAGCTGCGGGCGTCGAAGCTGTTCGCGGACACGACTGACTCCTTTTGGGTGCTTCGTGCGATGCCCCGGCCGTCTCGGTGCTAAGGTCTGCCTAACTTAGGTCTACCTAACCCGGATCGCCGACGGGCGCCTCTCGGCAAGTATCTTGATGTCGAGATAAATAATAGTGGGCAGTTATCTCGATGTCGAGATAAACCATAGTGCATGTCCGTCGCAAGCACGCGCCCGGCATGCCCGTCCGCGTTTTCTCCCCGAGGGCCGTGGCACGGGCGCCTCGCCCCGGCCCCCACCCTCTCGCGGCGGCGCCGACGGGCACACGAACGGCGACGCGAACGGCGAGGGGCGAGCGGGTGACGGAACGTGGCCGACGGGCCGGGCGGGTGACGGGACTTGGCCGACGGGGAGGCCGCGCGGGCCGCGCCCCTCAGCGTCCGCGGCGGGAGCGGGCCAGCCTGACCAGGACCACCACTCCGATCACCACGGCGATCGCCACCACGACGACGGCGACCACCGGGCCGGCGGACCCGGACGGTTCGGGGGCGATGTCAGCGAGCAGCACGGGCGTTCCTCCGGGTGGGTTCGATGCCCAGGACGAGCACCAGCAGGACGGGGAATTCGAGGTACGCGTGGTAGCTCGCCAGCGCCGCGTAGAGGGCCTTGCCCTGGGCGTAGTCGCCGACGAACAGCACGGCCAGGGCGGCGCCGGCGGCGAGGCCCAGAGCCCAGGCGCGGCGCCCGCGCAGGGCCGGCGCCCGGCGCTCGAAGGCGGCGCTCGCGTCGGGCGCGTAGCGGGGGAGGAACCAGACCCAGACCACGTAGTGCATGGTCTGGAGGAAGGCGAACACGGCGAGGAACCGCAGCCCGGCCGAGCTGTCGAGCCAGGCGGGCGGCGTGTACGCGGCGGCCAGCCTGCCGGTGGTGGCGGTGGCCGGGGCGAGCCATCCGTCCAGGGCTCCGCCGAGCAGCAGTGCCGGGACGACCACCACCCAGCCGCACTGCACCGCCAGGAAGGCGGCCCGGCCGCGCGGCAGCCCGCGCGACCACTCCCACAGGAACAGCAGAGGCACCAGGTTGTGCAGGTGGGTGAGCACGACGAAGTGGTAGCCGGGAAAGCTGAGCGAAGCGCTCGCCGCGCCGGTCAGCACGGCCGCCGCGACCGCCAGCAGCACCGGGCGGCGGCGCAGCGAGTGCAGACAGGCGGCCGCCAGCAGCCCGTACACGAGCAGGATCTCGGCGCAGCGGGAGGCCGTGGAGACGGGCAGCAGGCGGCACAGCACGATGCCGGTGATCAGGGCGATCAGCAGTCTGAGGAACGGACCGGCCAGGACCGCCTCGAAGCGGCCGGTCACGTACCGCAGTTCGAGGACGTTGTGCAGGATCCCGAACAGCACCAGGCCCAGCACGGCCGTGCCGGCCGGCGCCCGTACGGCGGCGGCGAGCGCGAGGACGGTCGCCGCCGCGAATCCGGCGATCGGCGCGGCGCCGATCGCGGGCCCGCCGCGCACACCGGGAAGTACCGCTGTGGCCACCCTGTCCCCTCCCGGATCCGCCTCGCATGGCACCATCGCGCCGTGCCCTATCTCCTGGCCCTCGCCCTCACCGTGCTGGTCGAGGTGCCGCTGTACGTCGGTGCGCTGGTCGTGGCCGGCCGCGTCCGTCCGCTGCGGGCGGCGACGGCCGGCGTCGCGGTCAACTGTGCGACGCATCCGCTGCTCTGGTGGTTCCTCCGGCGGTACACCCACGGGAGCGCCGCAGCCTACTGGACGGCCCTGGCCGTGGCCGAGGCCGCCGTCGTCGCGGTGGAGGCAGTGCTGCTGGGTCTGCTGACCGGCCGGCGCGGCGCCCTGCCGTACGCGGCCTCGTTCACGGCCAACGCCGCCTCGGTGCTGGCCGGGATGCTGGCGACCCGGGGACCGGTCGGTGGCTGACTGCCGACCGGCTGCGGCTAGCGTTGGCCGGGACGGGATGTGACCGATCGACGGGCCGGAGGGCCGCACATGATCGTGGTGGACGCGTCCGCGCTGGTCCTGGCACTGGCGGACGAGGGCGAGCGCGGTGAGCAGGCCCGCGCGCTGCTCGCGGCGGGCGGTGAGTGGGTGGCGCCGGAGCACCTGGTGATCGAGGTGATGCAGTCGCTGCGGGGGCTCTACCTGGCGAAGGAGCTGACGGCCGCGCGGGTGGCGCAGCTGGCGGCGGAGCTGCCGGGGCTCGCCGTCCGCAAGGTCGAGGTGGCACCACTGCTGGGGCGGATCTGGGAACTCAAGGACAACCTGACTCCGGACGACGCCGCGTACGTGGCGGTCGCCGAGCAGTACGGGGTGCCCCTGGTGACGGCGGACCTGCGGCTGATGCGCGCCAGCGGGCCGCACTGCGAGATCCGGGGCATCGGACGGGCGGGGACGGGCCGCGCGGACGTCGGGCTGCGCGCGGACGTCGGGCGGGAAGGGACAGGTCGGGAACGGAGCGGGCGGGAACGGGGGTGACGCCCGGGGCGGGGACCGGGCCGCCCGTGTGCCGATGCGGCCCGGCCGGGGCCCGTGTGCGGATGCGGCCGGGGCCCGTGTGCGAGTGCGGCCCGGGCCCGGCCCGGGGTCAGGAACCGAGGGTGGCGACCAGGACGGCCTTGATGGTGTGCAGACGGTTCTCGGCCTGGTCGAAGACCACCGAGTGCGCCGACTCGAAGAGCTCGTCGGTGCACTCCAGCTCGGTCATGCCGGTGGCCTCGTACATCTGCCGACCGAGCACCGTCCCGAGGTCGTGGAAGGCGGGCAGGCAGTGCAGGAACTTCACGTCGGGGTTCCCGGTCGCCCGAACGGTGTCCATCGAGACCTGGTAGGGCTTCAGCATCTCGATCCGCTCGGCCCAGACCTCCTTCGGCTCGCCCATCGACACCCAGACGTCGGTGTAGAGGAAGTCGGCTCCCTCCACACCCTCGGCGACGTCCTCGGTCAGGGTGATCCGCGCGCCGGTGCTCTCGGCGAGGACCTCAGCGGCCTTCCGGACCTCCCCGGCGGGCCAGAGCTCCCGGGGTGCGACGATCCGGATGTCCATGCCGCACATCGCGCCGGCGACGAGCAGCGAGTTGCCCATGTTGGAGCGCGCGTCGCCGAGGTAGGCGAGGGTGACCTCGGAGAGCGGCTTGGCCGTGTGCTCCTGGACGGTCAGGATGTCGGCGAGCATCTGGGTCGGGTGCCACTCGTCGGTGAGGCCGTTCCAGACCGGGACGCCGGCGTGGGCGGCGAGCTCCTCGACGACGGCCTGGCCGTGGCCCCGGTACTCGATGCCGTCGAACATCCGGCCGAGGACCCGGGCGGTGTCCTTGACCGACTCCTTGTGCCCGATCTGCGAGCCGGCCGGATCGAGGTAGGTCGTCGAGGCACCCTGGTCGTGAGCGGCGACCTCGAAGGCGCAGCGCGTCCGGGTGGAGGTCTTCTCGAAGATCAGCGCGATGTTCTTGCCCCGCAGCCGGGGCTGCTCGGTGCCCGCGTACTTCGCCGCCTTGAGCTGGGCCGCGAGGTCCACCAGGAAGCGGAACTCCTGGGGAGTGAAGTCGAGCTCCTTGAGGAAGTGCCTGTTCCGGAGGTTGAACGCCATGCCGGGCTCCTGAGTGGGTGACGCGGACCGTGAAGCGGGAATTCTATACGATACTTGGAATTTCTATGCAGGAGCGGGTGCCAAAACCGCCGGGCGGGCCCCCGGAGCGGGACTGGTCCCGCCGCCGAGGGCGGGGGCCCGTACCCGGGGCCCACCGCCTCGGCCGCCCTACAGACGAGGGTCCACCGGCTCCGACTCCAGGGCCAGGACGGCGAACACCGGCTCGTGCACCCGCCAGAGCGGCTCCCCGGCCGCCAGCCGGTCCAGCCCCTCCAGCCCGAGGGCGTATTCACGCAGGGCGAGCGATCGCTTGTGGCCGAGGAAGCGCTGGCGAAGCTGGTCCAGGTACTCGGTGTAGTCGGGGCCGTAGATGATCCGCAGGTACTCGCGTCCGCGTACCTTCACCCCGGGCTGGATCAGGCCGCCCGGGCGCCCCTCCCCCGCCCTGCCCCGCGCCAGCGAGCAGAGCGGCTTGACCACCATGCCCTCCCCGCCCGCCCCGGTCAGCTCCTCCCACCAGGCGGCGCCCGCCGCGACCGACGCCTCGTCCGAGGTGTCCACCAGCAGCCGGTCGGTGCGCCGAAGCAACGGGGCCCGCTGGTCGTCGGCCGCGACCAGCCCGTCGATCCAGCGCAGGTGTTCGTCGTGCGGGCGCACGGCGAGGTTGGCGCCCTCGGCGGCCAACACCTGGAAGGGTGCCAGCCGGATTCCCGACAGGCCCTCGGTCGGCCAGCAGTAGCGCCGGTAGGCCGTGATGAACGCCTGCGCGTCGGCGGCGCGCTGCCGCTGGCGGGCGGTCAGCTCACCCAGGTCCAGGCCGCGCGCGGTCGCCTGCCCCAGGGCCGCCAGCACCGCGGGCAGCGCCGCGCCGGCCGCAGCGCCGACCGCCGCGTACTGCCGACGGAGCAGTTCCACCGCCTTCAACGACCAGGGCATCAGCTCGGCGTCGAGCAGCAGCCACCCGCTCGCCAGCTCCTCGAACAGGCCGGCCTGCTCGGCGGCGGCCCGCAGCCGCTCCAGGACCGCGCCGGTGACCGCATCGTCGCCGAGGAAGGCCCGGCCCGTCCGGGTCCAGATCGCGCCGGGCCCGGCGATGCCGAACCGCTTCTCCAGCGCGGCCTCGTCCCTGGCCACCAGGACGACGGCGCGGGAGCCCATGTGCTTCTCCTCGCAGATGACGTGCTGAACGCCGTCCGCGCGGTAGGCGGCGAAGGCCTCGTCGGGGTGTTCGAGGTAGCCGGGGCGCAGCGAGGTGGCGCTCGGCGCCATGGTCGGCGGCAGGTAGGCCAGCAGACGCGGGTCGAGCGCGAAGCGGCTCATCACCTCCAGCGCGGCGGCCGCGTTCTCCTCCCGGACGGCGACCCGCCCGTGCAGCCGGGTCTCGACGACACGCCGTCCGGCCACGTCGGCGAGATCCAGCGGTCGGCTCTCGGGCGCGGACGGCGTGCCCGCCGCGTCGGTGATCAGCGGACGGACCGGCGCGTACCACTCCCGCTCCGCCTCGACGCCGACCAGCTCCCGCTCGGGGTAGCGCAGCGCGGTGAGGCTGCCGCCGAAGACGCAGCCGGTGTCCAGGCAGATGGTGTTGTTGAAGAAGCTCGCCATCGGCACCGGCGTGTGGCCGTAGACCACCAGCGCGCTGCCCCGGTACTCCTCGGCCCACGGGTAGCGCACCGGCAGGCCGTACTCGTCGGTCTCCCCGGTGGTGTCACCGTAGAGGGCGTGAGAGCGCACCCGGCCCGAGGTCCGGCCGTGGTACTTCTCCGGCAGGCCGGCATGGCAGACCAGCAGCTTGCCGCCGTCCAGGAGGTAGTGGCTGACCAGATCGCCCATGAACGCGCGGACCTCGGCGCGGAACTCCTCCGGTTCGGCGGCGAGCTGGTCCAGCGATTCCTGGAGGCCGTGCGAGACGGTGACCTTCCGACCGCTCATCGCCCGGCCGAGCTTGTTCTCGTGGTTCCCGGGCACGCAGATGGCGTGACCGGCCGCGACCATGCCCATCACCAGCCGCAGTACGCCCGGCGTGTCGGGACCGCGATCGACCAGGTCGCCGACGAAGACCGCGGTACGGCCCTGCGGGTGGGCGGCGTCCACCGGACGGCCCTCGGCGTCCCGGGCGAGGTCGTAGCCGAGACGCCCGAGCAGGGTCTCCAGCTCGGAACGGCAGCCGTGCACGTCGCCCACGATGTCGAACGGGCCGGTGAGGTGGCGCAGGTCGTTGTACCGCTTCTCGGTGACCACCTCGGCCGCCTCGACCTCGGCCTCACCGCGCAGGAGGTGCACCTTGCGGAACCCCTCGCGCTCCAGCCCGCGCAGCGAACGCCGGAGTTCACGGTTCTGGCGCGGAATCACGTGCGGGGGCAGCTGCCGGTCCGGTCTGGTCCGGTTGCGCTCCGCGCAGACACCCGGGGGGACGTCCAGCACGATCGCGATCGGCAGCACGTCGTGGTCCTTGGCGATCCTGATCAGCTGCTTGCGGGCCTCCGGCTGGACGTTGGTGGCGTCCACCACGGTCAGCCGGCCGGCGGCGAGCCGCTTGCCGACGATGTAGTGCAGCAGCTCGAAGGCCTCGGCGGAGGCCGACTGGTCGTTCTCGTCGTCGGCGACCAGGCCACGGCAGAAGTCCGAGGAGACCACCTGGGTGGGCAGGAAGTGCCTGCGGGCGAAGCTGGACTTGCCTGCGCCGCTGGTGCCGATGAGGACGACGAGCGAGAGGTCGGTGACGGGGAGCGCGCGGCGGGCGACGGGCAGAGTGCCGTCGGCGGACGTCGGCCCGGGCCGCCCGGCCGGCGTGGTGGGCCCGGTCGGCCCGGTCACCCGGATCGGTTCTGGCCGCTCGGTGGGAGTTGCGTCGTCGGTCATCGGGGTTCGCTCCCTTCGGGAGTGGTGGCAGCGGCGGCAGACGCGGCGGCCCGGACGGGGGCCGGGGCGGCGTGGATCGGAGCGACGCCGGAGTTCAGGGCGGCGCCGGGGCTCGGAGCGCCGAGGCTCGGTGCGCCGAGGCGGAACAGGGCGAGCTGGGTCGGCGGGCCGACCTCCGGATCCTCCGGCCCGACGGGGCGCAGGACGACGGTGTAACCGTACGTGCCGGCCACCCGCTCGGCCCAGGAGCGGAATTGCGCGCGATCCCACTCGAAGCGGTGGTCGGCGTGCCGGACGTGCCCGGCCGGCAGGCTCTCCCAGCGGACGTTGTACTCGACGTTCGGGGTGGTCACCACCACGGCCGCCGGGCGGGCGGCGCCGAGGACGGCGTATTCGAGCGCGGGCAGCCGGGGCAGGTCGACATGCTCGATGACCTCGGAGAGCACCGCGGCGTCGTACCCCTTGAGGCGCTCGTCCGTGTAGGTCAGGGCGCCCTGGACGAGCTTGACGCGGGCCGCCTGACGCTCCGACATCCGGTCGAGGTGCAGCTTGCGGGCGGCGGTGATCAGAGCTCGGGAGGAGACGTCCACACCGAGCACCTCGGTGATCCGGGCGTCCTTGAGCAGTGCCGCGACCAGCTCGCCCTGCCCGCACCCGAGATCGGCCACCCTGGCTGCTCCGACCTCGCCCAGGGCGGCCAGGATCGCCTCCCGGCGCTGCTCGGCCAGGGAGGGCCCGCGCTCGGTCGGCTCCTCCGCCGATGCGGCCGGGGCGGCGTGGGCGGACGGGGCGGCGTGGGCAGTGTCGGTGTCCTTGGTGGCCCGCCGGCCCGTGGCGGGGTCCGTGGCGCCGATCTCACCCTCCTCCGTGTCGTCGACGGCGTTGTCGATCTCCTCGGCCTCGCGATCGTCGGCCTCCGCCAGCCGGGCGAGCTCCAAGCGCTGGATGGCGGTACGGGTAAGCGACCAGCGGCGGGCCAGGTAGCGACGGGCGATCAGCGCCTGCTCGGGGTGGTCCGCGAGCCAGCCCCCGCCGGCGGCGAGCAGCTTGTCGACCTCGTCGGGCGCGACCCAGTAGTGCTTGGCGCCGTCGAGCACCGGGAGCAGCACGTAGAGCTGCTGGAGCGCTTCGGCCAGGCGCAGGGTGCCGGCCAGCTCCACCCGGACGTAGCGCGACTCCCCCCACTCGGGGAACGTCTCGTCCAGAGGGATCACCTGCGCGTCGACCTGCCAGCCGAGCGGCTCGAAGAGGCGGGCGACCATGGCGGCCCCGCCTCCCTCGCCGGGCCCGTTCGCGGGCACGGCGGGCAGGGCGATCCGCAGCGGCCGGGCCTCGTCGGCCAGCCCGGGCCTGCTCTCGCAGACGCCCTTCATCGCGGTGCGGAACACCGTCCGCAGTGCGACCGCGAGCAGGGAGGACGCGGCGTACGGCCGGTCGTTGACGTACTGGGCGAGCGCGAAGTCGGGCGAGCCGCCACGACCCTTGCCCCTGCCCCGCCGGACCAGCGCCACGGGGTCGATGTCCAGCAGCAGCGCCGCCGTACAGACCTCGTCGGTCGCCTCCGGGTAGAAGACATGGGCCTCGCCGTGCGAGGTCTCGAACCGCTGGACCTTTCCGGGGTGCTTGTGCAGCAGAAATCCCAGGTCGGTGGCGGGGCGCTCGGCCGTACCGGTGGTGGAGATCGAGATGAACACCCGCCCGAGTATTACCGAGCGCGACCGGCCGGGGCACCGGGTTTTGTGCGGGGCGGGACGCGCCCGGGCCGACCGGCCGGGGTCGGCCGCGGGGGGACGCGCGCCGGAGCCCGCGCAGGGCCGCGCCCGTCGGGACCACCCGCACCACGGCCCTCGCTGCCGCCCGCACCGCCCCTGCCGCCCGCACCGCCGCCCGGAGGACCGGAGGCACGACGGCCCGGACCACCGACCGCGCTCCCGCGTCAGCGGCGGCCCCTGTGACGGCCTGCGCAGATGTCCGGACGGTGAGCGTGTTCGGCGTGCGGCGGCGGAATTCGTTAACGTGCACGGTGTGACTGCTGAATCCACCTCCCTCGCAAACGGCGCCGTAGCCGCCGGTCTGGCGACCATCGCCGCCGACGGCACCATCCTCGACACCTGGTTCCCCGCACCCGAGCTCGCCGCCGAGCCCGGTCCGGCCGGCACCGTCCGCCTCACCGCCGAGCAGGCCGAGGCCGAGCTCGGCCCGGGTGCGACCGACGCGCTGCGCGGCGACGCCCGCCGGGGTGTCGAGGTGGTCGCGGTGCGCACCACCATCGCCTCGCTGGACGAGAAGCCGCTCGACGCGCACGACGCCTACCTCCGCCTGCACCTGCTGAGCCACCGTCTGGTCAGGCCGCACGGCCAGAGCCTGGAGGGCGTCTTCGGGCTGCTCACCAACGTGGCCTGGACCAGCATCGGCCCGGTGCCGGTGGACAACGTCGAGCAGGCCCGGCTCGCCGTCCGCGCCCAGGGCGGCCAGCTGGCCGTGTACGGGATCGACAAGTTCCCCCGGATGACCGACTACGTCGCCCCGTCCGGTGTCCGGATCGCTCACGCGGACCGGGTCCGGCTCGGCGCCCACCTGGCCGTCGGCACGACCGTGATGCACGAGGGCTTCGTCAACTTCAACGCGGGCACGCTGGGCACCTCGATGGTCGAGGGCCGGATCAGCGCGGGCGTCGTGGTCGGCGACCACAGCGACATCGGCGGCGGCGCCTCGATCATGGGCACCCTGTCGGGCGGCGGCAAGCAGACCGTCTCGGTCGGCGAGCGCTGCCTGCTGGGCGCCAACGCCGGTATCGGTATCTCGCTCGGCAACGACTGCGTGGTGGAGGCCGGTCTGTACGTCACCGCCGGCACCAGGGTCAGCCTGCCCGACGGCAAGATCGCCAAGGCCGTGGAGCTGTCCGGCCAGGACAACCTGCTGTTCCGTCGGAACTCGCAGACCGGTGCCGTCGAGGTGATCGCCCGTTCCGGCTCCTGGGGCGGTCTGAACGCGGAGCTGCACGCTCACAACTGACCTCCTGTACCGGCGGGGTCGTCCGCCGGATCCGCTGGGAAGTGACTGGTCGTACCGGGCCCTCGGCCCCGTCCTGATGGACGGGACCGAGGGCCCGTCGTCGTGCCGCCGCCGGGCACCGGGCCTTGGCGGAGCGGGTGGGCGAGCCGCAAACCGGGATCACCCGTGGGACTTACCGGCACCGGGTGATGGACCGGTTCGGGTGGTGCCCGGTGACCGGCCGCCGAGAGCAGTCGTTGGGACATCGGGGCTGCGGCACAGCCGTCCTCCGCATCACACCGCACTACCGAGCCGAAGAGGTCCCCTGATGTCAGCACCATGGTCCGAGCCACCGGCCACGCCGCACGGTCCCGGCGAGGCCGATCCCGCCACCGCGACGGCGCCGCTCACCCCGCGGGGCCTGCTGGCGCAGATGCAGGAGCTGCTCGCGTCCGTGAGCACGGACCTGGCCGGCATGGGCGCCGCCCTGCAGTCCTCGGCGGCCGCCGGTCCGCCCCGCTCCGAACCGACGGCCGAGCGGACGGCCGAACCGACGGCCGAAGCTACCGACGCCCCGTAGGCGCGATCGCGCTCGCCGCCGCTCGGCGGCGTGAGCGGGACGACGAGTACCGGCCTGCCCGGCACTGCCGCGCCCCGGGGTGCTGCGGGACGCGGTTCGGCGCAGAGGTCGGCGCAGGGCTCGGTGCAGGGCTCGGCACACGGCTCGGCACAGAGTCCGGCTCCGACGGGGCGGTCGTGAGCGGTCGGAGCGGTGGCCGCCGGGCCATCGGCTCCGTCCGCGCCGTCGGCCCGGCCGGCTGCGGCCCTCCTCCCGACGGCCGCCGGCCCGTCCACCGTCGAACCGGCCACCCCGGCCACTCCCGCCACCCCGACCGCCGTTGTCTCCGCGGTCTCCGGGTTACGGACGGCGCGGTGCAGCTCGGCGACCAGGTCCTTGCACTCCGCCCCGGCGTCGACGCCGTCGATGCACGTCCAGTAGAGGCTCTCCGCGTCGGCGCCGCAGGCCAGCACCACGAGCGTGTCGGTGGCATCGTGCAACAGCTTGCCCAGCTCCTCCAGCAGCGGGTCGAGTTCGCCGAGGTCGGTGAGCCGGGAGGCCCGACCGACGCCGCCCCAGTCCAGGGCGGCCGAGCTCTCGGGGGACGGCTCCAGACAGCTCGCCACCTGTGCCCCTGCCTCGCAGAGCAACTGGCCGAGGGCGGCCAGCTCCCCCTCCTCGCGATCCGCGAGCCGTCCACCGACCGCCTCCGTGAGCAGCCCGGCCTGCCAGGCCTCCAGCAGCACGTCCGGCACGTCCCTGGCCTCGGCCAGGGCGTGCCGGGCGGTCCTGATCAGTCGCAGCGCGTCCATGGGTGGCCGCTCCCCTCGCTCGCGTCGTACCGTCCGGAGCATCCGGACGTCGGGTCACGGCGAAAGCGTGCAGCGGCCGGCGGATCCGCGCAGCGACCGGCGGAAATCCTGTGGACAACCCCCGCTTGTGGATAACTCTGCGAGCGATGACCCGACCATCACACAAATAATCGACGGCGACTCACCTACGGACCGGACACCGATCACGGGCCGGTCGGACCCCCCGATGCCCAGTGCCCGATGCCCAGTGCCCGATGCCCGATACGCGCTGCCTGATACGCGCGCCTGATGCACCCGATGCCCCGGCGCCGATCTCCCGGCAACCGCCCGTCAGTCGGCGGCCTGCGGCGTGCCCGGGCCCTTCGGCACCGGGAACCTGAGCTCGTTCCGGTCGATCTTGGCCGCCAGGGCCGCCAGCGGGTCGACGCCGACCGCCGAGCAGAACTGCAGCAGATAGGCCAGCACGTCGGCCGCCTCGTCCCGTACGCGATGGGCGCTGTCCGGATCGGACATGACGTCCGCGGCCTCCTCGGGCGTCAGCCACTGGAAGATCTCCAGCAGTTCCCCGGCCTCCACGCTCAGCGCGGCGGCCAGGTTCTTCGGCGTGTGGAAGGGCTGCCAGTCACGCGCCGCGGCGAAGCGCGTAAGGCGCTGCTGCAGGCGCTCCAGCGAGTGGTCGTCGGGCTCTGCCATGGGTTCGGTCACCAGCCAAGGTCTACCGTAACGGCGGCCGAGGCCGCATCCGCCCCGACCTCCGCTCCTGGCCCGGTTCCTGACCCGGTTCCTGCCCCCGCATCCCCACCCGCAGCACGAGCGGCCCCCGGCCCGAACCCCGCACCAGCACCAGCACCAGCACCAGCACCAGCACCCCGCGCGTACTGCGTCGGCACCCGGGGCGCCTCCGGCCGCAGCACGCTGTGCCCGGACGCCGGATCACGCCGACACTCGACCAGCTCCACCCCGGGCGCCTCCCCCGGCTCGCCGAGCGCCACCCGGGCCGCAGCCGGCTCCTGGAGCGAGGCCAGCAGCCGCAGGTTCCTGCGGTCGCACATGTCCCGGGCCAGCCGGAGCAGTGAGGCGGTCTGCTCGGTGCCGAGACCGGCGCCGATGTCCTCCGCGAGCACGGTCAGCTGCCGGTGTGCCCAGGGCACCTCGCCGGCCGGGTCGACGTCCAGCACGCCGGCACCGGTGAGCAGGACGGCGGCGAAGGCGAGATGGCGCAGCATGCCGTCCGAGGCCTGGTCGGCGCCGCTGCGGCCGAGCACGCCCTCGTCGAAGACGGCGAGCAGCCGTTCGTCCGCCTCCGGGCCACGCCGGGCGACGTCCAGCCGGAGCAGCGGGTGCGGTGCGGCGGACTGCACGGCCTTGAGCAGATGGCCGTACCGGCGGCTGCACTCGCCCTTGAGCCGGGCCAGCACCGCCGAGATGTTCGCCGCCGAGGGGAGCAGCCGGGCCTGCGGGTCCGCCCTGGTCCAGTCCCGCATCAGGGCCGGCACGGGATGGAGCGGGAAGACCTCGCGCAGGGCTGTGAGCAGTTGTTCGCTCGCGTCCAGCACCTTGCGCTCGCCCGTCGAGGAGCCCGCCACCCGCAGCGGGATCTGGGTGGTGATCAGGCTGGTGCTGGGGAAGGGCGCGCGGATGTCCCCCTGCCGGGTGTCGTTGTGCCAGGTGACGTTGATCTTCCGGTTGGCCACGTCCTGCTCGCCGGTCTCGACCAGGGTCCGGCCGTCGAGCGTCAGCCACTCCCGGGCCACCCGGACCGGACCGTCCGTACGGACCACGAGTTCGAGCCGGATCGGCCCGGCGGCGGAGCGCACCGTGCAGCCGAGGATGATCGCGTTGCGGCCGTGCGGTACACAGCCGAGCAGCCCGCCCCGGACGGGCACCGCGAGCGGGCCGGCCATCCCGGGGATGCCGTCCAGGGAGCCGGCGATCTCCTCGCCGAGGGCCAGCCGGGAGAGCACGGCCAGCGCGTCCAGGGCGTTCGACTTGCCGACACCGGACGGGCCGTGGAGCACGGTCAGCGGGGAGAGTCCGAGCGTGGTGCGCCGGTAGGACTTGAAGGAGGTGAGCCGTAGTTCCTCGACGGTGGGTCGGTTCGCGATCCCGTCGCCGGCCGCGACGAAGGGGGCGAAGGACGGGACGGGGCTCCGATCGAGGAGCGCCGGCTGGACGGGACGGACGGCACCGGGCTGGACGGCTTCGCGGTTCACCCGGGGGACCCTAGCTTCCGGCCTCCGCGCAGAAACGTGCCTGCTCAGCAGATTCATCCCAACGGGTCGGCCCTGTCGCCCACACCCCGGCCACACCTCCGCCGCCCGCTCCGGGGCGCTGCCCGACTCCTCCCCGGCCCGGGGGACAGCCCCGAGGACGGCCCCGGTAACGGCCCCGGTAACGGGCCCCGAGCTGAGCAACGGGATCGGCCCGGCACCGGCCCCGGGATCAGCTGTAGGCGGCCACCGTCACCGAGGCGGTCACCTCAACCGGATCCGCCAGCCCGGCGAGGGCGGCGTCGAGCCGCGCCGGGTTGGTGTGCCAGGCGCTCGGCCCCATCGCCACGACCGTCCGCACGTCGGCGGCGGAGAGGCGCATCCGGAACTCCACCTCCTGCCGCACACCGGGCGTCAGATGGGGGCCGAGCTTCTCCTCGATCCGGCGCTGCTTGTCCTCGTCGACCGAGAGCAGACCCAGCGCCCCCACCAGTTCTCGCAGGTGACGGGGGGTCGGCGAGACCAGGAGCAGGGTCCCCCCGGGGCGCAGCACGCGGCGGATCTCGGATCCGTTGCGGGGCGCGAAGACATTGAGCATCAACCCGGCCGAGGCGTCCCGCAGTGGGAGCGGCCGCCAGGCGTCGCAGACCACGGCGCCGATCCGGGGATGGGCGCGGGCGGCTCGCCGCAGCGCGAACTTGGAGATGTCGAGGGCGGCGCCGGGGCGGGCGGGCAGCGCGTCCAGGACGTGGGCGAGGTAGTAGCCGGTGCCCGCGCCGAGATCGGCGACCAGGCCGTCGGGCCGCACCGCCGCAGCCGCAGCGGCGAGCGCCTCGGCGATCGGCCGGTAGTGCCCCGCTGCCAGGAAGTCGGACCGGGCCGCCACCATGTCGGCCGTGTCGCCGGTGCCGGTGTGGGCGTCACCGGCCAGCAGGCTGACGTACCCCTGCTTGGCGAGGTCGAAGCTGTGCCCGTCCGGACAGCGCAGCGTGCCCCCGCCGAGCGCCAGTTCCCGTCCGCAGTGCGGGCAGGCCAGGTAGCTCTCGATGTCCTGCAACAACGTCCGTCTTCTCTCGCCCGTGCGGCCGACAGGTGAGGATCCGGCCTGCCGTGGGCCCCAGCCTAACGAGTCCCGGCGCCCGCCCGCGCGGGCCGGACAGCGGTCGGCGCAGGCCGGACGGCCGGTCGCACGGGCCGGACGGGCCGGACGGCGCAGGCCCCGGCAGGCCCCGGCGGGCCCCCAAGACCCCGCAGGCCCCGCAGGCCCCGGCGGCCCCACAGGCCGACCGCAGGAGACCGCACGAGACGGCAGACCCCCGGACCGGACCGGACCGGACGACAGGACGACAGGACGACAGGACGGCCAGCCGCCGCGCGTCAGGCCACGGACCGCTCGGGTCGGGCCGCGGCCTGCGGCGGCACCCGACCGCCGCCGGCGGCCCGGAGCGCCAGTGCCGCCAGCGCCTCGGGGGCACCCGCCTGGCCCCGGATGCCGGGAAAGGCGTTGATGTCGACGATCAGCGGTTCACCCGGTCCGTCCAGCAGGTCCACGCCGTACACGTCGAGGCCGAAGACCTCGCCGACCCGGCGGGCCAGGTCGATCCGGTCGGCGGGCAGATCGCCGGGGGTGAGCGGCTGGGCGGGCCCGCGCTCGGCGACGGCCAGCTCGGAGCGGCGGCGGGCGGCGAAGACCCGGCCGGCGATGACCCAGAGCTTCTGGTCCCACCCACTGTTGGCCGCGAACGGCTGGACCACCACCGGTTCGTCCGGCCGGCCGGACGCGAGGGCCGCCAGCTGCCCGGCGTCGTCGGCGCGGGCGACCAGGTCGTGCCGGCGACTGTGCCGGCTCTTGACCACCAGCGGGAAGTCGGCGGCCGTGAGTCCGCCCGGGCCGGTCAGCTCCGCGATCGACCCGGCGGTACGGGTCGCGGCGAAGGACAGTCCCGCGTCGAGTGCGGTCCGCGCCATGGCCGTCCGGTCCTGGAGAAGCGCGGTGGCCGCCGCCGAGTTGATCACCGGGGCGCCGAGCGCCTCCAGGTGCCGGGCCAGTGCCAGCGCCCGGGGCGTACGCGACTTCAGCAGGTAGACGTCGGCGAGCGCGTCCGGTCCCAGTGCGTGCGGGTCGGCCGTGGCGGGATCGAGCGACTCGACCAGGTGCCGGGGTGTCAGCAGTGCGCTGGTGGCCGCCAGCAGCGGGTGGCCCGGCTCCGGCGTGAGCAGGCAGATCCTCACGCGCCACCGGCCGCCGTCGAGAGCGACCCGGCCGGGGCCGACGAGAGCGACCCCGGGGTCTGGGCCATCACCTCGACCTCCGCGTGGGCGCGCGCCTGCGACTGGGCCGGCAGGTGCGGCGCGGGCAGTCGGGACGGCATCTCGGGCCGCTCCCCGCCCGCGAGTTGGAGTACGGCGCGGGCCACGCGGGCGACCGCGTCCGGCACCTTGCGGAAGCTCGGGAAGTCGTTGATGTCGACGACCACCGGCCCGTCCGGCCCGAGCAGGATGTCCACGCCGTAGAGGTCGAGCCCGAAGACCGTCCCGATGTCGGCCGCTATCCTCGCGACCTCGCCGCCGAGCGCCACCTGGCGCTCGCGGACCGGCCGTCCGGGGTGCAGGGGCGAGCACCGCTCCGTCGCGTACAGCTCACCGCCGACCGCGTACACCTTGAGGTCGGTCCCCGAGTTGGGCACGTACGGCTGCGCGATCAGCAGGCCCTCGCCCGCCATCTCGGGGCCGAGTTCGGCCAGGTGGCCCGGCGTCGGGACGAGCCGTACCGCCCGCCCGGAGCTGCCGTCCGCCGGCTTCACCACGAGCGGGAACTCGGACTCGGGTATCTCCGCCAGCCGCTCCCACCGGGCCGCCGCGTACGTCACCGGGACTGGCAGGCCGGCGTTACGGGCGATGACCGAGGCGAGCGCCTTGTCCCGGACCCCCCGAATCGAGCGGGCGTCGTTGACCGTGGAGAGGCCGACGGCGGCGGCGGCCTCCAGCAGAGTCAGGCCGGGGCCGCCGGAGACCGTCTTGAGCACCCAGGCGTCGTGGCTTCCGGCCCGGACCGCCTCGGAGACCGCCATGAGCGAGTTCCCGGGGCGCAGTACGTCCACCCGGTGACCCCAGGCGGTGAGTTGCCGGACGACGTCCAGCGGCATGCCGTCGTGGCGGTAGTGCTCCTCCACCAGGAAGCAAAGTCTCATCGCTGTATCCCCGATTTCCCCACCCGGACGTCCGCCGATCGGTCCGGCGGAGTTGGTGACGCCCCAGGATGCCACGTGCCGTCAACGCAAGATCGCCCGGACTGTAAGCATTCGGCAACGATAGGCCCGAAATGCCCGGCCTGGAACGGCGGTCCGCCCGTTCGACGCGTCGAGGCCGGGTGCATCCGCACGTACCCGCGCAAAGCGGTGGCACCGCCGGGAGCGGCACTGCTTTGATGCTCGGCGTGACTTCACTCGATCCCGACCCCCACCACGGCAGCCACAAGCAGGCCCTGCTGGACGAACTGGAACGGTTCTACGACGCGGTGCCGCGCAAGGGCGCCCGTACCGAGGACTTCGGCCCGCTCACCCTCTTCGTGCGCGAAGGGCAGGGATGGCCCTACTACGCCCGGCCGACTCCGGGGTGGGCGGGCGCCGCAGCCACCGCGGCCGACGTGCTGCGGGTGCTGACCCGGCAGCGCGAACTCGGGCTCCCGGAGAGCTTCGAGTGGGTGGCCGAGGTCACCCCGCAGCTCCGGGCGGCGGTGGAGGGCGCCGGGCTGGTGGTGCACGAGCACCCGCTCCTGGTCCTCACCGAGACGCCGACGGCCGACGCGGCGCCGGCGCCGAAGCACGTCGCCGTCCGCGTCCTCGACCTCGGTGACCCGGCCCTGGCCGGCGCGCTCGCGGTCGCGAACCTGGCCTTCGACGACCCGGGCACCGAGGTCGGCGAGGCCGGTCTCGCCGAGCTGGCCCAGGCGGTGCGGCTCTGCGTCGCCGACGGGGCGGTGGAGCGGGCGGAGCAGCGGATCGCGGCGGGCGTGAGCGCCGTCGCGGCGGCGGTGGCGGACGGCGCCGCGCTGAGCGCGGGCCAGTACCAGGCAGCCGGTGCGGTCTGCGAACTGGTGGGCATCGGCACCCTGCCGTCGGCCCGCCGCAACGGCCTCGGCCTCGCCGTCACGGCGGCGCTGGTCGAACACGCCCGGGCGCGCGGGGTACGAACGGTGTTCCTGTCGGCCTCCGACGAGAACGTCGCGCGGATCTACCGGCGGGCCGGCTTCCGCGACACGGCGACGGCGCTCATCGCCGAGCCCGCACCGGTCGCGCCGTAAGGCGATCGCGCCGTAGCGACGATCGCGCGGTAACGACGATCGCGCGGTCGTCCCGGCACCGGCGATCGCCCGTCGGCGCGGCTCGAAGGGCCGGTGCCGGCTCGACTGGTCGACGGGGAACAGGTGGTGGCCACCGACCGCCCGGGCGCCGGATGGGGCCCGGGCGGCGGCGGCTCACTCCGAATCCTCGTCGTCCTCCCCACTGACCTCTTCCTCCTCGGCCTCGTCCACGACCCAGGCGGCGAGCCGCTCGGACACTCCGGCGACCCCGATCTTTCCCTCCCGGATCGTGCGGGCGAGGCTGCGCACCTCACGGGCGGTGGTCGCGACGGTGCAGCCGCTGGCCACCAGGTAGGCGTAGGCGGCGGCGGTGGCGAACAGCTCGTTCGTACGCTCCAGGGCCGGCACCCTGATCAGCTGGTGCATCAGGGCCGCGGCGCGGTCCTGGGGCTCCGGATAGACGGCGATGTCGAAGATCTCGGCCTGGTGTCGGGAGACCGCGGCGAGCAACGATCCGTAGTCGGTGACCTGGGGGTCACCGGGGGTGTACTGCTCCGCGGTCATGAGCAGCCACGAGAGGTCGATCTCCAGGTTCAACGGCGCACGTCCTGGAGATCGGCCGGGGTCCGCTCCCCGAACTCGGCCAGGAACGCCGTCTCGTACTCCTTCATGAACTGCGCGGCGGAGTCGACGAACAGGCGCCCGGCCTCACCGATGTCCTGTTGGACGAGCCTCTCGATGTACTGGTTCATGCTGATCCCCTGCTGCTCCGCCCGCTCCCGGGCCATCTCCGCGGTGGTGGCGTCCACCCGGACGTTCAGCTGCTTCTTACCCATGAATTCAAGCTAGCGCCGATCTGCTAGCACAACAAGGGCGCGCGTCCGGCGCCGCGTGCGCTCCCCCGCCACCTGCGCCGCAGCCTCCCTCGAACCCGGCGACTGCGCCGCTTCCTCCGTCATGCCCCCCTTCCGGGCGGGCCACGCCGGGGGGCGACCGGAATCCGTCCCGGATCGGGCCCGCAGGGCTGAAGCAGCCGGTCGACCCCACGGGGAGCCACCCCCGCCGGGGCGCTCCCGGAGGTCGGCCGGGGCCGTCGTGGGCCGCCACGGAAGCACCCCGAGGTGAAAAGGGGCGCGGCGAGGGGGGAGCGGCGCGCGATCGGTAGCGGGGAGCGGCGGCGCGATCCGTAGCGGGGAGCGGCGCGCGATCGGCGGCGGGGAGCGGGCAGTGCGCGGACACGCCTGCCGCCCGAGCTCCCACGCGGGGCCACCACGACCCCAGGAGTCACCCGCAGCACGACTTGAAGAATTCTTCACATTCATAGAACCTGTTGAGCACCGGCGCCGAATCTCGTCAGCCGGTGGTGGAGGTCGGCGATGACGGCGATGTTCGACCAGGAGTTGCGCGAGCAGCTCGACCAGGCGCGCACCGAGCTGGCCGCGGCCCGGGCCGCGGGAGACGCCGCCGGGGTCCAGGCCTACCAGGGCCGGGTGGCCGCGCTGCTGCGGCTCGCCGCCCAGCACGGCATCACCCTGCCGCACACCCGTGAAGAGGAACTGGGAGAGAGCTGACGATGCCGGTCCCGCTGTACCAGGCGAAGGCGGAGTTCTTCCGCACCCTGGGCCACCCGGCCCGGATACGGGTGCTCGAACTCCTGCAGGACGGGCCGCGCCCGGTCCGCGAACTGCTCGCCGAGATCGACATCGAGCCCTCCAGCCTCTCCCAGCAACTGGCCGTTCTGCGCCGTACGCAGCTGGTCACGGCCACCCGCGAGGGCAACACCGTGGTCTACGCCCTCAGCACCCCGGACGTCGCGGAGCTGCTGCGGGCGGCGCGCAGCATCCTGACCGACATGATCACCGACCAGGGCCGACTGCTGGACCAGCTCCGCACCGACTCCGACGCCGTGATCGACCCGTCGGGATCCGCCACGAACACGACGCTTCTCGCATGAGCGACGCCACCGCCGACGAGAAGAGCAGGCGCAAGCAGATGATGACCCGCGCGGTGATCTACATCGCCGCGACGCACCTCTGGGCCGGCTTCATGATCCTGATCTTCACCCTCGGCAAGCACTGACCGCGAGCGCCCGGGAGGGCTCGGCGCGGTCGCGACCACAACGCCCGTCGGGCAGTCGCACCGGTGGAGCACCCGTCGGCACCGCCGACAGCGCCGACAGCGTCCTGATGTCGGGGGCGCCCTGTCCGGGCGACGGTCGCACCGGTGCCCGGCCGACCGGGCACCGGTGGGCCACGCGGCAAACCACCCGAAAGGACTTGGGAGAGAGAACCACCGACCCTCCTCCCCCGCTTCTCCCAACACGTCACCCACAAGGGTGACTTGCTTGCGGCGACCGGGCGCGGACGGTTAGGTTCCCCCCGACAGTCACCGAACCGGACCGAACGGCTCCGGACAGCAGGACGGCCCCCGCCGGGACGGCAATCCCGAACGAGGGCCTGACCAAGCAGGAAGAAGCAGACTTCCCCATGGCTGAGCCGCAGTCTAGTACGCACCCATGCGCCCGTACCGGGGCGCCGACCTCCGGCGTGCAGCACATCCGCACCCGCCTCACCGCCAACTTCACCGTGATCGCCAACGCCCTCGCCCAGCGGCGCGGCAGCGCCGTCACGGTCGGCGTCGCGACGTACGTCCTCTCGCTGCCGGACGGCGCCCCCGTGAGCATCGCCGCGCTCTGCGCGCACTTCACCGAGGGCGAGATCCTGATCTCCCGGGCCCTGCGCGAGCTGGAGACCGCCGGCTATCTGGAACGCCGCCGCGAACGGACGTCCGGCGGCCTGATCCGAACCCGGACGTACGCGTACGACGCCCCCCGCCAGGGCCGGTCGGCCCCGGGGTCGGCGCCCGCAGCCCGCGCACCACGCGCCCGCACACCCGCCTCGGCACCTGCACCTGCACCGGCGCCTGCGCCGGTGCAGGTGCAGGTGCAGGCGACCCGGGACATCCCCGACGTGCGACCGTCGGATCCCGCCCGCAGCTCCGGTCCGGCCACCCGGCCGACGCCCGCGCCCGGGGTATTCGCCGAACCCGGCCCTCCCGCCGCCGTCCTCGTCCTGGCCTCGCTGCGCCGTCACGACCCCCGGCTGATCCTCTCCGCACGGGAAGTCGCCGAACTCGCCCCGCACGTGGCCGAGTGGCTCGCGCGGGGCGTCGGCACCGGGGAGCTCATCGGCCACCTCACCGCCGGGCTGCCGGAGCGGTTCCGCGCCCGCCCGGCCCGCGTCCTGGCCTTCCGCCTCGCCGAACCGCCGCTCCCCGTACCGGCGTTGCCGCCCGGCAGGGCGGTGCTGCCCTGGCAGACCTGCGACGGTGGCTGCGAACGCGCCTTCCGCGCCGCCGCACCGGGCCGGTGCCGCGACTGCCCGACGGCCGCACCGGCCGGCGCGCTTAGCGATCGGCTGGACACGGCGTGCTGAGGGCGCGGCGGGCGCGACCCCGACACCGTGCCGCAGACGTGCCGGGGCACCGACGGGAGCCGACGCCGCGCGACGTACGACGTGCGATCACCCCACCGGGTGCGACCCGGCGCCGCTCACCGCGCCCTGATCCCGGCGGCCGCGGCAGCGTGCCAAGCCTCCATGGGCGACAGGCAGTCGCCGCACACCCGCACCGGGCCCTGAACGCCCGCGCGGGCCAACACCCCGACGTCGGTCACCTCCTGAAGCCGGACACAACCGGAGCACCGTCCAGGTTCCACCACGACGTGGCTCCCGGGTGCCTCGGCCCTGCGACGTACCGTCACCGGCCACACCGGCACCGTCCACGCCGTCGCGATCTCGCCCGACGGCCAGTGGCTCGCCACTGCCGGGAACGACGGGACCGCCCGGATCTGGGACCGCACCGACTCCCGGACGATCGCCCTGCTCCGGCTCGACGGCCCGCTCCACGCCTGTGCCTGGACCCCTGACGGCCGGGGCATCACCGTCGGCGGCGCCCACGGGCTCGGGCTGTACGCGTTCCGCCCGGGCGCCCCCGGCTGGTAGCCACAGCGTCCGCAACGCCGACGGGCGGCGGGCGAGTACCTCCGCCCACCGCCCGTCCGTCGTACAGGTCGTCCAGCCCGTTACGCGACCGGCTCGCCGATCGGCTCCAGGATGGCCACGCACTCGAAGTGGTGGGTCATCGGGAACAGGTCGAAGGCCCGCAGCGAGACCGGCCGGTAGCCGCCCTCACGGAAGAAGGCCAGGTCGCGGGAGAGCGCGGCCGGGTCGCAGGCGACGTACGCGATGCGGCGCGCCTCCAGGCCGACCAGGTGGGCGACCGTCTCGCGGCCGGCGCCGGCCCGGGGCGGGTCCAGGACGACCAGGTCGGTGCTGGTGATGCCGGTGCGCGGGAGCAGGCTCTCGACCTTGTCGCACTCGATCCGGACGTTCTCCAGCGCGGCCAGGTTGTGCCGGGCGTCGACGACGGCCTGCTTGGAGGACTCGATGCCGAGCACCGCGCCCTCCTCGCCGACCCGCTCGGCGAGCGCGCCCGCGAAGAGGCCCACGCCGCAGTAGAGGTCGAGGGCGTTCTCGCCGTACTGCGGGTCGAGGCCCGCCAGGACGGCGCCCACCAGGGTGTCCGGGGCCTCGGGGTGGATCTGCCAGAATCCGCCGTTGCTGACCCGCCAGGTGCGGCCGGCCGCCACCTCACGGACGAAGGTGCGACCGTGCACGCGGTGGAAGCCCTCGTGCTCGTCGATCCGGGAGATCGAGACCGGCTTGTCCAGCTCGACGATCGGCAGCTGTGCGCCGGGGCGCGGGACGAGCACGACCTGCCGGTCGGAGGACCCGGTGGCGGCGATCGCGTCCACGGAGGCGACGCCCGGCCAGTCCCGCGCCTCGATGCCGAGCTCGCTCACGCCGGGTGCGGCGATCAGGCAGCGGTCGATCGGCTGGATGTCGTGCGAGCGGTGCTTGCGCAGGCCGACCCGGTCGGTCTCGGGGTCGACCGTGTACTGGACGCGGCTGCGCCACTGCGGAACCGTGCCCGCCGGGAGCTTGCCGCCGACCGGCTCGACGCTGCCGTCCCAGCCGGCCTCGACCGGGGTGAGGCCGGCCAGCTTGGCGAGCTGCTCGGTGAGCACCTGGACCTTGAGCTTGCGCTGGCCGCCGGGGGTGACGTGCTGCCAGTCGCAGCCGCCGCACTTGCCGGGGCCGGAGAACGGGCAGGGCGGGGTGATCCGGTCCTTGGCGGGCTCCAGGATCTCCACCGCGTCGGCACGCAGGAAGCGGGACTTCGTGGTCCCCTCGGTGACCTGGGCGATCACCTTCTCCCCCGGCAGCGCGTGCCGGACGAACAGCACCCGGCCCTCGTACCGGGCCACGCAGTGGCCGCCGCCGTGCGCGACCGCGCCGACCTCGACCTCGTAGCGCTCGCCGACCAGCGGGTCGCCGCCCGGGCCCCGGGGGGCCGGCTCGGCCTTGGGCGCCCGGGGCGTGCGCAGCAGCTTGGGCGCCTTGACCGTCTGCTTGCGCGGCCCGGCCGGCTTGCCGTCGCGCGACTGCTCACCCTTCGGCCGGCCCGCTCCGGCCTTGCCGGCACCGCTCTTGGCAGCACCGCTCTTGGCGGCACCGGTGCGGCCGGCACCGCTCTTGCCGGCACCGCTCCCTGCGGAGGCCGGGCGGGGCTCGTCCGTCCGGGGAGCCTCACCCGGCGCCAGCGGCGCGGTCTGGGCCGTGAAGCCGTCGCGGTCGGTGGCGGCAGGGCGCTCGATCCTGGCGGACCAGCGCGGCCGGGCCACCTGACCGGGCTTGGCACCCTTACGGGCCTGGCCCGACTTGCCGTTGGAGCGGGGCGGGGTGTTGCGGGTCACTTGGTGGTGTCCTTGCTGGCGCCAGCGGGGCCGTCGGAGGAGCCGGAGGGACCGGCCGGGGTGCCGGCCGAAGTACCGGAGACATTCGACTTTACGGCCTCCTGCCGCCGGGGCTCGCCGCGTCGCACCGCGCCGGGCGCCGACCAGGCCCGCTGCGGCTTGCGCCGCTCGGAGGACTCCAGCTGCCACGGCACCGAGGTGACCATCACGCCGGGCTTGAAGAGCAGGCGTCCCTTGAGCCGGAGCGCGCTCTGGTTGTGCAGCAGGTGCTCGTACCAGTGGCCCACGACGTACTCGGGGATGTAGACCGAGACGACGTCGCGCGGGCTGCTGCGGCGCAGGTTCTTGACGTAGTCGAGGACCGGGCCGGTGATCTCGCGGAACGGCGAGTCCAGCACCTTGAGCGGGACCTCGATGCCGCGCTCGTCCCACTCCCGGCGCAGCGAGGCGGTGTCCGCCGGGTCGACGTTGACGGAGACGGCCTCCAGGGTGTGCGCGCGGGCCAGCCGGGCGTACGCCAGGGCGCGCAGGGCGGGCTTGTGCAGCTTGGAGACCAGCACGATGGCGTGCACCCGGGTCGGCAGCACGACGTCGTCGGGCTCCTCGGCGGCGACCAGCTCGCGCGAGACCCGGTCGTAGTGCCGGCGGATGGCCTTCATCATCACGAACAGCACCACCATCGTGGCGATGGCGATCCAGGCGTGGCTGATCTTGGTCACCAGGACGACGATCAGCACGGCCGCGGTCATCACCAGGCCGAAGGTGTTGATCGCCCGGCTGCGCTGCATGTGCGCGCGCTTCGCCGAGTCGGTCTCGGTGCGCAGCAGGCGCGTCCAGTGCCGGATCATGCCCGACTGGCTCATGTTGAAGGAGACGAAGACGCCGACGATGTACAGCTGGATCAGCCTGGTCGGGTCCGCGTCGAACGCGACGATGAAGAGGATCGCGGCGAGCGCCAGCAGGATGATGCCGTTGGAGAAGGCCAGGCGATCGCCGCGGGTGTGCAGCTGGCGCGGCAGGTAGCGGTCCTGGGCGAGGATCGAGCCGAGCACCGGGAAGCCGTTGAAGGCGGTGTTGGCGGCCAGCACCAGGATCAGGCCGGTGACACCGGCGATGAAGTAGAAGCCCGGTGTGAAGTTGGAGAAGACGGCCTCGCTGATCTGGGCCAGCGCGGTCTTCTGGTGGTAGCCCGCAGGGGCGCCGATCAGCTGCTCGGCCGGGTTCTCCGCCATCTTGGTGTTGGTGAGGTGGGCCAGGTAGATGATGCCCATGAACATCACGACGGCGATGGACGCCATCATCAGCAGCGTGGTCGCCGCGTTCTTGCTCTTGGGCTTGCGGAAGGCCGGCACGCCGTTGCTGATCGCCTCGACGCCGGTCAGCGCCGCACAGCCCGAGGAGAACGCCTTGAGCAGGAGGAACACCAGCGCGAACCCGGTCAGCGATTCGTTGCCCGGGGTCGGCTGGATGTGGAACCCGGCGCTCTCGGCCGGCATGTCGGTGTTGAAGAAGAAGTGACGGATCAGCCCGTAGCCGACCATGCCCATCACGCCGACCATGAAGGCGTACGTCGGGATGGCGAAGGCGGTGCCGGACTCCCGGACGCCGCGCAGGTTGATGCCCATCAGGACGATCACCAGGATCACCGACAGCCCGAGCTCGTGACCGCGCAGCGCGGGCACGGCCGAGACCACGTTCGCCACCCCGGAGGTGGTCGACACGGCGACGGTGAGGATGTAGTCGACGAGCAGGGCGCTCGCGACCACCAGCCCCGAGTTGGGGCCGTGGTTGACGGTGGCGACCTCGTAGTCGCCGCCACCGCTCGGGTAGGCGTGGACGTTCTGACGGTACGAGGCGACCACCGCGAGCATCACGATGGCGACGACGACGCCGATCTGCCACGAGAAGTGAATCGCCGAGGCACCTGCCAGGGACAGGGTGAGCAGGATCTCCTCGGGCGCGTACGCCACCGAGGACAGCGCGTCCGAGGCGAACACGGGCAGCGCGATGCGCTTGGGGAGGAGCGTCTCCCCGAGCTTGTCGCTCCGCAGGGCACGCCCGATCAGGATGCGTTTCGGAAGGTCAGTCGGCATAGGCACGGTAAGGAATCGTAGGGGGTACTCACACCGCAGTCCGACTCATGTCCCCCCTTCGTCGGGACTCTGTTCGGGAGACCGGCTAGCGTGTCGGATGACGGGCCCCGCCGACGACACTCCAGTTGTCATGCGTAGGCCGACCACGACGGTCACCCCCCGAACGGGGTGCGGAAGGACGATGAACGGTGTTTGCGCAGGTCAAGACCCCAACGGACCGGGTGAGGTAGCGCTCAGTGCACATCGTCATCATGGGCTGCGGCCGCGTGGGCTCCGCCCTCGCAAGAGCACTTGAGAAACAGGGCCACTCGGTGGCCGTGGTGGACCAGGACCCGACGGCGTTCCGTCGTCTGGGCGCCGGGTTCAACGGCCGTCGGGTGACCGGGGTCGGCTTCGACCAGGACACCCTGCGGGAAGCCGGCATCGAGGAGGCCGGCGCCTTCGCGGCGGTCAGCAGCGGCGACAACTCGAACATCATCGCCGCCCGGGTCGCCCGCGAGAACTTCGGCGTGGAGAACGTCGCGGCCCGGATCTACGACCCCCGCCGGGCCGAGGTCTACCAGCGCCTGGGCATCCCCACCGTGGCGACCGTCCGGTGGACGGCCGACCAGATGTTGCGCCGGCTGCTGCCGAGCGGCGCCGAGCCGCTCTGGCAGGACCCGACCGGCAGCCTGCAGCTGGCCGAGGTGGCGTACGCGCCGTCCTGGGTCGGGCACCGGCTGAGCGCCCTGGAGGAGGCCTCTGGGGCACGCGTGGCGTTTGTCACACGACTCGGCGAGGGCGTGCTCCCGACGTCGCAGATGGTGGTCCAGGAGGGCGACCTGGTGAACGTGACGCTGCGCCGTGCGGACCTGGCCGCGGTCGAGGCCGCGTTCGCCCAGGGCCCGAAGGAGGATGGTCACTGATGCGGGTCGCAATTGCCGGAGCCGGCGCCGTCGGCCGCTCGATCGCGGGCGAGCTGCTGGAGAACGGCCACGAGGTCCTGCTGATCGACAAGAACCCGAACTCCATCTCGGTGGAGCGGGTGCCGATGGCCGAGTGGCTGCTGGCCGACGCCTGCGAGATCACCTCGCTGGACGAGGCCGCGCTGCAGCGCTGCCACGTGGTGATCGCCGCCACCGGTGACGACAAGGTCAACATGGTCGTCTCCCTGCTGGCGAAGACCGAGTACGGCGTGCCCCGGGTGGTCGCCCGGGTCAACAACCCGAAGAACGAGTGGCTCTTCAACGAGTCCTGGGGCGTGGACGTCGCCGTCTCGACGCCGCGCCTGATGTCCGCGCTGGTCGAGGAGGCCGTCAGCGTCGGCGACCTGGTCCGGCTGATGCGCTTCAGCCAGGGCAACGCCAACCTGGTCGAGCTGACCCTCGCCGCGGACACCGAACTGGTCGGCACCCGGGTCGGCGACGTCGCGTGGCCGCCCGACACCGCGCTGGTGACGATCATCCGCGAGGGCCGGGTCCTGGTCCCCGGCGGCGACGACACCCTGGAGGGCGGCGACGAGCTGCTCTTCGTGGCCGCGCAGGAGCGCGAGGAGGAGCTGGAGAGCCTGCTGCTGGCGGGCGGCGCCGGCGCCGCGTAGCGCGCGGGACGCACGAGGAGGGGCCGTACCCGCTCGGGTACGGCCCCTCCTCGTCGCCGTGACGGTCCTACCGTCCGCCGCGGCTGCTACTCGTCCTCGTCGACGACCGCCTTGATGGGCGGCGGCGCCTTCAGCAGGATCTGCCAGGTGATGTACATCGCCAGCAGCATCGGGGGGATGCCGAGCGCGACCTTCAGCCAACCGAGCAGGTTCACGTTGCCGGTGAAGTACAGCGGGAAGAGGATCAGCGGCTTGACGCCCATCACCGCCACCCAGGCCCAGGTGGCCTTGGTGTACGCGGCCAGCCGGCCGGGGTTCTGGTGGCGCCAGGTGAACATCTCGCCGGTGACCGGGCCGAGCATCACGCCGATCAGCGGCCAGCGGACCATCGCCGAGACGGCCAGGCCCACGCAGTAGCCGACGTTCCAGAGCAGGCCGGGGAGGTAGAAGTTCTCCGCCTTGCCGGTCTTCATCGAGATCCAGGCGCCGATCGCGACCCCGAACACGCCGCTGAAGGCGTGCTGGATCGTCTCCCGCTTGGCGAGCCGGACGACCACGAACAGGGCGCTCAGGGCGAGGGCGGCCCAGGCCGAGGTGGCGACCTGGTGGGTGATGTTGTACGTGACGATGAAGACCAGGCCGGGCAGCGTCATGTCGATCATGCCGCGGACGCCGCCGAAGGCCTGCATGACGGTGTCGGCGGCCTCCCGGGAGGCCGCTTCCCTGGCGGCCGCCTCACGGGCCGCGGCCTCCTCGGCGCTCTCGGGCCGCAGGGCTTGCTCGACCGACTGCTCCAGGTGGGGGTCCGGCTTGGCCAGGCCGAGCTGGGCGGCGGGGTCGCCGCCGGGCAGGTTGCTCACGCTCATTCGCTCCCGTGTCCTACCGGACGCAGCTCGTAGCGGGGGTTGAACAGCACGCGGCGCCCGCGTGCGTGGCTGATCCGGCCGCTGGCGACGAGCCGACGGCCGGGTTCTATACCCGCGATCGACCGCCGGCCGAGCCAGACCACGTCGAGGGCCTCGGTGCCGTCGAAGAGTTCCGCCTCCAGCGCCGGCACGCCGGCCCGGGGGCGGAGCGTCACGGTGCGCAGGGTGCCGGCCACGGTGACCAGTTCACGGTCCCCGCACCTGGCGATCGGAGTGCAGCCCGACTCAGCCGCGATCTCCTGCCGCAGTTCCTCGGCCTGAAGCTCCTCGGTGGAGGAGGTCAACCGGCTGAGCATCCGGCGGAAGCGACCCTGCGGCTGGTCGCTGCTGTTGTCACCACTCATGCCCGAAGGGTACCGGTTGGAAGCCCCCGGACGGCAGGGCCGCAGGTCATCCCCTCACGCCTCGAAGCGGTAGCCCATGCCGGGTTCGGTGATGAAGTGGCGCGGGTGGGAGGGATCGGCCTCCAGTTTGCGACGCAGCTGGGCGAGATAGACCCGCAGGTAGTTGGTCTCGGTGCGGTAGGCCGGGCCCCAGACCTCCTGCAGCAGCTGGGTCTGGCTGACCAGCCGGCCGGCGTTGCGCACCAGCACCTCCAGCAGGTGCCACTCGGTCGGGGTGAGGCGGATGTCGGTGCCGTCCCGGTTGACCTTCTTGGCGGCGAGGTCGACGGTGAACCCCTCGGTGACGACCGTCGAGTCGCCCTCCTCGCTCACCGGCTCGGCCCGGCGCACGGCGGCACGCATCCGGGCGAGCAGCTCGTCCATGCCGAACGGCTTGGTGACGTAGTCGTCCGCGCCGGCGTCCAGCGCCTCGACCTTCTCGTCGGAGGCGTGCCGGGCGGACAGCACGATGATCGGGACCCTGGTCCAGCCGCGCAGTCCCCTGATCACCTCGACGCCGTCCATGTCCGGCAGCCCGAGATCGAGCACCACCACGTCCGGGTGCCGCGCGGCGGCCAGCTCCAGGGCGCTCGCGCCGTCGTGGGCCGCGTCGACCTCGTACTTGCGGGCCTTGAGGTTGATCACCAGTGCGCGGACGATCTGCGGTTCGTCGTCCACGACGAGGACCCGGGTCATACGGGCTCCGCCTTTCGGGGTGGAAGTCATGCGCGCGGGCTCCGGTTCGCCCGTGCGGTGCTGCGTCGGTGCGTCAGTGCGGCGGGTACTGCGGCGGTGCGCGCGGCGGGTGCTGCGGCCGGTGCGGTCGTCACGGGCGGGAGGCCGGCAGCGGGCCGCCCCGCGGGCCGAGCGCCTCGCTCCGGGCCGCCTCGGCGTCGGTGGCAGGGGGATCCACCGCCGGAAGGTCCACCGCGGGGAGTGTGACGACCATGGTGAGGCCACCGCCCGGGGTGTCCTCCGCCGTGACGGCGCCGCCCATCGCCTCGACGAAGCCCCGCGCGACGGCGAGCCCGAGACCGACACCCGCGCCGCGCGGTGCGTCCCCGTAGCGCTGGAACGGCGCGAAGATCCGCTCCTTCGCCTCCTCGGGAACGCCCGGCCCGCGGTCGACGATCCGCAGTTCGACCCGCCCGGGGGCGCCGGCCGGGTGCAGCGCATCAGCCTTGACCAGCACCTTCACTCCTTCCGGGCTGTACTTGACGGCGTTCTCGATCAGGTTGGCCAGCGAGCGCTCCAGCAGACCGGCGTCCGCGTGGACCATCGGCAGCGACTCGGGGACGTCCAGCCGCACGGAGGCCGCCGCCACCCCGCCGAGGGCGAACGGCACCACCTCGTCCAGGTCGGTCTCCTGGATCAGCGGCGTGACCGTGCCGGTCTGCAGGCGGCTCATGTCGAGCAGGTTGTTGATCAGATGGTCGAGCCGGTCGGCGCCGTCCTCGATACCGGCCAGCAGCTCCGCCTCGTCCGCCTCGTCCCACTCGACGTCCTCCGAGCGCAGTGAGCTGACGGCGGCCTTGATCCCGGCCAGCGGCGTGCGCAGGTCGTGCGAGACGGCCGCGAGCAGCGCGGTACGGATCCGGTTGCCCTCGGCCTCCCGGCGGGCGGCGGCTGCCTCACCGGCGAGACGCCGGCGCTCCAGCACGACGGCGGCCTGGGCCGCGAACGCGCCGAGCAGCCGGCGGTCCTGGGCCGGCAGCACCCGTCCGGCGAGGACCAGGGCCAGGTTGTCACCGACCGGTACGTCCACGTCGGCCAGCTCCGGCCGGGCGGGCGGGTTGGGGCCGCTGCCCGCCGTACAGCGCCAGGGCGCGTGCTCGTCGGCCCGCTCCAGCAGGGCCACCGAATCCTGCTGGAAGGTCTCGCGGACCTGGTCCAGCAGTGCGGTGAGCACGCCCTCGCCGCTGGGCGCCCCCCGCAGCACGGTGCCCGCGAGGGCGCTGAGCGTCCGGGCCTCGGCCTGGCTGCGGGCCGCCTGATGCGTGCGCCGCGCGGCCAGGTCGACCACCGAGGCGACGGCGATCGCGACGGCCGTGAAGATGCCCACCGCCAGGACGTTCTGCGGCGCCGAGATGGTGAAGGTGTGCAGCGGCGGCGTGAAGTAGTAGTTCAGCACCGAGGAGCCGAGCAAGGCGGAGGCGATGGCCGGGTAGAGCCCGCCCACCAGGGCCGCGCAGACCGTCACGCTGAGGAACAGCAGCATGTCGGTCGAGGCGCCGAGCCCGTGCGACCGGGTGAGCAGCAGCGCGAGCAGCGGCTGCCCGGCCAGGCCGATCACCCAGCCCGCCACCGTCCGGGGGCGCCCGAGGTCGGTGACCCGGCGGATCGGCAGCTGCCCGCGCCCCTTGGCGGCGTGCTCGTGGGTGACGATGTGGACGTCGATGTCGCCGGAGTCCCGGGTGACGGTGGCGCCCACACCGGGCCCGTAGATGTACTGCCAGGCCTTGCGGCGGCTGGTGCCGAGCACCACCTGGGTGGCGTTGACACCCCGGGCGAAGTCCAGCAGCGCCGCCGGGGCGTCGTCGCCGAGGACGGTGTGGAAACTCCCGCCGAGGCTCTCCACCAGGGCCCGCTGCTCGATCAGGGCCTGTGGGGAGCCCGAGCCGGTCAGGCCGTCCGCGCGGGTGATGTGCACGGCCAGCAGCTCACCGCCGGAGCCGCGCGCGGCGATCCGGGCCGCGCGGCGGATCAGCGTCGCGCCCTCCGGGCCGCCGGTCAGACCCACCACGATCCGCTCGCGGGCCTGCCAGGTGCCCTCTATCCCCTGCTCGGCACGGTAGGCCTGCAGGTACTCGTCGACCCGGTCGGCCGTCCAGAGCAGCGCCAGCTCGCGCAGCGCGGTGAGGTTGCCCGGTCGGAAGTAGTTGGAGAGCGCGGCGTCGATCTTCTCCGGCGCGTACACGTTGCCGTGCGCGAGGCGGCGGCGCAGCGCCTGCGGCGACATGTCGACCAGCTCGATCTGGTCGGCGCGGCGGACCACGTCGTCGGGCAGGGTCTCCCGCTGGCGGACCCCGGTGATGCCCTCGACCACGTCGCCGAGTGACTCCAGGTGCTGGATGTTCACGGTCGAGATCACGTCGATCCCGGCCGCCAGCAGGTCCTCGACGTCCTGCCAGCGCTTGGCGTTGCGACAGCCCGGCACGTTGGTGTGGGCGAGCTCGTCGACCAGCACCACGTCGGGGCGGCGGGCCAGGACGGCGTCCAGGTCCAGCTCGGTGAAGACGGTGTCCCGGTGGGCCTGCTCGCGGCGCGGCACCACCTCCAGGCCGTCGACCAGATCCAGGGTGTGCCGGCGGCCGTGGTGCTCCACGAAGCCGACCACCACGTCGGTGCCGCGCTCCGCCCGCCGGTGTGCCTCCGCGAGCATGGCGTAGGTCTTGCCGACCCCGGGGGCCGCCCCGAGGTAGATCCGCAGCCTGCCGCGTCCCATGTGCACCATTCTTGTTCCGGTAGGGGCGCCGGCGTAGGAGGAGAGCCTCCGGACACCTGTCCGCCCCCGTCGAGACTACGGCGTGCCGATCGCGTTCCCGCTGATCCGGACGCCGGGAGGACAGTCTTAGCGCGATATTGACGGTGCCCCGCGCCCCCGGCGGCCGGAGCGGCGACCCGGGCCCTTTCATGCCCTCGCCACGCCCGCGCAACACGCCGCTGGGAGCATCGACCGCATGCTCTCCCTGGTCGCACCGCCCACGCACGGCAGGGGCCCGCTGCCCACGGAGGGCGGTGGGGCCGGCGCCGTACTCCGCTCCGTCCTGACCGGCGGCCCGCTGACCCGCAGCGCCGTCGGCCGGGCCACCGGCCTCAGCCCGGCAGCCGTCTCCCGGCACACCGCCGACCTCAGCGGCCTCGGGCTGCTGCGCGAACTCCCCCCGCCGGACGGCCCGCCCCGGGCCGGTCGCCCACGGCTGCCCCTCGACATCGACACCCGCCACCACCTCGCCTGCGGTGTGCACATCGGCGTGCCCTGGCTGACCTTCGCCCTGCTGGACCTGCGCGGACGGGTGGTCGCGCACGAGCGCCTCCCCCGGCGCGGCGACGCCGCCGCCGTGCTGGCCGCGATCCGGGCGTACCTGCCCGGCTTCCTGGCCCGCCGGGCCGGCGGGCACTCGCTGCTCGGCCTCGGTGTGGTCACCGGCGGCTGGGTGGACTCCGAGAGCGGCAGTGTCGTCGAGCACGGGCCGCTCGGCTGGCACGACGTCCCCGTCCGCGACTTCCTGGCCGGCGCCACCCGGTTGCCCGTGCACGTCGACAGCCACGCCCGGGCGCTGGCGCAGGCGGAGCTGCTGTTCGGCGCCGGCGGCGGTGCCACCGAACTCGTCCAGTTGTTCGTCGGCAACGTCGTCGACGCCGCCATCGCCACCGGCGGCAGCGTCCTGCGCGGGCGCCGCTCCCGGGCCGGCGACATCGGCCACCTCGCCGTGCCGGGCTCCACCGAGCGCTGCTCGTGCGGGCGCACCGGCTGCCTCCAGGCCACCGTCTCGGAGCGGACCTTCGCCCGCCGGGCACACGCCACGGGGCTGATCCGCGCACCCGAGTTCGACCTGCTGCTGGCCCTGGCCGGCGCCGGGGATCCAGCTGCGCTGCGACTGTTCGAGGAGCGGCTGCGGCTCGTCGCGCCCGCCGCCGGACTGCTGCTCGACGTCCTCAACCCCGAGGTCCTGGTGGTCAGCGAGGCCGGGCTGATGGTGGCCCCCGCGCTGCGCCCGTACCTGGCGGAGCAGATCCGGCTGCACTCCCACGCCGCACCCGAACAACTGGTCACCGCGACCGGATTCGGCGTCGAGGTGCTGGCGGTGGCCGCCTGCGCCGGGGTGCTCGACAGCGTCTACCAGCGGCCGATGGAGCTGCGCACCGCCGGCCGTTCGACCTCGCGGGTGCTGCGTTGAGGCCCCGTCAACGGCGCATTAATTCCATCGCCCGGTGAATCGTTGAAGCGCCGGAGGGCGGGCCGGAGAATCGGGGCATCCCCCTTCCACCACCCGCCTTCCGAGCCCCGGAGCGTACCGCCGTGCCCGAATCCTCCGCCGAGCGCCAACTCCACTTCAACCTCTTCCTGATGGGCGTCGGCCACCACGAGGCCGCCTGGCGCCACCCCCGCACCGACCCGTCGGCCGCCGGGGACATCGCGCACTTCCAGCGGCTCGCGCGGAGCGCCGAGGCCGCCTCCTTCGACTCGGTGTTCCTCGCCGACGGCGTCGAGGCCCGCTCCGACGGCGGCTGGGGCCTGATCAGCCACTTCGAACCGTTCACCCTGCTCACCGCGTTGGCCGCGGTGACCACGCGGATCGGCCTCATCGGCACCGTCTCCACCGGTTTCTCCGAGCCGTACAACCTGGCCCGCCAGTTCGCCTCGCTGGACCACATCAGCCGGGGCCGGGCAGGCTGGAACATCGTCACCTCCGCCGGTGACCGCGCCGCGCAGAACTTCAGCCGCGACGCCAACCAGGAACACGCCGTCCGGTACGAGCGCGCCGCCGAGTTCCTCGACGTGGTCACCGCGCTGTGGGACAGCTGGGAGGACGAGGCGCTGCTGCTGGACCGCGCGAGCGGGGCGTTCGCCGACCCGGCGCGGGTGCACGACATCGACCACGTCGGCAAGCACTTCCAGGTCCGCGGCCCGCTGAACATCCCGCGCAGCCCGCAGGGCCACCCGCTGCTCGTCCAGGCCGGCTCCTCCGACAGCGGCAAGGCGTTCGCGGCCCGCTGGGCGGAGGCCGTGTTCACCGCGCAGCAGACCCTGGCCGAGGGGCAGGCCTTCTACCGCGACCTCAAGCAGCGGGCCGCCGACGCCGGCCGCGACCCGGCGGGGGTGAAGATCCTGCCCGGCGTCGTCCCCGTGCTCGGGTCCACCGAGGCCGAGGCGCGGGCGCTGGACGAGGAGCTGGACGCCCTGATCAGCCCGGCCCGCGCGGTCGCCGTGCTCTCCACCGTCCTCGGTGTCGACCTCACCGACCACCCGCTGGACGAGCCCCTGCCGCCGCTGCCGCCGATCACCGAGATCAACGGCGCGAAGAGCCGCTTCGAACTGATCCGCGACCTCGCCGAACGCGACCGGCTGACCCTGCGCCAGCTGGTCGGCCGGCTCGGCGGCGGCCGCGGACACCAGGTCGTCGTCGGCACCCCCGAGCAACTCGCCGATCACATCGAGACCTGGTTCACCCGGGGCGCGGCCGACGGCTTCAACATCATGCCGCCGGTCCTGCCCGGCGGACTGGACGACTTCGTCGAGCAGGTGGTGCCGATCCTGCGCAGGCGCGGTCTCTTCCGCGAGGGCTACACCGGTCGCACCCTGCGCGAGCACTACGGCCTGCCCCGCCCGGTCGGGCGGTACGCCGGCGTCTGACGGGCGGGTACCGCGGCGGCGCCGCCACCCCGGAGCGTGGGCCCGGATCGCGCGAGCGGTCCGGGCCCACGCTCGCGTGCCCCGCCGGGCCCGGAGCCGCCCATGCCCTGCCCCGGAGTGCCGTCGGGAGCCCCTGGGGAGCCGGTGGTCGGGCCAGGGGCCCGGCCCGGCCATCGGCACGGCGCCCGGCGGGGCGCGCGAAGGGCCCGCCCGGCCGTCCTGCGCCCGGGCGGGCCCCTCACCGCAAGTCAGATCGTCAGGGCGTGTAGTGCGAGGCGTCGTCGCCTTCGAGAACGTAGCTGGGCTCCCCCGTGACACCCACCGGGATGTCGCCGGCGACGGTGACGCGGTGCAGGCGTCGGGGCAGGTCGTCGTAGTCGTCCGGCGCGTAGTGCTGGGTGGCGCGGTTGTCGAACAGCACCACGTCCCCGAGCTCCCAGCGCCAGCGGACCACGTTCTCCGGCCGGGTCACGTACGCCTGGAGGCTGCGCAGCAGGTCGTGCGACTCGGCGCTCGGCAGGCCGACGATCGACTGTGCGAAACCGCCGATGAACAGCCCGCGCTCGCCGCTCTCCGGGTGCACCCGGACCACCGGGTGGGCGGTGCGGTAGGTGCGCGCGGTGAACACCCGGCGGCGCTCCTGGTCGGCCGCGTCGAGCTCCTTGCCCTGGGCGTAGTCGTAGTCGTTGGTGTGCACGGCCCAGAGCCGGTCGGCGAACTCGCGCAGCTGCTCCGGCAGATCGCGGTAGGCGCTCTGGGTGTTGGCGATCAGGGTGTTGCCCCCGTACGGCGGGACGATCAGGCTGCGCAGGGTGCTGGCCTTGGGCGGTGTGCGGACGAAGGTGACGTCGGTGTGCCAGCGATTGGCCCGCCCGCCGTCCTCGCTGTCCACCGCCAGCACGTTGGGCTGACCGTCCAGCGACGGGACGGTCGGGTGGGCGGTCGTGAGGGTGCCGAAGTTGGCGGCGAACCGGGTCTGGCCGTCGTCGTCGAGCTGCTGGCCGCGGAAGAAGAGCGCCTTGTGCTCCACCAGTGCGGCGTTGAGCTGTTCGACGGTCTCGCGGTCGAGCTCGGCGGCGGTGTCGACGCCGAGGATCTCGGCGCCGATCCGGCCGCCGACCTTGCGGATCTCGAAGGTGCTGGTCATCGGAGTTCCCTTCAGGCTTTGGACGTTGAGTACGGGGCAGCGGTGGGTGCTGGATGTCGGGACCCGGGACGTCGGGTGCTGGATGTCGGGACCCGGGACGTCGGGTGCTGGGACGTCGGGACCCGGGACGTCGGGTGCTGGGACGTCGGGGACGGGGCGTCGGGGAGGGGACGGGAGTCAGGGGGCGTCGGTGAGCGGGTCGACGGCGGGACGGTCGTCGGGCGGGCGGAGTTCGGCCGGGCGGGCCGCGCGGCCGGCCCCGCCTCGCCGCTCAACTGCCCAGCGGGGCACGCCAGGCGGTGAACCTACGCTCCAACGCGACCAGCAACTGGTTGAAGAGCAGCCCGATGACGGAGATGGTCACGATGCCCGCGTACATCTGCGGGATCGCGAAGTTGTACTGCGAGGCGTTGATCAGATAGCCGAGCCCGGCCTTCGCCCCCACCATCTCCGCGGCGACCAGCACCAGGATCGACACCGCTCCGGCGAGCCGGACGCCGGTGAAGACCACCGGAACCGAAGCGGGCAGAATCACCTTCTGGAACAGCCTGGGCGCGGAGAGGTCCAGCGAGCGGGCGAGCCGGATCAGCGTCGGATCCACGCTGCGTACCGCGCTGATGGTGTTCAGCAGGATCGGCCAGAGGCAGGCGTACAGCACGATCGAGATCTTGGACGTCTCGCCGATACCGAGGATCAGTACGAACACCGGGAGCAGAGCGAGCGCCGCCGTGTTGCGGAACAGTTCCAGCAACGGGCTGAGCAGGTTGGCGACCGGGCGGTACCAGCCGATCAGCAGGCCCAGCGGCACTCCGATCACCACCGCCAGGCCGAAGCCCGCGAGCGAACGGGTCAGGCTGGCCACGGTGTTGTCGGCCAGCTGGCCGTTCTGCAGCAGCCCGTACCAGGCCGCCAGGACTTCACTGAACGGTGGCAGAAACGTACGGTCCACCAGATCGAAGCGCGGAGCGAGCTCCCAGAGCGCCAGCAGCGCGAGGATCGCCACGCTCTTGGTGGCGCCGCTGAGCAGGAGCCCGGGCAGGCGTCGCAGCGCTCCCGGCCGCCGGGGCCCCTCGGATGCCTCGGACCGCTCGGCCGGCGTGAGCCGCGGGGCGGGGGCCGGTCGGGACGCGCTGCGGGGTGCCCGCTCGGCGACCGCCGGGCGCGGGTTCAGGTCGGTGCTCATACGTGGCTGACCTCTCGTTCCAACTGCTGTGCACGGCTGACCTCGTCGTGCAGCAGGCTCCAGATCCGGCGTCGGTAGTTCGCGAACTCGGGGCTGGACCGGAGGTCCTGGCCCGCCGCCCGCTCACCCAGATCGATCGGCACCACCTCCTTGACCCGGCCGGGCCGTGAGGTGAGCACCGCGACCCGGCCGCCGAGGTAGACCGCCTCCTCGATGCCGTGGGTGATGAACACGACGGTCTTGCCGGTGCGCTGCCAGATCCGCAGCAGCTCGTCCTGGAGCGACTCGCGGGTCTGCGCGTCGAGGGCGGCGAACGGCTCGTCCATCAGCAGGACGTCCGGGTCGTACGCCAGGCTGCGGGCGATCGCCACCCGCTGCTTCATCCCACCGGACAGCTCGTGCGGGTGGCGGTCCTCGAAGCCGGTGAGACCGACCAGGTCGAGGTACTCCCTTGCCCTGGCCGCCCGTTGCCGCCGGGGCACGCCGGTGGCCTCCAGCCCGAACTCGACGTTGCCCTGTGCCGTGCGCCACGGCAGCAGCGCGTACTGCTGGAAGACGATGCTGCGGTCGACACCCGGCCCGGTCACCGGGCGGCCGTCGAGCAGGATCTCACCCGAGGTCGGCGCCGTCAGGCCCCCGAGCAGGTCCAGCAGGGTGGACTTGCCGCATCCGCTCGGGCCGACCACGGCCAGGAACTCACCCTTCGCGACGTCGAGTTCGACGGCGTCGAGGGCGGTGAACTCGGAGGCGCGACGGCCTCCCGCCCGCCCCCGGACCGGGAAGGTCTTGGTGACCTTGCGAAAACTGATGTGCGCGGTCATCGGGTACTCAACTCCTCACGGCGCTCGGGGAGACGGCCGGATAGCCGTTGAACCGGTTGGTGTAGAGGTCGGCGGCCTTGACCTGACCGGCCTTGATGTCACCGTGTGCGGTCAGCCAGTCGATCCAGAGCTGGAAGGTTCCGTCCGTGATCCGGCCACCGGGCTCGGCGACGCCGAAGGACTTCCAGTACTGGAGCGCAGCGACGTCCTCGTTCCGACCGCGCCGCTTGATGATCTCCGCACTGCGCGCGATCACCTCCTCCCGCGGCGACGACCTGGCCCACTCGATCGCCTTCGCGACTCCCGTCACAAAGACCCTCGCCGTGTTCGGGTTCTGCTTGAGGAAGCGGTTCGTCAGCACGTACGTGCCGGCGCTGAAGGCGCCCAGCAGGTCGAAGTCGCTGAACAGCGGCCTGATCCCGCCGGCCGCCAGAGCCTTGTCCCGGAGGACGCCGCCGAGCGAGGCGACCTCTATCTGCTTCTGCCGCAACGACTGCTCGGTGTTGACCGGTGGCACCACGATCCGCTCGACCCGGCCCAACTCCCCCGCGGCAAAGCCGTTGCGCTGGAGGTAGGTGTCGAGCACCGCTTCGACGTGGGCGCCGAGGGTGTTCATCCCGACCTTCTTGCCGATCAGGTCCCGGGCCGAGCGGATCGGGCTGTCCTCCAGCACGTAGTAGCCGTTGAAGGAGGCGGCGTCGACGCCGTAGTAGCTGATCGCCGCCTTCACCGGCGCCCCGGCCGAGATCAGCTTGACCACCGCACCGTTGAACGCCCCGCCGAAGTCCGTCTGCCCGGTCGCGGCCGACTGGATGTCCTGCGGGCCGCTGACGGTGTTGCCGACCCACTCCAGCCTCACATCACCGAAGTAGCCCAGATCCTCTGCGAGTTCGGGCAGTGTCACCTGCCCGACCCAGCCCTGGTAACGAAGCTTCTTCGTCTCGGCCCCACCACCTTCGGCGGCCGTCGCCCGGCCGCAGGCGGCGGCCGCCGCCCCGATGGCGGCCAACGCCAGGAACTGGCGTCGGGAGCTGGGCCGGAGTACCGGCCTTGAAGTCACGGGCATGCGAGATCCTTTGCGGGGTCGGCAGGGTACGCCGACGGGGACGGGCAGGTGACTGCCCGTCGCGCGGCGAGGCGGGTGCCGGAAGGGCCGGAGGTGGACGGAAACACCCGGCGGCGGAACCGGGGCGGGGGCCGGGGGCCGGGTACGCCGGCACGGCCGGACGCGACGGCCGAGCCGATGGCGACGACCGGGCCGGCCGTGGTGGCGGGGGCCGGCTTCAGGCCGACAGGTGAGAGATGCGCGTCAGCGCGAAGGAGCGCCGGTCAGTGGCAGACAGCACAGATGGCGCTCGCGTGCCGTCGCAGATCGACGTGCAGGCGGCCCACAAGGCGCTCGAATTGGCTCACGCCCCAAAGCCTGGCAGCCGGACCGGGCCGGGTCAACGAAACTTCACCTGGCGGAAGAAACCCCCTCAGCGGCCGGGCGCGGTGCTCTGCGCCGTACACGCTGCCACGGCCGCGGGCGACAGGGCCGGGGACGCGGAGGCTCCCGGCGCGGCCGCGAGCAGGGAGCGAAGGTCGGCCGCCGCCCGGTAGAACTCCGGCAGGACGAGCGCCTGCGGCGACTGCGGCAGCTGCCGACCACTCGACGGCGTGGCCGTCGAGACAGCGAGGCGGTGCACGGCCATGGCCACCAGCCGGACGCCGACCTGCTGCACCGTGATCTCCTCGACGGCGACCCGGCCGAACTCGTCCAGCACGGCGGCCACGTCCGCCGAGCACGCCAGGGCGGTCACGCCCACGGGCCCGAACCCGCAGTCCGTCGGCGCTCGCAGACGGGCGGCCGCGTCGGCGGCCTCCTGCCGGGACGCGAACACCAGCACGTACTCCGCCGCGCTGGCCCCGTAGCCGCTGACATCCGAGAAGGACCGCTCCAGCAGGCTGACGGCACCGACCGAACCCGCGACGCGTCCCAGGCACGTGGTCGGCCGCGTGTCGACGCCGCCGGGACCGGCGGATGCGGCGCCGGTGGTGGCCGTGGCGGCGGCGGTGTCGGTGGCGGCGGCGGTGGCGGAGTCGGTGGTGGCCGTGGCGGCGGCCGACCCGTGCGCACCCGTCACGCCGGTCAGCAGCCAGGGGCCGTAGCTGCCCTCGGCGATCGGCAGGTTCCCGACCGGAAGCAGCAGGTCGGCGTCGTCGGGGGCCGCCGCCGGCGGCGAACCGGGCCCGGCCGCCACGACCGGGCCGGGCAGGGGGATCTCCGCGGCGATCCGCTGATCCTTGCCGTGGCCCCCCGCCGCCCCCTCGCCGACCGGCGGCAGCAGGCCCCGCGCACTCCACAGGGCCAGTGCCGCGATCACGCAACCGGCACCCAGCACGGCCCCCCGTCGTCGCCTGCGCCGGCCGACCGTTCTTCGGACCATCCGGGCCGTGAAGGGCGGCTGCACCGTGGTCGTCACCTCATCACGCAGGGTCTCGAAGCGGTGTTCGAGCCTCGCCGTGGTGATACCGGTCCGACCGGGCTCGTCCAGCCGGCTCCGCGTCCTCTCACGCATGCGCGGTCAGCTCCGTCAGCTCCCTGGCGAGCGTGTCCGCGGGACCGGCCGGCATCGTCGCACCGCTGCCCTCGTCACCGTCCCCAACCGGCCCGGGCTCCACCTCGGCGCCGGGCGGACTCTCCGGACGGGTCCGCGGCAGGGAGCCGGGCCCGAGGTCGGGAGCGGCCGTGTTGTTCGCACGGACGCCGACGGGCCTGCGACCCGAAGCCTGGACGGGGACGGGGACGGGGACGGGGACGGGGACGGTGCTCGGCTGCGTGGGCACCGGCTCCGGAACTCTCGCGGGCTCCTCGCCGAGCAGGACCGCCAGGGCCTGCCGGCCCCGGTGCAGCCGCGCTTTGACGGTACCCACCGCGACACCGCCCTCCGCCGCGATCTCCGCCACCGACCGGCCGCCCATGTGGTGCAGCACCAGTGCGGACCGCTGCGCCTCCGGCAACCGCCGCAACGCATCGACCAGGGCGACGGTGTCCGGCCCCGGACCGGCGACCGGCGCCACCGGACCGTGCCGGACCCAGCTGCGCACCGCCGTGCGGGCCCGCCGCCAGCGACTGATCGCCACCCGCTGACCGGTGAGCCGGACCCAGGCGACCGGGTTGTCGTGGGTGCTGACCTGATGCCACCTGTCCCAGGCCCGGATGAACGCCTCCTGGGCCGCGTCCTGGGCCTCCCCCAGGTCACCGGTCAACGCATAGAGGTGCGCGACGAGCTGACCGTACGAAGCCTCGTAGAACGCGTCGAAGTCGGCGGCTGCGCCGTCCCCTCCCATGCCTGTGCCCCCTTGCCGCCCCCGGGAATGGTCTCCACCACTCGACGGCCAGTCTGTCCCCCACCCCGGGCATCGAGCAAGTTCCGGACATGCGAAAAGGCCCCGCCAGTTACCCGGCGGGGCCTTTCCTGAATGATTGTTCGGCGGCGTCCTACTCTCCCACAGGGTCCCCCCTGCAGTACCATCGGCGCTGTGAGGCTTAGCTTCCGGGTTCGGAATGTAACCGGGCGTTTCCCTCACGCTATGACCACCGAAACACTATGAAACTGTCACCGCACCGCTCTCCCCGTGGCCCGGGAAAAACGGGGTCGTTGTTTCAGAACAACACAGTGGACGCGAGCAACTGAGGACAAGCCCTCGGCCTATTAGTACCGGTCAGCTCCACCCCTTACAGGGCTTCCACATCCGGCCTATCAACCCAGTCGTCTACTGGGAGCCTTACCCTCTCAAGGAGGTGGGAATACTCATCTCGAAGCAGGCTTCCCGCTTAGATGCTTTCAGCGGTTATCCCTCCCGAACGTAGCCAACCAGCCATGCCCTTGGCAGGACAACTGGCACACCAGAGGTTCGTCCGTCCCGGTCCTCTCGTACTAGGGACAGCCCTTCTCAATATTCCTACGCGCACAGCGGATAGGGACCGAACTGTCTCACGACGTTCTAAACCCAGCTCGCGTACCGCTTTAATGGGCGAACAGCCCAACCCTTGGGACCTACTCCAGCCCCAGGATGCGACGAGCCGACATCGAGGTGCCAAACCATCCCGTCGATATGGACTCTTGGGGAAGATCAGCCTGTTATCCCCGGGGTACCTTTTATCCGTTGAGCGACGGCGCTTCCACAAGCCACCGCCGGATCACTAGTCCCTGCTTTCGCACCTGCTCGACCCGTCGGTCTCACAGTCAAGCTCCCTTGTGCACTTACACTCAACACCTGATTGCCAACCAGGCTGAGGGAACCTTTGGGCGCCTCCGTTACTCTTTAGGAGGCAACCGCCCCAGTTAAACTACCCACCAGACACTGTCCCTGATCCGGATCACGGACCCAGGTTAGACATCCAGCACGACCAGAGTGGTATTTCAACGTCGACTCCACAACCACTGGCGTGGCCGCTTCAAAGTCTCCCACCTATCCTACACAAGCCGAACCGAACACCAATATCAAGCTATAGTAAAGGTCCCGGGGTCTTTCCGTCCTGCTGCGCGAAACGAGCATCTTTACTCGTAATGCAATTTCACCGGGCCTATGGTTGAGACAGTCGAGAAGTCGTTACGCCATTCGTGCAGGTCGGAACTTACCCGACAAGGAATTTCGCTACCTTAGGATGGTTATAGTTACCACCGCCGTTTACTGGCGCTTAAGTTCTCAGCTTCGCCGAGACGAATCTCGACTAACCGGTCCCCTTAACGTTCCAGCACCGGGCAGGCGTCAGTCCGTATACATCGCCTTACGGCTTCGCACGGACCTGTGTTTTTAGTAAACAGTCGCTTCTCGCTGGTCTCTGCGGCCGGCCCCAGCTCAGAGTGCAAGACTCATCACCAGTTCCGGCCCCCTTCTCCCGAAGTTACGGGGGCATTTTGCCGAGTTCCTTAACCATAGTTCACCCGAACGCCTCGGTATTCTCTACCTGACCACCTGAGTCGGTTTGGGGTACGGGCCGCCATGAAACTCGCTAGAGGCTTTTCTCGACAGCATAGGATCATCCACTTCACCACAATCGGCTCGGCATCAGGTCTCAGCCTCAATGAGTGACGGATTTGCCTATCACTCGGCCTACACCCTTACCCCGGGACAACCACCGCCCGGGCTGGACTACCTTCCTGCGTCACCCCATCGCTCACCTACTACCCTGTTGGGTCAGCGGCTCCACCACGTCCCTTTGTCCGAAGACTCCGGGCCGGCTTCACGGCTTTAGCATTCAGAGGTTCGACGTTGGCGCTTCAAAGCGGGTACGGGAATATCAACCCGTTGTCCATCGACTACGCCTGTCGGCCTCGCCTTAGGTCCCGACTTACCCTGGGCAGATCAGCTTGACCCAGGAACCCTTGGTCAATCGGCGCAAGAGTTTCTCACTCTTGTATCGCTACTCATGCCTGCATTCTCACTCGTGTCCCGTCCACAACTGGATTCCTCCGCTGCTTCACCCGGAACACGACGCTCCCCTACCCATCACAGCAGGCGTTGGCCCTATAGCTGCAATGACACGACTTCGGTGGTGTGCTTGAGCCCCGCTACATTGTCGGCGCGGAATCACTTGACCAGTGAGCTATTACGCACTCTTTCAAGGGTGGCTGCTTCTAAGCCAACCTCCTGGTTGTCTCTGCGACTCCACATCCTTTCCCACTTAGCACACGCTTAGGGACCTTAGTCGGTGTTCTGGGCTGTTTCCCTCTCGACCATGGAGCTTATCCCCCACAGTCTCACTGCCACGCTCTCACTTACCGGCATTCGGAGTTTGGCTAAGGTCAGTAACCCGTTGAGGCCCATCGCCTATCCAGTGCTCTACCTCCGGCAAGAAACACGTGACGCTGCACCTAAATGCATTTCGGGGAGAACCAGCTATCACGGAGTTTGATTGGCCTTTCACCCCTAACCACAGGTCATCCCCCAGGTTTTCAACCCTGGTGGGTTCGGTCCTCCACGAAGTCTTACCTCCGCTTCAACCTGCCCATGGCTAGATCACTCCGCTTCGGGTCTTGGGCATGCAACTCAAACGCCCTATTCGGACTCGCTTTCGCTACGGCTACCCCACACGGGTTAACCTCGCTACACACCGCAAACTCGCAGGCTCATTCTTCAAAAGGCACGCAGTCACGAGACACACAGCAAGCTGCACATCCGACGCTCCCACGGCTTGTAGGCACACGGTTTCAGGTACTATTTCACTCCGCTCCCGCGGTACTTTTCACCATTCCCTCACGGTACTATCCGCTATCGGTCACCAGGGAATATTTAGGCTTAGCGGGTGGTCCCGCCAGATTCACACGGAATTTCTCGGGCTCCGTGCTACTTGGGAGAAGCTCAAGTGAGCCGCTGATGTTTCGTCTACGGGGGTCTTACCCTCTACGCCGGACCTTTCGCATGTCCTTCGACTACACCAACGGTTTCTGACTCACCCAGCCGCCGGCAGACGACTGAAGAACTTTCCCACGACCCCTACTACGCAACCCCTGCCGGGTATCACACGTAACAGGTTTAGCCTCATCCGGTTTCGCTCGCCACTACTCCCGGAATCACGGTTGTTTTCTCTTCCTGCGGGTACTGAGATGTTTCACTTCCCCGCGTTCCCTCCACATACCCTATGTGTTCAGGTATGGGTGACAGCCCATGACGACTGCCGGGTTTCCCCATTCGGAAACCCCCGGATCAAAGCCTGGTTGACGGCTCCCCGGGGACTATCGTGGCCTCCCACGTCCTTCATCGGTTCCTGGTGCCAAGGCATCCACCGTGCGCCCTTAAAAACTTGGCCACAGATGCTCGCGTCCACTGTGCAGTTCTCAAACAACGACCAGTCACCCACCATCAAACCCTCCATAAGGAAGGTCATCAAGTAGGACCGGCACTGAAGCAACGACCATCACGGCCGTTCCCTCAGGACCCAACAACGTGCCCGCCACGACCCAACCCCACCGGATGCTTTCCACGCGCCGAAGCGCAGTACTCGCGGTCGATGAGACCGAACCGTGCCGAATAGTCAACGTTCCACCCATGAGCAACCGTGTGAGACATTCGCTCACATCCGGCTATGTGCTCCTTAGAAAGGAGGTGATCCAGCCGCACCTTCCGGTACGGCTACCTTGTTACGACTTCGTCCCAATCGCTGGTCCCACCTTCGACGGCTCCTCCCCTTACGGGTTAGGCCACCGGCTTCGGGTGTTACCGACTTTCGTGACGTGACGGGCGGTGTGTACAAGGCCCGGGAACGTATTCACCGCAGCATGCTGATCTGCGATTACTAGCAACTCCAACTTCATGGGGTCGAGTTGCAGACCCCAATCCGAACTGAGGCCGGCTTTTTGGGATTCGCTCCGCCTCGCGGCATCGCAGCCCTTTGTACCGACCATTGTAGCACGTGTGCAGCCCAAGACATAAGGGGCATGATGATTTGACGTCGTCCCCACCTTCCTCCGAGTTGACCCCGGCAGTCTCCTGTGAGTCCCCATCACCCCGAAAGGCATGCTGGCAACACAGAACAAGGGTTGCGCTCGTTGCGGGACTTAACCCAACATCTCACGACACGAGCTGACGACAACCATGCACCACCTGTATACCGACCACAAGGGGGCGACCATCTCTGGCCGTTTCCGGTATATGTCAAGCCTTGGTAAGGTTCTTCGCGTTGCGTCGAATTAAGCCACATGCTCCGCTGCTTGTGCGGGCCCCCGTCAATTCCTTTGAGTTTTAGCCTTGCGGCCGTACTCCCCAGGCGGGGAACTTAATGCGTTAGCTGCGGCACCGACGACGTGGAATGTCGCCAACACCTAGTTCCCAACGTTTACGGCGTGGACTACCAGGGTATCTAATCCTGTTCGCTCCCCACGCTTTCGCTCCTCAGCGTCAGTAATGGCCCAGAGATCCGCCTTCGCCACCGGTGTTCCTCCTGATATCTGCGCATTTCACCGCTACACCAGGAATTCCGATCTCCCCTACCACACTCTAGCCTGCCCGTATCGAATGCAGACCCGGGGTTAAGCCCCGGGCTTTCACATCCGACGCGACAGGCCGCCTACGAGCTCTTTACGCCCAATAATTCCGGACAACGCTCGCACCCTACGTATTACCGCGGCTGCTGGCACGTAGTTAGCCGGTGCTTCTTCTGCAGGTACCGTCACTTGCGCTTCTTCCCTGCTGAAAGAGGTTTACAACCCGAAGGCCGTCATCCCTCACGCGGCGTCGCTGCATCAGGCTTTCGCCCATTGTGCAATATTCCCCACTGCTGCCTCCCGTAGGAGTCTGGGCCGTGTCTCAGTCCCAGTGTGGCCGGTCGCCCTCTCAGGCCGGCTACCCGTCGTCGCCTTGGTAGGCCATTACCCCACCAACAAGCTGATAGGCCGCGGGCTCATCCTGCACCGCCGGAGCTTTACACCAACCCCCATGCGGAGGAAGGTCATATCCGGTATTAGACCCCGTTTCCAGGGCTTGTCCCAGAGTGCAGGGCAGATTGCCCACGTGTTACTCACCCGTTCGCCACTGATCCACCCCGAAGGGCTTCACCGTTCGACTTGCATGTGTTAAGCACGCCGCCAGCGTTCGTCCTGAGCCAGGATCAAACTCTCCGTGAATGTCTGCTCGTAATCGAGCGGCCACCCGCGTTGAGCGGCGCGGCGACCCCCGGAATAGGGAAGTCCCGCGCACTGCGTCCTCGCTAGTGTTTTGTTACCAAAGGAATCTCCAACCCGGATCGAACGACCCGGGCCGGGGATGTCAACATATCTGGCGTTGACTTTTGGCACGCTGTTGAGTTCTCAAGGAACGGACACTTCCTTCGAGCCGCTCACACGGTCTCTCCGGGCGCTTCGTTCTTTCGTGTTTCAAGCTTATCAGACGTTTTCCGCTCCGTTTTCCGGAGCTTCGTTTATCCGATGCGCTCTGGCCTTTCGGCGCTCCCGAACTCTAGCAGAGTTTCTCGGGCTGCTTTTCCCGCCTGAATTCGAACCTGAATCCGAATGCATCTGGGAGAAGCCGGCTGCCACTGGGGCAACCCGGAGAACACTACGCTCCGGGTTGCCCCAGGTCAAACCGGGTCAGACCTCGACGACGACCGGGATGATCATCGGCCGGCGACGGTAGTTGTCCGCCACCCACTTGCCGACGACCCGGCGCACGAGCTGCTGGATCTGGCGGACCTCGAGGACGCCGTCGTTGGCCGACCGCGACAGGCCCTCCTGCAGCTTGGCGACGACCGGCACGAAGGCGTTGTCGTCGATGCCGGAGCCACGTGCCTGGACGGTCGGGCCGCTCACGATCTTGCCGCTGCTGGAGTCCACCACGACGAAGACCGAGATGAAGCCCTCCTCGCCGAGGATCCGGCGGTCCTTGAGCGAGGCCTCGGTGATGTCACCGACGGACGAGCCGTCGACGTAGACGTACCCGGCCTGGACCTTGCCGACGATCCGGGCGACGCCCTTCTCCAGGTCGACCACCACGCCGTCCTCGGCGATGACCGTGCGCTCCTTCGGGATGCCGGTCTTGATGCCGAGGTCGGCACAGGCCCGCAGGTGGCGCCACTCGCCGTGGACCGGCATCAGGTTCTTCGGCTTGCAGATGTTGAAGAAGTACAGCAGCTCGCCGGCCGAGGCGTGGCCCGAGACGTGCACCTTGGCGTTGCCCTTGTGGACGACGTTGGCGCCCCATCGGGTGAGGCCGTTGATGACGCGGTAGATCGCGGTCTCGTTGCCCGGAATGAGCGAGGACGCCATGATCACGGTGTCGCCCTCGACGATCCGGATCTGGTGGTCGCGGTTGGCCATCCGGGAGAGGGCCGCCATCGGCTCGCCCTGTGAACCGGTACAGACCAGCACGACGTTCTTGTCCGGGAGGTCGTCCAGCGTCTTCACGTCGACGATCAGGTTGCCCGGGACCTTCAGGTAGCCGAGGTCGCGGGCGATGCCCATGTTGCGGACCATCGAGCGGCCGACGAAGGCGACCTTGCGCTTGTACTCGTGCGCGGCGTCCAGCACCTGCTGGATGCGGTGCACGTGGCTGGCGAACGAGGCGACGATGATGCGCTTGTCGGCGTTGGCGAACACGGTCCGCAGGGCGGCCGAGATGTCGCGCTCGTGCGGGATGAAGCCGGGGACCTCGGCGTTGGTGGAGTCCACCAGCAGGAGGTCGATGCCCTCCTCCGCCAGCTTGGCGAAGGCCGGCAGGTCGGTGAGGCGGCCGTCGAGCGGCAGCTGGTCCATCTTGAAGTCACCGGTGGCGACGACCATGCCCGCGGGGGTGCGGACGGCGACGGCCAGGGCGTCCGGGATGGAGTGGTTGACCGCGATGAACTCGCAGTCGAAGGGGCCGATGCGCTCGCGCTCGCCCTCCTTGACCTCCAGCACGTACGGCCGGATCCGGTGCTCGGCGAGCTTGGCCTCGATCAGCGCGAGGGTGAGCTTGGAGCCGATCAGCGGGATGTCCGGGTTCTCCCGGAGCAGGAACGGCACGGCGCCGATGTGGTCCTCGTGCCCGTGGGTCAGGACGATGCCGTCGATCTTGCCGAGGCGGTCCCGGATGGAGCTGAAGTCCGGCAGGATCAGGTCCACGCCGGGCTGCTCGGCCTCGGGGAAGAGGACGCCGCAGTCGATGATGAGCAGACGGCCGTTGTACTCCAGGACCGTCATGTTGCGGCCGATCTCGCCGAGACCGCCGAGCGGGGTGACGCGCAGTGCGCCCTCCTTCAGTGCGGGGGGCGCGCCGAGTTCGGGGTGCGGGTGGCTCAAAAGACTCTCCTTACGACGCACGCCATATGCCCGGGGTCCTCCCCTGGGGACATATGGCGTGCGTACTCAGTGTCGGTTTCCTACTAGGTTGTGGTGCTCTCGCGCCGTCATCCGGTCCAGCGGCGAGTCCACGGGGACTCGGCGAGCCGGGGCACGCACGTCTGTGTCTGCTACAGGTGTACCCCGCCGGCGGCGAGATCCTCCTTCAAACGGGCAATCTCCTCCGGAGTCGCCGCGATCAGCGGCAGCCTCAGAGGTCCTGCGGGCAGGCCCGACAGATCGAGGGCCGCCTTGGTCAGGATGACACCCTGGGTACGGAACATACCGCTGAAGATCGGCAACAGGCTCTGGTGGACGGCGATGGCCTTGGCGGTGTCGCCGGCCAGGAAGGCGTCCACCATCGTCCGCAGCTCCGGTGCGACCACGTGGCCCACCACGCTGACCAGGCCGACCGCGCCGACCGAGAGCAGCGGCAGGTTCAGGATGTCGTCGCCGGAGTACCAGGCGAGGCCGGAGCGCGCGATCGCCCAGGAGGCGGCGCCCAGATCGCCCTTGGCGTCCTTGTTCGCGACGATCCTCGGGTGCTCGCCGAGCCGGACCAGCGTCTCGTGGCTCAGCGCCACCCCGCTGCGGCCCGGGATGTCGTAGAGCATCACCGGAAGGCCGGTGGCGTCCGCGATGTGCACGGTGTGCCGGTGGAGCCCCTCCTGCGGGGGCTTGCTGTAGTACGGGGTGACGACCAGCAGGCCGCTCGCGCCGGCGGCCTCGGCCTGCCGGGCCAGCTCCGCGCTGTGGTGGGTGTCGTTGGTGCCGACGCCGGCCACCACGTGCGCCCTGTCCCCGACCGCCTCCACCACGGCGCGCACCAGCTGGGCCTTCTCGGCGTCGCTGGTGGTCGGCGACTCGCCGGTGGTGCCGTTGACGACGAGGCCGTCGTTGCCGGAGTCGACGAGGTGCGCGGCGAGGCGCTGCGCGCCGTCGAGGTCGAGACCGCCGTCGGCGGTGAACGGGGTCACCATCGCGGTCAGGACCCGGCCGAAGGGTGTCTGGGGGGTGGAGGTCGGAGCCATGCGTCCAAAACTACTCGTAGGCGGCAGGGGGGTACCCATGCCGGTCCAGGGTTCGGACAGGTGTGACATACGTGTGACAGGCGCAAGGGCCTTCCGGCCGGCTACGCGATGGGATTCCGGTGCTGCATGCTCGGGGGTTCATGCAGCACCGGAATCCTTGCTCCGAGCCTAGGGAGCGGCCGGAAAAGCCGCAATCCAGACATTGGAAGCAATCCGCCCATATGCCTATCGTCCCAGGTCAGGGAGCGACTCGGCCGTGCGCGTTGAAGGCCGCATGGGTGAGCGGCATGAGCTTGGCCCACTCCGCCTCCATCTTCTCGGCGACCATCTCGATCTCCCGCTGCGGGAAGGACGGCACGGTGGCCCGCTCGTCCTTGGTCCGCAGCGACAGGAAGTGCATCAGCGAGCGCGCGTTGCAGGTCGCGTACATCGAGGAGAACAGGCCGACCGGCAGGACCGCCCGGGCCACCTCGCGGGCGACGCCGGCCGCCAGCATCGCCTGGTACTGCTCGTACGACTGCCGGTAGGAGGCCTCCATGGCCTCGGTGACGACCTTGTGCTGCTCGGGCGTGCCCTCGACGAACTCGTACTTGCCCGGGCGGCCCTGCTGGACCAGCCTGCGCTCCCCGCCCGGCACGTAGAAGACCGGCTGCAGCTCGCGGTAGCGGCCGGACTCCTCGTTGTACGAGTTGTGGACGACGATTCCGTCGGCGAGGAAATTGTGCCAGGGCCCCTCGACCGCGAGGTCGTAGGTCATCTCCTCGCCGTCGTCCACGACCGAGACCACGAGGTCGGCCTTGGCCAGTGCGACCTTTCCACCCCGCTCGGCGAGTCCCTGCTCGGTCGCGCCCTTCTCGGCACGGCACGGCTCACAGGCCGGAGCGAGGTTCTCCTCGTCGAGTGCCCGGCCCAGATCGAGAGACACCGGGACGACGTGGTCGAGCTCCAGCGCCTCGCGCGGAAACGTCCGGGAACACAGGTAGCAGAGGTCGAGCTCGTCGATCAGCCGCTTGCGCTGCATCGAGGTCCAGACCCCGATGCCCCGACGCAGGCTCGGCGGCACCAGCGCCTCCGACGGCCGCACGGCGGTACCGCCCGACATCACCGAATCGCCCACCGCGAGTTCGCCGGCCTTGCGCCAGCCGTCCGGGGTGAGGATCGCGTGGTCCCGGCTGCAACGGAGCTGCTTGCCACTCGCCGTCGTCAACCGGATCAGCTGCTTGACGCCGGACTCCATGACGTCCACGATCGGGGCGCGCCGGGCGACGAGGGTCCGCTCGTCGAAACAGCGCACATGGCTGCGCCGCACCGAGTCGGGCTTCCTGGTCCGCTTCGCGGGGTGAAGCTCACGGAACGCCGCAACGGCCGCCTCGGCCGCGTCCCGGGTCTCATGGAGGCCCAGACGGTGCTGCTCGCCGCGATGCTTGACCTGAGCACGCCATTTCTCGGACTTCTTGTGCCAGGTGACGCCGTCCTCGGCGGGCAGCGTGTCCTCGGCCCCGACATGCCACAGCTGGTAGAGATCCTTGATCGTCCGCCGCTCGGGCGAACCGTCCTTGCCCTGCAGGGTGATCTCGGTGTCACCCGCCAGGCACCAGCCGCTGCGGTGGCGGTGGAACTCGCGGAAGACGAAGATCGGCGCACTGACGAGGAAGGTCATCGAGTTGTGCTCGAAGGGCGTACCGTGCCGGTCCCGCATCAGGAAGTTGATCAGGCCCCTGGACTTCTCCGGGTCCTGCCCGACGGCCTCGATCGACTGCTCTCCCGCGGTCGAGACCCGGGCCGCCCAGATGACGTCCGAATCGACCGCGGCGCTGCGGACCAGCTCCACCGAGACGTCGTTGCGGAACTGCGGGTCGGTACCCACTTCGTCGCTCACGCGGGATTCCTCCTGATGTTCATGGCTTGGTGACGGCCGACAGCCTAGCCCGCGACCGGGGCGGCGGCCGACGAGGCGTGCAGGCGGATGGCGTGCTGCATGGTCCTGCGGGCCCTGGGGGTGTCCCCGGCGTCCGCGTAGGCGACGGCGAGGCGGAACCACACCCGCCAGTCCCCCGGGGCGGTCTCGGCCTCCGCCTGGCGGCGGGCGAAGACCTCGTCCGCCGAGGCGCGGTCGATCCGGCCGCCGGGCGTACGGCGCAGCTCGTCCACCGGCAGGCCGCCCTCGGCCTCCAGTTCGCGGGCCAACCGCTCGCCGGCCCGGCCGAAGCGGACGGTCTGGCGCAGGAACCAGACGCCGATCGCCGGGATGACGAAGGCGCAGACACCGAGGCCGATGCCGAGCACCTTGCCGGTGGCGATCAGCTGGATCCCCTCGCCGACGCAGATCACGGCGACGAACAGCAGGGCGGCGCCGAGCAGGAAGAAACCGGTACGGGAGGTCATACGGTGCTCACAGGTCCAGGAAGTGTTCGAGGCCGAGGGTCAGCCCGGGCGTCTGCACCACCCTGCGCACGCCGAGCAGGATGCCCGGCATGAAGCAGCTGTGGTGCAGTGAGTCGTGCCGGATGGTCAGCGTCTCGCCGCTGTCACCGAGCAGGATCTCCTGGTGGGCCAGCAGGCCGCGCAGGCGCACCGAGTGGACGGGGACGCCGTCCACGTCCGCGCCGCGGGCGCCCGGCAGGCCGTGCGTGGTCGCGTCGGACTGCCGGGGCAGGCCGGCCGCGTCCCGGGCGGCGGCGATCAGCTGCGCGGTGCGGGTGGCGGTGCCGGAGGGCGCGTCCGCCTTGTGGCTGTGGTGCAGCTCGACGACCTCGACGCTTTCGAAGTACTTCGCCGCCTGCTGGGCGAACTGCATGGACAGCACGGCGCCGATGGAGAAGTTCGGCGCGATCAGCAGGCCCGTCCCGGGGGCCGCGTCCAGCCAGCCGCCGACCGTTGCCAGCCGCTCGTCCGTCCAGCCGGTGGTGCCGGTGACCACGTGGATGCCGTTCTCCAGGCAGTACCGGAGGTTGGCCATCACCGCGTCGGGGTGGGTCAGCTCGACCACGACCTGGGCGTCCGCCTCGGTCAGGGACTCCAGCTTGGAGCGGCTGTTCAGGGTGGCGACCAGGTCGAGGTCGGGTGCGGCCTCGACGGCCTTCACCGCCTCCGAGCCGATCCGGCCGGTGGCACCGATCACGGCGACGCGCAGCGTCATCTCAGGGGTCCTCTCAAACGCACGGAACGGGCGGGCGGAACGGACGAGCGGGCGGAGCGGTTCGGGCGAGTGGTTCAGGCGAGCAGGTCGGTGAGCTTGGCGGTGCGCCTGTCGGTGATCGGGCCGATCAGCGCGAGCGAGGGCCGGTGGGCGCCCAACACATCCCGCGCGACCGCGTGGACGTCCTCCAGGGTCACCGAGGCGATCTTCGCCAGCATCTCGTCCACCGAGAGGTGGTGGCCGTAGCTCAGCTCGGCCTTGCCGATCCGGTTCATCAGCGAACCGGTGTCCTCCATGCCGAGCACGGTGGAGCCGGAGATCTGGCCGATCGCCCGGCGCAGCTCCTCCTCGGTGATGCCCTCCTCGACGACCTTGGCGAGCTCCTGGCGGCAGATGTCGAGCACCTGCTCGACCCGCTTCGGCTGGCAGCCGGCGTAGATGCCGAACAGGCCGCTGTCGGAGTAGGAGGAGGAGTACGAGTAGACCGAGTACGCCAGGCCCCGCTTCTCCCGGACCTCCTGGAACAGCCGCGAACTCATGCCCCCGCCGAGGACGGCGTTGAGCACGCCGAGCGCCCAGCGGCGTTCGTCGTGGCGCGGCACACCGGGGACGCCGAGGACGAGGTGGGCCTGCTCGGTGGGGCGGTTCATCACCTCGACCCGGCCGGCCGTGCGCAGCGCCTTGACGCCGCGGCGGGCCTCGGCCGGGGCCGCCTCGGACTTGGCCAGGACGGCGGCGAAAGCCTGCTCGACCTGCTTGACGACCTTGCGGTGGTCCAGGTTGCCGGCCGCCGCCACCACCAGGTGCTCGGGCTTGTAGCGGCGGTGGAAGAAGTTCGCGATCTGGTCCCGGGAGAGGCCCTTCACCGTCTCCTGGGTGCCGAGGATCGGACGGCCGAGGGGGCCGGTGCCGTAGATCACCTTGGCGAAGAGGTCGTGCACGACGTCGCCCGGGTCGTCCTCGGCCATCGCCATCTCCTCCAGGATGACGCCGCGCTCGGCCTCGACGTCCTCGGGCAGGATCAGCGATCCGGTGAGCATGTCGCAGACCACGTCGATGGCGAGCGGCAGATCGGTGTCGAGCACCCGCGCGTAGTAGCAGGTGTTCTCCTTCGCGGTGAAGGCGTTCATCTCACCGCCGACCGCGTCCAGGGCGGAGGAGATCTCCAGGGCGCTGCGGCGCTCGGTGCCCTTGAAGAGCAGGTGCTCCAGGTAGTGGGTGGCGCCGTTGAGCACCGGGGTCTCGTCCCGGGAGCCGACCCCGACCCAGATGCCGAAGGTGGCGGAGCGCACCGTCGGAAGGGTCTCGGTGACGACCCGCAGGCCACCGGGAAGGACGGTACGGCGTACCGTGCCGGCTCCGTCGGTGCCCTTGAGCAGGGTGCGGGTGGTACCGGGGCGCTGCTTCGCCGCCGAGGCCTGGGCCACGAATGTTCCTCTCGAGCAATGACAACAGGGTGCGGCCCGCACGCTCCGAGTCCGGAGTGTGCGGGCCGCGGTGGAGCTAGGGGCGCGTCACTCCGACGCTGCCTCGCCGCCCTCTTCGCCCTCGACGACCGGGATCAGCGAGAGCTTGCCGCGCGGGTCGATCTCGGCGATCTCGACCTGGACCTTGGCGCCGACGGCCAGCACGTCCTCGACGTTCTCCACGCGCTTGCCACCGGCGAGCTTGCGGATCTGCGAGATGTGCAGCAGGCCGTCCTTGCCCGGCATGAGCGAAACGAACGCGCCGAACGTCGTGGTCTTCACCACGGTGCCCAGGTAGCGCTCGCCGACCTCCGGCATGGTCGGGTTGGCGATCTGGTTGATCGTCGTACGGGCAGCCTCCGCCGAGGGACCGTCGATGGCACCGATGTAGATGGTGCCGTCGTCCTCGATGGTGATGTCCGCGCCGGTGTCCTCCTGGATCTGGTTGATCATCTTGCCCTTCGGGCCGATGACCTCGCCGATCTTGTCCACCGGGATCTTGATGGTGATGATGCGCGGCGCGTTCGGCGACATCTCGTCGGGCGCGTCGATGGCCTCGTTCATCACATCGAGGATGTGCAGACGGGCGTCCTTGGCCTGCTTGAGCGCGGCGGCCAGGACGGAGGCCGGGATGCCGTTCAGCTTGGTGTCCAGCTGGAGGGCGGTGATGAAGTTGCGGGTACCGGCGACCTTGAAGTCCATGTCGCCGTAAGCGTCCTCCGCGCCCAGGATGTCGGTCAGCGCGACGTAGTGCGTCTCACCGTCGATCTCCTGCGAGATGAGGCCCATGGCGATACCGGCGACGGCGGCCTTGAGCGGCACACCGGCGTTCAGCAGCGACATGGTGGAGGCGCAGACCGAGCCCATCGAGGTGGAGCCGTTGGAGCTCAGCGCCTCGGAGACCTGGCGGATCGCGTAGGGGAACTCCTCGCGGGTCGGCAGCACGGGGATGATCGCCCGCTCCGCCAGCGCACCGTGGCCGATCTCGCGGCGCTTGGGCGAACCCACGCGGCCGGTCTCGCCGACCGAGTACGGCGGGAAGTTGTAGTTGTGCATGTAGCGGCGACGCGTCTCCGGGGAGAGCGTGTCGAGCTGCTGCTCCATGCGCAGCATGTTGAGGGTGGTGACGCCCAGGATCTGGGTCTCGCCACGCTCGAACAGGGCCGAGCCGTGCACGCGCGGGATGGCCTCGACCTCGGCGGCCAGCGTACGGATGTCCGTCACGCCGCGGCCGTCGATGCGGACCTTGTCCTTGATGACGCGCTCGCGCACGACCTTCTTGGTCAGCGCGTTGTACGCGGCGCTGATCTCCTTCTCGCGACCCTCGAACTCCGGCAGGAGCTTCTCGGCGGCGATCGCCTTGACGCGGTCCAGCTCGTTGTTGCGCTCCTGCTTGCCGGCGATGGTCAGCGCCTGGGCCAGCTCGTCCTTGACCGCGTTGGTCAGGGCGGCGAAGACGTCCTCCTGGTAGTCCAGGAAGACCGGGAACTCGCCGGTGGGCTTGGCGGCCTGGGCGGCCAGCTGCGACTGCGCGGCGCAGAGGATCTTGATGAACGGCTTCGCGGCGTCCAGACCGGCGGCCACGACGTCCTCGGTCGGCGCGTCGGCGCCGCCCTCGACGAGCTTGATCGTCTTGTCGGTGGCCTCGGCCTCGACCATCATGATCGCGACGTCGCCGTCGGCCAGCGTGCGGCCGGCCACCACCATGTCGAAGACGGCGTCCTCGAGCTCGCTGTGGGTCGGGAAGGCCACCCACTGGCCCTTGATCAGCGCGACGCGGACGCCACCGATCGGGCCGGAGAACGGCAGGCCCGCGAGCTGGGTGGACGCCGAGGCGGCGTTGATGGCCACCACGTCGTACAGGTGGTCGGGGTTGAGCGCCATCACGGTGACGACGACCTGGATCTCGTTGCGCAGGCCCTTGACGAAGGACGGGCGCAGCGGGCGGTCGATCAGACGGCAGGTGAGGATGGCGTCCTCGGACGGCCGGCCCTCACGACGGAAGAACGAGCCGGGGATACGGCCCGCGGCGTACATCCGCTCCTCGACGTCCACGGTCAGCGGGAAGAAGTCGAAGTGCTCCTTCGGCTGCTTGGACGCGCTGGTCGCCGACAGCACCATGGTGTCGTCGTCGAGGTAGGCGACGGCGGAGCCGGCGGCCTGACGGGCCAGACGGCCGGTCTCGAAGCGGATGGTACGGGTGCCGAAGGAACCGTTGTCGATGACGGCCTCGGCGTAGAACACGTTCTCTTCCACCTGGAAGATCTCCTCTTTCGTACGTTCTCCGGGAGAGCGCCCCTGCGCTTGCCTGCCTAGGGCCCCGGCTCTCTTTCACAGAGAAGGCAGTCGGGCCGGTCTTCGATCGAAGCCTCCGGGTCGTCCACTCGTGGGACTCCCGGCGGCCACTACCGAGGACCGGCGCCTCTCGGCTGCCAGGCCTGGTCGGCGGTCGCGGCTGGACGCTCTCCCGGATGCGGGCGGCTTCCGTTTGAAGCCTTCGTCCCGCGAGGGTCGGGCTGCTGCCCGGGCGGCGCTCCGTTTGCGCCATCACCCGGCATGCCCATAACCCTACGGTGCAATCCTCGGCCACCCCGGGAGGTGGACGCGAGTTGTCGTGCGCCGCCCAGTACGGGCGGCCTGCGCGTGGTCCTGCGCCGCCCTGCAGCGGGCGGCATACGCACAAGGGGCGGCTCCCCGGTGTGGGGAGCCGCCCCGAGCGGCGGTCCTAGCGGGCGCCGCCGGCGGCACCGCGACGGATGCCGAGACGGTCGACGAGCGTACGGAAACGCTCGATGTCCTTCTTGGCCAGGTACTGCAGCAGGCGACGACGCTGACCGACGAGGATCAGCAGGCCACGACGCGAGTGGTGGTCGTGCTTGTGCAGCTTGAGGTGCTCGGTCAGGTCCGAGATACGACGGGAAAGCATGGCGACCTGGACCTCGGGGGAGCCGGTGTCGCCCTCCTTCTGGCCGAAATCGGCGAAGATCTGCTTCTTGACAGCGGCGTCGAGAGCCACAGCAACTCCTTCAAGGTGTCCGAGTGATCCTGGTCTACGGCACAGGATCTTGAGAGGACTCGGTGTCGTACAGCGGGCGCGGCCGCGGTTCACCCGGACTGTGCCAGGGCGCACGGCTGCGCTCAATGGCCAAGCGTACCAGTGCCCGCCGCCGGTCCCTCGATCGGGTCGGCGGCGGGCGCGGGTGGGGCGCTGTCGGGTGCGGTGCGGGGTGGTTCAGCTCACCCGGTGGCGCCGCGGACCAGGTTGTAGATGTCGAGCACCGCCAGTGCCAGCGGGACGAGCGCCATCAGCGTCACGCTGTCCACCAGGTCGAGGATCCGGCCCCAGAACGGCGAGACGCCCAGCCTGGGGACGACCAGCGCGATGGCGGTGAGCACCGCGGCGCCGAACGCGATCGAGGCGGCCAGCCAGATGGTGCGCAGGTCGATCTGGGTGCTGCCGGCCGTGGTGAGGCCGTGGGTCGCCCGGAGGATGAACACCGGGGTGTGCAGCGACAGTCCGACGATCAGCAGCGAGAGGCCGAGCAGGCCGGCGATGGTGAGGCTGAAGACCTGCGCGGTGTAGCGGAAGAGGCGGGCCCGCAGCATCGTCGAGATGCCGATCGCGAGCGCGAGCAGCTGGGGGAACATCGCGTCGGTGAAGCCCAGCACGGTGCAGGCGCCGACGATGACCGCGGCGCAGCCGCCGACCAGGCCGACCAGCACCTCGTGCCCGCGGCGGGCCTGCTGGGCGATGCGCTCGTACTGGACGGTCTCGGACCGGCCGTTGTCGTCGTCGTAGTCGCGACTGCGGGTCCGGGTCTGGCCGGGGGCGCTGAAGCCGACGGGCAGCCGGGCGAACCGGGCGGACAGGGCCGGCAGGAACCCGATGACGGCGACGGCTGCGACGCCGGTCACGGCGGCGACGTGGTTGGCCGGGGTGCCCGGCAGCAGGACCGCGGCGAAGGTGGCCAAGGTCCCGGCGGTGGCGACGAAGGCGGCGGCGACGAAGACCGAGTCCTTCTCCGGCAGCAGACCGACCAGCAGTACGGAAACGACCAGCACGGCCACGCAGCCGACCAGGAACTGCAGCCGGCCGGGGCCGTCGCCGACGGTCGCGACGGCGATCACGCCGCTGCCGCCGATCAGCGCGTGCGGCAGGGCGCCTAGGCCGAGCGCCAGGGCCGCGTCGTGGTCCTGGTAGACCCGGGCCCGCACACCGGCGAAGGTGGTCAGCACGACGGCGGTGACGCCGGAGAGGACGCCCGCCAGGCCGTGCATGTCGTGGCGCAGGTCGGAGAACCAGAGCGCGAAGCCGAGCAGGGCGAGCAGCACCCCGGCGCCGATCAGGCCGAAGGCCCGCATCAGTTCGGGGCTCCAGAAGCGGCGGTCGGCCTCGACCGCGGAGGCGATCGCGTCGGCCACGTCGTCGTAGACGGCCGGCGGCAGGGACTCCGCGAACGGACGCAGGCTCAGCAGGTCCCCGTCGCGCACCTGCTGGGCGGCCAGCGGCAGTCCGCTGTCCAGGACGGTGCCGTCACGGCGGACCAGGTGGAAGCCGGTCGGGGCACCGTCCGGCTGGGTCTGGCCGGACAGCCTCAGCACCTCGGGGTAGACGTCCGCGAGCGGAACGTCCTCCGGCAGTGCGACGTCGATCCGGCTGTCCGGTGCCACAACGGTGACCCGGCAGAATCCGGTCGTTGCGTTGGCGCTCACCAGCGCTCCCCCTCGTTGACTGTGCGTCGTTGACCGAGCCCCGGTCTCCCGGGCCTCGTTGACCGATCCCGGCCCGCTGCCGCCCGTTCGGGCTTCGGCCGGCCTCCCGTGCCGCGCCGCCGCCGCCGGAACTGACTCGATCCGGCCGACAGTTGGCGCGGCGTTACCCTACCGCCCGGCCCGGACCCGCCGCTTGGGGGCCCTGCCGGGCGCGCCGGTGCGGGCCGGATCCGGCCCGGCGACAACCTGTTCGCCCGGGTTCCGGGTGGGATGTCCGGCCCCCGGGCTCACCGATTCTCCGCCGGACCGCCGCAGTTCGCCGCCCTCGGGGGCCGCAGAGCCGCCCCCCGGCCGAACGGGCGTGGGCGACCAGTAGGATCGGCCCCTGCGCAAGGCGTACGGGGGAACGGCAAGAGGCTCCTCCGCGACGCCTGCGGTCGGCGGAGCGGGGGCGGCGTCATCACACGGGGCGTCCTCACCCGTACGTATCCAGTTGCGTGAGGGCTGATGCTGTTGTGAGCGTTGTGACCGTCAAGCGTCCGGCGAGGGCGTATCCGCCCGCTGTGCCGGACGAGCCGGTGGAGCTGGTCACCCCGCCCGAACTGCCCAGGACGGGCAGCGAGGACTGGATGATGAACCTGCTGCCGCTGCTCGGCATGGGCGGTTCGGCGGCGTTCTTCTTCTCGCCCGGGGCCCAGGGCCCGATGAAGATCATGGGCGTGCTGATGGTCGCCTCGACCGCCGGCATGGCGGTCGCGCAGTTCGTCCGCCAGCGCAAGGGCGGCAACTCGGGCACCGCGGACGAACGCCGGGACTACCTGAAGTACCTGCAGCAGATGCGCCGTCAGGTCCGCCGTACGGCGGACCGCCAGCGCGGTGCGCAGCTGTTCCTGCACCCGGAGCCGGACCAGCTCTGGTCGGTGGTGGCGGAGGGCCGCCGACTGTGGGAGCGCAGGCCCAGCGACATGGACTTCGCGCAGATCCGGCTCGGCCGGGGGCCCCAGCAGCTCTCGACGCCGCTGGTGGCGCCGCAGACCGCGCCGATGGACGAGCTCGAACCGCTCGCGGCCGCCGCGATGCACACCTTCCTCAAGTCCCACGGGACTCTGCAGGAGCTGCCGTTGGCCGTCTCGCTGCGGGCGTTCTACCACATCACGGTGTGCGGCGACCCGGACACCGTGTACGGAAACGTCCGGGCGATGATCGCCCAGTTGACGACGCTGCACTCGCCGGACGACCTGATCGTGGCGGTCGCGGCGGCGCCGGGCGCGGTGGACGAGTGGGAGTGGACCAAGTGGCTCCCGCACACCCAGCACCGCAAGGACAACGACGGGGCCGGCTCGCGCCGCCTGATCGCCACCGGCCTCGGTGAGCTGGAACTGCTCATCGAGAACGAGCTCTCGGGCCGTCAGCGCTTCACCCGCGACGCGGTGCCGAGCCCGGACCAGCCGCACATCATCGTGATCATGGACGGCGCCGCCGTCCCGCAGGACTCCGTGCTGGCCGGCGCCGAGGGAGTGCAGGGCGTCACCATCATCGAGGTGGTGCCGGGCGACCTGGACGAGCCCACCGGTCACCTGATCGTCACCGTGCGGCCCGACGAGCTGCTGCTGCAGTCGGCCTCCGGCGCGACCTACTCCGGCAAGCCGGACACCCTGTCCTCCTGGCAGTCCGAGGCGCTGGCCCGCCAGCTCGCCCCGTTCCGGATCTCGGCCGGCGGCGACGACGTGGACCCGTCGCTGCTCAGCATGGACTTCACCGAGATGATGAACACCGGTGACCCGGGCTCCTTCGACCCGGCCCGCCACTGGCGGCCGCGCCCGATGCGCGAGAAGCTCCGGGTGCCGCTGGGCGTCGGGAGCAACGGCGAGTACGTCTGGCTGGACATCAAGGAAGCCTCGCTGGAGGGCATGGGCCCGCACGGCATGTGCGTGGGCGCCACCGGCTCGGGCAAGTCCGAGGTGCTGCGCACCCTGGTGCTCGCCATGGCGGCCACCCACTCCTCGGAGATCCTCAACTTCGTCCTCGCCGACTTCAAGGGTGGTGCGACCTTCGCCGGTATGGCGGAGATGCCGCACACCTCGGCCGTGATCACCAACCTGGAAGGCGAGCTGACCCTCGTCGACCGTATGCGTGACTCGATCGAGGGCGAGATGAACCGCCGCCAGGAGCTGCTGCGCACGGCGGGCAACTACGCGAACATCAACGAGTACGAGCGGGCCCGCGCGGCCGGCGCCGCCCTCGACCCGCTGCCCTCGCTGCTGCTGATCATCGACGAGTTCTCCGAACTCCTCTCCGCCAAGCCGGACTTCATCGATCTGTTCATCCAGATCGGCCGGATCGGCCGCTCGCTCGGTATGCACATGCTGCTCGCCTCGCAGCGCCTGGAGGAGGGCAAGCTCCGCGGTCTGGACACCTTCCTCTCCTACCGCCTGGGTCTGCGCACCTTCTCGGCCGCCGAGTCGCGGGCCGCGATCGGCGTGCCGGACGCCTACCACCTGCCGCCCATCCCCGGTGTCGGCTACCTGAAGTTCGGCTCCGACGTGATGGAGCGCTTCCGGGCGGCGTACGTCTCCGGCCCCTACCGTCCGCCGGGCCAGCAGCGCACCAGCGGCGGCCGGGTGGTCACCGCCCAGCCGGTGCTGTTCACGGCGGCCGAGGTGCCGGTGATCGAGCCGGTCGTCGAGGAGGTCGTGCAGGACGTCGAGGAGGTCGACGACTCGCTGCTCGACACCGTCCTGGACACCTTCGTGAGCCGGATGGTCGGCCAGGGCCCGGCGGCCCACCAGGTGTGGCTGCCCCCGCTGGACGAAGCGCCCAGCATCGACCAGCTCGTCCCCCCGCTCCAGGTCACCCCCGAGCGCGGGCTCACCTCGCCGGAGTTCGGCGCGCTCGGACGCCTCGTGGTGCCGGTCGGCGTCGTCGACAAGCCGCGCGACCAGCGCCGTGACGTGCTCTACCAGGACTACGCGGGCGCGGCCGGTCACGGCCTGATCGTCGGTGGCCCCCGGTCGGGCAAGTCGACCCTGGTGCGCACCATGGTGGCCGGCTTCGCGGTCACCCACACGCCGTCCGAGGTGCAGTTCTACCTGATGGACTTCGGCGGTGGCGGATTCCAGAGCCTGCAGGGCCTGCCGCACGTCGGTGGCAGTGCGGGCCGCCTGGACTCCGACAAGGTGCGCCGGATGGTCAGCGAGGTCAGCGGCGTCCTGAACCGCCGCGAGGAGCTGTTCCGCGCGGCGGGCATCGACACCATCGGCACGTACCGCACCCGGCGGGCCAACGGCCAGCTCCCGGACGAGCAGTTCGGCGACGTCTTCCTGGTGATCGACGGCTGGCTCACCTTCAAGCAGGAGTTCGAGGCGCTGGAGCCGATCATCGGCGACATCGCGCAGCGCGGTCTGGGCTACGGCATCCACCTGGTGATCACCGCCGCCCGGTACGCGGAGCTCCGCCCGGCGCTCAAGGACCTGCTGCAGAACCGCACCGAGCTGCGGCTCGGCGACCCGATGGAGTCCGAGGTCGACCGCAAGGTCGCCCAGAACGTCCCGGCCGGCCAGCCGGGCCGCGGTCTCACCGCGGGCAAGCTGCACTTCCTGTCCGGCCTGCCCCGCCTGGACGGCTCCTCCTCCACCGAGGACCTGGTGGACGGCGTGGCCGGCCTGATCGAGGCCGTGGACAGCGCCTGGACGGGCCCGCGCGCGCCGCAGGTCCGGATGCTGCCCGGGGTCCTGGACGGCAACGCGCTGCCCAAGGGCTTCGAGCACCCGGAGCTCGGCATCGCCTTCGGCGTCGACGAGCTGGAGCTGGCACCGACCTTCGTCAACTTCGAGACCGACCCGCTGTTCATCGTCTTCGGTGACACCGAGTCCGGGAAGTCGGCGCTGCTGCGGATGCTGATCAAGCAGATCACCGAGCGGTACACCCCGGACCAGGCCGGCATCGTGGTCGGCGACTTCCGCCGCGCACTGCTCGGCACGGTGCCGCCGGAGTACCTGGTCGAGTACGCGGCGGCGGCACCCGCCATGACCAACATCGTGGAGATGCTGCGCGGGGCCTGCTCCCGCCGCCTGCCCGGCCCGGACGTGACCGCCGAGCAGCTGCGCAACCGCAGCTGGTACAGCGGCAAGGACATGTTCGTGATCGTGGACGACTACGAGCTGGTGGCGACGCAGTCGGGCAACCCGATGGCGCCGCTCGCCGAGTTCCTGCCGTTCGCCCGCGACATCGGGCTGCGCATCATCATCGCCCGCAGCGCGGGTGGCGCCAGCCGCTCGATGTACGAGCCGATCATGCAGCGGATGAAGGAGCTGGGCGGCCAGGGCATCATCCTGTCCGGCAACAAGGACGAGGGCGCGCTGCTCGGCACGGTCAAGCCGCAGCCGCTGCCGCCGGGCCGGGGCATCTTCGTCTCGCGCCGGATCGCCAGCGGGCAGATGGTCCAGACGGGGTGGCTGCCGTCGCAGTGATCCCCCGTTCTCCGGCCTGCCGGAGGTGACCCGTAGTGACGGCGAGGGCCGGACTCCCGAGGAGTCCGGCCCTCGCCGCGTCCAGCACGCGAAACGTTATGGAGTTGATTCGGGGCGCGCACAACGGTTCCCGCACCCCGGTCGGACCCGGCTCCGGGCGCCCCGACTCCCATTGACCCACCTGGAGGAGAAAAGGCAGAGCCAGCATCGACCTTCGATCCAGTGGCCAAACCTCGAAGATAACCTTTGATTCATTTGGGTTTTGCCGAACTTAACAAGTCGGACATCTTTCGCAATTACCGTGCGTCATGATGAGATCGCATGCCTATGCGGCTTATCGCAACGGATTCCGAAGCCGATCGGCATTGACGCACCCGATACGTGCAAGGTTCCATGGCGGCCCGGGAGCGAAAGAACCAGGACCACACGAAACGCTGCGGAGGCGATACCGCTCCCTCCCCCAGGACCGCACAGAGCCGATCGGAACCGTCCATGACCGACACGCTTCGCCCGCCACTCGCCGTAGCCCCCACTGCGACGACCGACGGCACCGCCGAGGCACCGCGCAAGCTCAGCCGCTCGCTAGGCGTGGTCGGCGGCACGCTCCTCACGCTCTCCTGCGTGACGCCCGCCTCCTCGCTGTTCGTGATCGTCCCGACGCTCTTCAACACCCTGGGCACCGCGACCGCGATGACCATCGCGATCGGTGCCGTCCTCTGCGTGGCGGTGGCGTTCTGCTACTCGGAGCTCGGGACCCTCGTCCCCAGCGCCGGCGGCGAGTACGCCATGGTCGGCACCCTGGCCGGGCGGTTCGCCGGCTGGCTGGTGTTCATCCAGTCGCTGATCGTGGTGCTGATCGTGCCCTCGCTGATCGCAATCGGCACGGCCGCGTACCTCGCCCCGATCGTCAACGTGGACCCGATGGTGGCGGGCGCCGCGGTCATGGTGGCGGCCACCGTCGCCGGCCTGCTCGACCTGCGCGCCAACGCCTGGATCACCGGTGTCTTCCTGGTCCTGGAGGTCATCGCCTCGGCGGTCGTCTCCGTCCTGGGCTTCGCCCACGGCCAGCGCGGCATCGGCAGCCTCCTCCACGGCGTGACGGCCGACGCGAACGGCGCGACCAGTGCGGTCGGCCTCGGGGCGATGCTGGCCGCGATGGGCACCGCGCTCTTCGTCACCCAGGGCTTCAGCACCGCGATCTACCTCTCCGAGGAGCTGGAGAACCCGCGCCGCAACGTCGCTCGCACCGTGCTGTGGACGCTCGGCCTCTCCGTGGTCGTCATCCTGATCCCGGTCGTCGCCATCACCCTCGGCGCCCCCGACGTCGCGACGCTGACCGGCGGCGACGTCTCCGGCCTGGTCGCCGGCTGGAGCGACTCGGCGCTCGGCACCTTCATCAGCCTCTGCATCGCGCTGGCGATCATCAACGCCGGCATCGTGATGGTCATCCAGAACTCCCGGGTGCTCTTCGCCTCGGCCCGTGACAAGGCCTGGCCCGAGCCGGTCAACAAGGCCTTCGGCACCCTCAACCGCTTCAACGCCCCCTGGGTGGCCACCCTCGCGGTGGGCCTGCCCGGCGCCGCGCTCTGCTTCGTCCCCAACGGGCTGCTGACCAACATCACCGGTGTCGCCGTCGCGGCGCTCTACCTGCTGGTCGCCTTCGCCGCGCTGCTCTCCCGCCGGGCCCACCACAAGGACGCGCCCGCCTGGCGCCAGCCGCTCTGGCCGGCCCTGCCGATCCTGCTGATCCTGGCGCTGGCCTACGTGCTCACCCAGCTCGACGTGACCGCGCTGCTCTGGACCGGCGGCATCACCGCGGCCGCGACCCTGTACTGGGCGCTCTACCTGCGCCCCCGCCAGGACACCCGCTGGGTGATCACGGTGCCCGAGGACGACCAGGCCGCCTGAGTCCCTCCCCCACGACGCGTCGGTGCCCCGGACTTCCGCCGAAGTCCGGGGCACCGACGCGTCGCGCGCTACTTCTTCAGCTGCCACAGCGCACTGGTCGCGACCGCCTGGAGCTGTGCGTCGGTCAGCGCCGGGGTGCTGCGGGTCGCCGGCTTGTTCGGACCCTCGCGGTTGTACGCGCTGATCACCACCCGCAGACCGTCCTTGCGCAGCGTGTCGACGGTCCACATCCCGCCCTGGTGCTGGGTGACCACCCGGGTCCCGTCGGGCAGCGGCTGGACGCCCGCGAAGTGCTGGTCCAGCCCGTGCTGGCCACTCCAGTCCTGGACGTTCAGCTCCACCATGCTCTTGCCCCTGCCGTCGTTCACGACGAAGTTGGCGTAGCCGTCCTGCCCGTCGGTCTCCGTCTCGGTGAGACCGGCCGGGAGCAGCCCGGCCGTGATCGAGAGGATCTCCTCGGCGGTGTACTCCTTGACGAGAACCGGCGTCGGCGGCTCCGCCGTGACCACGATGCCGGCCACGACCTTGTCCCAGGACCTGTCCGTCACCAGCGCGGTGAGCTGCGCGACCGTGAGCGGCGGGTTGGGGCGGCTGACCGGCCGGCCCTTCTCCGCCGGCGCGTTCCACTCGTTGACCGAGACCACGCCGCCGTCCGGCCGGACCAGGGTCGCCGTCCAGTCCTTGGTGTCGGCCCGGCGGTCGGGGTACTCGTAGCCCTGGAGCACGGTCAGCGTGGAGCCGTCCGGGAGCGTGCTGCTGGTGCAGCCGTCGTACGGCACGAACTTCTGGTCCGGGCACTTGTCGTCCTCACGCCGCAGCTGCTCCGGCGAGCGGCGCTGGACCGAGACGCCGATCTGGGCCTGTCCTCTGCCATCGTCGAACACCACGTCGGCGCCGGCCGCACCGGACGGCTTGCCGTCCGTACCGCGGCTGTCCAGCACGGACGTCCCGCCCTTGGGCAGCAGTGCCTTGAGGAGGGCGACCATCTCGTCGCCGCTGACCGGCGTGACCGGCGCGACGGGCGCGGAGGCGGCCGCGGACGGCGTCACCGTGGGCCCGGTGGAGGCGTCACCCCTGCCCGAGGCCCCGCTCCCCGCCGGGGCGGCCGGAGCGGCCGGGCCACCGAGGCCGGCGAGGTACACCCCGCCGGTGCCGATCAGGGCCAGCGCCGTCGCACCGCCCGCGATCGCGACGGCGGAGCGCCGCCGCCAGCGCCGCCGGCCACGCTGCAGACCGCCCGCGAGGAGCGGGGCCTGCGGTGCCTGGAAGGCGTCGCCGGTACGGGAGATGGCGTAGAGAAGATCGTCCTCGAACGTGTCGTCTGCGGGCATGGCTGATCACCGATTCCGTGGTCGCGGGGTTTCCAGGAGCTTTCGGGGGCGGCGGGCCGCTCCGCCGGGGTTCCCGGCGGGTTCCTCGGCGGGCGGCTCAGCGAGCGGCCAGCTCCGCCAGTGAGTCGCCCAGCAGGGCGCGTAGCCGCACCAGCGCACGGCTGGTGCGGGTGCGGACGGCGCCGGAGCTGGAGCGCAGGATCTCCGCCGTCTCCTCGACGCTGCGGTCCTCCCAGTAGCGGAGCACCAGCACCGCCCGGTCACGGGCGGACATCCGGCTCAGGGCGTCGAGCAGGGTCAGGCGCAGCGTGCTGTCCGCCTCGCGGCCCGCGGGCTCCGGCACGTCACCGGTGGGCCGTTCGGTGCTGGAGCGGCGGCGCTGCTGCGCCAGGAAGGTGCGCACCATCACCGTGTGCGCGTACGCGCCGGGATTGTCGATCCTGGCGGACCGGCCGGTCCGCCAGGAGGTCCGACGCCAGAGGACGTACATGCGGCCGAGCGTCTCCTGCACGAGATCCTCGGCCAGGTGGGTGTCGCCGCTGGTGAGCAGACAGGCCGAGCGGTACAGGTGACCCGCGCGGCTGGAGACGAGTTCGAGGAACTCGGCGTCCTTGACGTCGCGTGCTGTACCGGCCCGGCCCATCCGTGTTCCCCCAGTGCTGTCCCTCTGCGCTCCCCCGACACTGGATAGATGCGCCGGGGGCCCGGAGACGTTACAGCCCGGCCCGAATCAGATCCGGGCGCGCCTGCGGTGGTCGCGGAGCACGACGGCGCCGCCGCCGAGCAGCGCCACCAGCAGGGCGGCGACGGCCACCACGTAGGTGGCGGTGCGGCGGTCCCGGTCGCTCTGGGTCTCGGCCAGGCCGAGCGGCTGCGGCAGCACGCCCGCGGCGGCCAGCTGCACGGGCGCGTCGGGGGTGGCCGTGGCCGCTACCGGGCTCGCGCCGGTCGGCGCGACGGCCTTCACCGGGTCGACCACACCCCAGCCGACGAACCGGTTGGGGCCGTGCGTGGTGCGCTGGGCGGTCTGCTCGATCCGGGCCCGCACCTGGGCGGGGGTCCAGTCGGGGTGCTCGCCGACCAGAAGGGCCGCCACGCCGGCGACGTAGGGGGCGGAGAAGCTGGTGCCGTTGTCCAGGCACTGGCCGCCCTTGGGGACGGTGGAGAGCATGTCGACACCGGGGGCCGCGATGTCGACGAAGTCGCCGTACTGCGAGAAGTCGGCCCGCTCGTTGTTGCGGTTGGAGGCGCCGACGGCGAGCACGCTCAGGAAGGCCGCCGGGTAGGTGGGGCCCTCCTTGCCGTCGTTGCCGGAGGACGCCACCACGACGACCTTGGACTTCTCGGCCAGCTCGATGGCGTCCTTCAGCTCGGGGTAGCCGCCGAAGGTGCCGTCGTCCTTGTCGGCCCGGACGTCCTGGGAGATGTTGATCACCTTGGCGCCCATGGTGATCGCGGTCTTGATCGCCTGGACCAGGCTGTCGACGTCGCCGTTGCCCTCGCTGTCGTTCTGGCGGATGGCCAGGATGGAGGCGTCCTTGGCGAGCCCGACGAAGCCGGACTCCGCGCGGGGCGCGGCGGCGATGATCCCCGCCACCTTGGTGCCGTGGCCGACGGTGTCGGTGGTGCCGTCGCCCGGTACGGGGACCTTGTCCTTGCCACGCAGCAGGGAGCCGCCGTTGACCACCTTGCCGGGCGCCGCGAGCTGGGGGTTGGTGTTGTCCACACCGGTGTCGATGACGGCGACCAGGACCCCGGCCCCGGTCACCTTGCCGTCCTGCCAGACCTGGTCCAGCAGGACCCGCTGAAGGGCCCAGGGAACGGTCTTGACGTCGCTCGCCGGGCTCGGGCAGTCACCTGCGGCCGCGATGCCGACCGGGGTGTCCGCCAACCGCGGCCCGGCCGGCCCGGCGTACGCGGGCGCGGCGGCCATGCCGCCCGCCACCACGAGCGAGGCCGCCAACGCGGCCGCCTTCCGGTACCTACCCACCGACACCCTGCCACCCCTCGTATGTCACCCGTGGTCGAACAGCCGGGAGCGGTCCGGCAGGCCGGACGGCGCGGCTCCCGTGCGCGCGAGGGGCGGGCGTCCGCTTCGGACGCCCGCCCCGTACAGCGAAGTCGGGCTCGCCTCTCGCGGGGCGGGCGCCGGCTGATCAGGACCAGATCTGCTTGTTCTTGTTCTCGGTCTCCTGGTAGCCCTGGGCCGCCTGGTCGAGCGAACTGCCGATCTGGCCGAGCACCTGCTGGAGGTCGGCGGCCTTGTTGTCCCACTGCGCCTGGTAGGCCTGGTAGCCCTCCTGCGCAGCACCCTCCCAGGAGGCGGCGATCTTCTTGACGCCGGACTTCAGCTCGTCGAGCTGGGCCTGGATGCGCGCGGCCGTCTGGCGGACCTCGGAGCCGGCGTTCTGGATGACGGAGAAATTGACGAGAATGTGCCCGGACATGCTGTCTCCTTGTCGAGGAATCGGTGCGGTCCCCGCTGGGACCGGCGAGCGAGTGACGCGGTAGCCTCAGCGGCCGAACTAGCCGACCCGGCCCATGGAGGACTGCTGAGCGGCGTCCTGCTCGGAGTAGGCCTTCGTGGTCGCCTCGATGGCGTGCTGAATGGCGCGCAGCGCCTCGTTCAGACCGCGGGCGTCCTCGTTGAACCGGTTCTGAAGGTTCTGGTAGGCCGTCGCGGCCTGGCCCTGCCAGCCCGAGGCGATCGACGAGACGAGGCTGTCGAGCTTCTTCAGCTCGCCCTGCACCTGCTCGCTGACCTCGCCCATGTGCTTGGCGAAGGAATCCATCTCTTCAGCGGTCGTCCTGAACTGACCAGCCATGATCTACCGTCCCCCATGAGACAGACAATGTGTCCGGATGGCCCGGCGCGGCCCACCCGTCGACACCACGGTGTGGTGTCCCCCAGCACTTTAGTAGGCGTACGCAAGTCACCCAACACCGGGAGCCGGGTAGTTACCAGACCATGACACTGGTGCCAGGCGCGTCGCCTGACAGCACATCAGGAATTCTGCTGCTGAAGCGCCGTCTTCGTGTTCAGCCCGGGGCCGTCGGGGACCAGGTCGGACCACTCCTTGGGGACCGGGAGCGGCTGGATGTCCTTGTAGCCGAGCCGGGCCTGCGTGCCGCCCTCGTCCTGGGCCGCCTGCTGGGTCTGCTGGCCGTCGGCCTGTGCGGACGCCGTCGGGGCCGGCGAGGTGCTCTTGGCGGCGCCGACGGCGTCGCTGTTGGCCTGCACCGCGTAGCGCAACCCGGTCTCGGTGATCAGGAAGTCACTCCCGGAGCCGCCCGATCCGGCGTCCACGGCCCGGTAGAAGAGGCCGTACCCGGCCGTCACGTGGGCCGAGCTCGACCCGCTGCTGTACGTCGTCGGGGTCTGCGTCCCGACCCAGACGCTGCGCTTGGGCTTGCCGTCCGCGTCCATCCCCGTGAAGGTGCTGCAGACGACCTTCTTGGCGTCCTTGGAGGCGTCCCAGGTGTTCATCTGGTGCCCCGACTTGGCGGGCCAGTCCGGCGACAGGCCGAGCTTGTTCTCCTTCAGCGTCCCCTGGCCGTACTTGGCCTGGTCGGCCGGGGTCAGTTCGTCGACCTTCGGGTGCTTGTCGCTGTCCTGGTCGTAGAGGCCCTGCAGGGCGGGGTCGTTCTTCAGCAGGGAGCTCTGCAGCTCGGTGATCGGGTAGAGCTGGTCGGCGCCGACGACGTAGTTCTTCTCGCCGAACTTGACCAGTCGGCCGATCTTCCGGTCCGCGGGGTTCTGCAGCTGCACGGAGGAGTTGGCCGACTTCGCGGAGGGGTTGACCTTCGGGATCTGCGGGAAGGTGATCGCCATACCGGCGTCGAGCGTCTTGATCCACTCCGGCTTCACCCGCTGCGGGCTGGCTGTCGCCCCGAACAGCGCGGTGACCAGCGCCTTCTTCTCCTCGTCGGAGGTCTGCGTAGTGCCGATCGCGTGCGAGCGGCCCAGGGCGTCCACCAGGAAGTACTGCAGCCTGCTCTGCGTGCCGACCGGCTCCTGCCCGCCGATCCGGGAGTCGTCGATCTGCTGCACGAACACGGCCTGGTCGACGTCCAGGACCTCGTCCTTGTCCGCCAGCTTCTTGGCGTCCGCGCCGCCCGCGACGAAGACCGTCTGGTTGACCGTCTCCTGCTTCGCGTCGGAGCCGGGACTGTCGCAGACCGACCACAGCATCGGCTGGCCGGCCACGTCCTTGCTCGGCAGCTTGTCCGGCGCGTACTGGATCCCCACCGTGGGACCGTGGTTGGGGTAGGCGTCCAGCACCTGGTCGGCGACCACCACCACCTTGGAGTCGACCGACAGCAGCAGCCGGGCGGACGCCATGTTCAGCACCTGGTGCAGCCGCGGCGTACCGGTGCCCTGGTCGGGCAGGATCACGTACCGGGTGGTGGACGTCTTCCCCTGGATGATGTTCTTGCCGTTGTCCCACCCCACGGGCGCACTGGGCTTGAACGCGCCCCACAGGCCGAAGCCCGCCACCACCAGCGTCCCCACGACGATGCTCGGCAGCACCGCCTTGACCGGCCTCGGCGCGTCCTCGTCGCTGCCGCCCCCGCCGGGCAGCAGGAACGCGCCCACCGTGCGCTTGCGGGCGAAGGTATAGGCGTTCAGCTCGTCCCGACGTGATGCCATTGCTCGTCGTCTCCCCTGTATGACCGACATCTGCTGTGTGACCTGCAGTCATGGCGCGGTTCCCGTGGCCCGGGCCGCAGTCGAGTCTGCCACCCGCCGGGCGAGGACCACAGCGAACCCTCTACGATGCGGCAGCAGACGGTGAGTACGGTACGGGTACGGTTCACGAACCGGCCAACCGGGCCGCGATATCTGAGCAGAGAGGGCCACTCGGGGGATGCCAAGCCAGACCGCTCCAGGGCGACGGAGCACATCGCAGGGCAGGGCCGCGAGCCGCGGCGGCCGCCGCGGCGGCGCCGCGCCGGCCGCACGGACCGCCTCCGGCGCCCCCGTCCCCGTCAAGCTCCACCCGAGGCCCGGACTGCTCGGAAGCCGCCTCCGACTGCAGCAACTCGTGTTCGTCGAGGTCGCGGTGGCGCTGGTGGCGGTCGGCTGGACCATCAGCAAGGCCGCCGCCGGGGCCTTCGCGGTGCCCGCCGCCGCGCTGGTGGTGCTCGCGCTGATGCCGATGCGAGGACGCACCATCCCCGAGGCCCTGCGGGTACGTTCCGACCTGAAGGCCCGCCGCAAGAAGGCGCAGGACAACGCGCCGGTGCCCGGCACCGACCCGGGCCTGGCCCCCGCGCTGGAGCTCGAACCCGCGCTGCGCACCTGCACGCACGCCACCGAGGCGGACTTCGGCGGGCGCCCGGTGCGCCGCGAGACCGGCATGGTCGGCGACGGCACCTTCCTGAGTTCGGTCCTGCTCGTGCAGGCGAAGGACCAGCCGCTGCGCCCCGCCCGGACCTCCCTCCCGCTGCCGCTGGACGTCATCTGCTCGGCCCTCCAGGTGGACGACATCGCCCTGGAGTCGGTCCAGTTGGTCCAGCACACCCAGCCCGCTCCGGCGCCGCACCTGCCCGACCAGTCGCTGGCCGCCCGGGCGTACCAGCAGCTGCCGGACGGCACCGCCACCCCGGGACTGCGCCTCACCTGGGTCGCCCTCAAGCTCAACCCGGAGAAGGCGTCCAGCGCCGTCCTCGCCCGCGGCGGCGGCGAGGAGGGCGCCCGCAAGGCCCTCCAGCGGGTCACCGACCAGCTCGCCGGGCGACTGAACGGCGCCGGCTTCACCGCGACCGCCCTGGACGAACGCGAGCTGATCGCCGCCCTGGCCATCTCCACCTGCGCCAACCCGATCGCCGTGGCGGGCCGTCAGGGCACCGGCGGCGGCGGCGGGAACGCCCGTCGCACCCAGGAGAGCGCCAAGTTCTGGCGGATCGACGACCGCTGGCACAGCACCTACTGGATCTCCAAGTGGCCGCAGCTCAGCCGGCCCGGTGGGACGCCCGGCCGGATCGCCGCGCCCGACCTCGTCAACCTGGTCACCGGCACCCCCGCGCTGGCCAGCACCTTCAGCCTGACGGCCGGCCCGGGCACCGGCGACTCGGTGGCGATCAGCGGGCACGTCCGGGTGACCGGGCGCAGCGAGAGCGAGGTCGCCCAGGTGGGCCGGCTGGTCGAGGCCCGGGCCCAGAGCGCCGGTCTCGGCCTCACCCGGCTCGACCTGGAGCAGGCACCCGGCCTGCTCGCCACGCTGCCCCTCGGAGGGACTTCCTGATGGCCTATCAGAACTATCCCACCGCTCCGGCACCGGCCCAGGGCGCCGACCAGGCGAACGCCCGGCCCCGGATCCTGCCGGGCTTCGGACTGCGCGGACCCCGGCGCGAGAAGCACGTGCTGACCCCCGAGGACCTCGGCGCGATGGCCTTCCCGGTCGGCGACGACGGCGTGGTGATCGGCGTCGACCCGCAGCAGCAGCCGGCCGTACTCGGCCTCTTCCGGCCGACCGCGTACGACCTGGTCCTGGTCGGCGGCGTCTGGACGGCGCAGATCATCGCGCTGCGGGCCGCCGCGACCGGCGCCCGGATCGCGGTCGAGACCGCCCGTCCGCAGCTCTGGGCCCCGATGGCGCAGGCGGCCGGCGGCGGACAGCCGTGCGTGACCGTCCACCAGGTCGGCCGGCTCGGACCGCAGGGCGCCTCGGTGGCGTCGCCGGTGCTGGTCGTCCGTGACCTCGGCGCCCGCCCGCCCCGCACCCGGCTCTCGGCCGCGCCGTGGCAGACCACCCTGACGCTGCTGCCCTACCTCGGGCCGAACGCCACCCGACTGCTGAACGCCGCCGACCTGGTCGGCGTGCAGCGGGTCTCCCCCCAGGAGGCCGAGCTGCTCGGCCGGGTGCTCTCGCTGGGCGAGCAGGACGTGGCCTCGCTTCCCTCCCTCGGCGAGGACATCACGCTGTGGGCGACCCGGGTACGGCGCCAGTACGTCCGCACCCTCGCGGGCCAGGCCGAGACGCAGGTGCTGGGCGCTCCGCGCCGGATGGACTGAGTCCACCCGGCCGCTACCGCGCCGGGCCCACCCCGGGGCACCCTGATGAAGGGGGCCCCGGGGTTCACCCTGAAGGGGGTGACCCGGGGCAGGATGAGACACCGCCTTCGGCGCTCGGCGAATCACGTCCTAATCTTGATGCGCAACGGCACCGCGACGCGCGGCGGCGAACACGAGGGAGTCCAAGTGAGCAGCGATCGGGACGGCGTCTACGTCGGCGACAACGCGGCGGAGGACGACGACGATTGGTCCGACGCACCCGACTACACTCCCCCGTCCTGGTACACCCAGGCCGATTCGGCCGCGCCCGAGGCCGGGCCGGGCCCCGCACCGACGCCCGCACCGACGCCCGCACCGGCACCGGCACCCGTCCAGGAGCAGTACGCCGCCCCCCTGCCCGCGCAGCAGGCGGCCTCCCCCGCCGTGGCTCCCGCGCCGGTCGGCCCCGCACCCGTCGGCCCCGCGCCGGTCGCGCCCGCACCACTGGCACCCGCACCGCCGCACGCCGCCGAGCAGCCGCCGCTCGCGGCGGCCCCGCCCGCACCCGCGCCGGTCGCGCCCGCACCCGCACCCGCACCACTGACACCCGCACCGCCGCACGCCGCCGAGGCAACCCCGCCGGTCGCGCCCGCGCCCGCCCCCGCGCCCACTCAGGAGCAGCCGCCCCCGTGGGCCGGCGCCCCCGAGCCGCAGCAGTACCAGCAGCCCGGTCCGCCGCAGCCGCAGCACCCCGATCAGCAGGCGCCGCTGCCGTATCCGCCGCAGGCCCAGCAGCCCTACCCCCCGCAGCAGCAGTACCCGCCGCAGGTCCCCCAGCACGCACAGCAGCAGGCCGCACCGCCGCAATATCCGGGCCCGGACCAGCAGCAGGCCGCCTGGGCCCAGCAGCAGGCACAACAGCAGGCGCAGCAACAGGCGCAGCAGGCCCAGCAGCAGGCCCCCGTACCGGGCCCGCCGGTGGACCCGCGGCAGGGCGGCTGGCCGCAGCCGGCCGCCTACCAGCCGCCGGCCCCGCAGGGCCAGGGTCAGGGTCAGGGCCAGGGCCAGGGCCAGGGCCAGAGTCAGGGTCAGCAGGGCTGGCCGCCGCAGGGCGGAGTCCCGCAGGCGCCGGCCGCGTTCCAGCAGGGCGGTCCTCCGCAGCAGACCGCGCACGGCGCGCCGCTCGGCTACACCGCCGCGGTCGAGCTGTCCTCGGACCGCCTGCTGCGCAGCCAGCCCAAGCAGCAGCGCCAGCAGTCGCGCTTCCAGTTCGGCGGCAAGGCGGCGGCCGCCGACCGCGCCCGCAAGCTGGAGATCATCCGCACGCCGGTGATGAGCTGCTACCGGATCGCGGTGATCAGCCTCAAGGGCGGTGTCGGCAAGACCACGACCACCACCTCGCTCGGGGCCACCCTGGCCAGCGAACGCCAGGACAAGGTGATCGCGATCGACGCCAACCCCGACGCCGGCACGCTCGGCCGCCGGGTGAAGCGCCAGACCGGGGCCACCATCCGCGACCTGGTCACGGCCATCCCGCACCTGCGCAGCTACATGGACATCCGCCAGTTCACCTCACAGGATCTGCACTCGGGCCTGGAGATCCTGGCGAACGACGTCGACCCGGCCGTCTCGACCACGTTCAACGACTCGGACTACCGCCAGGTCATCGACGTGCTCGGCCGGCAGTACCCGATCATCCTGACCGACTCCGGCACCGGCCTGCTGTACAGCGCGATGCGCGGCGTGCTGGATCTCGCCGACCAGCTGATCATCGTCTCCACCCCCAGCGTGGACGGCGCCAGCAGCGCCTCCACCACGCTGGACTGGCTCTCCGCGCACGGGTACGCGGACCTGGTGCAGCGCTCCATCACGGTGGTCTCCGGGGTGCGCGAGACCAGCAAGATGATCAAGATCGAGGACATCGTCGCGCACTTCCAGACCCGCTGCCGCGGGGTGGTGGTCGTCCCGTTCGACGAGAGTCTGGCGGCCGGCGCCGAGGTCAACCTCGACATGATGCGTCCCAAGGTGCGGGAGGCCTACTTCGAGCTGGCCGCCCTGATCGGCGAGGACATCATCCGGGCCCAGCACGGCGCCGGACAGCAGGGCGGCTGGCAGCAGCCGGCCCCCGGGGCCCCGTACCAGGGCCAGCCGTACGGCCAGCAGAACGAGTGGGGCCAGCAACAGCAGCAGCAGTACCCCCAGCAGGGCCAGGGCGGCTACCCGCCGCAGCAGCCCGGCCAGGCCGCCCCCGGCGCGCCGTGGGCCCCGCAGCCCGGCCAGGCGCCGCCGCCCCCGCCGGGCTACGGCTACCCGCCGCAGCAGGCCGCACCGGGCGCTCCCGAGGGTCAGCAGCCGCTGCCCCAGGAGTGGGCCCAGCAGCCGCCGCAGGGCGGCGGCTACGGCTACCCGCCGCCCCAGCAGCAGCAGTAGCGGCACCACACCCGTGAGGGCCCGCCGGCATCGCGCCGGCGGGCCCTCACGGTCGTACGGGTTCCTACGGGTTCGTACGGGTGGCGCGGTCAGCCGGCCGCGGTGGTGCCCGCGTCGCCGGTGCTCGCGCCGGTGCCGCCCGCGCCCGTGAGCCCCCGGGAGCGCTCGACGTCGTCGGCCATCCGGACCAGCAGTGCCTCGATCGAGTCGAACTTCTCCATCCCGCGCAGGTACGCCAGGAAGTCGACCGCCACGTGCAGGCCGTAGAGGTCCAGGCCGATCCGGTCGATGGCGTACGCCTCGACGGTGCGGGCGGTGCCGTCGAACGTCGGGTTGGTGCCGACCGAGATCGCGGCGGGCATCCGCTCGCCGGCCGCCGTCAGCCAGCCCGCGTACACCCCGTCGGCCGGGATCGCGCTGTGCGGGACGGTCTCGACGTTCGCCGTCGGGAAGCCGAGCTCCCGGCCGCGCTGCGCGCCGCGCACCACCACGCCCTCGACCCGGTGCGGACGGCCGAGCACCTCGGCGGCGCCGGCCAGGTCGCCGGCCGCGACCAGGCGCCGGATCAGGGTGGAGGAGAACGGCTCGCCGTCCCCCGCCGCCCCGCGCACCTGGAGATCGACCACCTCCACCTCGAAGTCCGCCTCCCGGCCGAGCTTCGCGAGCAGCTCGACGTTGCCCGCCGCCTTGTGCCCGAAGCGGAAGTTGGGGCCCTCCACCACGGCCCGCGCGTGCAACGCGTCCACCAGGACCTGCTGGACGAAGGTCTCCGGGGACTCCTGCGAGAACTCCAGGGTGAACGGCAGCACCAGCACCGCGTCCACGCCCAGCTCCGCGATCAGCTCCGCGCGACGCGGCTGCGGGGCGAGCAGCGGCGGGTGGCTGCCCGGGCGGACGACCTCGCTGGGGTGGGGGTCGAAGGTGACCACGACCGCCCTGGCGCCGAGTTCGCGGGCGCGCTCGACCGCCCGGTTGATGATCAGTTGATGCCCGCGGTGCACTCCGTCGAACGAGCCGATGGTGACGACGCTGCGTCCCCAGTCGGCGGGGATCTCCTCCAGGCCACGCCAGCGCTGCACCCTGACCGCTCCTTGTTCCGTACGACGCGTACCTTCTGTACGCTCAAACGCTCAAAACCGAACCCCTATAGCGTGCCATGCGCGCGGCGCGGATTCGGCACCGGAAGGCCCGTTGGCCGCCGCGACCCCGACTGCCCCTCCCCGGGCGCCGCCGACGGAGCCGACGGCCCGGGCTCCCGCCCGGTCCCCGGTGCGGTGGACCGGGGACCGCGCCCGGCCGCCGCCAGTGCCCGCAGCCGGGCCACCCGGGGGCCGCCGGGCAGGGGCGGTACGTACTCGTCCGGCCACTGTGCCAGCAGGGCGGCGAAGGCGGCCGAGCGTTCCGCGCAGCGCACCAGCACCTCGTCCGGCTCCGCCAGGGCCGCCGCCGCGAGGGCCACCAGCTCCCGCAGCCCGGCCCGGTCGCGGCCCTCGCAGCCCTGCGCGAGGAGCTCCATTACGCCGGTCGGCACCCGTGGATCGCTCTCGGCGGCCAACAGCGCGCCCAGCAGATCGGCCCGGGCCCGCCCGCCCGGCGGCGGACCGGGTGCGGGTTCGGGTGCGGGTTCGGCCGCGCGTGCGGGTGCGGGTGCGGGTTCGGCCGCGCGTGCGGGTGCGGGTGCGGGTTCGGCCGCGCGTGCGGGTGC